>DATELZ010000048.1:0-9490 GCA_035276045.1 Pyrinomonadaceae bacterium | reverse complement strand
CGAGTTCTCCCGTCGAGCGACTGTCGAGGTCGTCGAGCCCGAGATCGGCTTGCGCGTCCGGTTGATCGTCCTCTTCCGGGGAAGGACGTTCGTTTTCGTTGTCGGGATCTAGTCTGTCCATCTCGGCTGGTTGGGTAATCGGAGAATCACTCTCGCTCTCAGCGTCGCTGAATTTTATTGGGATGCGGAAGCCGCGTTTGTCGTTCCTGTCAGATGTCATTAGGAAGGATCGAATCTCCGCGAGACTAACGGGCGGTCTGCTCGCCGAGGCGCTGCTCTATTAACCGCGCCATGTAGTTTACCATAGCCATTATCCGCGCATATTCAATTCTCATCGGCCCAACCACGCCCAGCGTGCCGATACTTTCGTTGGACCCGACGCGGTAAGGGGCGGTGATCAAAGCGCAATCGCGCATCGAACTCGCGAGGTGTTCGCGGCCAATCGTCACGTGCACGTCGCCCGGGAAATAATGGGCGTCGTGGACACATTCGTTCAGTATCTTTATCAGGCGCGACTTCTCTTCGAACATCCGGAACAGGTCGCGCATGCGTTCGACGTCGTCAAAATCGGGTTTGGTCAGGATGTTGGAAGCGCCGTCGACGTAGACCTCGCCGGTCGTCTCCTCGCCTTCGAGACTGCGCTCGCACAGGAGGACGGCGTTTTGTAACAGCCGATCGTAAAGCGCCTTCTCTTCCTTCATCAGCTCGACGATCTCCGCCCGGATCGCGATCAGGCTCTTGCCGGTGAACTCGACGTTCAGGTAACTCGCCGTGCGATCCAGCTCGTCCTGCGTGAAGTCCTCGGACGTCCGGATCACTTTGTTGTGAATGATACCGGCCATCGAAACGAGGACGACGAGGATTCGCTTGTCGGGCAGTTGCACAAACTCGATGTGCTTCAGGCGATTCTCCGCCAGCGAAGGCGAAACGACGATCCCGACGTTCTGCGACAGGGCTGACAGGACGTGAGACGCTGTTTCCATCAACCGGTCGGGCGATGAAGCGGCGTCGATGTCGTTGAACAGATGATCGATGGCTTTCAGGTCGCCGCGCGAGAGCCGGGCTTCGCCGAGCATGTTGTCGACGTAGTAGCGATAGCCTTTGTCGGTCGGGATGCGGCCGGCGGATGTGTGTGGTTGTTCCACAAACCCGGCCTCTTCAAGCGTTCCCATCACGTTGCGGATGGTCGCCGGACTCCAACCGTAGCCGTGCGCGAAACGATCCGACAACACACGGGATCCAACCGCCTCGCCGGTGACCAAATGTTCTTTGATCAACGCGGCAAGCAGAACTTCGGCCCGCGAATCGAGGGCGTTTTTGTCAGTAGGCTGAAGATTTGGGGCTCGCCTGGGCATAAAAATAATCGCCGTTGCAGTATAAGGGTTTTATCCACAGATTGCACAGATCCCTTGTAAATCTGTGTAAAATTTGCACTTCCGGCCGCCTCTCCGCGCCGGGTTGACGATCTCGACTGCCCGTCCTTAAGATTGAGCCTCCTTTCGGTCGCTCGGTCGCAGTTAACTCACATGAACGAGGTAAAGAAATATTTCGCAGATGCCTTTCGGCATATGGGTGGTAACCGGGGTGTCCCGGCAATAGAGGTCCGCTTTTATCCCTATGCCGGCTTGCGGCACACGATCCGGATGCGATCGGGGTGTGTTTACGTTCGGCTTTCAGACATCTGCAAAGATTCGCCGCCGGAAGTTTTGCGCGCCCTCGCGTGGATCCTCGTGGCACGACTGCTCGGAAAGCGGGTGCCGACGATTCATGACCGTGTTTATCGTGAGTATTCGTTGACTCCGTCGGTGATGCGCTCGTCCGATCTCGCGCGACGCGGACGCGGACGCAAGATGATCTCGACCGCACAGGGCGAAGTTTACGATCTCGAACGGATGTTCACGAAGTTGAATCGTCGCTTCTTTGACGGGCAGTTGTCGAAGCCGACGATCACCTGGTCGCAACGGCGCACGCGCAGCATCCTCGGTCATCACGACCACGTTTACGACAGCATCACGATCAGCAAGACGTTGGATTCGAAAGACGTTCCGGAATGGTTCGTGGAGTACATCCTCTATCATGAGATGCTCCACATTAAACATCCGGCGCGATTGATCAAAGGCCGGCGCTATTATCACACCAGCGCCTTCCGCATGGATGAGCGCAAGTTTCCGCACTACGAGCAGGCGCAACGCTGGCTCGAACGGCTGGCTCGTCTGCGGCGAGTGCCGCGCGCTCGCGCTGCTTAAAGAGTTATTGGAACCGGCAGCATCTATAGGCGTTTACCAAAACGAGGTAGGTGGGCTCCTCAAAAAAAGGGCGGTATTGCTCGGATGTTAATCCCGGCAAACCGCCCTTTTAAACTAATAGGGTAGTATCTCTAAGGTATTCTCCGTGTGCTCTGCGTACTTCTTGCGGCCTCTGCGTTGAAGTTCAAGCGTTGGGTAGGCCACTAGACAAGGGCCAAGCTGCGTCGTTAGACTAGGCGTTTTGTTAGTGCGTCCTACCCTTATCTACGGAGAACTTCAGTTTTATGGCTATTCCTGCAACCCAGATTCGGCGCGGCATGGTGATCGTTTTTGAAGGCCAGCCCTGCAAGGTCGTCGAATTCCGCCACCACACGCCCGGCAACCTGCGCGCGATGGTGCAAACCAAGCTGCGAAACATTCGGACCGGATCCTCTTTCGAACATCGCTTCCGCTCCGCGGACACTGTCGACCGCGCCTCGCTCGAACAGCACGAGATGGAGTACCTCTACTCCGACGGTTCGCACCACCACTTCATGAACACCGAGAACTACGAACAGACCGCGCTAAGCGAGGATGATCTGGGCGACGCGGCACAGTGGCTGACGCCGGGGTTGAAACTCCAGGCGGAGTTTTATGAAGGAGCGCCGATCGGCATCGATCTGCCGCCGTCAATGGAACTGGTCGTGACGCAAACTGAGCCGACGCTCAAAAGCGCGACCGTTTCCAACGTCAACAAGCCCGCGACACTCGAAAATGGCGTGACGATTACCGTGCCGCCGTTCATCAACGAAGGCGATCGCATTCGCGTTGATCCGACGGAAGGGCGATACATCGAGCGCGCGAAGTAATTTGTTGGTGCTTAGTGCTTTGTACTTGGTACTTTGTTAGTTAGCCAGCGAACAAAGCTCAAAGCACTAAGTACAAAGTTCTAACAATGTATCTGGCTTACAGCCTCCTGCTATCGCTCGGTCTTCTCTTTCTAATACCTTACTTCCTGTTTAAAGCGTTGGCGCACGGCAAGTACGTCGAGGGTTTGCGCCAACGCCTGGGTTCGCTTCCTCCGATCGGGAAGCGTCCCGTGATCTGGTTGCACTGCGTTTCGGTCGGCGAAACGCAGGCGGCGCGGCCACTCGTCGATCGACTCAAACACGCGTTTCCGCATCACGCGCTCGTCGTCTCGACAATCACACGCACCGGACAAACACTCGCCAACGACGTTTTCGCCGCCCACGCCGAGAGCGTCTTCTACTTTCCGTTCGACTGGCGTTGGACTGCGCGACGTGCTTTGCGTGCGATCAATCCTGACGCCGTTTTGATCATGGAGACGGAACTGTGGCCCAACTTCCTGCGCGAGTGTGAGGCGCGCGAGATTCCAGTGGCACTCGTGAACGGTCGCATCTCACGGCAATCGTTCAAGCGCTACTCGTTGATTAAGTTCTTTCTCAGGCGGGTTTTGAGATCGTTGGATGTGGCGGTGATGCAGTCTGACGTCGATGCTGGCCGATTGCGTGAGTTGGGCATGGCGGCTGAGCGGATCCATACAGCAGGAAACCTCAAGTTCGACGCTAAAGACATTTCCGCGCCGTCGCAGCAAACGTTCGAGATCCAAAAACGATTCGGTTTGCGCGACGATGTGCCGTTGATTCTCGCGGCGAGCACGCACGCCCCCGAAGAAAAGATCATCCTCGATAGCTTTAAACAACTCGGCCAACCGGCGAGGCTGATGCTGGCGCCTCGCCATCCGGAACGATTCCAGGAAGTCGCTTCCCTGATTCGCGAATCGGGATTGAGTTGGGCGAGAAGAACTGATGCGCCATCAGATGGTGACGAGAACGCTCGCGTGATCTTATTGGACACGATCGGCGAACTGCCTGCGACCTATGCGCTCGCGACTGTGGTCTTTGTCGGTGGCAGTATCGTGGATCGTGGTGGGCACAACGTGCTTGAGCCTGCGTCCGCGAGTGCGCCTGTCGTGACTGGAGCCCACACGCACAACTTCCACGCCATCGTCGATCTGTTAAACGAAGCGAATGCGATCGTTCAGTTGCCGCCCGTCGAAGGTCAGGACGCCGTGCGTGAGTTGGCTCACGCGTTTCGGGATCTGTTGTCGGATCAGGAACAACGCGCGGGGCTCGCTATGCGCGCGAAACAAATGATCGAAACCAACCAGGGCGCGGCCGAAAGAACCATCAAACTCATCGCGCCACTGTTGGCCACACCTCGTCACAACAGTTCTGAGTCAAATTCATTGCTAACCGCGAACGCTCAGACTTCATGAAGTCGCTGATTCTTCCGCCATTGAGCGTTGTGTATGGCGCAGTTATGCGAACGCGCCTCTCGCTGTATCGCCGCGGAACGCTGCAATCGTTCAAACTCGATCGCCCGGTGATTAGCGTCGGCAACATCACCACCGGCGGGACCGGCAAGACGCCTCTTGTCGAGTGGATCGCGCGGACCGTCGCTGCTACAGGCAAACGAGTTTGCATACTGACGCGCGGTTACGGCCGAGACAATCCCAAGCGACGCGTCATCGTCTCAGACGGTAACACCGTGCGCGCCACTCCCTCCGAAGCAGGTGACGAACCATTTCTTCTCGCAACTAACCTGCTCGGCATCGCAGCGGTCATCGCCGACGCCGATCGAATCGCGGCTGGCCGGGAAGCGATCGCGCAATTCAACCCCGACTGTTTCGTGTTGGACGATGGTTTCCAACACCTGCGCCTCCAGCGCGACCTGAACATCGTCACCATCGACGCAACAAACCCCTGGGGCGGCGGCCACCTGCTCCCTTACGGACGCCTCCGCGAACCCCTAAGCGGCCTCAGCCGCGCCGACTGCGTCGTGCTGACCCGCACCGATCAATCCTCCGACATCCCCGCCGTGACGGACCAACTCCGCCGTCTAACCAACGCCCCCATCTTTCACCTGCGCATGCGTGTCACTGCCATAAAGCCATTCAACAACGCTCCTGAAGTTCTTCCCTCGCCTGTCGCCGCCTTCTGCGCCGTGGGCAATCCGCGTTCATTCTTCAACCAGGTCCAATACGACCTCGTCCTGCGCAAAGCCTTCCCCGACCACCATCGTTACACCCAACACGACATCGACTCCCTAATCGAAGCCGCCCGGCGCGCCGGCGCCCGCAGCCTAATCACCACCGCCAAAGACGCCGTCAAACTCCACTCCCTCTCCATCCTCCTCCCCTGCTACACCCTCGAAATCGAACCACAGATCGAAAACGAAGCAGCGCTGGTCCAACAGATTCTTCTGCGAATCCGATAATCGTAGGTGCGCTGCCGCGTTAATAAGGGTTTTCTTTGCGTCTTTGCGCCTTTGCGGGAGACATCTTCCTCCACACAGCACTTTTAAGGACTTACGCGGACATGCAACAGTTTGCACTAAAAAGTTTAAGATTACCGAATGATCAAATCGCTACTCTACTTCGTCGCCGCTGGTCTATGTGAGATCGGCGGAGGTTATCTTGTGTGGTTGTGGCTGCGTGAGAATCGACCTTTCTATTACGCTGTGATCGGCGCGGCCGTCCTCGTTCTTTACGGTGTTATACCCACTCTGCAACCGGCGAGCTTCGGACGTGTGTATGCGGCATATGGCGGAGTGTTTGTCGTGCTCTCTATCCTGTGGGGCTGGCGAGTTGATAAGATTTTGCCTGATAAGTTTGATCTAATCGGCGGCGCAATCGCACTTGCCGGAGTGTTCATCATTATGTATTGGCCGAGAAACGGATGACAAAAAAAGAATCACCATTCGCCTGTGACATGACCGCGATCGCGCCCGACCAACGAGGCGCACACATGGCTACGATCGACAAACTCTTTCGCTCCGTTCACACGATGCGTGAATTGCCGGACGGCTATGCTTTCGAACTGCCTAACGAATCCGACGTCTTACTCACAGTTGCGCAGTTCGTCGCGCTCGAACGTCTATGCTGTCCGTTCTTTGGTTTCGGAATCGAGGTTGAACGTGAAGGCGGATCCGTGTGGCTCAGTCTCACCGGACGAGAAGGGGTGAAGCGATTCATCATGGCTGAGATTGGCGATCATCTTCCAACCGGCATCTCCAACCCGCCATCTTGCAAACCCGGTTGATTAATTCGGCGAAGGAGTAGGCGCGGGCGCCGGCGGCTTGGTGGCCGTGGGTGTCGGCGCCGGTACCGTCTCGGGAATTACACTGCGCGTGGGTTCCGGCAACGGAGGCGCTTTGCGATTTGTGTTGGAGTTCGCGTTTGAGTTCTCGTTTACATTCGCCACCGGACTGACGTCTTCGATCGGCGTCGGCTCGCCTTCTGCGTTCACGTTCGGCGACGCGTTGGCGTTCGCATTTTCTGATGGTTTGGTCGCACCGCCGGATGGAAGTCCTTCTTCTGATTTTCCGGTTGGCGGTTGCGCTGGTTGGACCGGCTGACTGTTCGGATCGGCTGCGAGTGATTGACCAGACTGGTTCGTGTTGGTGTTAGTGTTGGTACTCGCCGAGTTCATCGTCAACGCATAAATTCCAGCGAATACGACCAGCAGCGCGACTGCCGACGGGATCAGGATCTTCCACGGATTGAACCCCGAGCCCGAGCCGCCGCCGCCAACATTTCCCGCAACAGGTTGTTGAATCGGCACAGTGACCGGCGCACGACGTTGAGCTGACGGAGTCGGCGGAGTAGGAATGTACTCCTCGCGTTTTCTTACTACCGTGATCTCGTCCGCATCGTCGGCCGGCGGAGCACTCACAGCCCGTCTCTCGCCAGACATCGTCACCGGTACAGGCACGATCATCCCAGCCGCAATCGTCAGATCCTCCAGCAACTCGCCAACACTCTGATAACGATTGCCCGGCACCTTCGCCATCGCCCGCGCCACCACGCGCCCGACCGGCGGCGGCACATCCGGCCGCTCTTCCAACACCGACGGCACCGGCTCTTGCAAGTGCTTCATCATGACGATCGTCGCCGACTCACCCGAGAACGGCACATGCCCGACGAGCATCTCGTAAAGAATCACACCCAGCGAATAGATATCGGATCGCGCATCGATCTCCGCATCCTGCGCGCACTGTTCCGGCGACATGTACTGCGGCGTCCCGATGACGAGATTCGGCGCCGTCAAGTCGCCGTCAAACTTTCCATCCGGCTCGTTGATCTTCGCGATGCCGAAGTCGAGCACCTTTGCATAATCCCCAACCGAAGTAGTGTCGAGCAACATGATGTTGTCGCTCTTCAGATCGCGATGCACGACGCCCTGCGCGTGAGCAGCGGCAAGCGCGTCTCCGATCTGCCGCGTGATCTCGACAATCCGGGTCAGCGGCAACGGTCCCTCTTCACGTATCACCTGCTTCAGAGTCTTGCCGCTCAAATACTCCATCACGAGAAAGACGATGCCATTATCGTCTTCGCCGAAGTCAGTAACACTCAACGCATTTGGATGTGAGATACGCGACGCGGCGCGTGCTTCACGCGAAAAGCGGGCAACGATCTTTTCATCGGCGGCAAGCGACGGGCGCAACACTTTGATGGCGACGACCTTCTCCATCAGCATGTGCGTGCCCCGGTAAACGCTTCCCATTCCGCCTTCGTTGAGGCGCGCGTCGACGCGATATTTTCCGGCGAGGACAGTGCCGATCAGGGAGTCGTCAGTCTTCTCGAGCGCAACGCCGTCGGCGGGACACAGCGTCGTCGCATCAGTATATTCAACTCCACATTTCGGACATTTTTTCATCGTTGCAAGGCCTCGATTATTTCATTCGCGTTGTTTAGCGGTCAACAAAGAGGCGGGCGAGAGCGTTAAAAAAACTCTCTCGCCCGCACTTACAAACGGTTCGATTCCTGTTTCCCGCTTTAGGTTGTTGGTCTGACGACCGCGAAAACCACCAGCAGCGCAAACAGCACGAGGGACTCGATCAGCGCCAAACCAAGAATCATCATGGTTTGAATACGGCCGGCAGCGCCAGGATTACGCGCCGCGCCTTCGCACGCCGCCGCGCCGATGCGCGACTGTCCGATAGCGCCACCCAGAACGGCGATGGCAAAACCGACGCCCGCGCCGATTGCGCGATACTTGTTCACGGAACTCTCGTTGTCACCAGCGGCAGTTTGCGCAAACGTCGTCATGGCACTAAACATAATGCCGACCACGGCGAACAGCAGGATTCTGAATTTACTCATAGTTCCTCCTCAATCAACTTTCGGATCGCCGTTCAAGCCATCGCTGACTGCACCGCTTTATTATTTCGCCTGCATCCGGTATCCACCGCCCCTCTTACAACGGCGCTCCTGCGATACAGACCTGAGTTGCTTCAACAAAACCGAAGCTATGACCTGCCTGGTGCGGACGGAGTGTGACTTGAAAGCAATCGACTCAACTTGCGCGGTAACGTGTGCGGACGCTTTGTCCGATCGCTCACCGCGCGCTGGATAAAGCCAATTACGTTAAAACAGGAGCGATCATCTCGTCGCCCTCGTCATCCGCGCCATGCGCGTCGTGTGCGCCATGCGCATGTGGCGCGTGCGAAACTTCGCTGAGGTAAAGCTGCGAAAGCAGTATGAAAACAAAAGTCTGAATCAACGCCACGAAGACGCTCAGCGGCATCAGGAAAATCGGCACAAACCAGGTAACCGGCGGCGCGAGGTTCGACACCGTCACCATCACCTGCTCGTCGGCAAACAGGTTACCGAACAAACGAATGCCGAGTGAAAACGGACGAATCAAATTACTGATCAACTCGATCGGAAAGATCAACCACGCGATCCACCAGACTGGACCAGCCAGGTGTTTCAGGTGCGTGACGATGCCGTTTTCAGAGATGCCGATGTAGTTGTAATAAAGAAACGAACTCAAGCCGAGCGCGAATGTGACACTCGTCGCCGCAGTGGGACTCATGAATAACGGAAAGAGTCCCATCAGGTTCGACACGAGGATCAGCACCGCAAAGGTCATCACGATCGGGAAGTATTTCAAACCGTGTGGACCAATGATGTCTTCGATCATGCTGCGCACTGCCAGGACGCTGACTTCGAGTGTCTGCTGGCCGTGGCCCGGTTCACTTTCAGAAAGCTTGCCCTTGAGGATCCAGATAATGACGACGCTCAATATGCACGCGATGAAAAACATCACCGTGTACCACGGGATCGCGTTCTCGGCTGTGTATGGCCCAAACGCGTCTTCCGGCGTGGTCCCGAAAAAGCCGAGCACTTTGTCCCAGACCGGTTTCGTGTAATGCAACTCGAACCGCAGCGCATACTC
>DATELZ010000047.1:0-20878 GCA_035276045.1 Pyrinomonadaceae bacterium | reverse complement strand
CGCTTCGGTGGCCGAAACTTGTGCTTTCCAGGTCCCGACGAGATTAAGTGGGCATTTCTTCTCCTGGGCCGAAGCCAGGTTGATTGAACCCACAAGGAGGAGAGCCAGGAGCGAGATTATGGCAGTTGGTTTCATAGTGATCTTTCTTCCCGCCTTATGTTTGGGACCAGGAACAGGAGCCGCATGGAGCAACTCCTGCTCCTGGTTTCCGATTCGACCGGCGCCACGAGTTAAGGTTTAACTCAGGGCGACGGCCGGTGCCGCTAACTAGATGTCACGGCGATAGCCGAACTTCTTGACGTCCTTGTAGATCAAGGCTTGTCGAGCACGGCTTTCAACGACACGTTCCGCGTATGATTTCTGCGGATCCTGCCACTCAATCCTCTTCAGGATGTTCTTCTGGGTGGCAAACGCCTGGGCCATTCCCCAGGAGTTTCTGCCGTCGTTGATGATTCGCAGCATGCCGGCGTGCATGGCGTCATCAAGGTCGAAACCCGGATGGCCCATACCGAACAGCCTGAAGCGAATGGTTTGGATGTCGTAAGCATCCCCAGTCAGGAAGTACCAGCCCGGGAGATCAGCCTTGCGCATCTTGGCATAGTGCTTCAACGCTTCCGGCGAATCGTCTTCGGGTTTGGTGCTGATTGAGTAGAAGAACAGGTCTTTACCCATGCGATGCTTCAGATCCTTGTAGGTTTTCTTCAAGGTCTGGGTGACCAGCGGGCACGCGCCGTGGCATTCAGCGTACATGAAATTGACCACGACTTGCTTGCCTTTGATCAGATCGTCATAGAACCTGACTTCCTGGTTGTCTTGCGTTCGGAGCACGGCGTTTGTGTACCGCGTAACACCGGGCGATGCCGGATGCGGTTCAAATACTTTTTTGAACAGCTCTCTTCTATCCATTACGCCACCTCCTCATCAAGCCGGAGTTTGGACTCCAGTTCGTTTTGACAGACTTGCTGGTCCGCTAAGCATGACGCCAGGGATGCCGCGTCCGGACAAATGTCCCAACGCACCATCATGAACGCATCTTCGTGGCCCATGTTGTGGCAGTGGATCAGATAACGTCCGTTGTAATCACGGAACTGCATCTTGATCAACGCGCCCTGACCGGCCTCGAGTCGGCTTACGTCTTTTCTTCCCGTCTGTAGTGGCGGAACAGGAACTTCGACGCCGTTTACAAACCGCTTCAGAGTGCGGAACTCTTCGAAGTGGATGTGCACGGGGTGGACCCAGGCGGAGCCGCCCACGTTGTTGTTGAGCAGCCACTCTTCAGTGGTGCCTCTGAGAATGCAGTGAGCCGAGTGTTCCGGATCGAATACGCATCCGAGTCCGGTATCGAACGGCCGTTTGATCCTGAACAATCTTGGGGTGACGGTCGCCGGGTCGCGGACGAACTGCCATTCCCAGGTATTGTCGGTCGCGGGCAACGTCGGATAGGTGCAGAGCGTGTTCGGAATCGCCGGTGTATCAGCCGGGAACCACCATTCTCTGGCCACCACTTTAAACTGCATGATGACGTTTTCGATCGCCAAGCCTGCCGGCAGCACGTCTGGCGACGGATTGCCGACAAACATCGACCGGTTTTCCTTGAGATAGAGCTTGGAGCCCGGCGCGAACCCGGTGAAATCGATGATGAAATCGTAACGCTCGGCCACGCTCACTCGGAGTCCGCCAGGCACGATTGGCGCGGTGGTGCTGTTGCTGTTTCCAGCATTGGCGCCGGCGTCGATCTTGAGCGGATTCTGGAGGAAGTTGGCGTCGGTCGCGACGACCGTGATCGTTCCGACTGAACCGTCGGGTTTGATCAGGGTCAGGTCGTAAGTCTGCGTCGGGCCGGTATTGAGAACGCGGAACCGATACTTACGAGGCCGGACAGTCATCTTCGGTTGAATCATGCCGTTGACGATGAACTTGTCGCCGCCGGCGGCGTTGACCATTTCCGTGCGGCCGTTGGCGGTCGGACAGAATCTGTGGTCGACAAGAATCAACGGGAAGTCGGTGATGCCGTAGTAACCCGGCAGCCGGAGCGAGCCGCTGGTCGCAAATTCATGACCCGGGTCGGTGCGGTCATAGACCAGGAACATACCGTTCAGGCCCAGCACGTTATTGTTGAGCGTGAACTCGGCACGGTGATCGTGGAACCAGAACGAGCCCATCTTTTCTTTCGGATCGCCATTGCCGCCAAAAGCATCGAGACCGGCATAGCAATTCGGATAAAGATGGTCTTTCCAGAATCCCGTTCCGAAGAAGTCACCTGCAAAGCCATCGGACTCGGAGCCGTGGTGGCCATTGTGCAAGTGGATCGTCATTTCGTTTCGGCCAAACGTCGTGGTCACTACCGGCAGGCTATTCCGGAAGCGAACGATGATTGGGTGGCCGTAAGCGTTCAGAACTGTCGGGGCCGGGTATTTACCGTTGAAACCCCAGATGTATGTCGGCGAGAAATCCGGATGGAACGTATGGAGTCCGGCTCTGGCGTCCATCGAGTATTCAAGGTCGGCCGGAAACTGCGCCCAACGTTGGTGCGCTGCTCGGTCGGCTTCACCAGCGCCAGTGTTCGGATGCTCTTGCGGCCGTGGCCACAAGAAGGTCGGAATTGCTGGAAATGGCGCAGCGAATTCCTGAATAAACGGGCGATGCGCGGGACTGTTAACAGGTGTGGCGCAAATGACCGGCTCTGCAACTGGACCCTGAAAACCCAATGCAGTACTAGAAGTGAGCATCTGTGGCGCTAAAACCGTGGTTGCGCCAGCAGCAGCTCCTATCTTGAGCACACTTCTTCTACTGATTGTGCTATCAGTTGTCTCCTGCCGATCTTTTGCCTTCTTTTTAGGCATAGAATCTCCTTTCAGCCGTTCGGTGTGGCCTCAAATCCCAAAAGGTCGTTGCCGTTAGTCGACCGAGACCCTAAGCTCCCAGTCTTGGTCCAACTTCTCGGCAAAGACGATCAATTTGAAAGGCGAGGGCTTTGCTGAAACAGTTGAGTAACTTTAGTTTGCTTGCGAAAGTAACTGATGGTGAAAACACCACTTGCGCTGTGCTGAATCTCCGACAGCTTACGATCCAGTTTTTCGACGAACAAGACTTGATGCTTGGCGTATCTTGTTGTTCGTTAGCGGATCTTGCTTCTGCCATTTTCCGCGCCTTCTTCTGCTCGTAAAACTGCTGGTCCTACAGCGTCGACATCACGCAAACAAACAGGTGTAGGGATGGCAATATTGACTGCTTGGCTAGACGTGCGATTTGCTGGCGTGCCTGGCCCGATTGCTGGCCGTGCGATTCGCCGTTGCGCGAGTCTGCGTCGTGCGATTCGGCATCTCTTGAATCGCTATTGAGAGAATCGTTATTGTGAGATTGCTCACCGTTGTTGCGTCTGAAGTGCGAGCGATAGAGAGCGGGAGAAGAACCGTAAGTCGATTTGAAATCACGAACGAAATGACTTTCGTCGTTGAGCCCGACTCTGTAAGCGATCTCCTTCACGCTCAGAAAGCTCGATTCCAGAAGAAACTTGGCCCGTTCCATGCGGAGCAATCTCAGATAGCGCATGGGAGGCATGCCAACGTCAGATTTGAAGATATGACAGAGGCGCCAAACGGATAGGTTTACGGACTGGGCAAATTCCGAGAGACAGAGTTCGCCACGAACGTCCTCGCGCATCATTTGAATAATTTTTTCTACTCTTTTATCCAACTCGACACCTGGGGGGAATGTGTAAGTTGACAGCGGAAGAGACAGGAAGCTCGAAGGCTTCGGACAGGTACACTGTTCTACTGCCCCACGTAACTTTCGACTTGTGCGTCATTTCCGATTTAATGAATAGACACTAACGGCTTAATTTCAATTTTGGGCAAGACGGACCTCACTCGACACGCACGCTCGCTGCTATTGAGCTCCGATGAGGTGAACAGGTTTTCTACTGGGCAGACTTGCTTGTGGCTACTGAGTCGGGCAATGCTAGTGCACGATCGTGGACCTTATTCGATAGTCCTTCGCGCCAGGCAACATTTGGGAGGGTGCCGAGTTCGAAGGTGCGCGATTTAATACTACAAGCAACAAAACTCTGTCAACTGGAACACAAAATTGTGACTACTTTGCAAGTCGTTCATTTCGCTAATGCAACACTCGCTTTTGACCGCCTGCAACCGGCTGATTATACGCCTGGAATTTTCGATCTGGCATATTAAGTCTTTGTAAAAAAAGCGAAACGGCAAGCCGTTGCGACTTGCCGTTCCGAAAGTGGACCAGGACGGCTATCCTGATCGATGTTTGTCTCGCGGCGTTAGTTCGCAGCGGTCATCGAAACTGAGTTGCTGCCGAAGTTCGGGACCCAGATCTTGTTGCCATCAAAGGCAACGGCAAAGGGACCCTTTCCGGTGGCATACCGCGTGACGATCGACCCGCTTGACGGGCTGACTTTCACCACCGTGCTGTCGCCGTTGTTGACGACCCACAGGTTAGTGCCGTCAAAAACTATTCCTGATGCGCCGTCGCCAACGTCAAACGTGCCGAGCGAAACTCCATCAGCGGCTCGGAGCTTGGTGACGCTCTTGCCGAAATAGTTAGTGATCCAAACGTTTTCACCCTGACCGGCCACGCCGAAAGGACCGCGGCCCACGGCGTAGGTGCCCAGCACAGTTCCGGCGAGACTCAAACGAGTGACGTTGTCGCTGTTGTTGTTGGCTACCCAAACGTTATTGCCGGCAACAGCCAGGCCCAATGGCCGCTTGCCCACGGCAAAAGTGCCGAGAGTGGCGCCCGCGGGGCTGAGTTTTGTCACGTTGTTGCTGTGACGATTCGCGACCCAAATGTTCGTTCCATCAAAAGCCAGCCCGCCTGGACCATCGCCGACGTTGTAAGTCGCGACGACAGCGCCAGTGGCGGGGTTGAGCTTCGTTACCGTGTTACTCAGCAGGTTAGCCACCCAGATACTCGACGCGGCGTAAAGCAAAGCCACCGGCCGTTTACCAACGGTGTAGGTTCCGGTAACCGTGCCATCGCTGACGCGAATTCTGGTAACCGAGTTGTTGAATTGAGTTGCCACCCAAACGTGGGTGCCGTCAAAAGCAGCGGCCTCGGGACCAGCAGTAGGCGCCGCCAGGTCTCCGGTGATTTCACCAGCGACCACGCCGCCGGAGGCAGCACCGCCGCCGGCCCTGCTTCCAGCCCCGCTGCCGAGTGGGATTTCATTCATCGACTGCGCGTCCTGGGCCTTGGTTACGCCTGGCATCGCCACTGCAATTGCCAGCAGCAAAGCCATGCTGAAAACTCTCCAATTGAGAAGATTCATTTGGCACCTCCATTCGCCTTTTTGCTCACCTGATTCGTCTGGCTGGTCTGACTTGTTTTGTCTTTCGGCCAGTAAACCCAACTGAGCGTCTCTGCAATCCATTCCGGCGACGACATTCCCGGGCAACCGCCCCATCTTTCGAGTGGTTCGTTGCCATACTTGATCAGCCCGATGTGGTTCGACAGGTCTTTGTCCACTTCGGGATCGGGATCGACATAGCCGAGTTTGCGGCGCAGTGTCTCCATGTCTTCCGGAGCCCCGGTTAGAAACAGCCAGCCCGGTTTCACTTTGTGCATTTGGGCGTAGTGTTTCAGCGCCGAGACCGAGTCGTCTTTCGGCTTGAGCGAAAACGAATACATGAAGATGTCCTTGCCGACTCGATTGCCAAGCAGTTTTTGCAGCCGCACCAGGTTCCTGGTGATCGGGGTGCAAATGCCCTCGCATTGCGCATAGAACATGTTGAGGATCACGATCTTATCTTTCAGAAGATCATCGTAGAACTTCAACTTGCGCCCATTCTGATCGGTCAGAACCAGGTTCGGAAAATATCGTTGCTGAATTCTTTCGCGCGACGATATTGTTTTGAACTTATTGTTGAGGCCGACAGTTTGCGCCTGGGCCAGCAGCGGTATCGCAATCGGGGCCGCACCCAACGCCGCTATCAAACCTCTGCGTTTCAAATCCGTCATAAGAATTCCTTTCTTCAGGCTATGAGTTCAGGTCTTTCCAGCACGCACGTGGCGCGCGGGAATACCAAACAAGCGCGGCTACGGTTGCGTCTTGTTGTCCCCGACGTCGTCGATTTGGCCGAGCACCATCATGGCGTGGTCTTCGTGAACCACGTTGTGACAGTGCAGCGGGATTTTTCCGACGAAGTCGCGGAAACGGAAGTAGACCGTAGTCTCCATGTTGTGCTCTAACCTGAAAACGTCTTTCCGGCCTTTCGTAATCAATCCCGAATTTGCCGGGGGATTGCCGTTTATCGAAAGGGTTTGGAACTCTTCGAAGTGCATGTGGATCGGATGCTGCCAGCCGCCGGAGTTGTTCTGGAAGATCCACTTTTCGTTTGTGTTGCGTTTGATTCGGAACCGTGGACTCTGGTTACAACCGCCAACGAGCTTACCGTTGACTTGCCATTGACCATTGCCACGCTCGAACCGGAACGTGCGAGTGATGCGAACCTGGTCGGTCGTATTCGGGAAACCATAGAAATAGGTTCCTGCAGGAATATTCGCCGGGTTGACGCTGTTGTCGGGCACTACCGGACCATCGACGACGATCTTGAGAATCTTGGTTCCCTGACCGGCGCCTTCGACGTCGCCATCGGGACCGCGGCCGTCGTCCTGCTCCAGCCGATTCTCGAGATAAAACGTCTTGCCCGCATCGTTGGTGAAATCGACGATGACGTCGTTGCGCTCGGCGACCGAGAATCGCACGCTGTTTACCTGTACCGGCCGTTCCATCAGGTTGCCGTCCGTCGAGATCTGCCAGAACGACTTGGTGCTGTTGTTCGGGCCGAGGACAAACATCTGATAGAAGCGCGACGGACCGGTGTTCAGCCAGCGGAAGCGATACCGCCGGGGGCTTACGTGCAACACAGGTTGTATCTTGCCGTTGACGAGATACTTGTCGCCCAGGATGCCGTCTGTATTGAACAGATCGAACTTCAACAGACCGGTTTGGTTATCGAAGACCTTGTCGTTGAAAACCATGTAGATGTCGAAGCTGGTGAGCGGGTTTTGGCCGTCGCCGAAACTCGGCAGACGGAAACCGGTGTTCTCATCGCCTGTGTCGAATTCGTTGAACAGGATATAGGCGCCTGCGAGACCTTTATAGGTGTTTTCGGCAGTGTGATCGATGCGGTGGTCGTGATACCACAGCGTGTGCATCGCTTCCTTGATGTCGCCAGTGCCGGGATGCGTCGAGTTAATACCAGCGTAGACATTGGGGTAGTGATGATCGTAGAACTGGCCGCGTTCCATGAAGAAGCACGGGAACCCGTCGCTTTCGAGCGGCGTGTGGCCATTATGCAAGTGTAAAGTAGTCGACGGCAGACCAAAGCCTCCGTTGTTTGCCGGTAGATTATTGCGGATGCGAAGCAATGCTGAACCGGCGCCGGGGTTACCAAGGTTGCCATAGCGTTCAACGATTAGTGGACCAGGCGTAAGACCGTTGAAGGTCCAGACTGGTTGCGGCGGAAGTTCGCCGGGAAGACCCATGTTCACATTCGCCAGGTGCTCCGACATTTCGTAGAAACGTTGTGGCGGAAACTGTGCAAACGCTTGATGAGCCACTGTTCGCGCTTCGCCGGCTGCGGTATTCGGCGCGATTGTGGGAACCGGATTCAACGCCGGGACAGTCGGCAGAATCGACAGTCGCGGCATCAGTTCCTGGAATGGGGTTGTGTTGGGACTATTCGGCTCGTCGTCGTCGAACGAACCTCTCGTGTTGAGCGGGTGAGCACTCAATCCTTTTTTCGGGATTAGCAAACCCGCACTTGTAAGCAATCCCATTTTGAGCAGGTCGCGACGTTTAAAACCGGCTGCGACCAGCTCGGCGCGGTTATTAGCCGCTGTCTGCTTTTCCTTTTCTTTTCGTCTATTCCGTTTGGAGATATACGCCATCAGGAAAGTCCTCCTATTCAGGGCGCGTGCCTACCTTGCCACGCGCCGTTTTGCTTCCGTGGTATGGATTGAGAGACTTGCAGATACTTCACCGTTACGAACGGCTCGAATATCTGCGATCTTTTTTGGTTGATACTGCTCTACCGGGCGCTGGTCCTGATGCGACTGGCAGAGGTTGCTAGAGAAACCCCTTGAATCCTGATTGTTTGACTAATCGACTGCGACGCAGCGTCACGTGTTAGTAAGAACACACACGCCAGCCTCGTCGAGTAGCCTGCGATCATTGTGAGTGGAGGCTCGTCCGTTGATCCGGGGCCGGGGGGACGCCTAATCAAAGCTAGAAACAAGCAATGCGAAGTGCCGCGCACTGTATTACTCATCAACTATCGAAGTCAAGAAGAAAGTTGAGGCGCATTGCCACTAATGCGTCCGCGTTTCTCTGCGTACCTCTGCGTTCTCTGTGTTTCAGTTTGTCTTCAACGAAGAGGTAGTGGAGGATACGCAGAGTACGTTGAGAATATCGGGAAACTAATCTTGAGAAACTGCATCGTAGGACTTCAGGAGGATCGTCTTATGTCATTGCTTCGTGCTTCGTTCGCCTTAGTTCTGGTCGGACTTTTGTTTTCAACTGCAGTCTTGACGCCGGCGCAGAAGAAGTCGTCGTCGCGCACAAACGACGCGGCGCGTCACTCGAGCGAGGCCGCGAAGACGTTCACCGAAATTATGAACGTCAAAGACAAAGCGATTCCCCAGGAGTTGCTCGATACAGCCGAAGCGATTGCCGTCTTTCCCAACGTGATCAAAGCAGCCTTTCTCGTCGGCGGACGCGGTGGTCAGGGCGTGATCAGCAGACGCGTCAAAGGTGGTTGGAGCGCGCCGGCATTCTTTCATCTCGGCGGCGGCAGTTTTGGACCGCAGATCGGCGCGCAGAAAACTGATTACGTTCTGCTCATCATGAACGAAAGTGGTTTGAATGGTTTACTCAAAGACAAGTTTGAGATCGGCGGCGAAGCAAGCGTCGCTGCTGGTCCAATCGGTCGTGAGGCAGCAGCCTCCACTAATCTTCGACTCAACGCCGGCATCCTTTCTTACTCGCGCAGCAAAGGCGTCTTCGTCGGCGCTGCTCTCAAAGGTGCGGTAATCACACCTGACAACGATCTCAACGAAGCGATCTACAACTCTAAAGCGGAGCAAGTGCTCAAGACTGAAGCAGTGCAAATCGGACAAATGCCTGTATCTGTCCGCATTTTTCCGCGCACGTTGGTGCGTTATTCAGTTCGTTGATAATTATCGAGACAAAGCTTGACGCTTTTGTGTGAGCGCCATAGAATGCTTCGTCACCATTAGCGGCGACTCAAGCTCTTACCCACACAAGCAAGCCGGAGTCACTAATCGGGGAACTGCTGAAAGATATGCTCCCACGAACGCAGCGACAAAAAGAAATTCTCGATTACATCACTCGTTTTCTCGAACGCCACGGTTACATCCCTTCGTACGCTCAAATTGCCCGACAGTTTGGTGTGAAGTCGCGCGCCACGATCGCAAAACATATTGCCGCGCTCGAGCGTCGCGGTTTGTTGGTCCGTGAACATGAAGATGGTTCGTTCGCGCTCAACGTCAAAGTCGAAGACAAGAGCAGTGATTCGCTGTGTGAAGTAAAACTGCTTGGCCGGATCGCCGCCGGCGCGCCGCTTGAAGTGGTTGACTATGAAGAGCGCATTCCAGTGCCGCGTTTTTTGCTTGGTCGAGTAAAGCCGGATCGAGTTTATGCGTTACGCGTAAAAGGTGATTCGATGATCGACGAGCACATCTGCGACGGCGACATCGCGTTGATCGAAAATCGCACCGACGCCCGTGATGGAGAGATCGTCGTCGCGTTACTGATCGAGGAAAATCAGGCCACCTTGAAACGGCTTTATCGTCGTGGCACGAACATCGAATTACAGCCGGCTAACTCTCAACTTCAACCTCTCACACTCCCCGCCAGCCAGGTCCGCGTGCAAGGCATTTTCCGTGGACTTTTGCGGCCAAGTAATTAAAACTCTATTGCCTGCCCCACAGGGCTTCCCGTATAGTTGCGCCAAAGAATCGAGCTAATACTACCGGCGCTTCGTTTCAAGCCGGTCCACTCTTAAGTTAGCCCGAGCCTTCCCCCCGAAAAAATCCCGACTTAGTTCAACTCTGCGTTCTCTGCGTTCCTTTGGGACCTCTGCGTAAACTTTACTTTTAGACGTGTTAAACGCAGAGCATACAGAGACACGCGGAGAACGCAGAGCAAATAGACACTACCCAATATCGCTGTGTGTGGACTGTTTTTAGGGAGGAAATGGGATCATGCTGACTGACTACATTCGTTCTTCGAGACACTTGGTCTCGGTTCTTTTGCTTTCAATCGCAGTACTCGCTTTCCAATACAACGCTTTCGCTCAAACTTTCTCCAGGAACAACTACCCGATCCTTGGCAACAACCACATCGTTGCTGATCTGAATGGCGACGGCATTCCGGATCTCGTTGCGACAAGCTCAGGTGGAGTGGGCGTGATGCTGGGTAATGGTGACGGAACGTTTCGGCCCAGGGTTAATTTCTCAACCGGCGCCCAATCACAGGATCTCGCCGCCGGCGACTTCAACAGCGACGGGAGAGTGGACCTTGCTGTTTCACTCATCGACGCCGAGTTCAGTCTCGCAATGCTAGCGGGCAATGGCGACGGCACTTTTAGAGCGCCCGTCATGTTCGAGAACACCGCGGCGCAGGATGATTCGCCCGCGATCATCGCGACGGATCTTGATAACGATGGACGGCTCGACGTCGTGTTGGCCCATGCGCTGTCGTGTTTCGTAGCGCCGTGCGTGGCCGCGCAAAACATCACTGTGATGCTCGGCTTTGGCGACGGCACATTTCAACCACCTTTCGAACTCGACGTCGGCACCGGAATGTCGCGCATTGCCGTCGGCGATTTCAACAGCGACGGAATCAAAGATCTCGGTATCGCCGGCGATCGAGCACAGGTCTACGTTCTTCTCGGCATCGGCAATGGATCGTTTTTGAAACAACGGACGATCAATCTGCTGCCGTCCGGCACGATCGGAGTTGACGGTACAGACATCGACGTTGCGGATCTCAATGGCGACACGATTCAGGACTTAGTTGTTGCTATAGCACTCAACGGCAGCAGGACCGCGATCCTTCTCGGCAACAACGACGGCACGTTTCAACCGGCGCAGATCATTACCGAGCCGCGGTTGCGTGTGCCGCAGTATCAGGTGATTGCTGATTTCAATCGCGATGGTTTTCTCGATCTGGCGATGGCCCTCGCAAACGGAACGGAAGGACTGCTCGAGCTTCGGCTGGGCAACGGCGATGGCACATTTCGTTCGCCGCTTCTATACCTCGCGCCTCCCGCGAATTCGAGTGTTGGCGCGGGAACGATTGTCACCGGCGACTTCAATCGCGATGGCCGGCCGGATATTGCGTTGCCCATCATCGGAGCGAATCCGGGATTGGCGGGATTAGTTAACTCAACTGGAGCGGCTGTTGTTACTCCCGCTTACGGCAGCGTGACGGCGACGCCGTCGACCATATCCGCGGGCAGCACGAGCGAGATCACGATCACACTGAATCCGGGCGCAGTGGCGCCTTCGGGTGGTTTTACATTCTCGGTTTCCAGCAGCAACACCGCAGCGCTAAGCGTGCCATCGTCGGTAGTCATGCGGGCAGGCACTTCGAGTGTTCGCTTCAGTGTGACGGCTCGGAACGTAACGTCGACTCAGACGGTCAGCATCAATATTCGGAATGACCGGCTGGGACGTCGTAATGTTTCGGTGACTGTGACACGGGCCACGCCTGCGCCGACACCAACCCCCACACCTACTCCAACGCCGGTTCCAACACCGACACCGGTTCCGACGCCAACACCAACACCAACACCAACACCGCCGCCGAGCGCTGACACCGTTCGCATCACGCGTGTTGAATACGACAGCGGTAAACGTGAACTGCGTGTCGAGGCGACGAGTACCAACCGGAGCGCTACGTTGACTGTGTTTGTCACGTCGACTGGACAGCTCATCGGCACGCTGTCGAGTGGGCGAGGCGAGTTCCGTGTGGCGACCAATCCGCAGAACATCACGGTGCGGAGCAGTCTTGGAGGTGTAGCTACGGCAACCGTGTTACGGCGATAGTTTAGAAGCCGCGAAAGGCCGACGCTGCGGAGCGTTGCAGCCAGTTGCCGGCTGAGTACGTCGCATCGGCGTGGATGAGATGAAGCGTGTAAGCATGTCTCGAGCGCGTCGATCTGTTTGCAAAACTTCTGTGCGGCAGCAGTCCGTCCAGTAAGATCAAGCTGCCTTTCTTTACTTCGAGCGGCGCCAGCTCGTCTTCGGGCCATGGCGCCGCATCGAACGTCCGAAACTCCATCCTGCCGTTTTCCGATCTGACCCAGCGCGATTTCAGCCCGCGCTTGTGTCCGCCCGGTATGGCCCACAAGCAACCGTTCTCGATCGTCGCGTCTTCGAGAGCGAACCACAGCCCGACGATGTCGGCCGGTTCCGTGTAGAGAAAAGTGCTGTCCTGGTGACAACTCACTTCGCCGCCGATGTTTGGCTGCTTGAAGATGTACATCGATTGGACCAGGCGCGGGTCGGTGAAGCCGATCGCAGCGGCGAGTTGTTCGATCTTTTCGCTGCGAGAGAAACGATTGAACACTGGGTCGAGGTCGTGCAGCGCGTGTCCGATCTTGTTGATCGAACGCTCTTTGGATTGTTTGAGTGTGCCGTCAGGCAGGAACGCGTTCTCTTCGAAGAAGAACCGGATCTGATCGCCCGAGGACATGAAGTAATCGTCGGCGATGCGATCCTGTTCGTTCGTCGAAAAGATCGAAACCACACCCGCCGGATCAAACTCCTGGATCAACTCGTCGATCCTCTGGCGCAGTGCGTCGCATTCGTGGGCTTCGACGAAGTCTTTCAGCACCAGGAAACCGTCGTTCTTATATTGTTGTAATTGTTCGTCGTTAAGGATCGGCAAGAAAAAACTCCACGCAGAAACATTGCGGACAAACCTCTCGGCGGAAACAGTCTATTCCCGAAAGCTTTGCCCAACAAGTGCCTTATCGGGAGGAAGAAGTCTCCCGCAAAGGCGCAAAGACGCAAAGCCATTCCCGAATGCTTATTTTTACACGCCGGGCGACCGATTAGCGTGGCGGTTCTAATTGCTCGCGGTGACCGAGCATGTTTGCCCAATACCCATAATGGACTTGAGCGATTCGCAGGCGTCGACAAGCCCGCTTCCAAAAATACTGTCTTTTCCTCTTGGTCCAAGGTCGGTTGCGGTTCGCTCCAGCAGATTCTGAATCTGAGCAGGCGAGATCGTGGGCTTCTTTTCGAGAAGGAGCGCGACAACACCCGTGACGTGTGCGGCGGCCTCCGAACTGCCGTCCGAGTCATGAAAGGTGTTCTCAGGCCACGTACTCAGAATCCCGACACCAGTCGCCGCCAGGTCGATATATTCTCCAGTCGTTCCCCGTACATAAGCTCTCTTATAGTGATCCACAGCTGAGACGGCAATAACTTCACTCAACGCCGCAGGGTAACTGGGGCGTCCTCCTGGTCCATCATTACCCGCGCCGGCAACTATCACGATCCCGCGCCTGACGGCTGCCCTCACGAGGTCGGAAACTTTTGGATCCGGCTGAGATGCACCAATACTGAGGTTCACTATCTGAACTTTCCGTTCAATCGCATAATTTATCCCCTGCACGATCGTGAATGAGGTTCCCCTTGGTGGAACTGTCGGTGACACTTGTTTCAAGACTTTGATGGAGATGATTTTTGCGTCGGGGGCCACGCCATTTATACCGAACCCGTTGTTGGGGATTGCACTGATAATTCCCGCCATGATCGTTCCATGACTATCCCGTCGAAGTTCTTTATCGTCAGTGAAGTTTTTTCGCTCGATAATCTTTTCTTTAAGGTCCCGGTGTTTATCGACTCCGGTATCGACCAAACCTATGCGAACGCCCTTGCCGGTCGAGTAAGGGGATACAAGATTTGACCTGATAAGCTTTGGGCCAAATTGCAGGCTTTCATAGTCCTGACCTTGAGAACCGGATCCCGTGTATATGAAATTAGGCTGCACGGAAAAATCCAGAGGGATTTCTCCGTTTTGAATACTGAGTACAAGTTCAGGTATCGATTGATTTGGGTTCCGAACCGTGAAGCGAACCAGCACTTCCCCGGTGGATGAGAGTTTTACCGTCGACTCTTTCCTCAATTGATGTCTGAGTTCGAGTATTCTGATGATTCGGTTGATCTCTCTTGACTGGCCTCTCAGGGTTACCAGAATTTCGCCGGGGACGTACTCGCTTTGTTGCCAACTCTCAGCTTCTGCGGTGGACCAATGCACCGTCAATCGAAAGGGAACAGTGAATCGGGTGGGCCCGCACCGAGGTTCTGTGGCACAGTCCACGCAGGTAATCGGCACTTCACCAAGATAGGAGCCCGCGTTTAAATTCGCGCTGTTGAGTTCGATCACAAAATTTCGTGTCGCTCCGGGCGCAATGGCTGCCGGACGGTCGATAATTTTCAGCCAGGTTATTTGCGGATTGTCACTCAACTCGAAGACGTGGATAGCAGAGCAGGTATTCGTAACTCCCAAGCTTGTCGTCCTCTTTTGATCGCGGGTGAGTTTGATTTGTACTTCGTTTTGAGCAGTGGCTGGACCAATTATGAGCGCTGTGAAGAAAAGCAGAATCAGGAGAGAGGCTGTTTGTCTTATCATCGCAATGTCTCAAGGCAACGGTTCTGCTAACTGCACCACATCGCGGCGCAGTCGCAATCGTGCGATAGCATCATTCATTATCTTCTGTGAGTCCGCGCCTGGCGGGACAGCAATGCCAAGCAGATAGAAGCGGGCAGACGTTGGACCAGAGACGATCCTGGCGCCATTGATCTCCAGCAGCAACTCACGAATGGTTTTCTCGGCTGCGTCCTCGCGAAAGACAACGGTGATCTTAAGATCTGTCCCCCCATCTGTTTTTGGACCAGAGAGACCCTGGTATTCAATATTGCGTTGCTTCTCCTGGGCCAGCAGGGATTCGTTCGCGTCAGCCCGCTGCCGCTCCGCGCGCGCCGTCGCCGCCAAATCCTGAGCGCGTTTGACGAGCACTGCCGATACGCCAGCCAACACAATCAAAACGACGGCTTGCGCGGCAAATGCGGTTCGAGAAAGCGCTGGCAGCGAACCCCACCAGTCTGTGAGACGAGCAATAGGTTTCCGGCGGGCTTGCTTAGTCTCAAACTCTTCAATCCGCGCTGCCAATCGGTTGATTTGAATGTCGGACGGATACGCAATCCGCTCATTCGAGTTTTCTATCACCACGCGTAAACCTCTCAGCAGTTCCAGGTCTGCCATACAGGCTGAACACTGAGACAGATGACCGTCAACGGCCTCGCGATCAGCCGTTGTCGCGGTTCCATTTACATACCAGGGCAACAGGTATTGGATCTCTTTATTATTGCAACTGGCATTATTGCAACTGGCGATGTCTGGTTCCTTCATCGTCGATTACACGATCCCGGCGTAGTTCAATTGGCTGAGAACCTCACGCATTTTCTGTTTTGCATAAAACATTCTGGACTTCACGGTGTTGACTGGACAATTCATTATCTGCGCAATCTCTTCGTACGAGAACTCGTGATAGAAGGTCAACTCGATGACCTCGCGGTGGTCCAGGGAGAGATGTCCAAGCGCTGTCTCCAACCGCTCGAGCATGTCGCAGCGCTCAGCCAACTGCTCGGGATCGGGCCGCCGGTCGGAAGTAGTTTTTGCCTGGTCCAATGTGACAGCCATACCAGGACCTTTGCGGCGCAGTGCGTTCAAGGTTTTGTAATGAGCGATGCCGAAGATCCAGGTTGACACCTTTGATTTACCTCGAAACTGCCGGGCCTGTTTCCAAACCTCGAACATCACGTCGCTGCTCAGTTCTTCGGCCGCGCCCGCGTCGCCCAGCATTTTCATTGCGTAGGCAAACAAACGTTTCTGATAAGCCTGGTGCAGGGTCTTAAATGCTTCGACATCGCCTGCCGCAACTCGTCGCAGGAGTGAGCGCTCGTTTTCGTCACCCGGGACTCGTGGCTCAATTTGGTTCGACTCCGTCATGTGAGGTCAAAGAAATTTTCAATGTCCAACACAAGTTTACTTTTTCAAGAACGAGAACGAATACCCGGTGTAGAAGATATGCGCGTCGAAGCCGGGGTTATTGGGAACGCCGCGACTCATATTCGAGAAGTGGTGATACTTATAACCGAATATGAATGCCTGCCGCGGGCCGGCCGGCACTTGTATGCCGCCTCCGAAATCAAACGCATAATTGAAGCGCTCATCGTTAGTTCGAGGAGAGCCGCCCAGGAATATTGGACCACTGGCAAAGTTAGAGTTCGGATTAAAACGGGCGCTCCTGAATTTAGGAGCGGCGTCTTTGAAGTAGAGAAAGCCACCGCTCGCACCGACAAATGGCCTGAGATTGCTTTGCGGCCTGAAGTAAAGCTGAAATCCTAACGGTGACAGGCCGGCGCCGTAAATAGTCCGGCGCGTCTTTTCCACTTCAAAGAAAGAGGATTCATTGCCAACACGCGTGACGTTAAAGTCAGGGGCAGACGAAACCGCTAGGGGAACTGCGTCAAAAGTGTATTCGAGCGCAAGCTTCTCGTTGGCGGCGAGAATTCGTCCGTAGCGTATTGTGATCTGACTGAATGTCGCTTGTTCGGTCGAGCCGATCTGCGTCGGCGAAGTGGTCGAGCCGCCGCCCAAGACAGTGAACATGTTCGTCCCTCCTTGCAGCGGATTAAGATTCGGACTCCGTTCGAGAACGGACGGGTCCAGGCGTAGGTTGTCGCTGTCCTTGACGGTGAGCTTGGTGGAGGCAGTGGCCGAGCAGCCGCAGGCGTTTGTGATGGTGAGCACGTAAACGCCCGCGTTTGCCGTCGAGACAGGCTTGATAGTCAGCCCGTTGGTCTTTGTGCCGGAGAAGGCGCCGCCGTCGTTTAGATCCACGCCGTCCTTGCTCCAGCGGTAGGTGAGTGGAGAGCAGTTAAGGTTGGTTGTGGCTGATGCGGTAAATGAGATCGCCTTTTGCCCAGCGGTTGCGCTTGCCTTGGGTTGCATAGTCTCCCTTATTTCGACCGGTGAAGCCCCGTCGCAACTGTCAGGGATGCCGTTGCTATTGCAATCGCTTGAACTGCCATTCGAAATGTCGCAGCCATCGTCGGCGCCGTTCTGATTGCAGTCATCGCTGGGCCGGGGAGGAGGACATTGCGGGCAACCACCCGTTAGCACTGACCCGTAGACGTAGTCCATGACGACCTTGTTTTCGTGACCGTCCAACAGGTGGTAGGTGCGCTTCCATATCCACCAGGTCCGATTCCTTTTGCCGAAGCGGAATCTGATCTTGCGCCCCCGCACGATCTCACGCACCTGCGGCACTGTCGCTCGATCCAACAGCGGTTGATTGTCGCAGGAGTAGGCCGCCTCGTAGTTTTCGTAGACTCCCGGGTCTGTAATAACGCGAGTCTCTTCGAAGTTACGTTCGAGCAAAAACGTCTTGCGATAATCCTTGTCGTCGGGATTGTCCCAGGGGCCAGTGTAACCACTGAAATGATCGGACGTGCTTTGGAAAGCGGAGTAGTGTTTGCTGTAACGCCGCAAAGAATTGAAGCCGCCGGTGAGCAAGTATTCATTGAAAACCGGCTGCACCATACCAGTCGGCGAGATGTAGGGGGTCGCCGATCCTGCGACAAGTCCGGGACGCAGCGAGAAGAGGAACTTTGGCTCGACGTACTGATCCCAGTAATACCCTATGGCTCTGAGGGGCGATCCGAGTCCCTTGGGGGATGCGACGCCCATGTCGAAAACTCTGATCGCGCCAATCGGGTTTGGAGTAAAACCGCTGGGCCATAAGAAGGTGATATTGGGATTGGCGACCTGTGAGTTGATTGTCAATACACCGTCGTCAAAGCCGGGATTTAATATTCGCTTTAAGGGTGTTAGAAAAGTCGGATGCGCTCCGACGACGGTCAACGTCCGGACAGGCGTCTCGTCAATATAAGATCCCCATTTGAGTTTCATCACGATCGGCACGAGGTCGACGACGATACTTTTCTTAAGTGTGTTGAATACTATCGGACACTTCGGCAACTCGGCCTCTCCCATGCGCCACGCCATCAGTCCCAGCCTGGCGACGGGGCATACCCAGTCCGGCGTTTGGGTGGCGATGTACTTTGACAACACGACTACGGCGGTGGCCATGCGCGAGCCGGAGAAAGCTCCCGCCAGAGAGATGTGTGCCTTGGCATGGCGCGCGATGACGCCAGCCTGGAGGTTCGGATGTTTGATGGCGGAAGCCATTGCGACGTCGGTCACGGGCGCGCCCGCGCAGTGCGACACGACAACGTAACTGGGCATGCCGAAATTCGTGCGGTCGTTCTTCCCCGAGAGATCGACAACTCCCTCTCCGGTACGCATTGCGTCGCCGATCTGCGTCAGGATTGCATGCGCAGCGGTTTCCAGCCGCTCGTTACTCGAGTAAGAGACGATGAGGTAACGATTCTGAATTCCCTTGCGGCGCAGGAAACGGTCAATGTGCGCTTTCCAATACTGCTCCGCCGCGCGTTTGAAATAGCCGTTTCCGTAGAATTCCGGGTTTTCGATCGAGCCGGGAAACATAGTCGGCTCTTTCCATTCGGCGCTTGCCTCGGGCTTGCCGGACATCTTGTCCATGAGGTGACTGAGTTTGAGACCATGAACGAAGACGAGATCGCGGCCGCCGAAAACGTATTTGCATCCTCTCTTCCTGCAACGAGGAGGCGCGGTTGGTGGCGTGTGAGGGAGCGTTACTGGGCCCGCGCCTGGTAGCTTCATCTGTTCCTGACCCGCGACGATCTCGATCTGTTTCTCCCACTCTTCAAGCGCTTTAGCGATCTCTTCTGGAGTAACGCCGGTGATGCCTGCGTCCGCCAGTTCTTTAGCAAGGTCGTCCAGGGTCGGCTCGGGCGCCGTTCCGCCGATGGAGGTCTCGCATTCTTCGTTGCGCCATGTGTCGACGCTTGTGTCGTGCTCGCTGTAAATGTCCTTAACTAGTCCCGCGTCTTGCTCGACGTCTTCATACTCGACCGTATTATGGTCGACGCCGGGAGGGAGAATTGCGTCGCCATTTGCGTCGAGCGGCGCTGCCTCGTCCGCGCACTGACACGCGACTTCCCACGTATCGCCCGTACCGGGATTGAGGCCACTGAAGAGGACCATGCCATTGCGGTTGGGGTCATAGGCCATTCCGTGGTTAGAACGAATACCTGGCCCGTTCGCATTTGCGCTGACGAGGCTCCAGGTCTTCATCAGGCCGTCCCACTCCCACTGCTCGTCTCTCTCGCCGCCACCTATCATCTGACCGCCGTAGAGGAGGCCCTTCATGCAGGCAGAGTTGTAGACCATCGACGCCGCGGAACGCGCCGATGGCTTCGCGCCTGCTGGAGTCACTTCTGCCCACGTCCTGGTGACAGGATCCCATTCCCACGTATCGTCGAATTTTGTAGGGCCATTGTTTCCGCCGAAAAGAACAACCTTGTCGGATGCTTCGTCGTAAATCATGCCGAAACTCATACGCGGCCTAGGGAGCAAGCCGGTTTGATTGATGTTTGCCCACGTCTTGGCTGTTACGTCCCATTCCCACATATCATTCAAGGTGAGGCCATTGGCGCCGAATCCGCCGAATAGAAGGACTTTGCCGCGCCCAGGATCGAAGACCATCGCGTGATACATGCGTCGGCTGGGGATGGGCCCGGTTGGAGAGAGACTGGTCCATTTCATCGTCGTGCCGTTCCACTCCCACGTGTCGTTTGTCAGGAGGTTTGTCGAGAGGCCACCGAATAGAAGCAGTCTGCTGCCGGCTGCGCTGGTTACGCTCACCATCGCGTGTTGCGCGCGTGGACTGGGTTTGAGATCGGCAGGCGAGACGTCTGTCCAAACACGCGCGGTGCTGTCCCAGACCCAGGTATCGTTCTTATGGACGTGGCCCGGTGTCGACCCGCCGAAGAGTGTGATTCTGCCGCTTCCTTTGTCATAGGCCATCGCATGGTCGTGTCGCACGCCGGGTCCGGTCTCGGAGCGCAGCGACCAGTTCACACAGCAACCTTCGTTGACTTCGTTCGCTCCGGGTGTAGCTTGTTGCAGGTTGGGGTTTTCGAACGGCAGCCGGCCTGTCGGAGGCAATGTGCCTGATTTAGGCGCGGGGTCCTGGTTCTTGCTCATTGCCTCAAAGACGATGGGCGATGCCGCCGATGAAAGAACAAACGCGATCAGCGTAAGGAGAATAAAAAGGTTCCACCGTCTTCCGGATCTCGGTGAGTCTGATTGGTGAGTGTGCTTCATGGTCTGGTTCCTTCTCACTTGTAGTCCGCAGCGTTCGAACGACTATTGACTTGTGCCTCCAGTGAGTAACGGCACCGGTGAGAAAGGTTCAAAGTGTGGAAGGGAATTAATTGAGACGGGATTAGCGAGGGCGCACAAACATCAAAGGCGGCCCACCGGCCGCCTTCATAATTGCGCTAAATTGTTGTACAAACTGAGGATTACATGGAGCCGGCTGCCGGAATTGAACCGGCGACCTTCTAATTACGAATCGAGTCCAGGAGAAAAAGGGAAGTAATCTCCATTCAACAGGTTGCAGCCATAGCGGTTTTTCAGGGGTTTTTTGATGGTTCTATACATAGCTATACACAGTGCTCATGCTCTTATCTAAATTCGTGCCACAAGATTGCCACAAAAAATTGGGGTGAACCCCTTCCTAGAAACTCACGCGGGCACCAACTGATAGCCCATCGCCAGAGCTTGCTTTTGCATCGCGCTGAATCGTCGTTGTCGATATCTTAGTTCATATCTCGCTTGGCCTACCTCTACATAACTACTGCC
>DATELZ010000046.1:0-7125 GCA_035276045.1 Pyrinomonadaceae bacterium | reverse complement strand
CGACCGCATTGTCGGCCGCACCGCGCTCGAGGAGGTCGTCGATCCTATCGAGGGCAATCCGATCGTGGAGGCCAATCACGAGATCGACGAAGATCTTTCTTCCGAGATCCAACGATCCGGCGTTCAGCGCGTCCGAATCCGGTCTGTGTTGACCTGCGAATCGCGTCGTGGCTGCTGTATCAAGTGCTACGGACGCAACCTCGCAACTGGTCGACCGGTAGAAATCGGCGAAGCGGTTGGTGTTATCGCCGCGCAGTCGATTGGCGAACCGGGCACGCAGTTGACGATGCGCACGTTCCACATCGGCGGCACGGCGCGTCTCGAAGAGTCTTCGAAGCACGAAGCTCGTCAGGACGGCACGATCAAGTACCTCGACCTGCAAACGGTCAAAAGCCGCAAGGGCGAGCGCATCGCGATGAACCGCAACGGTTCGTTGATCATCATCGACGATCGCGGCCGTGAAGCAGCGCGTTACCAGATTGTTTACGGCGCGCACATCCTCGTCGAAGACGGCGCTCGCGTCACGCAGGACCAACTGCTGGCGACGTGGGACCCGTTCACGTTCGCGATCCTGACGGAAGTCGCTGGACACGTTAAGTTCCAGGACTTGAAGGAAGGCGTGACGTTCGACGAAGAAGTCGACGAAGTGACCGGTCAGTCGCGCATGGTCGTGAAAGACTCGCCTGACGAAAAGAAACAGCCGCGTCTGGAAATGCGCAGCGCCAGCAACAAGGTGCTGAAGACTTACCAGATGCCGGTGCGCGCGAACCTGATGGTGTCAGACGGCGAAGAAGTCGAGCCGGGCGACATCATCGCGAAGATCCCGCGCGAGACGACCAAGACGAAAGACATCACGGGTGGTTTGCCGCGCGTCGTCGAGCTCTTCGAAGCTCGCCGTCCGGCGGAAACCGCGGTCATGTCTGAAATCGACGGCACCGTCACGCTCGGCGCGATCTCAAAAGGTAAACGCAAACTGATCATTACCGGCGACGACGGTGAAGAGCGCGAGTACGACATCCCGCGTGGTACGCATATCAACGTGCAGGATGGCGATCGCGTTCGTGCCGGCGAGGCGCTCATGGATGGACCACTCAACCCGCACGACATCTTGCGCGTGCTCGGTATGAGCCGTTTGCAGGAATATCTCGTAAACGAAATCCAGGAGGTCTATCGTCTCCAGGGTGTGAACATCAACGACAAGCACATCGAAGTGATCGTCCGTCAGATGTTGCGCTGGGTGAAGATCAAGGAAGTCGGCGACACGGAATTCCTGCTCGAAGAGCAGGTGGACCGGTTCCGCTTCCAGGACGAGAACGAACGCGTCCGGCAGGATGATGGCGAAGTGGCGCAGGCCGAGCCGTTGCTGCTGGGTATCACAAAAGCGTCGCTCTCGACCGATTCGTTCATCTCGGCGGCGTCGTTCCAGGAGACCACTCGCGTGCTTACCGAAGCGGCGATCTCCGGCCGCGTGGATTACCTGCGCGGATTGAAAGAGAACGTCATCATGGGGCGGTTGATTCCGGCCGGCACCGGCATGGAGTACTACCGCAACGTGGACATCGAACGTGATGAGACGGTCGATCAGGGACGCGATCGGGATCTCGACGAGTTTCCCGATATCGTCGGCGGTCACGACATCGTGCTGCCGGCGCGCGAACCGGTTGTCGTTCCGCCTGCTGCTACGACCGATGGCGATGGCGATGTTGATGTCGTCGCTGCTCCGGAAACAGAAGAGTAAGTCGGGGTTTAATGGCCCACACGAAAGGCCCACTGCGTTTGGTTACGCAGTGGGCCTTTTGCATGCCAGTGTCCTGTCTCTAAAGTTCGCCACAGCAATAACGCAGAGGACACAGAGGACCGCAGTACCTTAAAAGGTAACACCCTGGTGGGATTATTGGATCGCTTCCTGATTCTTGATCCGTTCGCAGTGTTTGCAGATGCTCTTGTCGTCGGGTAACTGATTCACCAACTGTAACCTGTTGCCGGTCCGATCCGAGGCGATGCGGCTGACTCGCAGGCCGCACAAAGTGTCCTGTCCACCACGTGTAACCAGATGATAAATCTCGTTCATGGGCCTGACAGCATACATGGCAAAGGTTCCCGGAATTGATCGTGTCGTTACGCGTGAAGCGCTAGAATCTTTGGGAAGCACAACCCCTCGCTTTCCTGTGTTCCGACTTCTTTCGATACAAAACGAGCAACACGAGCTAGTTGCTGCAATCATGGTGCCGAAGAAGTAGAATCGGTACGCCCATGAAGCTTAAACAGATCAAACTCCTGCCCGGCGCGCGCAAAGCGCCGCTGCCCGAATTCGTTTCTCCCCAACTTGCCACGCTGGTCGATAAACCACCTTCCGGTGACGAGTGGTTTCACGAATTGAAACTGGATGGCTACCGGTTGATCTGTCATGTGAACCGTGCCCAGGTTCGCTTCTGGACTCGCAACCAGAAAGACTGGACCGCCAAATTTCCGACGCTTGCGAAGGCGGTAAAGCCGCTGCATTTGACGAGCGCGATTCTCGACGGCGAGGTCATCGCCCTCGACGCGAAGGGACGCGCGAGTTTTCAAAAGCTACAGACGCACATCAACAAGAACCAGGCCGCGGGGTTGATGTTTCATATCTTCGATTTGATCTATCTCGACGGGTTCGATCTGACGCGTTGTCCGTTGCGCGAGCGGAAGCGAGTGTTGGAGGAGCTATTTGAGCGAGTGCCGGAAGACAGTCCGTTGCGTTACAGCGATCACGTCGAGGGCAATGGCGCCGCGATGTTTAAGCAGGCGTGCAAGTTTGGCATCGAGGGGATTGTTTCGAAACTGGCGGAGTCGAGGTACGAATCGACGCGCAGCCGCAACTGGTTAAAGATCAAGTGTCTGAAGCGGCAGGAATTTGTGATTGCAGGTTACACGTTGTCCGACAAAGGGCTTCCGTTCAGCTCGCTGGTGCTGGGTGTTTACGACAAGGGAAAACTGATCTACGCCGGCCGCGCAGGCACTGGTTTCAGCAACCAGATGCGAGTGGATCTCAAGAAAATGCTCGACAAGCTCAAGCGCCCCACGCGTCCTTTCGCGCAGATCCCTGTCGATCCGGGTTTGCGTCGTGCAGTCTGGGTGGAACCGGCGCTGGTTGGGGAAGTCGCATTTGCCGAGTGGACCGATGAAGACATCATTCGTCATCCATCGTTCCAGGGTTTGCGAGAGGACAAGAAGCCGGCGGACGTCGTGAGGGAAGAGCCTGCTTAAGCGACCACGAAGAGGGATCTTTTCTCGGAGAGTGGAAGTCGGAATTCCTGACTTCTTATTGTCGTCTCGTTGAGTTTTTCGCGCAGCGTTTCCCCGCCAAATAACAACAGTGAACTTCCGGTGGGCGCCCACTCGATTATTAGCGGCACTTTTTCGATGAACTCGTCTAACGCGCGGCAGGTGACGAACGACACGTCGAGTGTTGCCACTTCTTCAAAGGGCCGGGCGACGATCGCGGCTTTTCGCGCTACTGTATTCAAGGCTTCACGCAGGAAGACGGATTTCTTTTGTGACGACTCGATCAACGTGGCTTGCAAATCGGGCCGGGCGATGAGGCAGGGGATGACCGGAAGGCCGGCGCCGGAGCCGATGTCTGCGACAGTTGCACCTGCCGGGAGGTGTTTGAGTAACATTAACGACTCGAGCACGTGCCGCGTCGCGAACTCTTCCGGCGAGCAGGGCGCGACCAGGTGAAGACGCGGGTTCCAGCGCAAGAGTAAACTGTAGTAGGCGCTCAGGTTCGCTACGGTTTCCGGCGCGAGGTCCAGGTCATACGCGGATTGGTTAGATCTTAGGGTTTCCTCGAATTCATTCATTGAACAAAGAATATGATTGATGATTTTGTTGAGCAACACCGCTTACTGGGAAAAACTGTTCCCCGGATCGTCGAAGAGTTTGTCGAGGCACTGGGTTCACGGCGTGTGACTCCCGAAGCGGCACCCGCCGATCTTGAGAAACTGTTCGACGAACCGTTACCCGAGAAGGGCATCGCGATCGAAGAGATCCTGGAGCGCTTTCGCCGCGACGTCGCGCCAAATGCGATGGGCGTTCCGAGTCCGCGTTACTTCGGTCAGTTCAATCCCACGCCTTTGCCCATCGGTGTCTGGGCCGATGTTCTGAGTTCGATGCTCAACCAAAACGCAGGCGCGTGGCGCAATGGTCCAACGTCGGCGATGATCGAGGCGCGCGTGATTCGCTGGCTTTGCGATCTGCTCGCGTATGGTCCGAACAGTTTCGGCACGTTGGCGAGCGGTGGTTCGGAGGCCAACCTCATCGCCTTGAAGTGCGCGCGCGACAGCGTCTCCGCGACGATCAAAGAACACGGTCTGACATCGTTTAAAAACGATCTGATAGTTTACGCCTCGGAGCAATGTCACTACTCGATCGACAAGAGTGTTGATCTTCTCGGCCTGGGGCGGTCGAGCTTGCGCAAGATTCCTACCGACGAGCGATTTCACATGCGGCTGGATGTGTTGCGGGAACAGATCGCACGCGACACCGATAACGCGCTTTATCCGTTTTGCATTGTCGGCGTGGCGGGCACTACGTCGACGGGTGTTATCGATCCGCTCGAAGATCTCGCCGTCATCGCGCGCGAAGAAAAACTCTGGTATCACATCGACGCCGCTTACGGCGCCCCACTCGCATTCTCGACAAAACACAGTTATAAGCTTCACGGCATCGAACTGGCTGATTCGATCACCTTCGATCCGCACAAGTGGATGTTTGTGCCGTTCTCCTGTGGCGCGGTGCTGGTGCGCGAAGGCGGGCGCGTGCTGCGCAACGCGTTCGACATGAGCCCCGAGTATCTCAACGAAGATCGCGGCGGCGCGGATGTGGAGTTCGACTTCTTTCGTTACGGACAGATGGGAACGCGGCGCTTCAACTCGTTGAAACTGTGGATGGCGCTCAAGTTCATGGGCCGTGAAGGTTATGCGCGCACAGTCGAGAGACAGATCGAGCTGACGAAATATTTTGCGAAGCGGATCGATGAGTTGCCCGACTTTGAATGCATTGGCGAAGTCGAAACCGCGGTGTGTTGCTTTCGTCACCGGTCCAACGAGGATCACGTCCAACAGCGAATCCAGCAGATCATCGAGCGCAGCGGTGAAGCGTGGCTCAGTACCACCGTGGTGCACGGGCAGCGAGCGTTGCGGGTGAATATCAACAGCTTTCTCACCGAGCAACACCACGTCGACCACCTGGTAACACAGATTGAAAACGCAGGATCGGTCGTATGAGGCTTACGTACATAGCTCTATTTTTGGTTTTACTGTGTGTTCCCGCGGTGGCGCAGAAGTCATTGCCGGCTATCAAGTCGCAAGCCGATTTCGATCGCATCTCGGTCACGTACGATCCGGACACGCCGTACGCCCTGCCGCACGTGATGATCGTGCTCGATCGCAAGGACAACAACAAGATCTACTACGTCAACAAGAAGCGTTACAGTTTTCATAAAGACTTCGTCAACGGCACTTATCTCTCACTCGAACGCGGCCGCGAGTTTTTCGTCAACAACTATCTCAACCCCAATCGCCGCTTCATTCTCGGCACGCTTGCTTATCAAACTCCCGTCAAGCGTTGGACCTTCGAATTCTGGGAAGGCGACCTGATTCCCGCGGAACAGATTCAACTGACCTACGAAATCGTCAACAAGACGTTCTTCGCGCCCGTCGCCTTCAAACCGAATTCACTGCGCCAGGAAGAAGCGTCGAGCACGCTTGCCGGTGTCGCGCGCGTTTTGCAGAGCGACATCGCCAAGGAACAGGCGTACCAGGCGCTCAACGTCGCCAAAGGAATCGGTCGCATTCACATCATCGAAAAGCTCGACGATCACGTCGAGATCGGCTCGAATGAAATCCTCGTGCTCGACGAAGTTCCCATTCAACTTCCACCCGTCGCCGGAATCATCACTTCGCAACCGTCGACGCCGCTGTCGCACATCAACCTGCTGGCGAAAGGCTGGGGCATTCCCAACGCCTACATCAAGAACGCGAAAGAGTTGTTGAAGCAGTACGACGGCTGGTGGGTCTCGTTTGAGACACTGCGCGAGAACTACACGATCAAACGCGCCGATATGGACCAACTGCGCGAATACCAGCGGCGTCAGGCGCAACGGCTCGACCTGATGCGTCCGCGTTACAGTCTTGCCGAAACGCGTTTGCTCGATCTCAGCCAGCAACGCGCGCGGGCGAGCATTGCGTTCGGTGGAAAATCGGCTAACCTCGGCGAGGTGATGTTCGCGCGTCTGCCCGGCATCGTCGTTCCCAACGGTTTCACGATTCCTTTTCACTACTACGACGAGTTCATCAAAGACAACGCGCTCGACGACGTGATCTTTGGACTGCTCAACGATCAGAAGTTCGTCCACGATCCGGCGTATCGGCGTGGGAAGCTGGTCGAATTACGACAACAGATCGAAACCGCGGGTTTCAACGCCGAGTTGCGGCAGAAAGTGCTGGCGAAGGTGGCGCGCGAGTATGCCGGCAAAGGTTTGTTTGTGCGCAGTTCTTCCAACTCCGAAGACCTTCCGAACTTCAGCGGCGCCGGTTTGTACACGACCGTGCCGAATGTTCGTGGCGATCGGGAGTTGATCGACGCGATCAGAAAAGTGTGGGCCTCGCTCTGGAACTTTGAAGCTTACGAAGCGCGCGAGCGTCAAGGCGTGGACCACTCGAAGATCTTCATGGCGGTGCTGTTGCAGGAAGGCATCAACTCCGAAAGTTCGGGCGTGATGATCAGCACCGACCCATTTGATCCCGAGAACCGCGCGGCGATCTATATCAGCGCGAAACGTGGGCTGGGAATCAAAGTCGTCGAAGGACAGCGCATCGCCGAGCAAATACTTTTCCGCCCGCGAACGAACGCGGTCCAGGTGTTGACGCGTTCGGCGGAGGACAGTTTATTGACGTTTGACGAGAAAGGCGGCGTCAAGGAAGTGCCGATCACCGGCGACCGCGTGGTGTTGACAGACGACGTGATCCGCCGGCTCGTCCGCGCCGCGCTCGCGATCAAACGCGTCTTCGGAAATCGCGAACAGGACATCGAATGGGCCTACATGAAAGGCCAGATCTACATCGTGCAATCGCGTCCGTACGTGCCGGG
>DATELZ010000045.1:0-51350 GCA_035276045.1 Pyrinomonadaceae bacterium | reverse complement strand
CGCTACCAATTCCTTTCAACAACTTACAGTCTCTCCTTCAGTGAGTAGGTTTTGAGCGGTAACGTCTCTTGGTAACGAACTTGCCTGCTGCTTCCGTCAAAAACGAAGAACGAAGATGCTGGTATCTCTCACCGCCATCCGGAGATCCTTGTGACCGGGATCGCTTAAGAAGGATCTGTTCGTTGTCGTTCCGATCCAGTAGTTAAGGCTAGACCGCCGGCAACACAACCTTTTCCGATAAAGTAAAGGCCAAGAGCCCAGTACAATCCAGGTGGAACCGGTGAACCAAACTGTTGACTGCTTGCGAGCAGGCCAAGCAACAATGAAAGAAGCCCGGCGAGGATACACACGCCTCCACCGATCAGACCGGCAAGAATTCCCGGTATTCGCATGTCTTTAACTGCCACAAAATAAGCCCTCTCTTTCTAGTCTCACTTATCGAGTTCCACATCCCTGAAATCCACAGAAAAATCCTGGTCTCTTATTCGGGTTGGAATGCTTGTCCGACATGACAGCCGAAGCAATCTGATTGAATTAGTGTCTGGGGAGACATTTTCAAACCTCACTGATGCTTTCGTAAGCACGTTCGGGACCAGTTCGAGGCGCGGATATGCACCAACACGACTCCCGATTTGTGCCTGGGTAGCAACGTACTCCGTGCCTGCCTGATCGAATACCCGTGAGTTCTCGGAATTACCCTTGGCGCCTACTAAACCCAGCGTCCGATCTTCTGAATCGTCGTTTGTGATGGTCAGACTGCAACGGATTTCCTCACTTGACCGTTTACACGAATTGAGCTCGAAGGTGTAATTCTTCGCAGTCACTTTCTGCGTCTTTCGATTAGCTGAATCACGTGAGACTGATTGCTTTACGGGCTTGTTAGATTGAACGACGGCGTCGAGTATCTTCTGGGTTGCACCCTGCTGTTTCAACACTATCAAGGCTTGGGGAGAGGTGTCATATTCTCCAGGCGAAGTCTGAATTACCAGGACGATCGTGTCGTCCGGCAAGTCAGCCTTCACCATTTTTATTATGTCGTCATTCGTTAATGGTTTCTTCTGCAGCGCCATGCCGTCAACGCAAAACAAGAACACAGCGCTTAGCAGGAACATTAATAGCGTATTTTTCATTGTCGGACTCGACCACTCCTAACAGTATGGATTCGACTTACATTCCATTACACCCGGCCCAGTCCCGATCAGACTACATCGTACCATCATGGTATCCGCTGACTTCTTTTGAGGCGGTGGTCGAGAAGGCAACCGTCAGATCCGAGAGACCAGGAGAACGTTTGATCTTCCAGAAGCTGGCGGGCTACTCATCGTGAACGACGCAGTCGATATTTTAACGCCCGACGTCGTCATGTATCGGATCAGACGGGCGCTTAACAAGCGTACGCGTGATGGCAAGCTACGGTATGAGAATGTCTCTGCAGTAATGCTGATTTGGTGGCACACACTACACTTCGCGCACTAGCCCGGAGAAAACGATTCCGAGTTCCGGGATTACTCACCACCCGAAAGTATGTCGGTGTGGAACTTTTACCTCAGGCGAGGTGTCGGTACGCTTGGTACAAATCCTCCAGACCCGACCGGATCACAGCGATATCTAAATCAATCGCGGGCAGGATCAACTGTTGACTTCCCTCCCGTGTGAATTCCACGTGAACATGATCAGTGTGAGGGTTTTGCCCTATGTATGACCTAGGACCGCTATAGCTGACACTCCAGATCTGATGATTCCAGATCACGTTGTCAATTCCCAACTGACGTGCCTTTCGAGTGAAAACCAGCACCAATTGATCGCCTAAGCCTCGTTGTTCGGGATCTCGAGCATTGAGGTGGATGTCAATGGCGCGGCCCTCGGCATGAGGCGATTTCGTAGTAGTGCCGGCTATGTAGCGATCATTATAGATTCCAATCTGTGTTATCTGAGGAAAGTTGGTCCGAAGTAGATGACTCAGGTAGATTGGCGCCGGTTGAGGTCCTTTCCAGTTCACCTTACTGAGGTCTGTCATTTGTGTCCTCCCGAGGATGGATTTGAGTTGCCGAAAGAATCACCTGCGATCTATTCCGCTCGTTGACGATAGGTAAGGATCGATTAGACCAGTTTCTAAAAGAGCGATGAAAGTGTGGCTACCTTAAACTCACTTGCAATTTCTTGCAACTGTTCAGGAAACTGAGCATCTCGTCGTTGGTTAGAAAAAAGTTGATCGCGGTAGGACTGCCAGTTACCCGGCAGCCCCCGCACAGTGCTGACACTTATTCCGCGATTGACAACCACTTCGCATAATCCAATTATCAGACGGATCGCCTTAACCAAGGAGAACGACAGTGGCCAGACCAAACTTCATCGAGTTGCCCGCGCGCGACCTCGCCGCGAGCCAGACGTTTTTCGAAACGGTGTTCGGCATGACGATGACCGCCTTCGGGCTGACGTATGCTTGCACACTCACCGGGGATGTGGACATTGGACTCCAGGCGGACCAAAAGGAAGCTACAAAAGCTCCGCTTCCCGTAATCGAGGTGAAGGACCTGGAGGCAACGCTCGCCGCGGTCACGGCAGCCGGCGCTCCGATCACCAGACCAATCTTCAGCTTCCCCGGCGGCCGTCGCTTCCACTTCCTCGATCCCGGTGGCAACGAACTGGCGGCTATGCAGCCGGATGCACAGTGACAAGTCGGGCGCCGAGCGTGCGAACTCTATGAAATGCAAGTATCGTTCGCGCGCTCGGTGATGTCTTAATTTCAACTCGGCGTTCTCTGGGCAGCTCTGAGATCTCTGCGTAAACACTGACTTCCAAATATCTAACGCAGAGTTCACCGATGATCGCAGAGAACGCAGAGCCAAAATAAGACACTCAAAGTCTCTTCTACACTTCATAAGACTCGGAATACTTCTGCGCCCGTAATCTGGGTAGGATTGGCTACCACGGAACCGCCGCCGCCACCGCTGGCTGAGAGGTAGTTGCCCGAATTGGTCTTGAAAACGAAGCCCGAGCCCTGCGGAACCAGGGTGAACGTTTCCCAAGCGCCGATTCGCTGTCGATTGACCGAGACGTTTTGTCCGCCGCCATTCTCAGCACAGACGTAAAGCCCGTTCACTGATCGCAACGCCGCCTCGTTGTTGCCCAGATCAATCAGTTCAAAAGTCTCCCACGGACCTATGGCCGTGCGATCTGCGACTAACGCACCATTACCGCCACCTTCCGCACAAAGATAATGCCCGGTGCTGGATCGAAGAGCGACTCTCCTGGCTTTCGTCGTTAGATCGAGAACAGGCCGCATTTTTTCGAAGTAGCGTTGCGCCCCGGCTGGGTTCGGATGGTATGAAGAGTTGCGTTTAGTTATGAAGTAACCATCCATGAGCGAGCTGGGCTCGCTCTTGAGGCGACTGGCGTTAGCGTCACGCTGCTGCTCCCGTCCACCCTTCCACATGGGGTCTTGTGGCCCGCCGAATCCGTCGGGTTCCCAAAGAATTGACTCCGGCGCATGGGCGGCATTGCTGGGAGTAGTTTCCGGGTTCACGAAAAAGACACGCGGATCACCCGGCAGGCTATTATTTACACTCTGTACCGCTGCCAAGAGATTCTTGTTTGCTTCTACGACCCAGACGTTGCTCAACGCGATGGATTTGTTGTGTGTGTCCGCGATCGTGTCTTGCCACAGAGGCTTCGTCGGATCGTCGATCAGCGCGAGTATTAGTTTCTGCCCAAAACTCTGATCGCTTTGTTCGCTCACGATATGGTAGTAACCGGTGACGATCACCTTTGCTTTTGGATATTGGGCGAGGATCTTTTGCAGCATGAATGCCATGTCGTCGAAGCAATACTGGTGGACCCTCTGGCGCAGAGTTTCTTTGTCTGCGTCGAGCTGACTCGGTTTGCTCGTCATCATCACATCCGTAATCGGCAGGTCGTTGGCGCCGCCGTTAACAAGCACCATATCGATCTCTGTCGCATCGGGTAATGAACTGAGTGAATCCACTTGCTGAAGAATTGTTGGCCAGCGCGAAGACAGTTCACCGGGCATCTCTCCCTTAATCGTGTTGTCTCCCCGCCCAATCTTCGCGCCGTGATGGGCCTTAATCGTTTTATATACTCTGGCGTTCTCCATCTTGCTCGACACGTAGTCCCCCGCCAGTGAGTAGTACTTCAGGTGCTCCGGCAGACCACCGCCCCACATAACGGAGTCGCCAAAAACAAGCATGCGAAACGTATCAAGCACGATGTCTATCTCGTCTGAGTGATTAGGATTGGTTTGGCCTGCTCCCTCTGCGTTCACGACTTTGAGTTTCACGTTCTCGCCGGCCGGATTGATCTCTGCGTTTGATGGACGCCGAGCCTTGAACTTGATCGTGTTGTTGTCGACTGACTCAAACGAGCCGATGTCCTCACCGTTGATCCAGATATTCCCGCTCCGTCCCAGGCCCGAGCCGCGAAGAAAGTAATATTCACCGGGCCGGACTCGTCCTGCTGGAATCAAACTCTCGATCCGCGGACGGATTACCAGCGTGCCGCGGCTTGTGCTGCGCGTGTTGTCCACCTGGACCGCTTCAAGCAGTGCATACCCACCGGGAACACGCGGAACTGTGAAGGTCAGTAACGATTCGGAGAGAACCTTTGTGTCACAGGGTACGTTGATTTGGCCGTCGTAACCTTCGATGAAGATCTTGTCGCCCTGCGCAAATCGAAATCCGTTGACAGAGACGGTATCGCCGGCGAAGGCAGTGTTGGGAACAACGGAAACGATTGCCGGCTTGGTTAATTCGATGAAGAAATCGCTTGGGTCAATTGCTGAGTACCGTATCGAATTAGTGAGCATCACCCCTTTCTTACCGTCTGGTCCTCTTACGCCGGATGCGCCGGTATTCCCCTTCGTGCCGTCCTGCCGATTGTTGTTTGGGCAGACAGTATGAAGCTTGTCTCCTTTTTTACCGCCTGGTCCACCCTCACCGGGACGTCCGGCCTCGCCACCCGCGCCGCCATTGCCTCCGTCAACACTGATCGTAAGGCCGCCCTGTAACCACGTATTGATCATCGCTTGCGGAGCGAAGACCGTAAATTTTCCGCCGGTGCCTCCGTTGCCGCCAATTCCACCATCGCCGGCGCGCCCGCCATTTCCGCCATCGCCTCCGGGACCTTGTTCCTGACTGCAAAACCCTTTCTCCTTAGCAGTGTTACAGCCCTTCTGACCGCGGCCACCGTCGCCGCCATCTCCGCCTCTGACGCCTACGAAACCATCTTGTCCACGCAGGTCGAGAGACGGAAATCCAGTCGAATTCAGAAACCACAGTTCGATCTCAGGAGCAGGCTGTCCATGTGGTCCCTGACCACCCGCTATGCCATTGCTTCCATCGCGGCCTCTTTCGCTGCCGACGCTGGTGGCTTGTCCCCAGTCAGGAGGTGTAGGAGGCTTGGCTGGCACCGACGCTGATGTCGCCGGCGGACGCACCCATGAGATCGTCACATTCTGTCCGATGGTCAATGTCTCGGCGATTATCACGAGAGATTTTACGTCCGTGTCCAGTAGGACCACCGAGTTGTTGTCTAAAACGATCTCAGTCCCAAACCAATAAGCGACGCCGATGGGGACGATATTACTCTCTACTTTAGAAGCCGTAGCTGCGATTCGTGACGCCGTGGTGATTGCCAGGTTCTGCAACTCTGTCATCCCAATACTGTTCGAAGCGCGCAAGATCCCAGCCCTCGTGGTTGCAACTCTGGAGAGTGGTTCTGAGGTTGTTACCGACCCGGCGTTATTGGGAAGTAATGCGCCCCTCTTTTGTAACAACGAAACACTCTGACCCGATTTCGGGGCCTCGATCTTGAGCTTTCCTACCTTGGCGATGTCTGTATGTCCGAGCGCCTGTAAAACGCTCATATGTTGCGCCAAACGCAAGCGAGCTTCGCTGACGGGAAGTTGAAAACCAGGAATCACTGTAATGGGAAGTGAAAGTTTAGTTCGTTCAAACTCCCGTGGTATGGAGCCTATAAAAGGGTTATTTGGCATAGCCTATCCTCCAGCAAAAATTGGTACTGCAGTCATAGGTGACTTTGCGCTGAAGGACGTAACACGCTCTCCCGATGAAACGTTTTTGCGCTGCTGCCAATCCTTGAGTGAAGGCGAAAGGAGGAACAGTGGAAATGAGCACCTACGAAACAAAGAGTACGCATCCGGGAACATTGCCAAACGCGACTATCTACATGGGCGGGCTGCTTTGCTTGAGTTTCGACGGTGCAAGAAAGTGTACGGTGGGAGTTAACCAGGTAGGTGGTGGACACACGTGGAAGTTTTGGATCGTGGAGCAGGGCGCTGATGAGCGCTTTCTGGATCTCAAGCATGCGAACGTCCGCGAGATCCACATCGATGTTACGGGCGGCGCTATGGGGGGCTCATACGTCTTCAATGGAGATCGAATCTCACTAGGTACAAATAAGCGTCGCTTTAACCTGGAAAGTTCCTGGATAGATCTCGAAGGTTCCAGGGGCCACGACCAACCCATCGAGAACAACCCAAACACACTCTGGCCACGTTTTTACATCAACGAAGGCCTGTTCTGCGCCTCCAAACTCAGCACCAGGTTGTTTACCTTGCGGAACAGTAAACCCACACCCGTCATAAAGCAGCTCGGCCCAGTCGCGCTAGAGATGGTTGCGGACGTATTCCTCGATACAAGTGATCCGCGCCGCAAGATCGAAATCAAACTCTCATACGACACGGCGCGCAAGACAATGTCCCTCGATAAAAACAAGAGGTATCAGATCTACATCCTCAACGATTGTGATTCTGTTGGACCATACTACTTCGACGATTTCCCGCTACATTACAAATCATTCTCCAACGCTTTCGATCGTTGTCCGGGGAAGCTGAAGGTTGACGACCAATTCCACCTCGTTGCTAACAATGCATCAGTAAAGAGTGAGCCGGAGTCGCTCCTGGCTCAAACCGGAGACGCGATCGACAGTGCATCCGACCGTGCTCCGTGCATGGGCATTGCACTGGGCCAGACCAAAGAGTTCAAAGCATAGCAATTGTTATAGGAAGAGCGTTCGGCCGCCGAGAGTCACAGGGCGCTCCCTGGTTGCCTTTCTTAAGCCCTACGGAAGGAGACTCGACATGCCAAATGATACAACCTTGCAATCTGTGTTTGACTACGCTAAGCAAGGACCACTGAATACAGGAGGAGGTCCTCCTACACTCCCAGCCATATATGCGACCTTAGTTGAACACCATCCGAATTCGCATCCTCCGGGAGGTTCGAATACCGCGGATCTGGTGGCATACGCCAATGGCCCAATGACGCTTTCTGCTGACCAGAAAAAACTGTCCGGCGAGCTTAAGCGTTGGCGAAATATCCACGATCCTGGCCTTCCAGCTTTCTTTGAAACGCCTCCGCAACCGGAAGATGCGTTCGCTGACCTTCCCAGTAAGCAAACTGTCGTGGTCACTGTTTCGGACACCGGGCAGGTTACCTACGAATTGAGACTTAACGGAACCTTTGGTTACCCTCAACCGCTGGTTGTCACTTATGAAAACGGCCTGTTTGTTGAGAAAACCGCAGGTGTCATCAGAACGTTGAGTTTTACCCTTGGAACCACCCATTAACCTCACGTAAACGAGTCTCCCGCAAAAGGCGCAAATGTTACTAAGGGTTTCTTTGCGCCTTTGCGCCTTTGCGGGAGACATCTTTCCTCCCGAACCACAGTTTTTTCCTGACCCAATTGACGCGCAAATTACGCGTATTAGAGTGAGGGTCTCTAAAGACTGTGGCGATTTGCCACCTGGCTAAACTCTAGCAAAGCGCTCTCACACGCAAACAACTACACCACAAAGACACATCAAGAACTCACAGATGCCTTTGTGGTAATACCTCAAATCGTTCTCAAACTCTCGGAGTAAGATCAATGAAAATCTCTCACATCCTTACGTCTCTCATTCTGTTAAGTCTGCTCACGTTGTTCCCAGTCAACTCAAGTGCCCAGACGGTACTCAACCGTTCAAAAATCGGCGGCTACGCCGAAGACATAACCTTCGTCACGAAAGGCGCGTTGAAAGACAAACTGGTTATGACAAATGGCTATGAGTTGTATTCTGCCTCTCTTGATAAATCCGAACTCACCCGGGTTTGCAAAGTCGACCACCCTGAGTTCGATCAATTTGTTAACGGGTTCACTTTTGTCGAATCGGAAAACTTGTTCGTCATGAACAACGCGCCACAACCGAACAAGCTCTTCTTCGTAGATCAAAACTGCACTCCCAAAACCACGCGCACGATTCAGTATCTGAACAGCAGTTACCGGCCGGCACACGTCGAGGGACTGGCTTATATCCCCGAGTCGTCGCCAGTTTTTCCCGATCACCTGATCATGGTTGCCTGGGATACCTCCAACGCAACCGCGCTTCGGCTCATAATTATGAGACGAGACGGAGTCCAGGTTGCCGACATCAGCCGTCCCGATTGGCCTCCGCAGTTCTTTGAAGGCGGACTCGGCGACGTCACCTTTCTTGCACCGAACCGGTTGCTTGTCTCTCTTCTTCATCGAGAGAGTTTGTGGACCATGGACTTCGACGGCGAGATTCAGTCAGGGCCACTAGCCACGGATGCAAGCGGATTGGGCGAAGGGATCGTGCGGTTGGAGAATGGCACTGTCGTGGCGTCTAGCTATCCGCAAAGTCTTTTGATCTTCGATAAGAATCTGAACCGGCAACCAGCAAAGGATCATCACAATGTCATCGGTTTAAATCTTAATACGCCCATGGGAATTGCCTGGGACAGCGATTTCAATCGATTTCTGGTTACTCACGATACATTCGTGCCGACCGGACTGGCGGGAATAGCCGGACTGTCTGCCACACTCGATAACAGAGCGCCGGCTCTTGATCTGGCCAGCTTTCCGAGTGCCCGGCAAACGGTTTACCTGCCGCAGGAGGATGTGGTTGCGGTTCTCAATTCGGTTCCACGTTTGATTCTGCTATTCAATCTGGACGGAACTCTGAGCAGTCTGATCAATTTGAGTCAGGCCAGCCTGGGTCAGAATCTTGGAACACCGCTCGCGCTTGCTTATTTACGTGGCTCTAATGAATTAGTCGTTGGATTCGGTGGCATCGGAGCAAATCAGACGCTTGAACGTCGCAGTCTGCGAGTGTTTTCACGCAGCGGAACGCTGGTGCGCACCATCGATTTGTCGGCGACTGGCATTGCAAGCATCGATGCGATTGAGTATTTCGACGATCCCAACGGTCAGGGTGGACGATTGCTTGTAGTGGCGCGTAATGGCCGGGCCATCATCACAGACCTGAACGGCAACTCACGAGATGCGAATGGCGCGCTGTTTGGCGAATTCAACATTCGTGTGAAACTGGGCTTGATCACAGCCAACGACATAGCGGCGATTACGTCAGGTCCGCTAGCCGGAGCGTTTGCGATCGCCGATGGATACGGCGGTGAGGTCGTGATCTTCCGACTGAACTAGAAACTTTGACGCCGAGCGCTTCGTCGACGACGAAGCGCTCGTTTATTCGTAACAAACGAGGGGACAGATGGCCCACGATTTCCTCCGAGTTTTCATTCGACGCGGCGCGTATCGAGAAGCGGCGGCGTTTGCCGAGAATCTTCCCGCTGAGACAAAGAGCCAACCTCTTGTAGCTTTGGAAAGATCGAGAGGTTTTTTAAAACAGGGACATCCAATCAACGCAGAACATGCGCTGGCGCTAGCGGACCTCTCAAAAGCCACTCCTGGAGAGCGCCTGATAATTGCGCTCGAAACTGCGGCGTTGCAGATGTATCGCAGAGTTGCGATCAGGGAAGCCGTCGGCGTTTCCAAGGCGGCTTTTGCCGGCGCCGATGCAACGGCCGTCGATCCGGGAGATTGGGCGGAAGCGGAAAGAGTATATGTTCGCATCCATCTGACCGCAGTCACGTATCACGAAATCAGCTCCGAAGAAGGACAACAGGCGAGAGACCGCTTACTCGAGATCTCCGAAATCCTTACGGCTGAGAAACGCATTGATGAAGCACTCGCGGCGCGTTTGACTTACGCCGAAAAGCTGGAGGATCCGTCAGCCAGGATTGAGGCGCTGCTCAAACTCTCACAAGCTGCCATTGAAGCTAACCTCAAAAACATTGCCGCCGAGTCGCAACTGATCGCAGCCGGCCAGATGATCGTTGCGGGAGAGGTCCGCGAGCGCATTACCGAGACGCTTGACAAGGCGAACAGTCTCTACCGGCAGGTCGATCATGTTCACGGCCAGATCGACGTATCACTAACAAAGTCCAAACTGGAAATTGAGCGCGAGCTTGCTGGATCGGACGGTTTAAAGAAGTGTCTGGAGGACTATGCTGAGATTGATTTTCCGCGCGGTGAACTAAACGCGTTAATGGAACTTTCACAGTTCGCACACCAACGCGGCGATACCTCCTCGGCGACGCGCTATCGCCAACGAACGCTCGACTTGTCGGAAAGGGTCGGAATGGCTCTCGCACGCGATAGTTTTCAGACTGCCCAAATCGATCTGTTAATGCGCGGCGGCGATTATGGCGCCGCCATTGAGCTTTCCGAAGCAGCGATTGCCAACAACCCTCCCGTAATGCTCAAGGCCGGGTACGAACAATTAATGGGCGCAGCTTATTCATTTATTAACGATATGGAAGCCTCCTGCTCGCACACGCGGGCGGCGATCAAAACATTTGAGGATGTGCAAGCCATTGATTCTGCCTCAGACGCAATCTTGAAGTTGAGCAGCGATCTGTCGTCACTAAGACAAGAAGGCGCCTGGCAGGAGGCGGAAGAGCTCTTGCGTAATTGGTCAGACAAAGACGAAGCGCGGCGTGACTTTGCCGCTGCTGCAAGCAAACAGGAAATGGTTGCGCAGGTGAAGATCGCGCGGTTCCTATACTCGAAAGTTTCTCAAGGTGATGGTGCGTTACTTGAAGACGGTGAGCGGGCAATCGCGAAAGGTGAGTCGCTGGCGCAATACCTCACGGGCCACGAAGCAGCATTGCGGCTTGGCAGTTTTCAACAACTGCGCGGGCAGATCTACCAGGCCAAAGGAGATGAGGAATCCGTAATTCAGTCGTGGCGAAATGCACTGGCGTTGTTTGAACGAGCGGATTTGGCCATGTATGTCGCGAACTGTTACTACATGCTCGGCGTGATGTTTCTCAATCGAGCAAATCGTGACCTGCTCGCGAACTTCGGCGAAGCAGAAAACAATTTGCGCACGGCGCTGAATTACTACGAAACTGCCGGAATGCGTGGACAAGCCGCGGATTCGCGGTTCATGTTTGCACGGCTGTATGTCAATGCCGCCCTCCGCTTGGCCGCCGACTTACGCATTCAATTGCTTGACGCCGCGTTGGGCCATCTCTTCAATGCCGAGGCTGACTATGATGCGATGCGGCAGGAATTCAACGCCGGAAAGTCCAGCCTCGAAGTTCAACAGGGAAAACGAGCTCTGATTGAGAAGAGTCAACGGATCTATCAGTTGGCGCTCGAGATTGTTTGTCGTTTCAACCCGAATGTTGGCGAAGCCTGGAACTGGGTGCAGCGGTCCAAGGCAAGGGCCCTCTGCGATATTTTGGGAACGGGTTCAGTGCCGCCATCCCGAGTGATGACCGACGCCCAAAAACATCCGGAGTCTTTTCAACTCCTGACGCAGGAACGCGATCTGGCAGTTAGAATTGACAAGGTTGATCCGGCCGAACGCTTTGAATTACGTAAACAATTAGAAGCACTGCGGCTCCGCATGCGACAGGACACTGCTTTGTCTGAATACATGGAACTGCGCGGTGGCGCCGCGTTAGACGCAAGCGACCTCGAATCGATGTTTAGAGGCGCCACACTCGCTGGACGCTCGTACGTTTGCATCGATTGGTTTGCCGTTGGAGATCAAATGTTTCTAAGCGCAGTTCGGCCCGGTAGTCCGCCGGAGATAGTAGAGTTGCCGCTCTCGCTGAACAGAATTCGCTCGTTTGTCCGCGATGATCTCGCGCCGGAAAGTTTTCGCGTTAACTTGCGTGATGTTCCCGAGCTGCTCCGTGAATTTGATCCGCTGATCGCTCCGCTCGCCACGCTCAGTAATGCCGAGGAACTTCTTGTCTGTTCGCCGACGGGACCATTGCACGTTTTGCCGCTTCATGCGCTGGAAATTGATTCCCAACCGCTGCTTGCTCGCAATCCGGTAGTTTACTGTCCGAGTTTGAGCGTTATGAGGTTGTGTCTTGCTCGTCAGCGTGAAGCAACCAGGAACCCGGCGTCGGCGCTTTTCGGCGATCCCAACGGTGATTTGCCGGATGCCGCGGCACTGATGAGTCACCTCGAAAAACTCCTCAGCGCCGGCGCTCTCATTGGAAAAGACGTCACGCGCGCAACCTTTGTGCAAGCAATATCAAGCTGCGACCTGATTCACTTTCAAGGTCACGCCGTTCATAAGCCCAGCCAACCTCTCGATTCGTTTCTTTCTCTCGCCGACTGCCATTTCACCGCCCGCGATATCTTCGGCTTGCCTAAACTAAAAGCTGAATTCGTGACGTTGGCTGCTTGCGAGAGTGCGACCAGTGCAATCGCAACGGGCGACGAGCCGTTGGGCTTGATTCCGGCGTTCTTGTATGCCGGTGGCAACTCGGTGCTGGCTACGCTTTGGAAAGTGCATGAGACCTCAGCCGCGCTGACAATGCGGCTGTTTTATGACATGCTGGCCGATCAAGACAAACCAGTCGATAAGGCTTCTGCGTTACGGCGTGCGATGTTGGCTGTGCGTGCTACGCCGGGGTTCGAGTCGCCATATTTCTGGGCGCCCTTTGTGTTGCAGGGAAACTGGCGCTAAGGAGGTAATCATGAGTGAACAGGAAACATTGTTAGCCGATGTGCCATTAGTTGCAGACCCGGACGCGAGTAAAGAAATGGGGGCCGCGGACGTTGAGGCTATCGCGGACGAAGACATTAAAGGAAGTCGTTTGTTACTTGTTCGACGAGTTGTTGAACCAATAGATCTTGACGGCACGGCCGGCGGGGTTGTTCAACTGGTGTGTACGTTTCAACCTGCGGAAGGCACACGTTTCAGTTCCGCTCAATTTCGATTGCGCCTGGCCACTCCGGCCGGATTGCGAGTGGTAGATCTCGCTCCTCGCGTGATTGACGACGCGCATCCGGTTGAGATCACGATCGACAAGAAAGGAAAGTTGGGCCTCAACATAGCTTCCGTGCCGCTCGAGCCAAGTATAGAGATCGGCTCGAGTAAGAAATATGTTCGGTATCACTGCGCCGTGCAGGGATCCGGCGCCGGAACGAACCTCGCGCGTTGGGACTTCAGAGAAAATCCGGATCGCCAGGATGGGATTGGCCGCGAGCAGGTATTGACGTTAACGTTGTCACAGACAGGCGCCGTCACCGGCAATGTCATCGTCAGTGCACGCCTGGTTCGATCTGGTTTACGTGGGCGGATCGAGGCAATACGAGACATGATTGTCGGTAGTGACTCCGGCGATCGCACATATCCGATTGCTCTGGAGGTGCCGAAAGCTCCGTCACCGGATGGACTCTCCTCGTTCTTTAAGTTGTTCTGAGTGCTACGTTCCCTCAATCCTTTCTTATTTTGACTGTTCAGGACCGCGCCAATGCGATGGCCTTGTCCACTCGACCGAAGATGGAATTTACGTTTCCAACGAGGTCCTTTAGGGCTTTTACTCTGCCCTCCCACCGGAACAGCACGTGTGTCCAGGTTGGTGCAGTGCCCGGGACTGTCCCGGGGGGTTGTCTTAGGAATCCCTTGACGCCGCGATAGAGGTCAACGGAATCATCCACCAGGCCCAACGTGTTCAAGAATCCCGCAACCCGGGTTGCACCGGCAATTGTTGCGATCTTTTCCAATGTTCCTCGAACAAACTTATACATATTCCATATGGACATTTGCCAGCTATAGTGTTTCTTACCGTTCTCGTCGGTGTTGATCTTGAGTCCATCGGAAATAAACTTCGCAGTGCTGGCCGCGAGATCGAAGATCTGCCCGAGTTTGACATAGCCCAATTCAGTGAGGGTCTTATTGGCCAAAGTCGCGCCATCCGAGATCGCTTGCAGAATAGTTTTCCAATTCGTGACATTGTCAGCTTCTACAATCGAGGCGCCAAGAGTTGCTGCTGCGCCAATGATACCGAAGATACGGGAGGCTTTCGCCAGACCTAAAGCATCAAGCACCGATGACACTGCGGCAGCGACAGCAGCGATCAGTTTGAAGATCTGGATAATGGTGATTGTCATGTACGGAGCCAGGACTAAAGCGATCACTGCGACCGCAACAGTGAGCGCCACCATCACCCACTTGTAGACTTTCTTCAGGAAGCTAAATAAACCAAGTCCATCGGGGTCGATGTTGTTGATGGGATCGTTCGCGCAGTAGGCATAAAGATTCAGCGTTTGAGGATCCTCAATATTGGTCGAAAGAATGCCGATAGAATCGACCTGGGTGAACCGCCCTTGTCGCGAGTCGTAATGCCGGTTGAGGGCGTAGTCGATTCCAGTGACTTCACTGCGATCGTAGGTCGTAAACCTCTTATTGCTGGCGCCGGTTGATTCCGCCTGCAGCGTAGTGCCGAATGGCAAAGTCACTTGCTCGAAGTGACTTGCATCCTGCGCATTACTGACCAGACGGGTCCCCAGACGATCGGGATGATGGTATTGAGCAAACGAACCACCACTGCCATTGGGTGTCAACGTGGAAAGCAACCTGGCGCCGAAGTAGATGTAACTCTTAGACCATTGCGGGGTAGTGGAACTGCCACTTTCGGTGTATTCCACAGTGCCATCGCAAGTGAAGTATGTGCGCAGGCTGCCTTCCTCGCTGAGCAAACGTTCATTTGAATCTCCGTAGGCATAGGACGCCAGAACAGTCACATTGTCGTCTGTCTTAACTTTCACCAGCCGGTTGGCCGCGTCGTATTGAAAGCGTTGCGAGCCCGTGGAGGAAGCGAGCGCCCGCACTTGGTTGCCGGCCGCGTCGTAAGCGAAGCCTGCTGTCGTTATTCGATTCGTGGACGCCCCATAGGTGAGATTGCTATGACCGTCAACCGGGATTGCAACGGAAACGTTCCAGTTAGCTAAAACTCGATCTCGCAATTCCTGAACATGAATGGCCAAAACCAATTGGTTCACAGCCAGACCCGAACTATAAGCCGGAGCTGGTGGTCCAAGGGCTTGATCCAGCGCCGTGCGCATTTCCAGAATCGCATCCGCTTTGACAAGGCCCGTTAACGAGGTTTGCCAGGCGAACGCCGTCATCCCCATGCGCGCGCGCAGATCGTTAATCGCAGCGCGCAGCTCGGTGATGTGCAGAGCCCTGACAAAAACGCCTGAGGCCAGCAGGTCGGGATCCGTGAAACTTGGTGGACCGCCTTGTAGTGCTGACGGGGCGGTTGGCATTGGGCGTGTAGCATGATGTGAATTTGAGGCTGGCCGGGGCGATGGGGGTCGTGATGATACTTGCTCACGGCGCGGGGGCTGAACATTTTTCGTCGCCGAAGGGCCGCGGTCTCGCTCATTCAGACTGGCTGACGATCCAGTTGCAGAAACCCCCGTGCGATTGCCATACCGATCGTAGCTGTAATTTTGGGTCCACAATGGCGTGGCTGGACCGCCGCTGGCCTGGACCAGACGGCCCAAAGCGTCGTAGCTGTAACTTCGGTCCTTGTTATGGTTGAGGTTGTTGAGGAGCTTGACCAGTTGCCCGGTGCGTTTGCCGTTAGTTCCCGCGTAATCGTAGGAAAGATTGAGCAGCCAGTTTGTTGGCGTGGCCGAACGCGCCAGCGTCTGGTTCGCTAACAGGCCAGTTTGCTGATCGTAACCGTAGCTTTCTACGATCTGGTTCGGTCCGGCGGTTCCGACTCGAATCGAAGTGGTCTGGCTGTCGGCGTTGTAAACGACATCCGAGGCATGCAAAGCCCCGTTTACGCTCACGCCAGTCAAGCGGCTGGCCACATCATACGAATGGTGCGCGACCTTGCGGGCCTGCGTGCCGTTGCCGTATTCCGCTGGGTAGCGAAGGTCTTCGATTCGACTGAGATTGTCATAAACGTAATCGGTTACAAACGGATGTGAAGGACGGCCGGCGAGGGTCAAACTCTTGTTGCTGATCTGACCCTCCGCATCGTAGTCATAACTCTCGGTGCTTACGCCGGTGGTCGTGACGCTGCTGAGCTGAGTTAGGTCCCGTAGCTGAGACCCTGACGACTTGGTTCGATACTGATAGGTCACGGCTGCGGCGGCGAGAATTGGATTGCTGGTATCGCCAAAGCCGCTCGTGTCCCAGGTGACAGATTGCAGGCGATTGAGGGGATCGTTGTTGTAGCTGTAAATGGTTTTCACCCCGCGAGCGTCTGTGCGCGAGACGAGATTGGAGCGTGTGTCATAAGTAAAGACGTCACCCCATGTTCCTGAACCAACATATTGGCCGGCATCATTCAATGTCGCGCTTGTTTCGGCCAGTTTCTGCGCGATGAGCCGTTTCAAAGAATCGTATTTGAAGGAACGAGTTTGTCCTCCCTGGTTTGTGGCGATCAGGTTTCCGAGCGTGTCGTACGTGTAGGTGGTGACGAGGGCGCCCGCGTCAAACACGGATCCGCTTCCAGTTGGATTTGGTTCAACTATCTCAACCAATCTATTCTGCGAGTCAGTGCGGCCCCAACGTTCACGACCCCACGCATCACGCAAGCGCATGGTTTCTCCGGGCGCGCTGCTCGCCGCAGCAGGCCTGGCAGTCTCGTTGTAAAAGGTCTGCGTGATACTCCCGTCAGGGAGTTGCAGGCTGACGACGCGGCTGAGCGCATCGTAAGCACTTGTGCTCCATTGGAGCGCCTCGCCGGTGCTATAGGGACGGCTTTGCTGCGAGACCTGGCCCATGTTGTCGTAAACGAAGTCAATAAAATCCCAAACACCATTAGCACCGAGCGCCTTCTCCTGACGCACGTGTCCGCGTCCGTTTAGAAGCTTCACATGCTGCTGAGCAATCGTTGTATGCGCCGGGTGCGCCTCGAGGTAAGTAGTCTCGGTCACAGTCAACGCCAGATCGTCGTAGCCATAATCAGTGTGTGCTCCAGTCGATCGGCTGACAGTTTGAGGACGCACAGTTTCGGGGAAGTAAGTCGTTTGCGAGGTCCGACCATTCGGATCCGTCACCGAAAGCACGAGGCCTGTATTGAAGTCGTAAGTGGTGCTGGTCTTTATTTGCGCAAACGGGTCGGTTGCAGAGCCGCGCGTCTGTGAAACTGGAAAGCCGTATTGCGTGTCGACCCCGTATTCGAAGCGGGTGTGTTCGCAGCATGACTCACCAGCGATAACCAGGTTGCCGGTAACGTCATAGCGACGCGTTGTTGTAACTGCTCCCGTAAGGGTATGAGCATCAGCATAGGTCTTGGTCTGGGTGAGGTTGCCTCTGGAGTCTGTCGCCGGATCGTAAGGACACACAAACATGTGGGGACAGAAACCATCACAGCGGTTGAACTGAATTTCGCACTCCCCGTTGGAGCAATCAAAATCGCTCCAGTCTGGTTCCCAGTGGCAAAGTCCTTCGACGTCACCATGAGGATTGAATGCAGCGTCGTGTTGGCCTGCGTTCGGGCTAGCCGTTAGCGTTGCTCCATCGTATTGATGTTCTGTCCTGGACACTCGCGTAGTGCCATCGCCGGCAAAGACGTCAACCACCAGAGGCAAATTAAAGATATGCCGTGAGGTGTATTGCGCGCCGTTCTGATACTGAGTGCGCGTAGCTCGAAGCAGGGAAGTTCCTCCGTAGTCGTAATTTCTTATCTCGGTAACCTGGTTATAAACACTGCCATAGCTGAACTCCGTCGCCGTCATTTGTGAAAGCTCATTGGTGGCTTCGATCCGCGTGGGGCGAGGCGACAGGTAGGCGCCCTGGGCCCAGGTCACAGTGCTGCCTTGCAGCAGATTGTTGTTCGAGTCGAGGGTTTGATCTTGATAGACCAGGCCATCGAGGAAGCTTCCCGGAACGTTGTGCGAATACTGGACATTCTTGGTCCCATTCGGCAGCGTAACGGTCACAGTCCTGGGTGAAGCGTTGGGCTGAGACGAATAGTTTGTTACAGCTTCGTCTACATTTACTCCGTCGCGCGTCCAGCGTTCCGTCAGCGATGGATAAGTAGGAGCGTCAGTTAGATTGCTGCCTCCCGGATGACTCGGGGTTAGTGGATAACTATAAAGTTGCTCTCGAGTTATTAAACCCACCGATGTCACAGTCCCCTGATCGCTCAACGAAGCAGCGGAAAAACTCATATTTCGCCGCTCGCTTACTTTCGTCAGCATGCCGTAGGAGGAATAGGAGTCAGGCTCACCAAACCAATAGCCCGTGTTGTTGCCGGGAAAGTAAATCGCGTTAACGACCCACGGAGCGGGATCGCGAACCACCGGATTCAATCCAGCGAAAGAGTAGTTGAGTGAAAGCTGTCGATAATTGAGCCGCACAAGCGTCCGGGCGCCACCGTTCAAGCCGGGTCCGACTATGGCGGTCAGGAGGTTATTTGTGTCGTAGTGAAAGACGATTGACCGGCCAAGTGTGTCGACGACAGCATGAATCCGCGGCCCGGAATTATTTACATAAGTAATAGTGATGTAGTTGCCGTTTGCATCTTTGATAGAGGTGGGATACACGGCGGCCGGCCCGGGAGCGCCGTAAGTGATTACGGTCCCATTAGCCAATCTTGCTTGAGCACTAACTATCGGACCGCCGATGCCGCTGGTGTAAGTGTAGTCTGTGAAGGCGCCGTCGACTGTATGCCCGACGAAATTTGTTCCCCAGGGAAATTCTGTGATCGTTCCAGTAAAGGGGTGCCTGGTGCCGTCGGCATCGACGATCATCGCGCCGTTGAACACTCCCAGGGCAAGGAGCTTGCCGAAGCCGAGCGACCAGCCGGGTGCAGGCCAGCCACGATCGTTGTCAAAGCTAATTTGCGAGTTGGCTTTATTCCAGAGGCGTGAGTTGTAGGCCAATCCGAGCGAGATATTAATACCGCGACCCGGCAGACCAAGCACAGGCGCTGTAAGCTGAAAATTTCCACTGCCTGCGCCTTGATCCATCGTAGTGCCGGGAGGATCGCCAACGCGGTTCCCGGGATCGTCGGCCGACCAGTAGTTAGTGTCGTCCCACCCCTGGCCCGGCAATAGGGTAGATGGCAAGGGAGAAGAGGGGCTTACAACCGAATACGACGGCTCGCGATGTGGATGGCCACGCAATAGCTTGCGCTGTTTTGTGCCGGCTGTGTTTTTCGCTGCTCGCCGTGCAACATCCGGTGGCGAGTTGTTAGTTTTGGTCGCGATTGCCGGTAAGTCACGCGTCGAAACCTGTCGAGTGCCTGTGGGCGCAAGCTTCATATTGCGCTTGACGCCAGGTCGCACCTCGATCCTCACAGAGGCCGTCTTCCCGGCGCCCTCTGCTGTGATCGTGAATGATCCAGGCAACATTGCCTCAAACTCACCGCGCGGAGAAATGCGGACTCGCTTGTCACCGGCTGCATCTTGTCCGCTCCACTTGATCTTCACGCCGCCTATTGGAGTGTCGTCTCGATCATAGGCAATAGCAGCGAACTTGATCTCTTGATTCAGATCAACTGTAACGTCACCAGGAAAAATCTGAATCCGCGCAACTTTAGTGTCACGCTCCTGCTGCTTCTCCTGTACTTTTCCGTTTGCATCCTGACCCTGTACGAATCGAGCAATAGCGTTTCGCCATCCGCTGGACCGAAACCAGAATGCGAAACTAATGCTTTGGTCGTTTGTCACCTCCACAATAGTTCGGGGGGCGGCCGGCGTGGTTGTTACCAGCAATGAGAGTATCAGCGCGATGGAAATCAGCCGCTGAAGATGTTGCCTTATCGGCGCTGTGGTCAAAGAGACTCGATTGTGAATGCACTTCATGAGGATGCTCCTGACATTGAGAGGCCCGGATCGATATTGTGACCATAAGACGATTTACTGGAGGCTAAGCAGCACCAGGATCTTGCCTTGGCCTTTGGCGAGTGGTTCGAGCGCTTTGCCGACAAGCGTCCCCGGTCGATGAAGCTGTACTCCTCCAACGTTAAGAGCTTCGGACTTCATCGCCACACCGGGAATGTCGCTGGTCACCAGTAAATCGCCGATCTGGATTGGACCTTTTGCAGCATCGACGGTGAGCCTTACCCGACCGGTCGTGGCAACCAGAACTTTGTTGTCGCCGGCCTCGCCGAGGGCAATGCCCGGCTGTTCGGAGATCACGCCGGCCACGCGAGTGTCGTAGGCTTGCGATGAGGCGATCACCTGATTGGATTTTGTGTGATCGAGAACAACGAGCGTGCCCGCAGGAAGCGCTTCTGAAGATTCAACCCATTCGGCAACGTCCTGATACTTGGCCTTGATGTTGCCGCCCTCGATCGTCCCGGCGGCGGATATGTTTCCCGTTCCGGTAACGCTGAGGTTCCCGGCGACCTCAAGCTTTGCGTTCGGGTTGGTGGTGCCGATGCCGACGTTGCCGGCGTTGTAGGAAATGTTACTCGTGCCGGAGGTCCATTGCGAACCAGCCGAGATGGGGGTGCCGTTGATCCGCAGTCCGGTTGCATTAATCTCACCGTTGACATCCAGCTTGAAGGTTGGAGTTATGGTGCCGATGCCGACGTTTCCGCCGCTCGGCTGGAGTATTGTTCCACTTCTTCCGTGCTGGTTTCCTCCATCGATCACGACGCCGGTTTGCCAGGCCAATGTTAGCTGCTGGTAATTAGGAGCACTCCATGTCCCTGCCGATTTGTAGATGCCATAATTAATATTGTCTGTGTACCAGAAGAGCCCTGGTGATCCAGTGGAGCTGTAACCATTATTACCGAACGTCAACTGTCCCGAGGTGCCAAGATCCAGTGTTCGCTGGGGGCTTGTCGTGCCGATGCCGACGTTGCCGGCATTGTAGGAAATGTTGTTTGTGCCGGAGGTCCATTGCGAGCTCGGCACTGCCGCCCAGGTGTTATCACCCCTGAGAAAAGTAGAACCGCTCGCAGTTCCGCTCGTGCCAAGCCGGGCCAACGGAACCGTGCCTGCATTTAGATCGGCGGCATTTCGAGTCGTAATATCCGCCAGAGACGAGGTGCTTTTGTCGACTTGCGCCCATGTTATTGGACCACTTGGACCACCAGCCGAGATGGGGGTGCCGTTGATCCGCAGTCCGGTTGCATTTATCTCACCGTTGACCTCCAGCTTGTAGGCTGGTGCGGTGGTGCCGATTCCGACGTTGCCATTTGCGTTTTGATCGACAAACAGAATTGAGCCGCCACCTGCTTGCTGTACGTGGAGGGCGCCTGGAAAACTGGAGGTGTCGGAAGGCTTGAAGATCAGACTGTTGACCACGCGCCGCACTATAGTGTCGTTATTACCGTCCGGACTGTTGCTATCGATTATTAGGCGGCCACCGGCAATGCTCACGACTGGCGCGGTGGCCCATGGGCCAGTGCGTGTCGTCGTGGAAAAATACTCTCGCCCACTGCTATCGCGGACGCGAAAGGGGTTGTTCGTGCCGCCGAAGACATCAAGCAAGAAACCGGGGGTGGTGACGCCGATGCCGACGCTGCCGGCATTGTAGGAAATGTTGTTTGTGCCGGAGGTCCATTGCGAGCTCGGCACCGCCGCCCAGGTGTTATCACCCCTGAGAAAAGTAGAAACGCTCGCGGTTCCGCTCACGCCAAGCCGAGCCAGCGGAACCGTGCCTGCATTTAGATCGCCGGCATTGCGAGTCGTGATATCGGCCAGCGACGACGTGCTCTTGTTTATCTGTGCCCAAGTGTAGTCGTTATTAGCCGCCACCACGGCTCCCGTGCGTCCAAACACCGACGCTATCCCACCGGCTCCTACCTGTGACCAACTGGTCTTGCAATCACCCGCAATACAAAACCCGCCAGAAGTATTGATCTGACCGCCTACATCGAGTTTGTATACGGGGGTACTCGTTCCGATACCCAGATTGCCGTGCTTGTCCAGCCGCATGCGTTCAATTGGGTCCGTATTGTTCGTGGGAGTTGTACCCCACCAATGAAAGGACTCGCCGCTAGTTACGAACATGTAATAGCCGGCAGTCGCCTTGCCAAAGTTGTAACGGGTTCCCGTGGCAAGATTCCTGTTTGCTGAGAACCCAGACCAGCCCCCGGCAGTCCCCAGCGTAATCTTGACGCCTATCGACGAAGTGTCTGACATCTGGATGAGCGGCGACTCAGCAGAAATCTCAAGCTTATTAGCCGGGCTCGTTGTGCCGATGCCGACATTGCCGGTATTTGTATTCGAGATGTCGTTACCGTTGGTATTCCATTGCTGCGCGTGGGTTTTTTGAAAGCAACCGAACAAGATGATTGTTGTGAGTATCATTACCAGTGCTGCCCATCTTTGCTGACTGCTCTTGTGTTTGGTGTTCATCTCGTGCCTCTTTCTTGTGTGGGATCAACCGATGAATCGACTCTTTCCACGTACTCGACGCGGAGGTGTACCGACCCGTCAACGCCCAACATTTCCAATTCTTGGGCGACGCGACAGGCTCGCGTGGTGGTCACTTAGAAACCGACTGGTGAGTGTGGAATGTCGTGCACCCCTTCAGTAAGGACGCAGAAGTTTCCACTCTCAAAAAAATCTGTTCTTAAGATTTACCCGCGTGAAAGCAATACAAGTTCAACGTTGGGGAGTGTATGAGCTTGTTGTGAGTTGCCATGAGGTTCTCCATTTTGAAAAGCAAGTTTGCCGCTGCTTATACAAAAGGGCTGAAGGTAGCGAGTATGCATGTAAGCAGGCCCGTGAGATCAGCCAATGAGGGAAGACGCCCGCACCTTATTCCCATTCAGATAAAAAGTCAAACACTATTTTTTGGATGAATTGCGGTCCCACTCTTGGTAAAGTCGCAAGCGGTCTGGTCTAACTCATCCGTGCGATCTGTAATCACAAATCCGTCGTCAGAAGAGCGCCGCTGGTTATGGCCCATAGTTGTGCTGATCCTCGTAGTGCCGCTGTTGGCGCTGGCGTTGTGGGGCGAGGGGAGGATGTTGTTTTGTTCGTGTGGGGTGTTTGAGGTTTGGGTGGGGGATACGTGCAGTTCGCAAAATTCACAACAACTGTTCGATCCGTATAGCTTCACTCACGTGCTACACGGGTTTCTGCTCTTTTGGCTGACAACGCTGGTTTTTAGAAACCTGTCTTCCGTCTGGCAACTTACGCTTGCCGCAATACTCGAGGCGTTGTGGGAGGTGCTTGAAAACAGCCACTTCATCATCGATCGCTATCGAACACAAACCGCCGCGCTCGGTTACGAAGGCGACACGATCGTCAACTCACTCGGCGATCTCGCATGTGCTGTGATCGGATTTCTGATCGTGCGGCGTTTAGGCTGGTCCAGGTCGCTGATTCTTTTCCTGCTGTTCGAACTGATCCTGCTGTTCTGGATACGCGACAGTTTGCTGTTGCAGATCCTGATGCTTATTTATCCCGTGAACGCGCTGAAGATGTGGCAGATGTGTCAGTGAATACTATTGCCGCCTGGCGCCGGCGCTGCTGGTGCTCCCGGAGTCGGGCGTCAGCACGCGGTTGTTGAGGTCGCGCAGGGCGGCGATATTCTTGTCGCGCAGCATTACCGAACCCTGGCCCACCTGGATTTCAATCGTCTCCGATTGAATGATTCTCTTGAACACCTCGTAAGGAATCGTCGCTTCCAAAGTCTCAATCTTGGTGTCCCACGTTCCCGTCTTCTTATTGGTCACGAGCTCCATCCGGCCGAAGCGCAGCGTCTCAAACTTCGTGGTTATCGACAGGTCTCGCTGGTCCAACGGATGAATATGGACCCAGTCTTTATTCTCGAAGATAACTTGCAGCGTCACGTTGCGAACGTGATTGAGTTGCACGCCCGGCAAGTGCAGTTTCACGTCGATGCTCACGCACCCGTCTTTGTTGAACCGGTCTCGCATGCCATCGCAACTGACCTTCATCTTTTGCAGCCGCAGAACGGTCTCGTATTTGAATCCGTCATATTTCGACTCGATGACGCCGCCATGTTTTACCGTTTGCGGGTACACGGATTGGGAAGACAAGACACAGATCAAAATCAATAAGAATTTGCGCATGATGGCTCCTTCGCCCCATTAAAGGATCGATTTGTCGGTTGACAGTGGTGAAGAATTAGGGCAGAACCGGGAAGGCTCAAAATGCACCTTAGCGAAGCGAAAGCTGGCTGTCAATAAAAATGACTGACATACCTGAGATCGTCGAACCCCTGCGCGAGGCAAACGAGCAGTTTGCCAAACACTATCCGGGTGAAACCGGCCGCCGCCAACCCGTTCACACCGTCTACGGCGGCGCGCATCTATTCAAATCCGACACGGCGCAACGTCTCGGCTCGCTCGCTCGGCGATCGCTCGATCAGTTTGCTCCTGACGCCGAATCGTTTGCGAACGCGCTTGGCCTGACCGGCCACGTCGGCTCGCTCGCGCCGGTCATCTACCAGCGCGTCACCGAAAAACTCCAGCGCGAACCCGTCGAAGACTTCCGCATCGACTTCGAAGACGGTTACGGCAACCGGCCTGACGACGAAGAAAACGGACATGCCGCTGCCGCCGCAAAAGAGGTCGCCGAAGGACACAAGAACGGCACACTCCCGCCATTCATCGGCATTCGCATCAAACCGTTCAACGAAGAGTTGCGCGCGCGCAGTTTCCGCACGCTCGAAACGTTCGTCACGACTCTCGTCGAACAAAACAACGGCCAATTGCCCGACAATTTTGTCGTCACGTTGCCGAAGATCACGATCCCGGAACAAGTGACGGCACTCGTCGCGTTGCTCGCACGTTTGGAAATACAGACCGGTCTCGCCGAAGGCAGTTTGAAGTTTGAGATGATGATCGAAACCACGCAGTCGATCATCGATTATCGCGGCCAACTCAATCTCCCGTTGTTACTCGCCGCTAGCGAAGGCCGTTGCGTCGCGGCGCATTTCGGAACTTACGATTACACCGCTGGTTGCAACATCACCGCCGCGCATCAACACATGCTTCACGCGGCGTGCGACTTCGCCAAACACATGATGCAAGTATCGTTTGCCGGCACGGGCATCTGGCTCTCAGACGGCGCGACCAACATCATGCCCGTCGCGCCGCATCGCGCTACGGACGATCACCCGCTGACGCCACAACAGCTCGAAGAAAATCGCGAAACCGTGCATCGCGCCTGGCGGCTTCATTACAGCCACATTCAACACTCGCTGGTTAACGCGTTCTACCAGGGTTGGGATCTGCATCCGGCACAACTCCCGACGCGTTACGCGGCTGTTTATGCTTTCTTCCTCGACAGTCTCGACGCCGCATCTGAACGATTGAAAAACTTCGTCGAGAAAGCGGCAAAAGCGACGCTCGTCGGCGACGTGTTCGACGACGCCGCGACGGGCCAGGGATTGTTGAACTACTTTCTGCGCGCGATCAACTGCGGCGCGATAACCGAGGACGAAGCCGTCAAACGTTCAGGTTTGACGGTGCAGGAGTTGCAATCCGCGTCATTCGTGAAGATATTGAAGAACCGGTGACCACAAAAGGCACAAAACCGAGCCACAAAAGGCACAAAGGAAGTCTTTAGCAATGCTACAAAAACTTTTCGTTTCGTTGGTTCTGATTATGACTGCACAACAAAACGGCGATCCGGATCTCGCACGCAAGATCGCGCGGTTCGCGCCGACGACGTTGACTGCCGACGCCGCGAAACTGTCGCCGCAGGATCGCCAGGCGCTCGACAAGATCATCGCCGCCGCGAAGCTGCTCGATCCGTTGTTTCTCCGCCAGGTGTGGAACGGCAACGAAGCACTCGAAAAGAAACTCCAGGCCGATAAGAGCGCCGCCGGACGCCAGCGTCTGCACTATTTCTACATCAACGATGGTCCGTGGTCGCGGCTCGACAACAAAGAGCCGTTCATCGAAGGCGTGCCGCGCGAGAAGCCGCACGGCGCAAGCTATTACCCCGAAGACATGACGAAGGAAGAGTTCAACACGTGGCTCAAAAGCCTTCCGGAAGCGGAGCAGCAGAAAGCCACCGGCTTCTTTCACCTGATTCGGCGCGGCCCGGACAAGAAGTTGATCATCGTGCCTTACAGCCAGGCGTACAAAGACGTTCTCGAACCCGCAGCGAAACTGCTGCGCGAGGCCGCCGCGCTGACAACAAACGCGACCCTCAAAAACTTCCTTAACAAACGCGCCGATGCGTTTGGTTCCGACGACTATTACGCCAGCGACGTGGCGTGGATGGATCTCGATTCGCCGATCGACGTCACGATTGGTCCATACGAAACGTACGAAGACGAACTTTTTAGTTATAAAGCTGCGTTCGAAGCCTACGTCACGCTGCGTGACGACGCGGAGACCGCGAAGCTGGCGCGGTTCAGCAGCCACTTGCAGCAGCTGGAGAATAACCTGCCGATCGACGCGAAGTATCGCAACCCGAAGCTTGGCGCGGCGTCGCCGATTCGCGTCGTGAATCTCGTGTTTAGTTCAGGTGAAGGCAACAGCGGCGTGCAAACCGCGGCGTTCAATCTGCCGAACGACGAGCGCGTCATTAAGGAAAAAGGCTCGAAGCGCGTCATGCTCAAGAACACGCAGGATGCAAAGTTCAACAAGACGCTTGTTCCGATCTCGCGAGTCGTGCTCGATGCTGCGGATCAGCAGGCGCTGGCTTTTGATTCGTTCTTTACTCACATCCTGTGTCACGAGCTGATGCACGGGCTTGGACCGCACAACATCAAGATCGGCGGCGAAGACACGACCGTCCGCAAGCAATTGAAAGAGTTGTATTCCGCGATTGAGGAAGCAAAGGCTGACATGACCGGATTGTGGGCGCTTCAGTACATGATCGATCGCGACATCATCGAAAAGAGCATGGAGCGGACGCTTTACACGACGTACCTGGCGAGTATGTTTCGCTCGGTTCGGTTTGGAATCACCGAGGCGCATGGCCGTGGCGTCGCTTTGCAGTTCAACTACCTGACCGACGAGGGCGCGATCAAGTTCAACGAAGCGAAGGGAACGTTCAGTATCGACAACGCGAAGGTCAAAGACAGCGTGCGCAAACTAACGACCGAGTTGTTGATGATCGAAGCAGAAGGTTCTTACGACAAAGCGAAAGCGATACTCGACAAGTACGGCGTGATCAGGCCGCCGATGCAGCAGGCGCTGGATAAGTTGAGAGACGTGCCCGTGGACATCGAGCCGGTGTTTCCGTTGGCCAAATAGAGCCACAAAAAGGCACAAACGAAGCCACACAAGAGGCACAAAAAGGAATCTACTGTTAAGACCCTTTTGTGCCTTTTGTGGCAAAGTGTTTGCGGAAGAAGGTCGCGATCTTCCAGGCGTCGATGGCTTTCCAGGGAAGTTCGCCGGTTGTGTAGTGACCGCACGGCAGCCAGACGATGTCGAGTGGCAGGTTGAGACGGCGCGCTTCGGCGATTGCCTCGTGTGAGAGGTCGAGCGGAAAGGTCAGATCGTAACGCGCGACGATGAAGCGCATCGGACGGCGTCCCATCTCCGCCACTCGCGACATGAACGGAAACGGGCTGATCGGCTTCCAGTAATCACGCAACTCATCCAGCGTCACGCGATCCGCAAAACCTGCGCGCACGTGCGCGGTGGAGAGCCCGTGCCACACGACGTCGGCAACGTAACCCGACACGTGATTGAAAGCACCGGCATTGAGGTGCGGTTCGTGCGCAAACGCCAGAAACGCGATACACGATCCGACGCTCGTGCCAAGAATCCCGATCTGTTCGTATCCCTCGTTTCTCAACCAACGCACCGCGGCGCGAGTGTCGAGCACCGCCTGGCGCATCGACTGGATCGTGCGTCCCACGTTCGTGCTCACGAGGTGATCGGCGCGTTCGATCTCGGGCGGTTTGCGTTGCAAGTGATAGGGCAACGTAAGCCGCAGCGCCGACATGCCGATGAAGTTGAAGATCCGGCACGCCTCGACGTGACTCTCCGGTTGCGCATTCCACTGCGGCAACACCACGACGGCTTTCTTCCCATTTCCTTTTTGCGCCGGAAAGAATCGGGCATGCGCGATGTTGTTTTCGGGCGAAGGTGTGTGGATGGCGCTGGTCCAGGTGAGCTGGTCGCCTGCGAGCGCGTAGTCAGTGATTTCAGGCAGCGCGTAAAACTTATCGCTCGACTGCATCACGCGTGCGGTATGTTTGCGGAATAACTCGCGCGGGTCGTCGCCGTTTACATGGTCGACGATGTGTTCGAGGCCCCACTCGAAAGGGCGGACGAGGCGATTATTGTCGCGTTGGTGATACCAGCGTTCGCGCTGGTACATGTAATTCTTCCACAGAGGCATAAAAAATCCGTGTTTCCTGTGAGACACAAAGAAACACGGATTTTACAGAAAGAACGGATTAGTTACACGTGCTCAGCTTGAAGCTGTGGATAAACGTGCTCCAGTTGAAGTTTCCGTTTGCCGGTTGGTACTGCGTCGTAAACACCATCTGGCAGCCGTCAACGGGGTCGACGGAGACGGTGCTGTAGTCGCCCCAGCGCGACAGGCTGGCAGTTTGGATTCCGAGTCCGACTAAGGCATTCGTTTCGTTACCCAGCGTGCCCAACGGATCCGCTGGAGCGCGATACGCATAACGAATGCTCGGCACGATTGTGCTGGCATTAGAGATGTTGTAGCCAATCGCGATGCCGCCGGTCTTATCGATCGCGGCGCTTCCCATCCAACGGAAATCGTTCGTCGGCGCGAAAGTGCCTTGCTGGTGCACGACTGGATTCGCACTCGCAAACGTCTGTCCAGCCGCGTTGCGCAGCTCGTACCAACGAATACCGACGCCTGTTCCACTCGTCACCGAATGATTGATCACCATCGACTCGTGAGTCGCAAAGCGGCGATAACTCAAGCGATACATCAACCGGTCGGCGAGTGAATCGAGGCGTTGTGCAGTTCCGGGTTGCGGAATACACGCGCCACCGCCACATGCACGGGCAAACGCAGCGACTCCCGGAACCGTGATCGGTCCGGTTAACGTCCCGGTCCCGGCAGTCCAATTAACCGCCATGCGCCAGAAAATAAGTTGATTAGTTGTGATGCTCAACAACAGGTTCGGCGATCCGGCCGGCGGCAACGTCGTGCCTTCGAGATCGGCCGGTTCGAGACTGTGATGCGACGTGCTGGTGTTCACACAAGCCTGGCGAGCAGGACCGCCAACCAGCATCTGCGCCCGTTCCAACGCGCAAACGCGATTGCCCCGGAATTGGCTGCCATTCCGGAAAATGTTGTAGGTGATGTAATAAGCATCAGGCCAAACACCCATCTTCGGATAGTCGTTGAAATCACGAGCGTAAGAAAACGCGTAACGGAAATAGGCGCCGGTCGGATCAGGAGTGGTCGAAACGGCGACACACTGCGTAAACGGCTGTCCGGAGACTGCGAACTGAGTCAGGATCCAGCGGTCAGCTAGCTGATCGTATTGAACGATCGGATCGCCGTCGTTATCAGTTTGGCAACGTCCACCAAAACCCTGCCACACCACGTTGCCCTGCTTGGGGAAGCCGGCCACGAGATTGAAAGCAGTGATCTGGTTGGCGGCGTCTCTGGTCAACGTGTAGATCGAGTAACGCAGGTTAACCCACTGCACGTAGTGATTTGGACCAATGTCGCCGGTCGTGTCCGGTGGCGCAACGCGCAACGACGGATCGATTGGTGTGCCGATAACCGAAGCCTTCGGATCGGCCAGTGCTGAGGGCGCGCTGAAGCCCTTTTCGGCGAGTGGATCGTCGAAGCTCTTATTGGAATTAGTGACGGGCTGCGGTCTGCCGGGTTCGAAATCCCTGCCGGCGCGCGCGGGTTTCTGCGGTTCGCCCGTGTCGAACATCTCGCGTAATGGTTTGCTGGTTTTATCGAAGTGGATGGGTCTGCTGATTTCTGCGTTGCGGCGCTCCAGAGCCGTGTCGCTCTGGGCTTGCGCTGTCAACGGAAGGAAGCCCACGGTAGACAGGACTAGCATCATTAGTAAGGCATGAATTCTTTTCACGGATATCCTCCAAAAATCAGGGCTGGGGTAGGAAACGAACTGCTGTAGTATTTGGGAGTAAATACACTACGGCGCCTTAAGGGTGTATTTCGAACCTTATGCAGAAACCCCCAGAGAGAGGTAACAATTAAGCTGGGATTGGGGCGAAGTATACCACCGGCAAGGCGCTTCTACTAGCTTTGTTCGTACAAAGAGTTGCTCCGCGAAATAAACGCTCCGCGTTAAATGAAAAATGATAAACGACAAATGGAAAACGGAAAATGCTCAGCGAATCATCACGTTGCAGCGGGCGGTGCGTTTTCCGTTTGTCATTTTCCATTCGTCATTTTTCATTTTCTGACGCTACGCGATCTCTGCGTTTCTCTGCGATCTCTGCGTAAACCAGGTTGTCAGCATGATTGACGCAGAGTTCACGGAGTACCGCAGAGTTCGCAAAGGATGTCGGACTAGTTTCGTTCGTACAAGCGGCGGATTATTTTAGGCAGAAGAATCGAGGATTTGATCACCGATCCGGTAGTGAAATAGTGGGCGAAACCGCGGAAGAGCGCTCCGGCTTGTTTCGTGTACCGGAACCACCAGACATCGGGCACGCCGGGAACTTTATTGGCGTGAATGTGTTGCGGCGTGACCAGTTCGAGCAGGCCGAGGCGGCCGTGCGTTCGTCCGTAACCACTCTTCTTCACGCCACCCCACGGCGTTTGCGCGACGGCGTGCGTGTAGACGACTTCATTGATCATCACCGTGCCCGCGTCGATGCGTTCTGCGAGCGCGCGGCCGCGGCTGATGTCGCTGGTGAAGACCGAAGCAGTCAAACCGTAAATACTATCGTTCGCGAGCAGCACGGCTTCGTCGTCGGTCTTGAAAGTCATGATCGGCAGCACGGGACCGAAAGTCTCTTCCGTCATCAACTCCATCGAATGATCGACATTCGTCACGACTGTCGGTTGATGAAACCAGCCGCCGGAATCATTCACGCGGTGGCCGCCGGTCAAAACCTGCGCGCCCTTTCGCACCGCTTCGCTAACATGACTCTCGACGATCTCTAACTGCTTCTCATTCGACATCGCGCCGACGTCGACGCCTTCAGCGGTTGGTTTGCCCTGCCGCAAAGCGCGTGTCTCTTTAACGACGAGTTCGATGAACTGCGGCGCGATCGATTCGTGCACGTAACAACGTTCGATCGACGCGCACGCCTGGCCCGAGTTTGCGTAAGCGCCCCAGATCGCCGCGCGCGCCGCGTTTTCGAGTTTCGCGTCTTCGAGGACGATCATCGGATCTTTGCCGCCGAGTTCGAGCACGACCGGGATCAACTGTTTCGCCGCCGCTTCCGCAACGCGTTTTCCGGTCGCCACGCTGCCGGTAAACATGATCTTGTTGACGCCGGCTTCGACGAGTGCAGCGCCTGTCGAGCCGTCGCCGGTAACGATCTCCAGCAAACCTGCCGGCAGTTGTGCTTCCTTGAAGATCGCGCCGATCTTGAGCGCGGTGAGCGGCGTCAACTCGCTTGGCTTGAGCACGACGGAGTTTCCGGCCATTAACGACATCACGACTTCGTCGAGTGGAGTGGCCCACGGAAAGTTCCACGGCGAAATGATTCCGATGACTCCGAGTGGTTTATGAAAGATGTACGACGAGCGGCCCATCAAGCCGTATTGCCCGAGCCCGATCCGGTCTCGCTTGAGCAACCGTTCGGTGTTGTGCGCGAAGTAGTGCATCAGGTCGAGTGTCGGGACGACTTCCATCGAGATCGCTTCGACAGGCGGTTTGCCTGTTTCGCGCGAGATGAGTTGAGCGATCTCTTCCATCTGAGCCAACACTAATTCCCGAGCCTGCAAGATGAAGCGAGCGCGTTCGCGATACGAGAGCGCGGCCCATGCAGGTTGCGCGTTGCGCGCATATTGAACCGCCGCCGCAACGTCAGCCGCAGTCATCAACGCCGCGCGTCCGATCTCTTCGCCGTTTGACGGATCGATCGAAATCACTGCGCGTGTTTGTTCTGCCGGAAGTGTCTGCGTGCTCATCGGCCCTGATTATCCATTAAATCCGGGGTTCAGGTACAATGCCGGGCATGATCAAAAAGCAGCTCGACGAGTTTATGCGCCGCATGGCGCCTAAATCTGTAGCCATTATTCCCGGCGCGCGCGAAACCACGCGGTCCAACGACACGCATTATCGGTTTCGCCAGGATTCCGACTTTTTCTACCTGACGGGCTTCGAAGAACCGGAAGCAATCGCTGTCGTCAGACCGTCTGCGGAAGCGAAGTACACGTTGTTTGTGCGGCCACGCGATCCGGAGCGAGAGATTTGGGACGGACGTCGCGCGGGCGTCGAAGGCGCGAAGAGTGAATTTGGCGCGCACGAAGCGTTTCCGATTGCCGAGTTCAACGATAAATTGCGCGAGATACTCGACGGCGCTGACATTCTTTATTACCGGCTCGGCGCGAATCGGGAGTTGGAAGACACGATCGTCGGCGAGATCAATGCGATGCTCGGGTGGAACCGAAAACCGGTTCATCCGCCGCAAACGATCGTACATCCCGGATCGATCGTGCACGAGATGCGCGTGATCAAGAGCCCGGAAGAGATCGAGTTGATGCAAACGGCTGCGGACATCGCCGCCGAAGCGCATTGCGAAGCGATGAAAGCTGCGCGACCGGGCATGCAGGAGTACCAGGTTGAGGCGTTGATCGAACAGATCTTTCGCCAGCGCGGCTCTGCTGCTCCGGCGTACACGTCGATCGTCGGCGCTGGCGCCAATGCGACGGTGCTTCATTACATCAACAACGACGGCGAGCTTCGCGATGGCGATCTGTTGTTGGTCGACGCCGGTGCTGAGTACAAAGGGTATGCTTCGGACATCACGCGCACGTTTCCGATCAACGGCCGTTACACACAGCCACAACGTGAGATTTACGATCTCGTGTTGAAAGCGCAGATGTCCTGCGTCGAGATGGTCCGGCCGGGTGTTACGCACGAACAGTTGAAGCAACATTCGATCGAAGTGTTGACTGAGGGGTTGGTTGAGCTTGGTCTGTTGCAGGGTAATCCGGAAGAGTTGATCAAGGAGAAGAAGCACGAACAGTTTTACATGCACGGCCTTGGGCACATGCTCGGGATCGACGTTCACGACGTCGGGCGTTATTACTTTGACGGCCAGTCGCGCGCGCTCGAACCGGGTGTGGTGATGACCGTCGAGCCGGGACTCTATATTTCACCGGACACGATTGGCGTGGCTGAAAAGTATTTGGGAATCGGCGTGCGAATCGAAGACGACGTTTTGTGCACGGAGAATGGTCCGAAAGTCCTGACGAGCAAAGTCCCGAAGCACGCGGATGAGATCGAAGCGCTCATGGCGCGGTAATTCCGGTCCATTTTCCATATAGCATTTTCCATTCTTCATTTGCCATTTTGCTTCTGAACGAAATGACAAATGGAAAATGACAAACGACAAATGGAAAATGTTCAGGTTGATAGTTCCGCCACTATTTCCTTAACGGCTGCACGCGCTTCTTCGACTTCTTCCGGTTTGAAGGAGACGGCACCCACAACGGCGTGTCCGCCGCCACCGTAACGTTCGCAGATTTTGGCGATGTTGTGCGTGCGTGGCTTGGGCGCCCAGGGGTTCGAGCCGACTGAGATCTTGGTGCGTTGCGGCGCACGTGTTAGGGCTACCGAGTAAGTCGTTTCCGGGTACAGGTAATACGGAATGAACTTATTGAAACCCTCGTAACCCTCGTCGATTAAATCAAACTGCACAACCGCATTCGCACAAGTGGCTTTGCGCCGAATAGCCTCGAGCGTTTCGAGATGTTGCCGAAGTATCGGCTGAAAACGGCGCTGCACTTCCGCACTCGTCGCGACAGCTTCAAGCGACTGTGTCGTGAGGTCGCGAATGATCTGTTCGATAAAGAGATCGTCCGGATCGGCCTCGATCACCTGCATCAGTTGCAGCGCAGGCTCTTTCAACTCGACGCATTGCGCCGGTGACTCATAAAGCGCGCCGTCGATGATGTGCGCCCACTGGACCAGCGATTCGATCGGGTGGGTATCAAACCCAAACCGCTCATGCGCGACGTCGGCGATAAACTCGGTGCACGACTTCCGCGTCGCATCCAAAAACTTCTTGCCCGAAGTGTCAGCGCGAAAGTGCGCCTCGTCCTCCGGCGTCAAAAACGCCGACTCGTGATGATCGAACCACCACGTCAGTTTCTCGGAAGCGGCATACTTGAAATCGACGATGGCATTCTCGTCGGCGTCAAACATGTTGAGGTCAAACAGGTTGCCGGGCCGGTGCAGCAGCCCGGTGTAATTGACCTCGGCTTCGGGGTTGATGCGTTCTTTGTAGAAGCGTGTGAACGTTGCCGCTGAGGCGACTCCGTCGAAGCAATGACCGTGATACAGGACGCGAAGTTTCATGCAGCTCGAGTGATCCACGGACTACTTCGGATCGGTTTTTTTCGGATCGGGTTTTTCTGTGGCTGGAGCTTGAACTTTCGACGCGATGAACTTGTCCACTTCTTCTTCGATCAGTTCGCCGTTCACGACCCACGCCTTTTCGGTAAGAAGATCGCCTTTGGGATTCACCTTGTCCGGTTCGAGAAAGATATTCCAGGGCGAACCCCAATTGCGCGTGTCGCCCGTCAATTGCCGGTAAGTGTAATGAAGTGTCTTCTCCCTGTCTTCTCGCGATTCGGATTCGGAAAAGATGGGAAACGGTTCACCAGCCGCGCCAAAGTGGCTGTACACCTCAGTCCGTGGCGCATACTCGCTGACGCCAATCACCTGAAAGCCCTTGTCTTTGTACTTCTCATAAAGCTTTATGGCGACCGGCATCTCGAACCGCCAGTTTCGGCACCAGGGCGCAAAATAAACGACCATCACCAGTTTCTTGCCCTTCATGAGCGTACGCAGATCCTGGGGCTCGTCCGCCGTCATATGCGGCAGGGACCAGTTTTTATAATTGACGGTTTTCTCTTCCAGCGGGGCGAATTCGTGCTGCGCGTAGGCAGAGATAGTGAAGGTCACGAGAGCGAGAATGGCAACAGATAGTTTCTTCATGTACTTGCTCCTGAAGACGTAAGGCTTAATTTCCGGCGCTGGCAGTGGCCGGCGCTTCCGCCAGCAGCGGTTTCACGACCGCTTCCCACCCGGCTTTATCACGAGCGCCGATTATCTTCTGACGAATGCGTCCCTGGCGATCAATCAGGTACGTGGTTGGGAGTTGCGGATGCTCGAGCTTGGCTTTGACATCATTGCCACCCAACAAGACCTCGTATTCAAACTTTGCGACTTCCTTCTGATATTCAGTCACGCCGTCGGCACTGTCGTCCGTCGAAGCGCCGACGACTTTGAGTCCCTGCGCCTGCAACTCGTGTTGCAGCCGGTTCAACTCCGGAATCTCTTCACGACACGGCAGGCAATACGTGGCCCAGAAGTTCAGCAGCACCACCTGTCCCTGTAGATCCTGCAAACGAAACGGCTGGCCGGCAAGTGTTTGAAACTGAATGTCGGGAACCGGATCGAATTTCGTGTTTGCCGTTGGCGCGGCCGGTGCCGGGGTTGCGCCGAGATTTAGTTTACCTTCCAGGTTCGGCAGCCACGCCGTTAAGCGCGAGCTGGCGAGCAGTGTCGATTGACCCGTCATCACGAGCAGTCCGACCACAATCAACACGACGCCGGAAACGACCTCAACCTTGTGCAAGTGTCGGCGAAAGTTTTTGTAGAAACCAAGAAACTGATTGATGCCGAGACCGGTCAGCAAAAACGGCACGGCGAGTCCGGCTGAGTAGAACGCGGAAAGAACAAGTCCGCTGCGCCAGCCGCCACTCGTCGCCGCCAAACCGATGATGCCGCCGAGAATTGGTCCGATACACGGCGTCCAACCAGCGGCGAAAGCGATTCCAAGCGCCGCGGAGCCGAACATGCCGCGCGGTTTATTGTCTGAAAACTTTCGCGTGTCTTTGTAGAGCGCGCCGATCTTGAGCAGCCCGATCAGTTGCAGTCCGAAAGCGATGATGACGAGGCCGCCGATGATGCGCACCCACGGATTGTTCGTCAGCGCAGAGCCAACCAGGCCGGCCGTCGTGCCGAGCAGCAGAAAGACTACTGACAAACCGGCGTTGAAGGCGAGCGAGTTGAGAATCACCGCGCGCCGGTTGCTCATTCCTTCTTTGAGCCCGTCGATACTGACGCCTGAGATTAGCGAGATATAACCGGGCACAAGCGGCAGCACGCACGGCGAGAGAAACGAAAGTATGCCGGCCGCAAAAGAGATCCCGATCCGAAATAGAGTAATTCCCTGGTCTTCCATAATTGCTTAGTCTTCGTTGACGAGTTTCTTGATCATCTGTTCGAGCTCTACAAGCTCATCTTCATCCGCGCCGATGGAAATAAACCGCACCATCCCTTTGCGATCGAGTAGAAACGACGTGGGTATCGAATACACGCCGTAGTTCAAATCATTCACGGTCGAATCGCCGACGACAAGCCCGTAAGGCAGGCGATTACGTTTTTTGAACTCGCGTATGTAAACAAGCTCTTCGTCTTTTGTCACCGGACGCTGGTCGGCGTGACCGTAGTATTTCGTGATTCCGAGAACGAAGAGTCCCTTGTCCTTATAAGTGTCGTGCCAGTTGGAGAATTTTGGCAAGGTGATGCGGCATGGTCCGCACCAGGGCGCCCAGAAGTCGAGCAAAACGACCTTGCCGCGCAGGTCTGAAAGCTTCACGGCCTGCTGATCGATCCACTGGGTCGCGATGATCTCCGGTGGCGCTGTCGCGGGCAGGGCTGACACGTCTGCGAAGACCTTGTGCAGTTCCAAACCGGGCTGAAGCACCAGCAACCGGTTCGTCATGCGTCGATAAAGATTTGCCGATGGCAGCGAAAGCGAGAGGCGACGCAGGTCTTCGATCATGGCGATCGCCTTTTCCTTCTGGTTGTTTTTTAGGTACGCATCGGAGAGCAGCAGGCCCGACTTCACCAGCATGTCGTCGCGTTTGAAGCTCTCCGTTTTGTTTGTTACTGCGAAACTCTTCGACGCGGCCAACATTTCATTCGCGTGCGTCGCCAGCGACGGATAGTCTTTCGCGCGCAGGAATGCGTCGGCGATCAGAAACTCCATGCGATAGCGATCGTCCGAATTCTGCGGCTGGTGTTTGGCGTAAGCAGTAACAGCGGCAACGGCATCCGCGGTCGATCCTTTCCTGATCGAATAGAGCACGACTGCGTTTCGCGCTGTTTGCGCCTGCACGCCGTCAGGATTGTCCTTTAATAGACGTTGCATTGTGGCGAGGGCATTGTCTGCATCCTCGGCGAGGTGATAGAGCATACCGAGGTAATAGACTTCTTCGTTCGACAACGACGGGCGCTCGCGCAGGATGCCGGCGTTTCGCAGCGCGAGATCCTTTTGTTCTTGCTTCGTCTTCTCTTCAACCTTGGGATCGTAAGGAAGGTTTTGCTTGTTGAATTCCTGGTAGCGGCGTCCGAGGTATCCGTTGGCGTCTTCGAATAAAGCCTGCGCCTCCTGCGCAAATACAGGGGTCGATAACAAAAGAAAGAGAACGACAACGGCTAAAAGCCTGAAAATCATTTGTATCCGTGTTTCCTTGTTTTAGACGCGTACCAAGTGGAATCGACCCGGACTAAAAGGATTCAGCAAAGGGGAGACAACGCCGTCGACAATCGCTTCGGCAATCAACTCGCCAGTGACGGGCGCGAGTAAGATTCCGTTCCGATAGTGCCCCGTTGCATAAAACAGCCCGCCAATTTCATCACAAGGCCCCAGCACAGGCAAATTGTCAGGGGCACGCGGGCGCAGGCCGGACCAGGTATCGACGATCGGAAGGCTGGAGATGGCGGGAGAGATTTCCTGTGCGTTGGCGAGGATCGTGCTGATTCCACCGGCAGTTACCTGCTTGGCAAAACCGGCGTATTCGCTTGTCGATCCGGCGAGGAGCCGCCCATCCTGGCGCGGAACGATATAACCGCGCGGGCTGTAGATCACGTGACGAGTTACTTGCGGCCGGGCATCAAAGCTGATCATCTGGCCGCGCACGGGCTCGACTTTTAATGCGGGCAATGCGGGTTTCTCGACGGTTTTCGGCGAGAGTTGGACAAAACCAGACCACGTTCCCGCGGCGACGACTACTTTCGCGCAATTGATAAAACCACGCGAAGTTTGCACTCCGCGGACGCTGTCTCTTTCGACACGCACTGATTCGACGCTCGTTTCAGTGACGATAGAGACGCCGAGTTTCGAAACACTGTTGGTCAACGCACTCAGCAGTCGACGATTCTCGAGCTGCACGTCGAGCGGAAAACGAAGCGCGCCAACGATGTTGTTGCTGATACACGGCTCCAGTTCGCGGGCCTGCGCCGCGGTGAGTTTTTCGACCGGAAGACCGGCGGCTGTTTGCCAGTGGAAACGTTTTTCGATATCGACCAGATCGTGATAGGTCAGCGCGAGGTAAAGTGTGCCGGTCCTGTCGAGTTCGATGTCGACGCCGGTTTCATCGCGCAGCGAGGCAGCGAAGTTTGCGTAAAGATCGCGGCTGCGGCACGCGAGACTGAAAAAGTCGTCCGGCGCGTTGGCTTCGGCTTGCGGCGCGAGCATTCCCGCGGCGGCAAACGAGGCTTCACGTCCCAGGCTCGCGCGTTCGATTAGACAAATGTCGCCGGCGCCGCGCAGTGCGAGGGCCCGGGCGATAGTCAGACCGATCACTCCGCCGCCGATTACGACGACGTCAACGGTGTGTTTGATCGAATCTGCATCGTTTTGCAGCATTACAGATTGTCAGCCACCGCCCAAAGACTTATGCTTGCGCCAGTCTTGATAGCGGTCTACTAGAAAGCGAATTAACTCAGATCGAACAATGCATCGTATCACACTGATTCCGGGCGACGGCATCGGCCCCGAAGTGGCTTCAAATGTTGTGCGAATCATCGAAGCTGCGGGCGTCGAAGTTCAATGGGAAACATATTACGCAGGCGCGCAGGCGCTGGAAAAATTCGGCGAGACTTTGCCGCAGGAACTGCTCGACTCGATCCTGCGCAACAAGGTCGCGCTGAAGGGACCAATCACGACGCCCGTCGGCAAGGGGTTCACGTCGGTAAACGTCGGACTGCGAAAGACACTCGATCTTTACGCGAACCTGCGGCCGGTGCGCGCGTTGCCAAACGTGCCGTGTCGTTATCCGGAACTCGATCTCGTCGTCGTGCGCGAGAATACCGAGAGTTTGTACGCGGGTTTGGAGCATGTCGTAGTGCCGGGCGTGGTCGAGAGTTTGAAGATCATCACCGAGAAGGCTTCAACGCGCATTGCCCGTTTCGCATTTGAGTATGCGCGGCGTGAGGGACGGAAGAAAGTCACTGCCGTTCACAAAGCCAACATCATGAAGCTTTCGGACGGTTTGTTTCTCGACTGTTTTCGCCGTGTCAGTCAGGACTATCCGGAGATCATCGCCGACGACAAGATCGTCGACAACGCGTGTATGCAACTGGTGATGCGGCCCGAACAGTTTGACATCATGCTGCTCGAAAATCTTTACGGCGACATCGTTTCCGATCTTTGTGCCGGCCTCGTCGGTGGTTTGGGCCTCGTGCCGGGCGCGAACATCGGCGAGAAGGGCGCTATATTTGAAGCTGTGCACGGGTCCGCGCCGGACATCGCGGGACAGGGCATAGCAAATCCAACCGCGTTGTTGCAGTCAGGAATTCTGATGCTGCGCTACCTCAACGAGCGTGAAGCGGCAGACAAGATCGAAAACGCGCTGCTCGCTGTGTTTACAGAAGGTAAGGTCCGCACGAGAGACATCGGCGGCACGGCCAAAACTGCCGAGTTAGCCGATGCGATTATTCAGAAAATGAATGCGTAAAACTATTCTTATTATCTGTGTTCTGCTGTTGGGCGTGATCTGCGCGCAGGCCCAGATCAATGACGAAGAGGGCCGGAAGTGGAACCAGCCGGTCAAGCCGTTCAAGATCATCGGCAACATCTATTACGTCGGCGCGCACGAAGTGTCGTCGTACTTGATTACGAGCCCGCAGGGCCACATCCTGCTCGACAGCGGGTTTAAAGAAACAGTGCCGCAGATCAAAGAGAACGTCGTTGCGCTCGGCTTTCGCATGGAAGACGTAAAGATCATCATCACCAGCCATGCGCACGCCGATCACGTCGGCGGCATTGCGCTGCTGAAGCAGTTGACTGGCGCGAAATTGATGGTGAGTGAAGCGGATGCGGTGGCGCTCGCGCGCGGCGGTAAAAACGATCCGAATTTCGGCGACCGGTTCGCGTTTGATCCGGTCACCGCCGACCGCAAGTTGCGCGACGGCGAGATGGTCCAAGTGGGCGACGTGACGATGGTTGCACGCCTCACGCCCGGTCACACCAAAGGCTGCACGACCTGGACCATGACGGTTCGTGAAGGATCGAAGTTTTATGACGTCGTTTTCATCGGCAGCACGACCGTGCCGGGTTATAAGTTGATTGACAACGCCGGTTATCCCAACATCGTCAGCGACTACGAATCTACCTTCAATTTGTTGAAACTCATGTCGGCGGACGTCTTCCTCGCTCCGCACGGATCGTTCTTCGCGCTGCACGAAAAGCGCAAACGCCTCGATGAGGGCGCAAAGCAGAACCCGTTCGTCAATAAGAACGACTTCCCACGATTCGTCGAACGCACCGAAAGAGAATTCCGCGCCGAGTTGAAACGTCAACAAGGTAAACCGTAGTTTATGAAACGACTCCCACTAGCACTTACTCTTTTGCTCTTCTCCTCTCTTGTCTTCGCTCAGAAGCGCACGACGATCATCGGCGACACCTGGACCGGCCTCGTCGAGTCAACCAACGAAGCGACGCGTGAGATCACGATCGTCAATCCGAATAAGAAGACCGAAACGTTCGCCGGCGTGCTTAAAGAGGGCTACCAGGTGAAGTTGAAAGACGGCACGTCGCGCGAGTTGAAAGTGTCGGAATTGAAGCCGGGCATGCGCGTCAGGTTTCTTTACAAATCGACGACGCTTAAAGTCGGCGGACGAGAAACGAAAGCAAAGCTCATCAACCGGATCGATTTCCTGGGACGCGACGACTACACGCGCCTGCGTGAAATGTTGAAACTGGCCCCGGACACTCCGGTGTCAGCCGTCGAATCGGGTAAGTTGCCCGCGAAAGATCCGCTGAAGATTTACCTGGCGTTACAGGAACCGGAGCTTGTTGGCGCGATGGTTCTTTGGGTGGACCAATGGAACAGCGGACAGGCGGCGAAATATGGCCGGGTAAAGATCGTCGACGATCCAACACAGGCAGACGTTTCTTTGGTCGGCATTTGGGGCAGTAGTGACGATCCGGTGTTTGTTATTTCTTTCGCAGGTGTTTCTGCGGCCACTTTGTACCTCGTCAGTAAAGACAACAACGGATTGCAGGTTTTGTGGCTTCAGCGCAGATTTATGAGCCCTGACGCACCACAGTACGCCGCTGCGTCTATAGGAAAAGAGTTAGAGAAGAAATTGAAAGCCAGATCTAAGTAGACAAGCGTACTAATAAATAGTCGCCAAGCGGTCGCGTTCTATCCCGTAAAACCCGTTCTTCTTAAGGAGCACGCAATGCATAAGAAGTCCTTCTGGACCTGCGCGTTTGCCCTACTCGCCGTCTGCCTGGTCCTTCTGTTTGCCGGAAACGAAAGCGTTCAATCGCAGCGACGCGAAGCCACGCCGGAACAGTTGGCCCAGCGGCGCGCGACCGAAGCCGAGTTGCAGTCGATCGCGATCGTCGAACGCAAGCTGATGATTCCGATGCGCGACGGCACGCGGATCGCGACCGACGTTTACCGGCCGAAAGACACGTCGAAGAAGTATCCGGCGATCTTCGTGCGCACGCCTTACAACTTCAACTACTGGGACGTGCGCAGCGGCGCGCCACGCGATCTGTCGAGCGAACTCGCGGCGGTCAAACGCGGTTACGTGTACGTGCAGATGAACGAACGCGGCCGCTTCTTCTCCGAAGGCAACTACGACATTCTTGGTCCACCGCTGACGGACGGCGTTGAAGAACTCGATTGGATCTCGAAACAAGCGTGGTCCAACGGCAAGGTCGGCACGATCGGTTGTTCGTCGACCGCTGAATGGCAAATGGCTGTGGCCGCGCAGGGACATCCGGCGTTTACGACGATGATCACGCAAGGGTATGGCGCGGGCGTCGGGCGTGTTGGTGGTTTTTACGAACAGGGAAACTGGTATCGCGGCGGCGCGGTGCAGATGTTGTTTATCGCCTGGCTTTACAGCCAACAGAACCAGGTGCGGCCGATGTTTTCGCCGCAGGCTACGCAAGACGAATTGATTCTTGCGTCGCGGGCCTTCGATCTTGCGCCGCAATTGCCCTCTGTCGATTGGTCCAAGGCGCTGCGGCATCTGCCGGTGAAAGACATCATGAAAGCTGCCGGCGGGCCGAAAGGCATTTTCGCGGATCGCATGCCGGTCGCTACGGGCGGCGCGATGATCGAGCGCGAGCCGAACGATCCGGCGTGGTACAAAGGCGGGCTCTGGCACGACAACATGAAGATCAATATCCCGGGGTTCTGGTTTATGTCGTGGTACGACGTGTCGATTGGTCCAAACCTCGCCGCCTTCAATCACGTGCGCAAGACTGCGTCGCCGGAAGTTGCCGACAAGCAATACGCGATCATCGCGCCGACGCTTCACTGTGCGTTTCGCCGGGCGACTGAAAACACGATCGTCGGCGAACGCAGTGTTGGCGACGCGCGTTTGAATTACGACGAGCTGACGTATGGCTGGTTCGATCACTTCCTCAAAAGCGAGAGCAACGGCATTCTCGAAAAAATGCCGCGCGTGCGTTACTACACGATGGGGCTGAACAAGTGGCAGACGTCAGACACGTGGCCGCCGCGTGGCGCTGAGCCGATGACGTTGTTTCTTTCGAGTGGCGGCAAGGCGAACACTGCGAGTGGCGATGGCGTGTTGCTGAGCGCAGCACCGGCATCAGATAACGCTGACAAATTTGACTACGATCCGCTGAATCCCGTGCCGTCGCGCGGTGGGAATGTTTGTTGTACTGGTAACGCGATCACGGCTGGGTCGTTCGATCAGCGCGAGAATGAGTCGCGGCCCGACGTGCTCGTCTACAGCACTGAGCCGTTGAAAGAAGGCGTCGAAGTGAGTGGTCCAATCGAGGTGACGCTCTATGTTTCCTCTGACGCGAAGGACACTGACTTCACGGTCAAGCTGCTCGACGTCTATCCAGATGGCCGCGCTTACAACCTCGACGAAACGATTCAACGCATGCGCTATCGCGACGGTTACGACAAACCGAACGTCTGGATGCAAGCGGGCAAGGTCTACAAGGTGACGTTGTCGCCGTTGACGACGAGCAATTACTTCGCGGCCGGTCATCGAATTCGGATCGAAGTCTCGAGCAGCAACTTCCCGCGCTTCGATCGCAACCTGAACACCGGCGGTCGCAATTTCGACGAGTCGAAAGGCGTCGTCGCGCGCAATGCAGTGCATCATTCGAAGCAGTATCCGTCAGAAGTGAAGATCACGGTCGTTCGTAAACGGACTAGTTGAGAGGAGCAGAATCATGAGTAGCGGACTGATCAGTGCGTTAGTTGTACTTGCTCTCGCAGCAGGCGTGTTTGTGTGGTTGCAGAAGCGCAAGTCGGATGGCTGAACGCGATTATAGCCCGGAGATTTCGGACGCGATCGTCTCGTTCGATCCGGAGACGCTGAAACGCCGCCCGGTTTTGAAGTCGGATTTGTTGCGGCAGTTTTCAGAGTTGGGCAATCGCACGGCGATGCGTGTCGTCAAGCGCATACCGGAGCGCGATGGCGTGCTCGACGACGCGGCAGTGGATCAACTCCTCGTCACCTCACATTGCGAGATGCAGCGCATGTCGGAAGAGTTTCAGCACGGAAAACGCGTGGGCGAACTGTTGAAACCGATCCTGAAAGCGTTGCGTGAAGGTGGTGTTGAAAGGACGATTCGGATTGTCGATATCGGCTGTGGCACGGGTTTCATCGTGCGTTGGCTGACGGCAAATTCGTACTTAGGCGACGACGTTGAAGTGATCGGCGCTGACTTCAACGCAGCGCTCGTCGCCGAAGCTAAACGGCTGGCCCAAGCAGAAAAACTCGACTGCACGTTTCTCGTGGCGAACGCGTTTCAATTGGACCATCCCGCAGACATTTTTCTGTCGACCGGCATCCTGCATCATTTCCGTGGTCCCGGCCTCGCGGGCGTCTTCAAACAACATCGCACCGCGCAGGCTTTCGTTCACTTCGATTTCCATCGCTCGCCGATGTCGCCGGTCGGTTCGTGGCTCTTTCATGCGGTGCGCATGCGCGAGCCGTTGGCGAAACATGACGGAGTGCTCTCAGCGCTTCGCGCTCACGCGAGCCGGCATTTACTCGACGTCGCCAGGACTGCCGCGCCGGAGTTTGTGTCGGCGATCTACGGAACGCGGCTATGGCGTTTGCCGGCGCCGCGAGTGTTTCACGCATTGGTGGGAGTGCGTCCTGCTTATCACCCGGCGTTTGTGAGAAACATGGACCACAGGATCGCATCGTTGGGAAAGATCGAATGACTATCCTGCTGTTGTGGCTGCTGGCTACAGTCGATTCGGCCTTTATTGGTTACCGCGATGCCGCCGGCCGCAACGCCCTGATCGACAAGCGAGACTACTATCGCCGGGCGATGCTCCGCGGCGCGTTGATGGGCCAGATTGCGGTGGCGATCGTGGGGACTGTCGCGGGCGGAATGTTAGCAACGGCGTCGCAGCCGGCGAGGTTATTCGAGAATTTTGAGCTGGTGGGAAGGCGAATGTTGATGGTCTACGGGCCTTACGCGCTGATCCTGCTGGTTACGTTTTTCATTCGCGCTGTACCGTCTGTCGATATACGTAGCGTCACAAGCGTGTTAGTCTTTGGGCCATTCACTTTGATACGGCCGCTTGTCGTGTTGGCCGGAGCCATCTGGGGCCTGCTGGCAGCGCCGGCAGCCCGCGTCCTGATATTACTGATCTTGATCGTTTCCCTGATGCTGGGAATGGAATGCGTTCTCACTAGATTACGGGCACGAGGATTCTATGAAACCTAAGGAACTCACTATACGCGGCCTCATTCTCGGGGCGCTCATCACGACAGTCTTCACCGCGGCGAATGTTTATTTGGGCCTGAAAGTCGGGCTGACGTTCGCTTCGTCGATTCCCGCGGCGGTGATCTCGATGGCGATTCTCAGCTTCGTCAAAGATTCTTCGATTCTCGAGAACAACATCGTCCAGACAGTCGCATCCGCGGCGGGGACGCTCTCGGCGATTATCTTCGTGCTGCCGGGACTGGTGATCGTCGGTTGGTGGACCGGGTTTCCGTTCTGGCAATCGTTTCTCATTTGCCTCACGGGTGGCGTGCTCGGCGTGTTGTTTACGATTCCTTTGCGGCGCGCCCTCGTGACGAATTCTGACTTGCCGTATCCGGAAGGCGTTGCGGCGGCGGAAGTGTTGAAGGTCGGATCGGGCGCGCGTGGTGAAACAAAGGACGAGACTGGTGAAGCGCGCGAAGGTTTGATCGCGGTGATCTTCGGCGCGGTCGCGTCGGCTGGACTTGCAATCGTGACAGGGACGCGCATTGCCGCGGGTTCGTTCTCGGGATTCTTTCGTGTCGGCGCGTTGGCCTCGACTGGTTACGACTTCGCATGGTCGCTCGCGTTGCTCGGCGCGGGTCATCTGGTCGGGTTGTCAGTCGGTATGGCGATGTTGACCGGACTGATCATCGCGTGGGCCGTCGCAGTGCCGATTCTCACTTCTCAGCAACCGGCCGCGGAAGGCGTTTCACTCGCGGCGCACACGGTGGGAATTTGGCGCACGCAAGTGCGGTTTATCGGCGCGGGCGCGATCGCCGTTGCGGCGATCTACACGTTGGCGCGATTGGCGAAACCGGTCGTCGGCGGGCTCGTGAGCACGCTCGCGGCGTCGCGTGCGGGCGGTGTGCAGGACGAGCGCGATCGAGATATGTCGCCAACCTGGATCATCGTGCTTACGATTGCGTGTTTGATCGTCACCGGTTGGCTGGCGTACGGGTTTGCAAGTTCGTCCGTGCTTGCGCCGAACGCGCTGGCGGTTACGTTGGTTGCGGTGCCGTTTGTATTGATTGTCGGGTTTTTGATTGCCGGCGTTTGCGGCTACATGGCGGGGCTTATCGGCGCGTCGAATAGTCCGATTTCGGGTGTTGGAATTCTGTCGATCGTCGTGTGTGCGTCGCTGCTCATCATGGCGGTGCCGCCGACGGACGCGCTCCGACCTGCGCTCGTTGCGTCTGCGTTGTTCATCACGGCGATCGTCTTTGCCTGCGCGACGATTTCCAACGACAACCTGCAGGATCTCAAAACGGGACAACTGGTCGGCGCGTCGCCGATGCGGCAACAGATCGCGCTCATCGTCGGCGTTGCTGCCGGCGCGGCGGTGATTCCGTTTGTGCTCAATCTTCTCGCCAAGGCTTATGGATTTGCGGGTGCTCCGAACGTCGACGTCGTCGCGGCGACTCCGTTGGCTGCACCGCAGGCGACGCTGATCTCCGCGCTCGCGAAGGGCGTGATCGGCGGCGACTTGCAATGGACCATGATCGGTATCGGCGCGCTTGTCGGCGTCGGACTCATTCTGTTGGACACGGCCCTCGGCGCGATGAATAAGATACGCATTCCGCCGTTGGCTGTGGGCATCGGTATTTACCTGCCGATGTCGGCGACGTTCGCGGTAGTCATCGGCGCGGTGTTGTCTTACTTCTACAACAAGCACATTCAGTCGTCGCCGAATCCGGAGCGTGCCGAACGGCTCGGAACACTCGTGGCGTCAGGCTTGATCGTCGGCGAGAGTTTGTGGGGCGTTCTCAACGCGGCACTGATTGTCAGTCTGGCAAACGATGCTCCGCTGGCACTGGTCCCCGAAGACTTCGCTCCCGGCCCGTGGCTCGGAGTGATCGCCTTCGTCGGATTGATCATTCTTCTTTATGGCTGGATGTTCCGCCGCGCGAAAGTTGCGCGGTAAGATCACGGATCACTTATCACCTGGAGGCTTGTGAAATATGTCCACCTCTCGTCGTGACTTTATCAAGACGGCTGGGGTTGCTGCCGGGGCACTGTCGCTGCCGGGGCTGCCCTCATGGATCGGCGATGTTGCTGCTGCCGAGGAGGCCGCCGCGGCCGCGGTCGACAAGAATGCGCTCGCCGATGTCGCGCTGAGCACAGCGAAGAAACTCGGCGCGACTTACGCCGACATCCGCATCAATCGCTATCGCAGCGAGTCGATCAATACGCGCGAGCGGCAGGTGCAGAACGTTTCGCGCGGACAGAACTTCGGTTTCGGCGTCCGCGTGCTCTTCAAAGGCACGTGGGGCTTTGCGTCGAGCCGCAGCGTCACGCCGGAAGACGTCAAACGCATCACGCAACAGGCCGTCGAAATCGCGCGCGCCAATTCGGTTTATCAACGCAAGCGTATTTCACTCGTGCCGGTCGAGAAAGTGGTCACAAGCTGGAAGAGCGCATTCGAAAAAGATCCATTCGAAGTCTCGATCGACGACAAGATCCAGTTCCTCATGTCGCTGAACGAAGCCGCGATGAAGACGCAGGGCGTCAGCTTCGTTAACTCGTCGATGGGCTGGATCAACGAGCAGAAGTTTTACGCTTCGACTGACGGCTCGCGCATCGATCAGTACATCATTCGCGCCAATCCGAATTTCAACGTGACTGCGGTCAATCGCGCGAACGGCGATTTCCAGTCGCGCAGCGCGCTCGGTGGTCCACAGGGCATGGGCTACGAGTACATCGAAAAGCACGATTGGAAAAAGGAAGCGCAGGAAGCCGGCGAAGAAGCGGTGATGAAGCTGAAAGCGAAATCAGTCGATCCGGGCAAATACGATCTCGTGCTTCATCCGTCGCACCTCTGGCTGACGATTCACGAATCGGTGGGCCATCCGACGGAACTCGATCGCGCGCTCTGGATGGAAGCCAATTACGCCGGCACGAGTTTTCTTACGCCCGACAAGATTGGCAAACTCCAGTTCGCCTCGAAGATGGTCAACTTCGTCGCCGACAGAAATCAACCAAAAGCGCTTGCCACAGTCGGCTACGACGACGAAGGCGTTCCCAGTCAACGCTGGCATCTGATCAAAGACGGCGTGTTTGTCGACTGGCAAACGACGCGCGATCTCGCTGCGATGACGGGACAGAAAAAGTCGTACGGCTGCAATCATAGCGACAGTTGGGGCAGCATTTCGTTCCCGCGCATGCCCAACGTTTCGCTTCAGCCCGGCGCGGAAAACACTTCGCTCGACCAACTGATCGCCGGTGTCGAAAAAGGCATCCTGATCTACGGCGACGGCAGCTACTCGATCGATCAGCAGCGTTACAACTTCCAGTTCGGCGGACAGGTCTTCTGGGAGATCAAGAACGGCAAGCGCGGCGAGATGTTGCGCGACGTTGCGTATCAATCGCGCACTACCGACTTCTGGAACTCGCTCGACGGGCTTGGTGGTCCATCGACCTATCAGCTCGGCGGCAGTTTCAACGACGGCAAGGGCGAGCCCGGACAGTCGAACGCCGTCAGTCATGGATGTCCGCCTGCTCGCTTCCGGCAAGTCAACGTACTCAACACCGCTGCCAAAACAACGTCGTGAGGAGATCTCGAAATGTTACTGACTGAAACAGAAGCACGCGCAATCTGCGATAAGTTGTTGAGTTACGTGAAAGCTGATGATGCTGCTGTAAGCGTCAACAGTGAAAACTACGGACATCTTCGTTTCGCCGCGAATGCGTTCACGACGGCCGGCGCGCGCGAGAACACGAGCATCGGCGTCACCGTGTGGATTGGCGGCAAACGCGGCTCTGCGTCGACGAACGAGATCGACGACGAATCGTTGAAAGCCACCGTCGCGCTCGCCGAACAACTGGCGCGCATCTCGCCGGTCGATCGCGAGTACATGCCGACACTCGGCAAGCAAACTTACAAGCCTGTGAACGGTTACGCCGAAGCGACGTCAAACATCTCCGTCACGTCGCGCGCGAAGACGATTAACGACGTGATCGCTTCCTGCGAGAAGTCGAAAGTGATCGGCGCTGGGTTTCACCAGGCGCGCGGTGCAGCGGGCGCTTCCGCGACGAAGAACGGCAACTTTATTTACGACCGATCGAGTTTGGTCAGTCTGTCGACGACTGCGCGCACGCCTGACGGGACGAGTTCCGGGTATTTCCTGCGCAACCATTTCGACGTCGCGAAACTCGATACCGCGCGTGTTGCGAACGAAGCAATTCGCAAAGCGCTCGACTCGCGTAATCCACGTGTGCTCGAACCGGGTGCTTATCCCGCGATACTCGAACCGCAGGCAGTCGCCGATCTGCTCGGATTTATCGCGTTTAGTTTCGACGCTCGCAGTGCTGAAGAAGGACGCAGCCCGTTTTCACTTCCCGGCGGCAAGACGAAAGTCGGCGAGAAGATCTTCGACGAGCGCTTGAATATTTACAGCGATCCGTGGCATCCGGAGTTGCCGGGTTCGGCTTCGGCGCAAGGTGGATTGCCGGCGCAGAAGATCCATCTCGTGCGCAACGGCGTGTTGGAGAACCTCGTCTACTCGCGTTATTGGGCCAAGCAAAAAGGCAAAGAGCCGACGCCTGGACCAGTCAACAGCATCATGGAGAGTTCGCAGGCGCCGGTGTCGCTCGACGATATGATCAAATCGATGGACCGCGGAATATTGCTCGGCCGCTTCTGGTACATTCGCGGCGTCGACGCGCGCACCGTGTTGCAAACCGGTCTGACGCGCGACGGCATCTGGTACATCGAGAACGGCAAGATCCAGTACCCGGTAAAAAACTTCCGCTTCAACCAAAGCGTCATCCAACTTCTCGCCCCCGGAAACGTCGACATGATCGGCAAGCCGGAGCGGGTCGGCAATTCCGAGGGCCAGGGCGGCAACGCCGCGCTGCTGCCGGCGTTGAAAGTGAAGGCATTTAATTTCTCGTCGCAGTCGGAAGCTGTTTAGTTGGTATTGTGTCGTCGCTTATCTTCTGTCGCTCTTTCAGAGCTCAACCGCCTGCTTCGGCGATCCAGGGGCATCGTGGTCGCTTCGCTCCCACTCGCCCCTGGCTACCCTCCTCCGCGCTTTCAGCGCTTGCACGCAAGATGGAAGCACCAATGTCCGACTCTCGCGCTTGGCACATGAAGCATCAACTTTGAGACTCCGAAGCGCCGACGGCGCGGTAGAAGGTAGCCAGGGGCGAGTGGGAGCGAAGCGACCACGATGCCCCTGGATCATGAGAGCAGGCTTTTGAGCACTGAAAGTGCGACAGAACTCGCCGTCGATCCAAAAATCTAAACCCAAATAAACCTACGAAACTCTGGAACCGTTGTGACTAATCATCGCAACGCTCGTTAACACACAATCCAAACCACGCAAGTCCTCACTCTGCAAATCCAAATTCATCAATCGACATCTGGGACGAAGCGTACCGGCTGAGTGACGAACGGGCCTGAGCTATGCAGGCACGTCTCTTGCGCCTTCACATCCCGTCTTAATGCGGTTTGCCCTCGCACGCGCTCCAAAACTTTGGAGCAAAGACGTGCCAACGGTGAACCCAATTTCATTCGCACCCCAGGCGATCAAACAGTCTCCGAGAAATCGGAGAGGCAGAAAAAAGGAGTCTCGTAGTATGAAGAGGTTAGAACTGAAATTTATCCTTGTAGTCGCTCTTGTGCTGAGCGCCGTTGGATCGGCGGCGGCACAAACGAGCAAGGGGTTTGTTACCGGCGTCGTCGAAGATCAAAACGGCGCCGCTATTGCCAATGCCTCAGTCAAGATCACAAACATCACCACGGGCGTCACGCGCGACACCGTCGCCGACAGCAACGGCGCCTTTCGTCTCGACGCAGTCGATCCCGGCGCTTACGTGCTCGAAGCATCGGCGCAGGGATTCAAAACTGCCAAACTCGATCGCATCGAAGTCAACGCGGCGCAAACTCTCAACCTGCCGTTGCGACTCGAAATCGGAAGCCCGACTGAAGAAGTGGTCGTCAGCGCCGGCAACGAAGTCGTGATTCAAAGCGCCGACGGCGCGCGCGTCAACACGCTTGGTGAACGCGAGATCCGCGACTTGCCGGTGGCTGGACTCAACCCGGTGAACCTCGTGTTCACGCTTCCCGGCGTTGCCGACGTCGGCGGCGCGAACGGCGTCGCCGCAGGCTTCGTGCAAGGAACAGAATTCTCGATCAACGGTTTGCGCCCACGCGGCAACAACCAATTGATC
>DATELZ010000044.1:0-7129 GCA_035276045.1 Pyrinomonadaceae bacterium | reverse complement strand
TTTTTTGCGCGTCGTTTCGGCTTTTGTGAAACCTCGCGGACGGCCTTCGACAGCGAGCTCACAGCATCATCAGAATGGAATCTGCCACGATGTTCGAGCGCAGTTTGCATGAGTCGCGACTTGCGCAAATAAAGTTAGAGGCCATCAGAATTTCCTAAGAACTCGCCTCCACCGCGCACCGCCCTCACATCCTACAGTGTTTGACCACCTGTTTCTTCCCCAAACGCTCATACGCCGCACGGCTCAAATAGACGCGCCTAGTCACACGTTCGCGACAATCTGTAAGTTATTGAAATTATTGGTGGCCAGGACGGAATCGAACCGCCGACGCCGGCCTTTTCAGGGCCGCCTACCGAATCGCGGAAGTGGTTTGAAATCAACGGATCTTGTTGACTCTAACGAGCTTACGTCAGCGACGCTTTAGGCTGATGTAGGCTCATTTGATCTATTTTCGGCTTCTCGATGTTCGCGTATTGTTCGCGCCCGGATCACTTCCACATTCAAATGTTCACTTTGGAATATCACTACATTTGATGAACTTAAGACCCCCGCCTGCGGCAAACCCAGGGACGACATTCCAGTGTCCTTTTTCCTTTACCACATTCGCATAGAGCCTCCCTATCCCCTCAGTCAAACCATTTGACCACTTGCTCCAACCAGGATTGTAGTGGAGTGTTGGTTGAGGACTGTAGGTTCGAGTCATAGCTACGTTAGCGCTCGTCCCGCCTTTCCACTCGATGCCATTCATCGTATCTGCCCTGCTCAATGATGAAGGTTGGATATCGAAACCAAAATCCTTGAACTCATGCGTGAAAATGTTGTCTTTGGTGTAAAAGGAATCGCCACATTTCGCAATACGTGCAACCCAGTATTTTCTGGCTTCAGAATGTGCCTCCGCATCAAGCCCATCATATCCGCCGCCCTCGGCCAGAACATCGGCATCCCCAACACTCGTATCCGTACCTCCTTCACTAACAGTTAATGAAAAAGGCATCGGGGTCTCACCATTAGGTTTCGACCAAGTGCCTTCCAATCGGTCGGCAGAAACAAAGCGTCCCTTAAAGATTCCTGTTGACTTGCCGGTATTGTCGAACTCATCAATTACAAAGCTCTCCTGCTCATTAATCGTGCCTTTGATGTCAATACTCTTGCCGATTTTTTTGTAGGAGTATTGTCCCGATAATTGTCTACCGTTTCTCCTAAGATTCATACGTATCTCGTACTTGTCATTTATTGATCCAACAAACAATTGATCAAAGATGACCTGATCTATACTGGCGGTTGTTTGAACCGATGAATTGTTAGATGCAAGTGGATGTGCGGGAGTCGGAAGACTACGGTCTTGCGAATGTTTAGATGTGCATGAGAAAAACATGAGAGATGCGGTTAAGACGAACAAACAGTGAGAGCCTTTCATAGTCGTCCTTTCGATTCTCAAGTCGAGAACTTGAGTATGTGGGAACGCGAGGAGTTTGGAGCGAGGTATTCGACGCCCAACGGAGCGAGGACCAGCCCAGTCTTCAAGCGAAATGTGATATCTCGTAGTTGCGCCTGTTTCGTTAAATTAGTGAAGATTCACGCGTAGAGAGTATAACACTTGCCTGCACTGTTGGTTATCGAAGCGGTGAAGACCATGCTTGGGAAACAGTCCAATTTGGTAAACTCACCTCCCTAGGCCGACTTATTCACAACTCGAAAGTCAAAACGTTACGAACGCTTCTGACAATGGTCCAAACAGCCAAAATGTAAATGATTGAATTCATGGCGTCACGCAAAGGGAATCGAACCGTGTCGGCGCCGCGAAAGAGGAACGGTTTGTTGTAATTTACAGAATTAGCGGCATGGTTAGCACTCTACCGCCTACAAAAGACTCACAAGGATCGTTATTGGACGCTTAATAGACGCGGCTCTCGTGGCGCTGGATTTTCTGGGCCACTTCCTCAGCGGTCTCACCGCTGTGACCTACAAGATTGACGTGCGCGCCAAATTGAAAACCGCTACTCTGTTCCCATGATAACTCGACTCTACGCCAATAACTTTCGCTGCTTGGTGGCGTTCAAGACCAAGTTCGACGCTTTTGGAGTCCTGTGCGGGCCAAACGGGTCGGGCAAAAGCTCAGTGTTCGATGCGCTCCGGCTTATTCGCAGTCTCGCGACGGGCGACGGCGTCCTCGGCGGCGACCGCGACCAGGATGTTCCGCGTCTGGAGTTCACCAACTGGCAAAAGACCGACGTTCAAGAATTCGAACTTGGTGTGATTTCCGAAGAGCATGCGTTTGAATACCTCATTCACATCGAGCAAAAGGCAAATTACGAGAAACCGCGGATTGTGAAAGAGCGGGCGACCTGCGACAGCAGGACACTGTTCGAGCGCGACTTGAGGGGAGTGAGTATCAAGCGGGAGGATGGAACACAGGCAGGATTCTTTCCTTTGGACTGGCGTCAGGCCGCACTGGCCTCGATCCAACCCGAGGGCTACCTCAGCGAAGTGGCGAGACTTCAAGGGGCGATGGCCAAGCTTTTGATTCTCCGGCCCAATCCACGGGGCATGGAACGAGAAAGTAAAGCGGAGTTGAAGCGGCCGGATCTCTATTTGACCGGCCTGACGTCGTGGTATCGCTCGTTGCAGCAGGATTATGAATGGACTAAGGCGTTGCACGAGCTTCTGCAAGAGGTTTGGCCGGACTTCAAAACGCTCAGGTTGATTGATGTTGGGTTGAACACGAAAGCGCTTCAAGTGCGCTTTGAAGGATCGAACGGAGCGGATGGCGGCGAGCTGTTTTTCGAGCAGCTTTCGGACGGCGAGAAGGCCCTTATCGGTCTTTACATGGTTCGCGCGGCGCTGGCGACTGGCGCGACGCAGACAGTGTTGATTGACGAGCCGGACAACTATGTCGGCCTGCCGGAACTGCAGCCTTGGGTGTTGTCATTACGGGAACTGCTCGATGAGAACCATCAGGCGATAGTGATTTCACACCACCCGGAAATTCTGACCAATGCTGGTGAAGCCAACGGCAGATACCTATGGCGGGACAATCACAGGTCGCCAACGCGTATAGGACCATTGAATGTCCCGGAAGGGATGTCACCCGGCGAAGCGATTGCAAGGGGGTGGGTGCATGGCTAATCGAACGCAGATCGTCTGCCTGCACGAAGGCAAGAAGGGACGGAGTATTGACCCGGTTTTCATCAACAGGTTGATGAGGAGTCTCAATCCTGCGTGGATTCGACCGTGGGGAGCAATACGATTCGACTAGAACCCTGCGGCGGACGCAACGCGGTCATTGAGTCAATGCCAAACCGGCTGCAACAGGTTCTGGAGGCCGGCGGCAATACCACACTTATGGTTTGGGCAGACTTGGATGATGACATGGTCGACGGCGACAACTTGAAGGATGAGTTTTGGAAGCGAGCGCAGCAGCACGGCATCACGCGTCCGCAATTCGATCAAGTAGTCTTCGTCTTTGCAAAGGATCGGATCGAAAACTGGATTCAGTTTCTGATGACGGGAGCAACAGACGAATCAGAGGAAGGCCCTCGGATAAGAAATGACAGGGAGGCGGCCGACGCTGCTCGACGACTTGCGGAGCAATGTTCAAGAGGTGCTCCCATTCCGAACATTCCTCCATCCTTGAAATGGTCCTGTCGAAACTGGCGGGTTCTAGCGGATCGGATGCGCTGACGGTCTGATTGGTCTCACCCATTGTACAAACTACAGAACGCGCTTTCGAAACTTACGCTGGAGATCCTGCCCAGCATTCTAGTCGAAGCGGTTGGGGGTTGGCGCGGCTTAGGGTCGTACGTTGGACGCTTAATGGAAGCACGTTGAGCGTCTCTTTCCATTCAAGACCGACTCACTTTTTCCCCACAACCTAATAGCCATTCCACGAAAACGAGTAGCGGGAAGAGCTACTTGGTTCTATTCGTGTGCAAACAGGAGACTGACAATGAGATTCATATTAGGACTTCTTGTAAGCTATTGCATACGCGGCAAACAGCGATTGCTCATAGCTACTCTATCTGTGATTGCTGTCGGCTGTTTCATAGTGCTGCCAGCAATCGCCCTATCACTACTCGCGTTAGATGTTAGGCGCGAACGACTCTCCCGACCTCCACAACCAACAGTTCCCGTCGTCGTTGGCTTGAACTATGAGGCAGCGCACAGCAAATCACGCGAAGCCAATCTCCATATACGTATTCTGGCCATTCGGCATGGTCTTCCGCTTGAACCCGGAACAATCATCGCTCAGACGCCTCAGGGCGGCGAACGCGTAGACTGCGGCCCGGTGCGCATGTGGGCGATGGAGAAAAAGAACATTAAGACCATGATCGAAGGCAAAGAGAACCGTCCGGCAATGTCGAAGCAGAGCGCGTCAATGAGGTTGTGACCGCCGCCGCCAAGCGCCAGCAGCGCAGGCTAAACGCTCATCAGAAGTCGGCCATTGAGCAAATTCTTTGTAGCAGAGATCGGATCATGGGCTTGCAAGGCGGCGCTGGAACCGGGAAGACAACCGCGCTTTCCGTGCTACGCGAAGCTGCCGAAAAGAAGGTTATCAGGTGCGCGGTTTTGCACCCTCCGCCCGCGCCGCGCAGCAGCTTAGCGAAAGCGGGATTGAGAGCGAAACCATCCAGTTGTTTTTGCGCCGGCGAAAGCCGCCCGCCACCACTAGCCGCCTTTTTCGTTTTAGATGAAAGTTCCCTCGCCAGCACTAAGCACATCTACAAGTTATTCGCCCGCCTCGAACCCGAGGATAAACTGCTTTGGTCGGCGATGTGCGCCAGCATCAGGCCGTTGAAGCAGGCAGTCCGTTTGAGCAGCTACAACAGCACGGCATGACCACTGCGACCCTCAGTGAGATCATCAGACAGCACGATAAAGACCTAAAGCAAACGTCCAAGACTTAGCAGATGAAACACGCTGGAAACAGTAGCCGCACTGGTCAACCGAGGCAAAGTGATCGAGATCGCGGACGAGCGCAAACGCTTTGCAGCCATATCCCAGGACTACGCCAAGAACCCCATCGGCACGCTAGTCATTTCGCCCGCCAATCGCGAACGTTCCGAACTCAATTCATCCATCGAGAGCTACAGCACGAAGGAATAGTAAGCAGTAACGATCAGCAAACGACGGTTTATGTCGAGCGTAAGGATATGACCGCGGAGCGGACCTTCGCGAATTCCTATCGACCCAACGAAGACATAATCCGCTACAGTTCCGCCAGCAAAGTCTACAAAGTCAAGGCAGGCGATTACGCCAGAGTAATAGATACCGACCACGAGACAAACAAAATTACCATTCGCCGTTGGAAGCCGCGAGCTCACCTATAACCCGACGCGGCTTTCCGGTGTGAGTGTTTACTCTGAAGCCGAGCGTGCCTTCGCCGAGGGCGATCGCCTTCAAATTCGCGCTGGTTTTAGAGCGAAAAGAATCGCCAATGGCGAGCTAGGAACGATCACCAAAATCGAACCCAACCAAATTCGTTTTGCAATGGACAGCGAACGCGAGGTGATGGTTGATCTGCGCAAGTTTCGCCACCTTGATTACGGCTATGCCGTCACCAGCCATTCCTTCCTCGTAGGGGCCCTATCGGTAGGCGGCTTCTGAATGTCAGGGAGGCCGCCCAATACTGGGACTCGAAGTAGACACCATCTACAGAAAGGCCAGGTTGCGGGAGGTTCCCTGCGTCAAGGTCGGTCGAGCGTTGCGGTTCGATGTGAAAGCTCTTGAGCAATTCATCGAGAAGCACGCAATCGACGCCATTGACTAAAGGAGAAGCTGCGAATGTCTATTCACAAGAAATCGGAAGGAGTGTTTGAGGTCCGTTGGCGGGCAGGAGGAAGACAAAAGAGCCTGCGGGTCCACGGCAGTCATGAACTAGCGCGTAAGATCGAACGAAAGAAAATGTCGATTCGGGATGAGAATCGCCACCTTGATGTGAAGCGTGAAATTAATCTGCGAATGTCGGCTTTGATTGATCGATACTGGAAGCAGTACGGCATCAAGAAGCGTTCGGCAGATCGTGAAAAGAGCATCCTTGAGGTTATTCGTTCTGAGTTGGGTAAGTCCTTCGCTCGTGAGGTAGACGGCAATGCAGTTAGCCGCTGGTACGAAAACCTCACCGCAGTTCATGAGTTATCACCGGGAACCGCAGTTCGGCACTTCAACGTCATGCACCACATGATGAAGAAGGCCGCCACCATCTGGACTAAGGACACTGGTATTGATCGGAATCCCGCCGATCAGGTCGAGGTAAAACGGCCAGACGATCAGAGGGATAGGTACTTATCCGAAGACGAGCTTCGGAGACTCAAGGTAGCACTGGATGAAAAGATCTATCGCAAAGGTACGAATGATTTCAACAAGACGTTTTGTCGTCTCAGAATGATTGTGCTAATTGCCGTTACCACTGGCATGCGCATGTCAGAAATCTTCGGCCTCAAGTGGTCTGACGTGATGTACAACGAAGGATTGTTAGCAGTGAGAGCAAAGCTCAAGGGCGGAAAGATGCGTTATGTTCCGATGCCTCCCGAGCTCGCCGACGAGTTGCGGCGGTTCATGCCTCAGCCCGCTAACAATGTTCTTTATATCGCAGGGAATAACCACGAACAGATCTTTCCTCCGAAGGAAGGCGCTAAGGGCGAACGGCAGCGCGTAGAAGGAAGTTTTGAAGACCTACTCGAAAGAGCCGATATTCAGGATTTCCGTTTCCATGATCTCCGTCATACGTTTGCATCGTGGTACATGATGAACGGCGGTGATCTCTACGAACTGGCGAAGATCTTAGGCCACTCGAATATCAAAATGACGGAACGCTATGCGAAGCTGGCGAAGCAACACATCGCTCGAACCAGCGGCACAGCGCGGGAACTTTGGAAGATACTTGAACCACAGTGCGCGAACGCCGCGAACGTTGGTTGATGAATGTTCGCGTATTGTTCGCGCGAGGATTTTTGAATGTTTTTGGCTATCGCTAAGTTATTGATATTATTGGTGGCCAGGGACGGAATCGAACCGCCGACGCCGGCCTTTTCAGGGCCGCGCTCTACCAACTGAGCTACCTGGCCAGAGGGAGCAAAAAGAGGCGTAGTATAGGGATTCACGCAAATGCCTGTCAACTCAAAGACCTACG
>DATELZ010000043.1:0-31583 GCA_035276045.1 Pyrinomonadaceae bacterium | reverse complement strand
AATGGAAGAACATATAAAAGCTAACGCAGAGATGGTGGTCGAACAGCTACGGCCGCTCAGCGACGTCGACTTTGGTTATACGCGGGAGTCGGTTGAGTGGCTGGAGGGGTACGTTGAGCGGCTGCGCAATTCGGGACAGCTTGAGAGTTCAGAGATGAGGAACAAGCTGACAAGTGTGTTTGGTTCTTTTCTCGGCGAGTGCGTAGTTCGTTGCTATGGTGGACGGTGGAGACAGCACGAGGGAGTGTGGTGCGTGGCGTTTGACGGCGACAACATGGTGTTTCCTTTCGCCAAGATCGCCAAGCAGATCGATAACGGGCTGGATGATGGAATCGCAAGTTTCTTTAACGTCATACCAACTATCTTTCAGCCAGACCAAGTGACGCCAACCGACGCGACGCCAACCGACGCGACGCCAACCGACGCGACGCCAACCGACAAGAAGCCGTGGTGGAAAGTTTGGTAGCTGGCACCTGGATTGCGCAATAAGCGGGCAGATATTGTTCGCTTCCCGATGTGACGTGTAACGGGACGCTTTTAACCGTGCAACTGTATGTGGATGCAACAGCAATGGAGGTAATGACTGATGGTTGGCGAGATGATTGAGGGAACTCTTCGACAGACGAATTTGCCGAATGAGTCGAAAGAGTACCTTGCGAAACGTGAAGAAATCCGGCTGGCAGAGATTGAATTACTAAACGTCCGCGAAAAGATCGCCGAGTTACGCCGGCAACTGCCGCCGGGCGCGACCTTGAAGGATTATGAGTTCGTCGAAGGACCACCGTCTCTTGATGCAGGCGATAAGCCGGCAACGAAGGTGCGATTGAGCGAGTTGTTCACGGCCCCGGATCGTTCGCTCGTGATTTACCAGATGATGTTCGGAAAGAAGCAGACGACTCCTTGCCCGATGTGCACCGCGTGGGTTGATAGCTTCAACGGGATTGCTCATCACCTCGCGCAGAGCGTCGACTTTGCTGTTGTGGCTGCGGCCGGCATTCCGGAGTTGCGCGCGCACGCACGGAATCAAGGTTGGACCAAAGTGCGATTGCTGAGCGCCGGCGACAGCACTTTCAAATACGATCTCGGCAGCGAAGACGCAGACGGAGGGCAGGACTCGACGATCTCGGTTTTCACACGAGACAAGGACGGAACAGTGCGCCATTTTTACAGCGTCCATCCGTGGCTGTCGAAAGACATCGAAGAGCGGGGCATCGACGAGTGGAACCCGATCTGGAATGTCCTCGATATGACGCCACAAGGACGAGGGGATTTTGTTGCGTCACTGGATTACGGCGCCAAAGTGCAAATTGCTCGGCGTTAGAAGCTACAAAATGAGGAGCGGCCCATAGACCGCTCCTCATCACAAACACCCGTTACGGGGCGAAGGGCTTGAGTATATTTGAGAACGCCCAATTGCTCTGCGAAATCCCGCTGCAAACAGGAGACGCAAAACCCTGGTTCGGGCAACTGCCGTTGTCTCGTGACACTGACCACATCGAGAGCCGCGTGATGTAGCTGTTTGCATTCGCAAAGTTCAACAGCATCGTCGCGTCGCTCAATTGGAAGATCTCAGACTGAACGTCGTTGATTCCGATCATGGGCGTCACTCCGATCGTCGCGGTCAACCCGGCTGCGACTACCTGATTATGCGTGTTGCTCGCGGCTTGTACGGCGCTGAGTCCCATCTGACCGTTATTATCGTTGGCTGGACCATAGTCCATGGCCATGATGTTTATGACGTTCACGTTGAGACCGGAAGCCTTAATGCTGTTGAGCATGTTCACACCACTCGCCACCAATCCCGTTGGCAGGACCGGCAGCGTGTAGGAAATCACGAGGTTTGGATTCGCGGCCTTGAGTCCAACCAACGCCTGGTTGCGCCGGTTGATCGAGGCTTGATCGAGAATCGCACCGCCTTCGATATCCAGGTCGATTCTTACCGGCGTGCTGCTGTTCACGCTGTACTTATTCAGCACCGCTTGATAAGCAGCTTGCAAACTCGCAGCGCTGGCGCATCCCAGTGCCAGTTCAGTTCCCGACGCGCCGCCGAACGAAATGATCACATCACCGCCGGCAGCACGTATGCCCTGGACCAACGAAAGTATGGTTGTGCCATTGGGCAGCGTGTCATTCGCAACCGTGGCGCCAACACCACCCCACGTCGGCGTGCAACCGCCGTTACCGACGACGAACCCGAGCGTGAAGACCTTGATGCCGGATTGCTGTTGAATGGTTAAGAGTTGCCAACTGGCAGTCAGTCCCAGATCGATATAAGGCGCGAACACTTTCGACGATGGTGGTGGCGGTGGCGGACCGTTTGGCGTGGTCACGTTGATCGCAGTGCTCTGCGCGGAGCTTCCCGCCGCGGTTGAGGCTGAAACCCTGAACGTGTAGGTCGTCTGCGGAGACAATCCGGTTATGGTCACGTTGGGCGTGGTTGAAGTCGCAAACGCAACGCCGTTTCTGAAGATTGTATAACCGGTCAAGGTGCAGTTGACGGCGACTGTCGAAGCGGTCCAACTCAGGTTCGTGCTGTTACTGGTGGTTCCCGATGCTTGCAGTCCGGTCGGCACGCTGGGAACAGTTGTACACGCGCTGCAGGTGTTGATGATGGTCCATGGCGCGCCGCTTCCTGCTCCGCCGTTATTAGTCGAAGGGTTTTGTCCTTGTGTCCAGAAGTTAGCTTGATAGTTCACGCCGTTGAGACTTGCCGTGTTGCCAGAGTTATAGACCGTGGTCGCGTTCCAGGTTGGCGCGCATGAGCCACCACCGCCGCCGCCACCCGATCCACTGCACGCGCCATTGCTGGTCCAAGGCTGACCGCTGCCCGCTCCGCCGTTGTTGGTGGCCGGGCTTTGGCCCTGGTTCCAGAAGTTCGCCGTGTAGTTGATTCCGTTAAGGCTCACCTTCATGCCGCCGGTATAGACGGAAGTGGAATTCCACGCCGGATTGCAAGCGGTCTGTGCAGTGCCCACGCGCGTCATGCACAGCAACAAAAACACGAGTCCGAGACCAATTTGGATTTTGCGAGTCGAATTCATAGAAACTCCTTGCCGTTTAGGTTTGATTGGGCGGGGGAGGTGAAGTTGTTGCAATACTGGGAGGGTTGTACGTGACTGGGTGAGTAGACTTTTAGGCTTAATATTGGAGGTTGTCAATAGTCGGTCAGCAAGCCGATTTTTGGTTTGCCGATTGTGGGATCGGTGGTTAGTAAAATGCCGGCCCCGGAACAGGCGCTTTCCTTTAGCTCAATTCTCAAGGAACGAAACTGTGAAGGGTCAAGTGGTCCATAATGAATTACGCCAAATAGCATTAACCCACTCGGAATAACAGGTTGAATTTGGTATTGGCCGGCAGGCGCACCATAGAGTTCATAGATGCCTTTCGCGTTCGTTGTGACCTCAAACTGTTTGTCCGCGCCTATTAGCTTAATCCTGATGCCTGCAAGTCTTTCGGTAGTGCCTTGCGGGTTCTCCTTGTCCGTGTCATAGCGAGTTACCATCCCGGCGATTCGCGTTTTGCCGGCAGAATTATGGAGGCCATCCAGGTAGCTTAAGTCGTCCTGTGCGTAAGCAGCCATAAGAGTGCGCCCGCAGTGCCTGACTTCCCACTTCTTCGTAGCGCGATCGAAGTTTGCGTAAAAGAGATACCGGCTGCCGAGGATAAACTTAGGCGCATTCTTGCGGCCAAGCTGGTGCAACACCAGGCTGTTTCGTTTGCTTCCTTTGTAAGTCTGCTCGATGGTTACGTTTGCTACCTGGTCGTAGTCTTTTTGTCTCTGCCAGATTGAGATCGTTTCAGGCCGGATGCGCGTCACCTTTGCGACAAACACAGCATCGGCATTCGCATAAGCCTCACAGGGAGTCGCGTTGTAGCTGCATTCGGGTCCTTGAGCCAGGCAAGAAACAGAGAAAATGAACAGGAGAGGAACCGTTATTAGAATTGTTTTCATGGTTCTCTCACTTGGACCATCGGTTTCACTATCCAGGCGCTGAATGCGAGCAGCAATACGACAAAGGCCAGCACGTAAAATACCGTCGCATACGAACCGGTTCGCGTCACGCACTCCGCCAGCAACAGTGGACCAACAGCCGATGCCACGACGGTAAGCGCCTGGGCAGCACCCTGGATGTTACCCAGGTGAGCGCGGCCGTAGGCGGCACTCCAGTAAGCGAAGAAGATGACGATCACAAATCCGCCCGCCAAACCCATCACGACCGCATAAACCGCCACATGTGCTTCCGTTCTAACCGACGGCAGGGCCAAAAGCGATCCGGCTAACAGGAGCATCGATAAAGCCAACAAACGGTTCATCCGCCAACGCGACGACAGCCAACCGGCAACAAAATTCCCGGCCAGTGCCGATAAAGCAACAATTATCAGGCTGCGATGATACGTCGCAGGGTCGAACCCTCTTTCCTTCAGAATCGATTCGTTGAATAAGGCGATACCCGACGCGATCAGCCCATACGTCGCGCTGGCCAGGCCAAAGATCCAAAAGCTCGGCGTGCGCAGTGCTTGCCATAGAGTGAAGCCCGCCGTTGTCTCTTCGTTAACCTGAGTCCCGTCAGGTGTGAGACCGCAGGATTCGGGTGAGCGCCGCACGAGCAGGACAGCGAGGGGCGTGAGGCCAAATATCAAGGCGAGACCGATGGCCCACCACGTTGTTCGCCAACCACTCTTGATCACCATTGCGCCGATCACGGGAAAGGCGATCATGAATCCAATACTCAAAGCCACAGTGTAAACGGCCATCGCAAGATTAAGCCGGCGCACAAACCACTTGCCGACGATCGTGATGCTGATCACTGAAAGCGCGCTTTGGCCGAATCCACGCGTAAGCGTGATCAGGATCGCGATAGCCGCGAAGGTCGTAGCCCCGCTCATCAGGAGCACAATGGCGCCGAGAGCCAAACTCACAACGGTTAGCACCGTCCTGCTGCCAAAACGATCGATCAATCTGCCGATGCCGAGAGAAAACAACGCGCCAATCAACGTGGCGAAAAGATTGATCCGCGCAAAGACCACGCGATCCATTTGCAGGGTTGCCAGCAGTGGTTCTGTGATCAGTCCCAGTCCCTGCGTCCGGCCGGGTAACGTCGCCACCATCGCCAGCGCAGCCACAGCCAAGTTGACCCATCCGTAATAAAACGGAAGAGTTACAGGACCGGCGGACGTTTTTTGTAATTGTGTGCTACGAGTATCCAACTGATCACTAAGAACAAACTAATCGCCAAACCCACCCAGCGAACAATACCACTCTTAAAAACTACAGTGGCGTTGAAAATGATGAAAATTAAGAATGCATGCCACGTGAATACTAACAGCCATCTGCGATTGAAATACGAAGTGATTCCCCCAAGCCACCACCAGCCGATGTCCACGAGCCACGCGATGAGCAAAGCATAGTTTATGAAGAGACCGCCACCCCAGTTGAGCGCAACGACCTCTTCGGTTTGCCGTGCGGTTTCGCGGTAGGCCGATTCGTGACTCCAATCGTGGTAGAAATGAAACGCGCAAATGAAGTGGGCAATCAGCGCGATACAGCCGATGGTCCAGGCGGCTCGGGCCGCGTAAAGCCCGTATGACCTGTTGCGCGAGAAAGCGAGCACACCGCTGCCAACGGTATAAGCCAAAATGGCCAACCAGATAGTCGCGCGCGTTAGTAATTCACCAGTGCCGTTCAAACTTCGTCTTGCGTCGTGCCAGGGGAGACGGGATCCGTTGTCAATGCAGTTCGCAGCACTCGAGCTTCTTCAAATGCCGGGTCCATCTCGAGTGCCTGCTCGACGGATGCAAGTGCGTGCTCTATTTGGCCGAGACTGTAGTGACAGACTGCGATGTTATAAGCCGTGCCGGGCGCCAGGCCGTTGAGATCCTTCGAACATTGCAGGAACATAAGAGCCTCCGCGTGAAACTCCATCTCGAGTAGAAATGTTCCCAACTCAAAAGCCAGATCACCCTCTTCTCCGATCGGCAAATAGCAATCCCAAACCTTCACGATCGCTTCGTACAAATGCTGCTTTTGCAAATCGGTTATAGCATGCAGATCTTTCTTCAAAGCCGGCAAGTATTCGCAGAACCTTTTGTAATCCCAGCGACTCAATCTCAGGAAGGCAAGAATTTGATTCAGAGTTAAGCTTTCGTAAATCTCACCGATGCCTTCCTTCAAAACAAAGAAATCGTCAGGTCCGAATTCTTCTATCGTTTCAGCATAAGCCTGGCGCGTTTCGCTGAAGTCGCCCGGCAAATCGCCGAATACGAAAGCAGAGACGTTCAGGTGTTCGCTCGGCCGCGGCGGATTTAGCACTTGAGCGCCAAGATGCCGGCAGTATTCTCCGATGATCTGATAATCGACCATCATCGAAAACGATCCATGAAACGTAAAGAGAGGCATTCCCCGGCCCAACTGCAACGCTTCATCCTGAGTGAACCCTTTGTCACCTGACACGAGCAGCATGCGCCCGGCCGAAAGACGATTCAGGTTCTGAATGCAATGCAAGGCAGCGGTGGGGAAGAGAAACGCAGTGTTGGAGAGGCGCTGCTTGTACTCTTGCAGGATCGAATCCCATTTCGGATCTTCGTAGTAGTTTTCGTCGATCAGATTGTGATCGAAAGAAACTTCCATATCGCCCGGTTCCGGCGTTGTAAGCGTCGCGACCGCTTCGAACAGTTGGCCCTGACCTGCGTAGAATGCATCTTGCGGAACGCTGTCAAAGATATAGTTGGCGATGACCACCAGCGGGTTTCGCACAGTTTCCGGTGACAGTACCGTGCCTGACTCAAGCAGACTGATGTTTTCGTCGCGCTCGATGTCGAACTGAGCAAAATCAAGCAGGCCTTCTTCAATAAATGATCGCAGCCATGGATGAGCGCGGCAGTATTCGAGATTCTGTTCCGCCAGATCGGTCATCACGTACTTGATGGGAATGTCTTTGAGAACAGAACTTGCCCGGATACTCAGAAACTTCTTTAGGAAGACGTAGGCAAACCGGCCCGATCCAGCGCCAAGCTCGACGAAATAAACGGGCTGGCTGGGATCAATCGCGGCAGAACTGCTCGTTTGGGCGCTGAGACAATCGCGCAGGAAACCTAAGACGACTCTGGCATAGGCGTCGGCGATAAACGGGCTGCTCGTAACGTGATGAGGGACCGCGCCGCTGCTCCAGGCTTCAATGCCGTGACGCGCGAAGTAGTCGCGCTGGAGTTGCCAAACGACGGAACGTGACAGACGTTGCTTCCTCTCAAATGGCGCGTCCTGTGCTTCTGCCGATTCCATGGTGGTCTTCAAAAGTATTCGTCCTCATGCACCATACTTCACGTTGTGCGCCTTTTCATACATCCAAACTCCGCCATAGTGTCCCAGGCTATGCTCAAGTGTAGTCATGAGATACATAGTTCCAGTGTTTTGAACGGAATCGTAGTCATGAAAATGGTGCCACACTGTACCCATAGGTCGATAGGTTCCTCTTGCATGTAAGTCCTGATCCCCAAGAGCGAAATCTCCTGTCCGCGATCCTGTGTACTTGATTACTACCTTATGGTAATAAGAACCGCCCGGATCCAACCCATGCTTCGTTTCCGCCTTGTAAGTGAAATTGACCAATATCGGCTTTCCGTCTCCTTTCGCCGGTGGCTTTCTAGTACGACTCGCCTTGGCGTTGACTATGTCTAACATGAACTGCTTTTGTTCCGCCTCATCCATCGCGGACCAGTTCAATCCGTAGACCTGTGCGGTCACTGCCCATACGTCGCCCAACTGTTTGCTCTCGTCCACGACGTCTTGCATGTGTTTCAGCTCGCTCCTCTTAAACGCCTTGTCCAGGGAAGCACGTTGGACGACGCCAAATTTTGCCGGTCCGCTCGTTGCTGTCTGTCGCTGAATAGATTGAGGCTTGAAGGTCGTTCCCGGGCGCGCATTCGGTTGGGCAGGTTGTTTCAACTGAACGGGAGCCGGCCGCGTATGCGATATGGGTTGCGGGCGATAAACAGGCGGCGCAACGGGTTGATTTGGTCGTGTCGTTTGGGTTGGCGCTGGATTGGCCGTCTTCCTTTGTAAGACTTTCGGCAGCGGCTGTGGTCTATAGGCCGGTGGCGCAACTGGACCAGTCTTCAACGGTGAGCTTTTCGCCTGGGCCACTGCGGGTTTGAATTGAACCGTGCGCGGCTGCGTAGGGGCTTTGCCGAAAGGAGGCTTCTTGGGGGGTGTGTTCATAACTGTTCTGGGGTCTGTGAAAACGGAATGAAGTCGCGGTCGTAGGCGAGAACCAGGAGACCTGAGGAGAATCTACCCGAAAAGTATTCGTTGGCTCAATAAATTTATTTGAAAGCGCTCAAATCTTTCCTGTTTACCTCATAAAACACGCGCGAGTTGCCGATTTTTCCGGAGTAGTTATCACGCACGGCAACGCTGATTCGGTAGAAGCCCGGCTTTTCACTGGCAAAGGTGAAAGTCGTCAGCACGCCGTCTCGCCGCGCGCTTTCCAACTCTGCGCCTGAGACGTTGAACGAGAGGTCGCGTTCTGCTTGTTTGAAGTCGCGGCCGTCTGGTCCAGCGACACGTATCGAGAGCTGCAGTGAAAAATCCTGCCGGCCGTCTTCGCGGGAGCGCACGGTCACATTTGATAGATCGAGACGACAGGACGTGATCACTTGTCCGCGGTTCGCCATCTCTGGCGAGAGACTTAGACCAATCTCATTTGCCGACAGCGGAGACGCAAATGGATTCGCCGACAGCCGGTTCTTCGCCGTGATGGTCTTTTGCACAAACCCCTCCGAGCGCGACAACACCTTGACGTCTTTTCGCATGACTCGCACCTGGAGGTTTGCAGGGCGTCCTTCCAAATCAGCGCCCGGGTTGTATGACAAGAGATAGTAGCCACGATTCTCTTCGACGATGCGTTCAAACTCGAAACGCAGATCGTTAGTGGCGTAGATCGCTTGTCCGCCTGTTCGCTGTGCGAGTTGAATCAAAGCGTCGTTGCCCCGGAAACGTCCACGCAGATCGAGGTCTCTCGTGTGCAACGTATAAATCGCGATCTGTGCTTCGTTCGCCCGTTTGATCAACCGGTCCAGGCGCTCGGAGATGGTCTGAAAATAAGGAAGCTGTGGATGGTAAAGCAGTCCACCGCTCAACAGCGTCACGACTTTACGTCCGGGTAACATCTCTACTTGCTTAATCACGTTTTCGAGAGTCTCCATGACGCGCAGGTTTAACTTGACCAACGATTGCAACTGCACCTCGCGGCCAACCGCCGTGACGCTGGTTGCACTCTGTTGCCGCACCGCTTCGCGCGTTCGCTTCATGGCTGCGTCAAGCACGACGCGGTCGTTTGTAAAGCTCGAAAGGATTCCGAGATCGACTTCGGTGCTGGCGATCGCAGCGAGATCGGCGCTCGTCATTTGCGTGTTCACAAACCACGATAGCAACGTTTGCGCTGAGTCAGCGGCGCGCGCGGCGGTTGGTAAGTTGCTGATGGTGCCGGATCGAGGAGCGCCGCCTCCGGATGCGGGAGCACTGAACGCAAGATTGATCACCGGATTGGAAACGACGAAGACAAACACGCGGCCAAGTTGTTCCGCAGACGGATGTCCTGCGATCGGGGAAGTATTCGCCGAAGAGCGTGCGAGCGAGACGTAGGTCACAAATTCAGGTGTGTGCTCGCGGCCGTTGTCGGTAATCTTGAAATCACTGGCGGCAAGTCCCGTGACCTGCTGTCCTTTATCGTCGACGGCGACTACGTCCAGTTGGACCAGGTTGGTTTTTATCCTGATGACGTCATCGTCGGTTTCGACTGGTGGTGTTGGCGAAGCGATGGGACGCGGTGTGCCTTGATCCCGGCGCGCTTCTGTAAAGCCTGTTTCAGGCAGAAGCAACAGTAGACCGAGCAGCGTTATCAAAGGACCATAAAGTCTGACGTGATTCATTTTCGCTGGTTACAGAATAAAGCGCGCCGAGGAAAAAGAAAATCTGTTTTGCTTCTCCTGGTAATAGGCGCGCCAGAGGGTTGAGCGCCGCAGGCGCAGCAGATGATTGAGCGCCGCAGGCGCGGCAGATAGCCAGGGGCGAGTGCGAGCGTAGCGAGCACGACGCCCCTGGAATACAAGAGTAATCAAATGAGCACTGAAAGTGCGACAGAACGATAGCGGGCTTTCTGTCGCACTTTCAGTGCTCTTTGTGTTCTTCAAAACAAACCAGGGGTGAGCGCGCACTTCGCGCTCGCCCCTGGCTACCATCTACCGCGCCTGCGGCGCTTCAGCACCGTGTGCTTACGACCAGAGATACCTTCGCGACCAAGATTAATATTAGAACCAGAGATTAATGATAGGGACCTTAGAGACAGACACTAGGCCGGCACTCGAATCTGGCCTATAATCCGCCTTCTGTTAGTCTCACTCGAACCTAACGGCCCCAACTGCCTTTGAACTTAACAGCATGCTGAAAAACTCACATCGCGACCGTCTGCTCTGTTAAGCCACTGGTCCAACATTAGCCAACCCCAGAGGAGCGGATGTAATGGAGCGCAAAAAACAACGAGGCAGCAAAAAACAAAGACTCGTTCCCAAACTGCTTCACGCTGCGCAAAGCAAAGCTCGTTACCGGGACGTGCATGCCTTCATCGGCGGCACCGGCGCGGTCGGCGGCACGGCTCTTTTGCAGATGCTCTCAATGTACGAAGAGATGATGAGCATTTCGGACCAGATCCCCGGCTCCCAGCTTACTCCTGAAGATGTTCCGATTCTCATCGCGACTGGCAAAGCGCCGAAGGACATTGACGACATCACCAAGCGCTTAAAGAGATTTGTGCAGTCGCGTCATGAGGGTGACAAGAAGCCGCGCGAGATCGAGCCAAACCTGCACCTGACACATAGCGGCATCCTGGTCGGATTCAAGGAATTTGAGCTAACTGTTGTAGACGGTTTGGACAAGATTTCAGCAACCAGCGATGAAGACCGGCCTCAGTTTGTACGTAGTTTTCTCGATGGCCTGAAAAGAGTTGGCAACGACGTCGAATCGCTGATGAACGCCATCCAGGAGGCTCGGCCCATGGCGTCATCTCTCAGGAAGTACCTTGCCGAATTGCCGGCGGGAAGAAAAGTCGATCGGTATCGTTCCGTGATCATCGGTATTCCTGTTCCGAGTCTCATCGCTTATCACGTCGACTACTTGAAAGACGCCGCTCCTTACATAAACGGTCTAACCGATGAGGCGTTGAAAGATCTTGTCAGTGCCTTCCGCGAAATGCTGCGCAAAGACCTGGATGACATAAAGCAGAACCTGGCTGACATTGTGCTTATCGCCCATACCACGGCCATCGGTGGAATGTACGACGAGGAAGAGCAAGCTGATGGTAAGGTCTTAAGAACCTATCGACTGGGCTTCTCACACAGCGCCCGCGACGACCGGCTGATCGTAAAACAACTGGAAGCGGAAGAGTTCACCAATCTGTTCGCCAACATTGGCGTCAAGGTGCTTATAACAGCGGCAGCCATTGGAATTGATGAAGTTCGTATCCGGGAGTCGGTGCCGCTGCATCCTCAGATCGCCGCCCGGCTGAAGAAAGCGCCGCCTGATTTGTTTTCCGCTCCGAGTGCCGCCGAGGAGATCAAGATCTATGTGCCAAAGACTTTTTCTTTCGACGAACCACCGGCTGAGAAGTTGACGTTTGAGGAAGTTGAAACGTTGCTGCCCGGCTACTCGATCCGCAGTGGTGAGAATGGGTTCTTCTCCGTCTCAAACGCGGATGCATTGTATCGCGTGATGCGCGTTGCTTCCGCCAGCGAGTTGGGCCAGGTGATGTCAACCGTCGGATTGTTTGACGACGATGAGCTTTCGCCCTGGTTTCCGGAAGAGGTCTGTTACTACACCGAAGGAGACAACTCCCGCCAGGTATTCGACCTGCTCAACCAACCACGACTCCTGCAAACACAACTTAGCGGCCTCGAACCTCTCGCCCTGCAGGAACTGGGTTCGGCCAAGCACCAGGGCGAGTTGCACACATTGTCGCTCCTCATCCTGTTGCACAGGCTGCGCACTCTCGATATTGAAGCTATCGATCCTTACGTCAATCTTGACAGCTTTGATCCGGATACGTTCATCACCGAACACTCGCGGCCGCTGACGTTTGAAGATCTCGCGAACTGGGAGGTGGATGAGATCGCTCATGGGATGGAAATCCTCGCCTCGGCAGAAGTGGCCGAAGATCTGGCGAGGCTAAAATCGAGCCGTCATAGCGGATTGTTTGAGAAAAAGGACGAGGCTGTAAGGCTTGTGCTCGAACGCGCCCTGGTTGCGATCCAAATGATCCCGTCGCTTGGTTCCCCGATCATTTATGAGCGGAATGGCGAGAATGGCAAGAAGGAAACCATGATCAAAACGGGATACTTCAATGCGCCGTTGGCGACGCTGGTTACGAGGGCAGACGACGTTCTCAATAAGTTGAAAACCGACTATGAGACGCACAAGAACGAGCGCTTCATGAAGAAAGAAAGCCTGTGCACCTTTGAGGAATTTCGCGACTTTCATATCTGTACCGGAGGGTTCGTCGACCTGCGCCGGAAAGCCATTCTCTGCACCGCCAAGAATAGCGACATGCCATTGACGGGGAAGATCAAAGACGATCTCGACGAGCAAGCGCTGCGTAAGGAGTTGTCGAAACTCGCCCCTTACAGTCCCTTCACTACGTGCGGCTTAACAGCGCTGCTGCTTCGTTTGCGTGGTCTGTACAATCAGCTTCGCAAAGCGATGAGTGAGTTAGGCACGCTGCATGAATTTCGCTGGCAGATGCCGCGAGATGCAACGGGTCACATTCTCGTCGTGCCGGGCGCGATTGAAGCTTTCAGAATGGTTTCCGAAGGACTTGAAAAGACAACGGGCACGGAACGACTCGATGGAATCTGGGGCTACGAACCGCGCGTGACGCCCGAGCGTTGGAACGACTTGAACGGCCTGGGCCAGTAGTGACGCCTTAAATAGTAGTGTCTTATTTGGCTCTGCGTTCTCTGCGTTCCTTGGTGAACTCTGCGTTACATATGGAAAGTTTACGCAGAGATCTCAGAGCTGCCCAGAGAACGTTGAAATTAAGACACTACCCAGCAAATGTTTTGCTGGCAACACCGTCCAATTCGCAGTACAATCCGGAACTATAACCGTGCGCTAGACAACTTGCGGCTGGTCCATCCTAATCTCGCCCTGGACCATGACGCGGAATTCTCATTTAAGACTGGATCTGCACGCGGTTAGCTCAACAAAGCGGTCAATTCTTAATAGGTTCAACCCATACCTCTTAACCTCTGCTGGTTTATGACATTCTCACCGGCAGAGGCGACTCAAAGGAGCCTCAACGTGGACCATAGAATTGGAAAAGTCGTTAACCACCTGAACTCACATTTTGAACAAAGAATATCCTTCCGTGAATTGGCTCTGATGGTAAATCTATCGCCTTCGCGATTGCGCCATATCTTCAGAGTAGAAGTAGGAATGTCTCTGGCCAAGTACGTCAAAATACTAAGATTAAATCGAGCACGGGAACTCCTGGAAACTACTTTTTTAAGCATTAAGCAAATTCAGGTCATTACCGGTATGAACGACGAAAGCCATTTCTTTCGTGATTTCAAGCGAGCCTATAAGTTAACCCCAACTAAATATAGGGAAGTGTTTGTGGATACCGACCTCCGCAAAGATAGTGTAGAAATTTTGCCAACCGGGAAGATAGTCAAAGTTGCCAGTAAATAGCCAAAACTGCCAGTAAATTCAGGTTGAATTCGTTTGCCGGCAGCCGTAAGCTCGGCAAACTCATTCGATCTCTGACAGACCGATCGAGAAGGAACTCCTCGCGGTTTCGCCCAATCATTGTTGCAGAGGCTGCCGGCTTCTGCACTTCTCTAACTCATAAAGGAGAGTACTATGGCTAACGACAAGGCTTCTGGATCTTCTCCTAGTTTCTGCATCGTCTCACAACAGGCAATGCGCGTGCAGAGACAACCGCGCACCAGCGATGAAGCTGTTGCCGCCGTGAAGCTTTTCAGTGACGAAGGACTTCTTGATGCCCTCGAAGACATGATTAAAGTAGCCCGCTCCGGAAGAATTGAGAGCGCGGCTGCACTGGCTGCACGAGCTGCTCCATGGTAGTTGTTGGAGCGCAGTCACGCTGTTTAGTGGCGACTATTACCTGAAACGATATAAAGCACGTTCTGCTGGGAATGGGGAGTCATCGATCCCCTTTTGAACTCTGGGCGTTTCCAGTGGACCAAGCTTGATTCGACCAGCCCGGCTTGCATCCGCTCTTGCAAGTGACGACGAAAGTGGGTGTGAGCAGGGTGGTCTTATTCAGTTGATATCGTTGTCATCTGATAGATGCGCTTGTTCTCACATTTCTCGCACACGAAGACTGGGTAAACGTCAATCGGCTAACCCCCTCTAGTCAGGCACACCAGAATGAATGCTCGGTCGATCTCGCCACATCCGCTTCATCTTGTGCCACGCTCCAACGATTGGCAGCGAGTTTGGTGTGTGGGCGCGAATAATTCGATAGGCGGAGAAAACGGATCAGAGCTGCGCCTGAAAGTTCTCCCGGGACAACATGGTAGTTTTGCCTCGCTCAAGTCCATACTCACTCAATTAAAGTCATTAGCCAACAGCGAGCAGCGCGCCGAGTTTGCCCGGATCGATAATTACCTGGAGGATGTTTGTCCGGATGCCTCAACCCAAGGTAATGGAAATTACGGCAAGCTTCTTACAGATTCTGTTGCCTTCGCAATCCTGCGCCGAATCAGTCGTGAAAGCGTTTACACAGCGCGCGTCATCGACTTGAGCGCTCGCATCATAAACACTGCCCTTTCACACTTGCCCTCGTGCACGCGTGTCCACGTTGTGGATGTCGATCGCATAGATCGGCTGACGCTCAAGGTGTTGGCGCGGGCTATGCTGCTGCTGGAGCCGGCACACCAGTTTGCCTGGGTCTGGCACTCTGCAAGCGATCCTACGGCAACATCCGACGAGGGGGGCGAGAACATTTTTCTTGCTTCTCGCCGTCAACTCTTACGCCAACTCGTAGGTATCCTCTCCCCTCGATTGGAGTATCAGTCAACCACATCCGCTCTGATTTCTGACGACACACAAAATGATGAAGTTTCGACATATGACATAAGCGCCGCTCTCGTCCTGCAGAACTACGACGCCTGCTTCTTGTGGTGCTCTGCGGTACTCAGAAACGGATGTAATAAGGAAGAGGATGAGGTGCTTCGCCTGATGGCCTTAGCGGCGACTAACGTAGGCCGGCTTGAAGAGGCTTTAGGCTTTCTGCACGCTGCCGAAGCAAAGTGTGTTAGTCCATCACGGCTCGGACACATCTTATATTTGCAGGGGTTAATTGAAGCTAAACGCCGTTATGACTTATCCAGCAGTAATGCTCATTACCAGCGAGGTTTGGCCATCCTCGATGCCGAGAAAGTAGAAAATGCCGCTGTCCGGCTCGAACGTGCATGGCTCTTCAATGGCCTTGCTTTGAATGAAGCTATTCTGTGGCGTCGGTCGCCGATTCGAACTGAACATTACGAAAGAGCCTTCAATCTGGTACGAAATGCTTTCGACTTAGTCCGCGATCGCGAAGATGCTGCCGCAACGTATCTTAAATTTAATCTGCTATCCAACTCTGCCTTCCTGTTAGAGATGAGCGGCAAGTATGACCTGGCTATAGACGTCCTTGATAAGGTTTTCGATTTTACGCCTGAGCAACTGCGGAGCGAATACCATCGCCTGCGCAGCAATGTCGACTACCGCGTGGGAATTCTTCACTATCGTGCTGGACGCCTCGAGGATGCTAATCGCCATCTTCAAGTCGCCGCGGAACATGATGACGCGTTGCAGAGTTGGTATACCTCGGAGCGCATTCTTCGAGCTCTTGGCATCGTCGCACTTGACCTTGGCGCTGTTGCAGAAGCCACGGCTGTATTCACTAAAGGGTTGGAGATGTGTCAGAAAGCTCGCTCTGCGGAAGGGGCGCGCGAGCATGCTCGAGGCTTGATTGCGGCACATTTGCTGAGTGGCAAGCAACGCCAGGCACAAGAAGTGCGCGAAGATCTTCTCAATGAAGAGGCAATGGACGTGGTCACAATAGCCAGCGTCCAATCTGGAGAAAGCGTTCAGGACGTACGTCCAAATCCGCCTTCACCCAAGCTCCCAGCCTACATTCCGGAAATTGACTTAGAGGGCATACCGGAAATCGACCTCAATAGGTTTTTGGGCAAGGCTTTGCCGCCGACTAACAACCAACTGGGTCCCTGGAGCAATTAGATGCCAGGGGTGCTTATTCTTGGTGCGGGCTTGGTGGGCACGTTTGCTGCTCGCGCTCTCTCAGAGGAAGGCATTGAGATTGTCGTGGCCGACCTGGGCACGGAACCAGAATACTTTCGCCGCTTTGGTCCAAAAGAGTGCCTGCTGGCTACCGCCGACATCCTTGATTTCACTTCGATAAGCTCTCTGCTCAAGAGTTGTGATGTTGATGTGATTGTACTGACGGCAGGTCTCACGAGTGAAGATTGTGAGCACGATCCTCAGAAAGCATGGAGTGTTAATGTTCAAGGTCCGGTTGTGGTAGCCCGTGCAGCTATCGAAGCCGGCGTCAAGCGTCTTGTCTTCATCAGCACGATTGCTGTTTACGGTATACCAGACGCAGTGCGAATCACTGAAAGCATGCCTGTTCGGCCTTGCTCAGAGTATGGCCGGACGAAGGCTATGGCTGAGAAGGGTATAACAACCTTTAGAGATCATGGTCTCGACGTTCGGATACTCCGCTCCTGCGGAGTCTATGGACCACTGAGATCTAATGGAGGCAGTAAGTCGGCGAAGTTCATCGAAGCTCTTCTCCGTCATGCCCTGAGCACTCGGGAGTTAGAGGTTATTGCCTCGCCAAATGCTGCCGATGAATACCTGTATGTGAAGGATTTGGCGCAGGCGGTTTCCCTGGCTGCGTTGCGTGGCGTGCCGGCGACGGCATTCATATTCAATGTTGGCGCCGGGCAAAGCACAACAATTAAGGAATTGTGCGCGTTGGTGCAGCGGATATCGCCTGAGCTGCGAATCAATATATCACCCGCAGGCGTTGAGGAGTCCCCGCGCCTAGCGCCCCTGGACACCTCGCTTATTCACGATGTGTACGGCTTCAAGCCTCAGTACAGCTTAGCTAAGGGTTTTTTCGATTACCTTCAAGAAACAGGGCAAAGGTTATGACTGAGCAATCGACGGACACCTTAATCCGCATTCCGAAGAGTCCGCAGGAGATTGGCTCGACTACGCTGCTGGGAGTGTGCGCCAGCCTTAAGCCCGCTCCAGGGTATCCCAGCCGATCCGCGGCACGCTCGCTCCTGTCTCAGGCTTTGGATACGGTGGCTACGATTTATCCCGACACTTACCTCCTCGATCTTCGCGATTACCCGCCTCCTTTTTTCGATGGACGGATGCCGGAGCAATACGACGACGCGTCTTTGCAATTCGTCCGCGAGTGTATCGAAAGAGCCGGCGCATTATTGCTGTCAGTGCCTGCTTATTGGTCCAGCGTTTCAGGTGTTTTCAAAAACTTCATCGACGTTTCTTGCGGCCCTGTCTATGACATGACCCACTCGTTCAACACGATATTTACCAATAAGTTTGTGGGTCTGGTCGTCGTGGGAGCTGATGAAGCCAGCGCCCGTGCAGGCGTCGATCAGGCATGTCAGATCATGTTGAGCACTGGCGCAAAAGTGGTCGGCACTCCTGTCATGGTCGCCAACCCACGCACCCTTGGACCGGAGGTGATAGGCGGCATTTTACAAGAGGTCATTGCTACGGGAGCGGATCTCGCCAGACATATCCTTCAAGCAAAACAAGCTGGTTATAACTATGCGGGCAAAGGTGATGACCAGAACCTTTCGCAGCTAGCGAATGAGGTGCACGATGGCGACCAAGACTGATTTTATCCGCAGTTCCCAGGCTTATTTGCCGCTCGCCGCGCAACTAGGTCTGCTGGCTTTGCCAAGGCGTTGCGAGTTCGTCATCGAACATACAGGGCTCACGCCTCAACGCGTCTTAGATGTTGGGTGTGCAACAGGCTATATCGCCAAGATCTTAATGGATCGTGGTCACGACCTCCTGGGGATCGAATTGAACGCCCGAATGGCGGCGGAGGCCCGAGCAAGAGGGGTTGAAGTGCTGGAGCACAACGTGGAAGAACCTCTTCCACTCGAGGATGAATGCATAGACACGATCCACTCTTGCGAGATAATCGAACATCTCTTTGATACAGAAAGTTATTTGAACGAGTTGCATCGTGTGCTCGTTCCGAATGGCGTGCTCATTCTTAGCACTCCAAACTTGAACAGCCTGGGCAATCGTTTCCGGGTTCTTTTGGGGCTGCCACTTCCTATGTGGGGCGCCTTTCCGAATGATAGACATGGCGGGCATGTGCGAGTTTTTAATAAAGCGAAAATCGTTCAGTTACTGGAGCGCACGGGCTTTCGCCCTGAGATAATTACCGGCATTAATCAAACTCGGTTCGCGTGGGTGCTCAACTACCTGCCGACCTGGAGTGAGCTGATCCTGATAAAGGCAGTGCGGGTGTAGAAGGAGTTTGCTGTAAGGTCAACCTTCGGCTTTAAACGAATCGTGTCGCACGTTCTTGTAGTAGGTGGTACTGGTATGCTGCGGGATGTTTCACTCCATCTGGCATCCCAGGAAAAGACAGTCTCAGTAATTGCGAGGGGCATTTTACGCTTAAATAGTTTAGTTGAAGCGGGCCGTGCCCTGGGCGGTCATGTCAACGCGATTCAGGTTGATTACAGGGATAGTGTGATGTTGCAGGCAAAATTAAGACAGGCTGTCAGGGTCTTTGGACCGATCTCATTAGCATGTTGCTGGATTCACCGTAACGCTCCGGAGGCTCCTTACGTTGTAGCGAAATCTATAATCCAGGAAAAAATGGATTTCAGATACTTCGACATTTTAGGCAGCACCGCCGCCAATCGCCGGTATCGAGTGTTCCGACGTGAGGCCACGCTGCGGCAGTTCAAATCTCTAATGTATCGGAAGATCATTCTTGGCGTTGTCATTGAGAATGATGTCCCTCGCTGGTTAAGTCATCGCGAAATAAGTCGTGGCGTAATAACGGCGATAAAGCGGGATGAGTATTGTCATTTAGTCGGGGAAGCGCCTCCTTAGTCTGCCTTCCTAACCTCTGTCGTAAGAAAGGAAAAGTGCAATGGATCGCGTAACGGCCGAGATGTCCGACCTTACCTACGAGGACATTATCGATGGTCTGCTTGATCTTTTCCGCCGGACCGATAGTATGCCCGCGGCCGTTTCACCTACGCCCTGGGATTCTTTCCTGCGTCTCTCCACGCTAATACACAAAACATACGAAGTGCCTTCCACGACCTTTACACCTGTGATGCGGCGATTGTTATTCGCACTTAGTTATGCCTCGCAGGCGCGGAACATCGTCGGCGTGGGCACCTATGTGGGTTACACCTTTTCCTGGCTTTTGCGTGATCGGACGGATCCCGAGACAGCACCGTACTGCGAAATGGCCGTAGGCATCGACATAGATTCAAACGCGAATGAACTTGCCCGCCGAAATTGTGATCGCCTTGGACATGGCCGGCGCTTGACTTTTATTGACGGTGACGGAGAAGTCGCCATCGCCAATTCCGATTGGACGATAGATTTGCTCTATCTTGATCTCGACGACCCCGCCACCGGCAAGTCCGGATATAAAAGAGTTCTCGAAACCGCATTGGATCACCTGCGTCCAGGAGCGCTGGTCCTGGCCCATGATCCATGTGTCCCCGCCTTTCGCCAGGATTTTGATTCTTACAATGATTTTGTAAACGGGTGTGAAATGTTCAGCCGTTCATGGATCTTACCGATAGATGCGTGCGGGTTGGCGGTCGCAGTAGTGCGCTAGTCTAATATGACTTTCAATGGTGTGAAACCCGATCTAATTGCTGACTTGGGGCTCGGACACATCAAGCTAAACGACGTGGCGCCTCAAACAGTGCCGATTTGTGGGTTCGAGTACGGACCGGCTGAAGGGATGCCTCCACTACGCGAGGCTATTGCCGTTTGGGAAGGTGTCTCAGTCGAAGAGATCATTGTCACGACGGGCGCATCCCTGGGTCTCGTCGCTGTCATGGCTACGCTGGAGCGGCCTGGTTCCATCTTATGCCCTCGGCCACACTACCCGGCTTACCCAAAAGTGGCGCATATGTTGGGGTTCGAAGTCATCTACTATGATTTGGAAGAGGCCCAGCAGTGGCAACCCAATCCTGAACAAATTGCCCGTCTGGTTAGAAAAGATACGCGCGCTTTATTGTGGAACTTTCCCAACAACCCGACTGGCAGTTTGCCTCCAGCGAGCTTGCTTGAGGGAATACCTTCGTTAATCAGCCGGACTGATTTAGTGATCATCAGCGACGAGGTTTATGCTGATCTGGTTTATGACGGAGTTTCATTTCCCGACGCGAAGGCAGTCTTCAAAAACTCCCCGGTGATACGTCTACGCAGTTTCTCAAAGCTGTTTGGTATGCCGGGTGAGCGATTGGGATACGTAATTGCTGACGCGGATCGGGCCCAGATGATTTGTCGGGCTCACTGGTCCTTTGCCATGTCCTCGCCGGCCACTGCGCAAGCTATCGCTTTGAGGTTGCTAAGCCTGGAGCCGGAGAAGCGAGTTGAAAAGTTATGCGCTGCGCTCGCGGATAATCGTAACCGCGTTATGCAAATTTTGGCGGATTGCCGCAGGATTAAATGCCTTACTCCAGCGGCAGGAATTTTTTGTTGGATCGAGGCGCCGAACTGCTCGCTTGACTCGCGTTCTCTGGCCCGGACTTGCGCTTCTGATGCCGGCGTCATCGTAGTTCCCGGCGCAGCCTTTGGCATGGACAACCGAACATTTCTGCGCGCATCTTTTGCCGTTCCTAAAGAGGAAGCGATACGTGGGTTCGTCGCCTTAAGCACTCTTTTAGATCAACTCTGAACCTTGAGCATCATCTAGTGCTTCGTATCAGCCGAGTTGAAATGAAACAGATTGCCATCTGCGTCTGCAAAGTTCTGCCCGTAGGCGTGAGCACCTGCCGATTTTAATTTTGAGATGATGTATTCCTTCGCACTATCGTCGAGGCGAAATTCTATGTGTGAGAGGCCATGATCAGAACCGCCGAGTCGCCGAGTGCCTTCTGGATGATGACTATGAGCGAAAATGCCTAACGTTTGATCGCCGACCTTGAAGAAAGCCGCATCGGAATAACGCGAGATCAACTCCAGGCCGAGCACCTCATGGTAGAATTTGCACTGCTCTTCAAAATGGCTGGCGATTATTATTACTGCATCCAAACCTAGTATCCCTTGGCATTCTTGCTCACTCACCATGTCAACACCTCTCCAAATTCTTCTGCTAAGCGGCAGCATTCGGCAACCCTCATTCACGCGTGTCCTTTCAATGAAGGTCGCGGAATCTTTAGCTGACCGCGAAATCACTGTGCGCCATTGGAACCTCCGCGAAGCGCCACTTCCGATTGCAGATCCGGAGTTTCACAACGATCCAGCACAGCATGCTGATCCTACGGTTCGGGAATTTGTAACCGTCGCCGACTCCTGTGATGCCTTTGTCTTGTCGTCGCCAATCTACCACAACTCATATTCCGGAGTTCTGAAAAACGCTTTAGATCATCTTGCAATTGCCCAGTTTTACTATAAACCTGTGGGCCTGCTTAGCCACGGTGGGAACCGCAGCCCGCAAGCTGTCGATCATTTAAGAATCGTAGTGCGAGGACTGCTCGGTTTTGCAATCACAACTCACGTGTGCACTGGGAGCAGCGATTATCGGAATACAGACGATGGAAGTTACGAACTTAAGGCAGAAGAAATTCTTTCACGAATTGAGCGGTTTACTACGGAATTGGTAATGCTCGCTCAAACCTTCCGTGTCGTCCGGCAGAATCTACTTTCGGGTTAATCATCATGAGCGACCAAATTGCCGGCGGTTAGCGTCCGTTTGCAGGAGCAACTTGAATCACTGCTTAGTCATTTTCTCGAGCTGTTCGGCCGGCACGTCCTTGCCGACGATCTCGCGGATCGCAGCCTCCAGCACTTCATCGCGTCCAGCGCGGATGCCGGCGATCGTCGGCTTTACTTCGCGGTCCGGAACTATCCCGATGCGCTGAGTTGGTTTCTTGTCAGGATAGAAGACGCCAATTCCGCTGATCATCGAGCGGAAACCGCCCGGCAAGGGAATCTCCGATATGTTGCCATCAGCGCCAGCCGTCGTGCTGCCGATGACCCTGGCTCGTGGCGAGGAGCGAAACGCCATCGAGGTGTATTCCGCCTGGCTTTGGGAGGTTTCGTCCACGAGAATCACGATCTTGCCTGCATAACGTGGTTCCTGTGGCGTCAGTGAAAGCGGCAGACTGTAATGAAAGGCGCCCGGATTCGACAGGTCTCCCGCAGTGAACCTGGCAAAATCAGTTTTCTGATCTACAAGGAGCGATCCCAGGACAAAGACCATGAACTCTGACGGATAGTTGCGAATGTCGATAATCAAACCTTTCGTGCTTGCCGCCGACTCGACGTACTTCGCCGCCTGGTCCATCTTCACCGCAGAAAGCTTTAGATAAGCTACATCTTTCGACAACAGGCGGAAGGTCTCACCCGGAAGATCGTGAGTGCGGGCAATGGCGTTGAGTTGTTCGCGGGCCACGCGTTCGGAACTGATCTCTATCGCGGCATTATTCCGGCTGACGCGCACCGTGGCCTTGCCACATTCTCCGCGCGTCATCTGCATGGCGATGTCCCGCAGCCGCGTTGGTTCGTTGGACGCTGCGTAATATCGCGACCAACGTTCCAACAGCTTCGCGATGGTCACGCCGTCAAGTTCAGTGATTATGTCGCCGGGTTTCATTCCGCTGGTTTCGCCCGCCTTTCCGGAGTAACCCGAAATCACCGGACGGCCTTCGACGAAACGGACATTTACTGGAAGCTGGCAAGTGCCGGTAGGTGGCCGTACTCTCAGCGAACTCCACAGGTTGGCGTGAGTGTCGTGGACCCTGGCGATCAACTCCATCACGGCAAGTTGATAAGCTTCCGCGTTATTGGCAAGCGTGATCTTGGGCAGCGAGTCGATCAGTACTTTGTCCCAGTCCTCGGAAAGCAGATCGCGATAAGGAAACCAGTATTCGATGATGTTCCAGAACCGGTAGAGCGCCAGGATCTGAAATCCGGGATCGGGCAACTTGATGTTCTGGTAACCCAGTTCGTGCTCGAACTTCGGGTTTCCGACGTTAGGAAATTTGGAAACATAGAATTGCTCTGTGTTAACCAAACGGTTCGCATGAATCGATTGCAGGCTCGCGCTCAACTCAGTGCCGAGCAGTTTGTTATCGGCGAGCCAGGCGAGTTTGGGACGGAGATGAAGCTCCGTCTCGTTCAGTTTTACACACGAGGAGCAGGGTTTGACCGGGCCGAGATCTTTAATCCACCTGGCAAGTACGGCGTTGGCCGCGTTGCGATCGGTCGCTGCGAGGATCGAAGGCAACACTCGCAGTAAGTCGTAATCCCAATGTCGCTCGCCCGCAGTGATCAGCGGATGGTGATACTTCAGGAAACCCCAGACCTTACCGAGTGTCGCCAGGTTCTGAATTTGCACTTTCGAAAGATCGGAGAGCGCGATGCGGGAACCACCGTCGTATTCGTTATCGCGATCGAGAACTGTCTTGGGTTCCGGCGCTTTTGGAGTTTTTGCTGTGTCCCAGAGTGGCCGGCCGTCTATGAGGATCTGTAAATCGTCTGCCCACGCTTTGCCGGTTCCGGACATCAGGAAGCCGAAAACGAGCGATCGCGTTTCCGCGTGAATCGGCAACGTGATCTTGTACTCGGCCCAATCGTGCGTGCCTTTCAACTCCTGGCTCTGCATGTTCTCGAGCGCAAGCATCTGGCGGCCGTTGTCCTGGCGCATCCATAGGCCGGCGTAACCCGTGACATCCTCGGTGCGCAGGAAGCCGCGTATCTCAATAGTCTTGCCCGAGAACTCCCAGGGGATGTTTCTGCCAACCACTGAAAACCCGCCGCTGCTTTGGGCGTTGCGTTCTAGGCGCAGCGACCACTGGCCGCCGTGAATGATCTTGTCGTCGTTGAGAACCGTGGCAGGCGGATTGCCAAACCAGCCACTTTGTTTTTCGCCGATGCGCTCAATCTCGAAGCCGAGAATTTTCGTAAGCGTGGCTTGGTCTAAAGGGGCAGGTGATTGCGCGCGACACAAAGCTGCAAACGCGAGTATTATCGTTGAACACAGGAGAAGGGTGGAGGAACGTTTAAGCATGACGCGAATCATAGGGACCACACTGTGAAGCGTCAATGAAATCCTGCTCGGCGTTCTCCGCGTGTCTCTGTGTGCTCTGCGTTTAAATACGCCTAAAGTGAGTTTACGCAAAGGCCCCAACGGAACGCAGAGAACGCAGAGTTGAACTAAGACACCACCAATTTCAGAGGACGCTTGACATTCATCGTTAACAGGTATAAAAGGCGTCGTGTTTACGGTGTACGTTCTCACGAGCCTCGCGCCCGTAAGACCAACACCTCACGTTGACGAGAGTCTCACGCGCTCGCATGAGTTCTACTCCGCCAGCACCACGTTACAAAACAAAGCTGAATTGTCAGTGCTTTATTTACTTGTGACACGGTTGCTATCGCGAATATTCCTCTATGCCGTTGAGCCTCATCATCCATTAACGAGCAGCCTGCGATACCAGTTGGAGTGTAACTATGTGTCAGAACCCCTCAGCCTCAAAGACCATAAGACTATGCATCTCTTTAGCGCTCTCTTACGTGTTACTGATCACTCAGTTTGCGCCACTGGCCCTCGCATCCGGACGGCATCATAAAAATATCGCCAAAGACATTCCTTCCAGTAAGACGAATAGCGATCTTGAAAACTCGTACGCGCCCGTGCCTGTGCCGCTGAGAGTTTCGCCCTCCGTGCTGCTGCCAAACATCACGGCCACGAAAACCGATTCATACCCGAGCGCTCCGGGCGGCGCGCTCCCCGGCGAGACGATCAATTACAGCGTCACTGTCACTAACTCAGGCTCTACCGATGCTTCCGGCGTCGTGTTCTCCGACACTATAGATGCGCACACGACCCTCGTTCCGGGCTCGCTGAACTCCAGCGCGGTTGCGTTCGACGATGCCTTTAGTGTGCTCGGCAACGTTCGCATCCAGGTGCCAGATGGCGCGCAGGATCTACTCGCGAACGACAACGATCCGGATACAGGAAACAACATCGGTCTGAACATCACCACTCTCGCCGGCGATAACAACGCGCCCTTTTCAGGCGTCAGCGCAAACGGCGGACAAGTGACGGCCACAAACGGAAACGGCAGCTTCGAGTACGATCCGCCGGCAGGATTTACGGGCCCTGACACCTTCACTTATACCGTCACCGATTCAGGCGGAGCCACCTCGACCGCAACCGTGACACTCAACGTAAGCGGCAGGATTTGGTTCGTCGACGACTCGGCTGTCGTCGGTGGCGACGGCAGGCTCACAAAACCTTTCAATTGTTACACCGGCGCCAGCAACGTTGCGCAGACCTGTTTCTCGGACACCGCAAGCGATCAACCCGGCGACAACATCTTCCTGTTTAGCGGAAATTACCTCGGCGGCTTTCAGCTATTGCCCAACCAACGGCTGATTGGACAAGGTGCAACAAACACGCTCGTTAATATCACCGGCGTCACCGTGCCCGCACATAGCGACGCATTACCTTCTACCGGCGGGCTGAGTCCCACGATCACGACCACCGGTGCGACCATAAACGCCATTCCGCTCGCCTCAAACAACACTGTGCGTGGCTTCACAGTCAGCAACACCACGGGCGCAAAAATTTCCGGCAACGGCTTCGGCATACTTGTCGCCGGCAGCAACACTTCACCTGACGTGATCCTGAACGGCACGGGCCAGGCACTCAGTCTTACAAACGGAACCATTGCGTCAGCGTCAGGCTTCGCCAGTGTTGCCACGGCAAGCAGCGCCGCTCAAGGCATTCTGCTCAATCAAGTCGCCGGCGCAGTGTCCTTTGGTTCGACAACGGTTTCCGGATCCATCGCCCAGGGAATTTTCGTCACGCAGTCGACGATCAGCGTCAACTTCGGCAATACCACGATCGGTAACGGCGCTGCCGCTAGTGGCGGGACTAACTCCGTCTTGCTCCAGAACAACTCCGCCGGCATACGCACGTTTGGCACACTGACGATCCAAAACAACAGCGGTCCGGCAAATTCAGCATTCCTGCACGCGAATAACGGTGGCAACACGGTCGCCGGAACCACCAACATCTTCGGAGTTACCGGTAACGGAATAGATATTCGCAGTCTGGCTGGCGGCAGTTCGGTGACGTTTGGCAGCACGACCGTGAACAAAACTTCGCCAGGCGCTCTCGTCAATCTCGGCGGCGTTGGAACGAGCAATGCCGGCGCGGTGACGTTCCTTTCCCTGGGTGGGACCAATACAAATGGAAGCGGTCTCGTTGCAGCCGAGAACACCGGCGCCATCACCGTTACGAACGCCGGCGCGAACAACCTTGTAGCCACTAACGGCGCGGCAATCAGCGTCATCAAAATTGCTGCTCCCTTAACGCCGGTCGATATGGATTTCGCGAATGTCAGTTCGAGTGGCACGACAAACGCAATCAACCTGGTGAACGTCGCGGGCTCGCTTACGTCCAACGGCGGCTCACTCACCGCCACCGGCGCAGTCTTCAATATTTCAGGCGGCACTGCCTCGGTAAGTTACGACGGGGACATTACCCAAACGAACAATGCGGCACTCGTCTCCATCTCAGGTGGTCATAGCGCCGGTACGATCACTTTCCCGAGCGGAACTCTCTCGGCGACCAATGGCGCCGGGCTTCAATTCAACAATGCTGACGGCGCGTACAACTTCAACGGCGTCACGTCGCTGAACGGTGGCGACGCTGCCATAGCCATTACCGGTGGATCGAGTGGCGCGTTCAACTTCGGCGCTAACACGTCGATTAACCACAACGCGGCAGGCCCAGCATTCAATCTCAACAGCAGTAACGCCAACGTCGTCTACAGCGGCTCGATCGTCGACAACAACGGCCGCATCGTCGACATAGACAATCACGATGCAGGCACTGTGCTCTTCCAAACAGGTTTCATCAGCGCCACCGGCTCGTCAGCCACGGGCATACGCGTCGCAAACTGCAACGGCGGCATAGTCAGCTTCAACAGCCAGACGACGCTGAGCACTGAGACCAACAGCGCTGTCGATCTGAGCACCAATAACAGTGGCGGGGCCATCACCTTTAACGGCGCCGGCAATGGCCTCGACGTCACAACGACGTCCGGCCCGGGTTTACTCGCCACTGGCGGCGGCACGATCGCAGTCCAGGGTTCGGGCAACAGCATCACTTCGACCACCGGCACGGCGCTTACGGTTATAAATACGGCCATCAGCACTAGCGGCTTGAATTTCGTAAGCATTTCATCGGACGGCGGCGGCAACGCGGGCATCGTGCTCAACAACACCGGCGCGTTCGGCGGCCTGACCATCACCGGCGATGGAGGCTCGGCGAATAATTTTTCCGGTGGCACGATTCAGAACAAGACTGGAGCGGGCATCTCGCTGACCAACACACGCGACGTGGTGCTCGATCAGATGCGCCTCGTTAATACCGGCAGCAGTGCGATCAACGGCGCGCAGGTCACCAACTTCACCTTCACGAACGGCACGATCGTCGACGCTGGTGACGCCAACACTGAATCCGCCATCGGCTTCAACGGCGTAGGTGTGAATCCCGGCTTGGGCCAGAACATCAACGGCACGCTGACGATCACAGGAAGCGTCTTCACCAATGCGTTCCACAGTGGTGTCGATATTCAAGCCGACAATGGCGCCGTGAGCAATGCCAATATTTCAAACAATACCTTCACGAATCCCGGCTTCAGCGGCATCAATTTCGTCGGCACTGGAAACGCTTCGACCGCTTTCAATCTCGACCACGCAACTATCGCCAACAACACCATCTCCAGCACCGGCGGCGCGGGAATTCAGGTCATCATCGGAAACTCAAATACCACTGGACCAGGCGCGCGTGCAGGACTCGTCACGATTGACGGGCTCGGACGTCCGGTAAGCGATCCGGGCCACGTTATCTCGATCACCGGCAACGCCATTTCGGTCGACGACACAGGCACGCAAGCAATCATCGTAGCCAACTCAGGCGGCAACACGGCATCGCGAACTCAAACCAACTTCGTCATTCAGAACAACGGCACGTCGGGCAGTCCGTTGTTGGGAAGCGATCTCGGGACCGTCATCGCCATCGGTAATAACGGATTCGCCGACATGGCGGGCGTCGTGGACAATAACTTTATCGACGCTAACCACGTTGTTGCCGGCGTTGGCGGGAATGGAATAAGCGGCGGCAACGGTGTTGCAGGCGCGGGCAGCGCGTGGACGCCACGTCTTAATCTGGCCGTAACCAGCAACGTCATCGCCGACGTGAATGGCAACGGCATTTTGCTTGTCGGGCGCGGCACCTCTGGTGAGGCTTACCTGAAAGTCGCCAACAACAACGTGGCCACGCCAAACAACACCGGCACGGATCGACAAAGCATCCGCGTCGACGCAGGGAACGCCTCGAGCGCGGACGACGAAGTCTATCTGAACATCTTTGGCAACACTTGCCCCGGCGGCGCCAACAACGTTTGTAACGGCAGCAACGGCGCTCAATTCATCGGACTCCGTAAGCAGGGAACTGTCGCGAACACAAACGACTTCGCGATCTTCGACGCACCCGGTAATCCAGCCTTGAACGATCCGCCGTCGAACGCCAACGTGCGTACCTTTGTCGACAACCTGAATCCGCACGGCGCTGGGACTCCCGAAATCATCACCGGGAACATGTTCAAACGCGACACGACTCTTGCGCCGCCGTTGCTGGCCGCGCACGGCGGCGTCGAGCCATTGCTTCCGGGCAGTAAACATGCCCTGACCCGGCTCGAACTCGAACTTCTATTAAATGCGGCCATCGAACGCTGGAAAGACACGGGACTGACAGCAAAACAAATTGCCGTCATGCGCGGCGTGACGTTTGAACTCGCCGATCTGCCGGAAGTGTATCTTGCCGAAGTTTCGGGTAATCACGTCCGGATCGATCGAAACGCAGGCGGTAATGGCTGGTTTGTCGATGCAACGCCTATGGACGACGCGGAGTTCAGCAGCAATATTTCCCTCTTGCGCCGTTACACGGATCCCGGAAATGCCCCGGCCGGCCGCATGGACCTGCTGACGGCCATCATGCATGAGCTGGGCCACCGCGTTGGTCTGTGTGACTCATATTCGTCGACAACGCGCGACAGCTTGATGTATGGCTACCTGACAAAAGGCGAGCGGCGGCTTCCGTTCAAATCGCAGGCTCGGAATGCAATTCCGAAACAATCCTCGGAACCGCACTTCCTGTCTGTGGATCCGGAACCAGCCACCAGTGGTGAGACTGTGAATGTGACTATCGGCACACTGCCGGCGGGCAAGTCAGTCACGATCACCTTCCAGGTAACAGTGGACAATCCTCCGAACCTGACCCTGCTGAATCCACCACGCGTGAGCAACCAGGGCACGGTCTCGGGTTCAAACTTCATGAACGTGTTGACTGACGACCCGGCTGTGGGCGGCGCGTTTGATCCGACCGTCACACCAATCAATCTCTTCGACACCACGACCTCGCTCGTGTCTGACGTCAACCCGTCCAACGTCGGTGCAACAGTCACCTTCACGGCCACGGTTGCGGAAAATCCGGCACAGGCTGCCGTCGATCCAACAGGCACGGTCGACTTTATCGACACGTCCAACGGCAACGCTGTCGTCTGTAACGACGTTGCGCTCAGTTCAGGCAGTGCGCAATGCCAGACTTCAACGCTGACAGCAGGCACGCACAACATCCGCGCTGATTACTCGGGCGACGGAAACTTCGATCCCTCGCAGAGCAACATCGTCGCGCAGGTCGTCAATGCCTGTACGCAGGATCCAATCGTCACCAGCACGGCAGACGGTGGCGCCGGTTCCTTGCGCGAGGCACTGGCGAATGTCTGTAGCGGTGACACGATCACGTTCAACCTCGCCGGCGCCGGCCCACACACAATCACCTTGACGACCGGCGAACTCCAGGTGGACCAGAACGCGACCATCTACAACAACAATGGCGAAAGCGTCACTGTCAACGGCAACAACGCCAGCCGTGTGTTCAATATCCACAGCGGCAAGACGGCAAACATCATTGGCTTGAGCATCACTGGCGGCAGCACCACCGGCGACGGCGCGGGCATCCTCAACGACGGGGCACTGACCATCGTCAACTCGACTCTCTTCAACAACGCCGCCGCAAACGATGGCGGAGCGATCAGCACCACCACCACAAGCTTGACGCTAGTCAACACAACCATCAGCGGCAACTCCGCAGGTGGAAGCGGCGGTGGCGTCATCGTTCTCGGCGGCACGATGACCAGCATCAACAGCACTATTACCAGTAACATTGCCGACTCCGACAGCAACGCTCTCGGCGATGGTGGCGGTATTCGTGCACACGCCGGCACAACCACGCTGAAGAACACCATCGTGTCGGGCAATGTCAACGAGGCGTCGGATGTTGCCGACGACATCAGCGGCAAGGTCGACACGGCCAGCTCCTTCAACCTGATCGGAACCGGCGGCAATGGAGGTCTTAATGACGGGGTCAACAACAACCAGGTTGGCGTCCACGCGGGACTGGGACCGCTCGCCGGCAACGGCGGCACAACGCAGACACACGCGCTGTTGCTAACCAGCACGGCTATTGAGGCTGGCAGCAATGCCAATCTCCCAGCCGACACTTTCGATCTCGACGGCGATACAAACATTGCCGAAACACTCCCGGTGGATCAGCGTGGAGCAGGCTTCCCGCGCGTTGCTGATTCTCAGGATGTGAACATTACTCAGACTGTCGACATCGGCGCCTTTGAGTTGCATCCGTCCCTTGAAATCATTCCGGACCAAACTACGGCGGAAGACACGCCGAAGTTGGTCACCTTCAACCTCGGCGACGACACTGGCTCGCTGATCGCCTCGGTCACGGCCACTTCATCCAACACGGCGCTGGTAGCAAATGACAGCGCTCACCTGTCTATCACCGGCAGTGGCGGCTCGCGAACACTCACGATCACGCCAAACACTGATGCAAACAGTCCGGCCAACGGCATCACTTCGATCACCGTGACCGTGACAGCCACCAACGGTCGAACAGCAGTAGACACGTTCGATTTGACCGTCACTGAAGTCAACGACGCCCCGGACGCCGTGAACGATACGTTGACGGCGATCGGCGAAGACTCAGGAGTGCAGATCATTCCGTTTGCCGATCTGCTGGCAAACGACTCGAAGGGTCCGGCAAACGAGAGTAGTCAAACTCTTACCGTCACCAACGTTGCCAACCCAGTCGGCGGCGCCGTGATCATCAACGGCACGAACGTCGAATTCACGCCGGCGGCTAATTTCTCCGGAC
>DATELZ010000042.1:0-13118 GCA_035276045.1 Pyrinomonadaceae bacterium | reverse complement strand
ACGGATCTGCGCTTCGGCGCGCGGATGTTGTTGAAGACTCCGATGATGACCATCATCGCGCTGCTTGCGCTGACGCTCGGCATCGGCGCAAACACGGCGATCTTCAGTGTCGTCAACGGAGTCTTGTTGCGCAGTTTTCCTTACGACGATCCGGAAAGGCTCGTGCTCGTTTGGGAGAAGCGGCAGGGTGGCCGAACCGATCAGAATGTGATCAACCTCGGCAACTTCTCCGACTGGAAAGAACAGAACCAGGTCTTCTCGGACATGGCCGTCTTCTTCGATCGCAGCTTGAACCTGACGGGCGACGGCGAACCGGAAGAAGTGCCCGTGCAGTTTGGAACTACGAACCTCCTCTCAGTCCTCGGAACAAACCCGACGCTTGGTCGAACCTTCAACACTGACGACGGACTCGAAGGCCAACCGCCTGTCGCCGTGATCAGTTACGCATTGTGGCAGAGACGCTTCGGCGCTGATAGCCAGATCGTCGGACGCCAGATCACGCTCGACAATCAACAGACGCAAGTGATCGGCGTCATGCCCGCTAACTTTGGTTGGCACATTCAACGCAGCACGCAAGTCAGTAAACCCGCCGACATCTGGGTGCCGTTTCAGATCACCAACGAGTTCCGCGCGCGGCGTGGACGATTCGCTTCGAGCGTGGCGCGGCTCAAGCCCGGCGTCACGATCGAACAAGCGCAGACGGAAATGGACACGATCGGCGCGCGCATCGCGCAACAGCGTCCGGAGCGCAACACGAACTGGGGTGTCAACGTGGTGCCGTTGCGAACGCAGTTCACGGGCGAGATTCGGCGTCCGCTCTTGATCCTGTTGGGCGCTGTCGGTTTCGTGCTGCTGATTGCGTGCGCGAACGTCGCGAACCTGTTGCTTGCCCGCGCGAGTGCCAGAAGAAAAGAGATGGCAGTACGCGCGGGACTGGGCGCGAGCCGCTGGCGCATCACGCGACAGTTGTTGACTGAGAGCGTGTTGCTTTCGGTTATCGGCGGCACACTCGGCGTGCTGGTCGCGTGGTGGGGAACGAAGGCCCTCGTCGCATTGAGTCCACCCGCGTTGATCGATTTGCAACGAGTCACCGTCAACCTGCCGGTGCTCGCGTTCACACTCGGCCTCGCCGTGGTTACGGGTTTGGTCTTCGGACTCGTTCCCGCATGGGAAGCGACGCGTTTCGATCTTCATGGCTCGCTGAAAGACGGCGGCAAGAACGTCAGCAGCGGCGCGAGTGGTCATCACGTGCGCAGTTTGTTTGTGATCACGCAAGTGGCGCTGGCCCTCGTGTTGTTGGTTGGCGCTGGTCTGCTGTTGAAGAGTTTCACTCGTCTGCAATCGGTCGATCCCGGCTTCAATCCGCAAAACCTGCTCGCGGCGCGCGTGACGCTCACGCCCGGCAGATACGAAGAGGAGTCGAAGCGCATCGACTTCTTCCAACAGGCAATCGCGCGCATGAAAGCGATCCCCGGCGTCGAAGCCGCGGGTGCAATCAACACGCTTCCGTTCACGGGCCTGTACTCGGGAACGACCGTCGAAGTCAACGGCGAGAAGCTGCCGCCGGATAAGGAACTCAAAACCGGAATCTGTGTGACCGATCTCAACTACTTCCAGACGATGCAGATTCCTTTGAAACAGGGCCGGCTCTTCACCGAGCAGGAAGCGCGCGAAATGCGTCACGTGGTCCTGGTCAACGAAGCATTTGTGAGAAAGAACCTCCGCGGCGCTGATCCACTCGGCAAGCGACTCACGATCTACATGAAAGACGAGAATGTGCCAACTGAGATCGTCGGCGTCGTCGGCGACAGCAAACATCTCGCGCTCGACGTATCGGTGGAACCGATGGCCTATTGGCCGCATCCCGAGCTGGTCTTTTCCGGCATGACGATGGTGTTGCGCACGCAGGGAGACGCCAGCGCGGTTGCGCCGGCGGTGCGGGAAGTGATTCGTGGGCTCGATCCGCAGCAACCGATCGGAGAGATCAGCACGATGGAGAGTTTGCTGTCTACGTCAGTTGCCCGATCGCGTTTCAGTGCTTCGCTGTTGACGGTGTTTTCCGTCGTGGCGCTGATCATGGCCGCGGTTGGCATCTACGGCGTCATGTCTTACTCGGTGTTGCAGCGAACTCACGAGATCGGCGTGCGCATGGCGCTCGGCGCGCAGCGTCTCGACGTGTTGAAGCTGATGGTGAAGAAGGGCGTTGTGCTCGCGCTGATTGGTGTGGCGGTGGGACTTGCAGCTTCGTTTGCGCTGACGCGGCTGATCGCGACGCTGTTGTTTGAAGTGACGACGACAGACGCGCTGACGTTTGCAGCAGTGCCGCTTGGTCTGTTCGTCGTGACGTTGCTCGCGTGCTATCTGCCGGCGCGGCGCGCCACGAAAGTAGATCCCTTGAAGGCGCTCAGATACGAGTGAGGAGAACAGGTTGCTCAGATGGAATTTTGATCCGGCTTACAGCACCGTCGAATTTGCCATCAGGAATTTGTGGTACACGGTGCACGGGCGGTTTCGTGTCGTCGAAGGATCGATCGCGTTGGACCAGGAAGATCTGCGTCGTTCATGTGTTGACGCAACGATTAAAGCCTCCAGCATCGATACCGGAAACAAGCGGCGCGATGCGCATCTTCAATCGCGCGACTTTCTCGACACCGAGAAGTTTCCGGACATCCGGTTTCGGAGCACGAAAGTCGAACGCGGCAAAGATCGCGATTCGATCGACCTGGAAGGCGATCTGACGATCAACGACAAGACCAGGTCGATCGCGCTCGCCGTCAACGAGATGGACCGCAGCCGCTCGCCCCGCGGCGAGGAGTACATCTATTACAGCGCCACCGCCGAGATCGATCGCTTTGATTTCGGCATCGACTACGGCCGCACCATCATCGGCCGGAAGTTGAAAGTCACGATCAACATTCAAGCGTCGGCTTAATTTACTGCACAGGAGATCGTCATGAGATTCATCAACCGCACCTTGCTTAGAAAGATCATCATCCTGCTGGCGCCACTCGCGGCAGTGTTCCTCGCCTCGCCGGTCGATCGCGGCATCGCGCAGAAGAAACAGGACGAAACGCGCAGCGTGATGACGTGGGAGCACAGCGATGACGGTTGGCGGCAACGACTGGAGATTCGCGGCAAAGCTGAATTCGACGCCGAGTACACCGACATCAAGGACGTTTCCGAAGGCGGCGTCGTGCGTATCGAAGAGGTGCGCAACGGCCAATCGCGCCGTTACGAAGTGCGGCGAGACGTGGGTGGACAGTTGACGCGCGCCTTCTTCGTGAACGGCGCCAATCGCGAACTCGACGCCGCCGCGCAAAGCTGGGTGGCCCAAATGGTCCTCAACGCAGTTCGCCAGGGCGGAATCGACGCCGACAAACGCGTGCAGACGATCCTGAGCCGGCGTGGCGTTCAGGGCGTGCTCCAGGAGATCGATCAGATCAAGAGCGACTACGCCAAGCGCCGTTATTTCGAGTCGCTGATCAAGCAAGCCAACCTCGACGAAAAAGCGTTGCAGAGCACGTTGGCCCAGGCCGCTCGCCAGCTTTCTTCCGATTACGAACAGGCGCAGTTGCTAATCGGCGTCGCGCCAATTCTCGCCGGCAAGAACGGCGCGGTGCCCGCGTTTTTCCAGGGTGTGAACACGATCGATTCGGACTACGAACGCGGCCGCGTGCTCAAGACCTTGTTGAAGCGCGTCGAGCCGAGTAAGGACCTGTTGACTCAAGTAGCGACCTCGACGAAGAGCATCGCTTCCGATTACGAGAAAGCGGGCGTGCTCAAAGCCGTCGCCGCGGTCTATCTCGACGATCCATCGTTGCGAGGCGTCTTCTTTCAAACTGTCAACACGATCTCGTCAGACTACGAACATCGCAGAGTTCTCTCCGCGCTGATCAAGGCGAAGAACCTCGGCGAGGAAGTGTTAACGCAACTGCTCGACTCCAGCGCGGGAATTTCCTCGGACTACGAAAAGGCCACATTACTGCTCGAAGTCTCAAGCGTTTACGCCCGTGACACACGGTTGCGCAGTGCGTTTTTGAAAACGGTGGAAACGATCAAGTCTGATTACGAACGTGGCCGCGTTCTATCCGCCTTACTGAAGAACAAACAGATCGGGTGAAACGAATCATGGAAAACTTATTTCAAGACATTCGTTACGGCGTTCGCATGTTGACCAAGAACCCAGGCGTCACGGCGGTTGCTGTTTTGACGCTTGCGTTGGGCATCGGCGCGAATACCGCGATCTTCAGCGGCGTGAGTGCGTTTGTGCTGCGGCCTCTCGCCGTTCCCGAACCTCATCAGCTCGTGCGGCCGATGGAGATGGCCGACGATCGCGGCGTCAGCGACGAGGTGTCGTATCCCGACTTCTCCGACTATCGCGCCCAAGCCACTGTCTTCGAAGCGATGAGCGCGGAAGACATGCTGCCGGTGGCGCTCGATGCGGACAACCAGAACGACGTGATCTGGGGCCAGGTCGTAAGTGGTTCGTACTTCGACGTCGTGCGAGTGAAGCCGATGATGGGCCGCACGTTTCTGCCCGACGAAGACAAGACCGCGGGCGCGCATCCCGTCGTCGTCATCAGTCACAATCTATGGCAACAGCGTTTCGCTTCGGATCAGAACATCGTCGGCAAGTCGATTCGCTTGAGCAATAGCAACTACCAGGTGATCGGCGTCATGCCGCCGTCGTTTGTCGGCTCGAAGTTCGCGTTGGCGATGGACTTCTGGGCGCCGATGGCGATGGCTGAAGACTTGCGGAGATCGCCGGGACTGCTGAGCGATCGCGGCAGCCACTGGATGAATGTGCTGGGCCGTTTGAAGCCGGGCGTGACGCTCGAACAGGCTTCACAGGAACTGCAAACGATTTCCGCGCGGCTCAATCAAGCTTATCCGAACGATCGCGCCAGCAATACGCAAGCGAAAGTCGAGACCGAACTCATCGCGCGTTTTGAAGATGGGGCGACGGTGATGAAAAGCGGGGCGGCGATCGCGATGGCGATCGTGGGTCTCGTGTTGTTGATCGCATGCGCGAACGTGGCGAACCTGATGCTTGCTCGCGCGGCGGCGCGACGCAAGGAGATCGGAATTCGGCTGGCGCTTGGCGCGAGCCGTTTTCGTCTCGTCCGGCAGTTGTTGACTGAAAGTCTCCTGCTGTCGGTGCTGGGCGGCGCGTTGGGATTGCTGTTGGCCTTCTGGGTCACCGACCTGATGGAAGGCTTTGTTCCGGTCCTCGAATACAACATCATCGAAAACTTTTTCGCGCTTGATTCGCGCGCGCTGATTTTCACGCTCGTCATTTCACTCGCGACCGGATTGATCTTCGGTCTCGCCCCGGCGTGGAATTCGTCGAACCCTGACGTCGTGCCGATTCTGAAAGGCGATCTCGACGGCGGACAACGCGGCAAGCGACGTCGTTTGTCGTTGCGGCCGGCGCTCGTCGTGGTCCAGGTCGCACTTTCGCTCGCGGTGCTGGTGTGTGGCGGATTGTTCATCAAGAGTTTTCGCAAGGCACAGACGATGGACCCGGGGTTCGGGACGAAAAACGCGCTGATCGTGTCGTTGAATCCGGAGTTGGTTGGTTATGACTCCGAACGTTCGCGCAACTTCTTCCACCAGGTGATCGAACGCGCTTCGAGTTTGCCCGGCGTTGAAGCCGCGGCGACGGCGCGGTTGCTGCCATTGGGTGACAGTTCGAGTTCCAATGGTCCGGTTTTGAAAGAAGGCGAGACGTTGGCGCGAGGAAGCGCGGGCCGCACGATCATGACGAACGTGATCAGCGCCGGGTTCTTTCGCGCGATGCAGATCCCGCTTGTCGATGGCCGCGATTTTGACGATCGTGATCGTGTCGGGGCGCAGCGAGTAATCATCGTCAATCAGCAGATGGCGGAGATGCTCTGGCCCGGAGAGAGCGCGGTTGGCAAGCGTGTCTCGGTTGGAGTTGAGAACCGCGATCTCATCGAAGTGGTCGGCGTTGTGAAGACCGGGAAGTATCGCAATCTCGCCGAAGATCCCAAGCCATATTTCTATTACCCGATGACGCAGCGGCGGCCTGCGGCGATGGCGCTCGTGATGCGCACGAATGTCGACTCGCGTTCACTGGCGGGCGCGATTCGCAAAGAGGTGCAGGGGCTCGATCGCAGTGTGCCGGTGTCGTCGGTGAAGACGATGACGGAACACCTGACGTATGCGTTGTGGGCGCCGAATATGGCTGCCTCGCTTTCGCTGGCGTTTGGTTTGGTGGCGGTTCTGTTGAGCGCGGTTGGGTTGTACAGCGTGATGGCTTACGTCGTTTCGCAACGCACGCGCGAAGTTGGAATACGCATGGCGCTCGGCGCGAATCGCGCGGACGTGATGAAGATGATCACGGTGCAGGGAATGCGCCTCGCGGTGATCGGCGTCGCGCTCGGGTTGTTGTTGTCGCTTGCGCTCGCGCGTGCGCTCTCGTCGCTTTTGATCGGCGTCAGCGGTTACGACGTGACGACGTTCGTCATCGTCTCGACATTGCTGGTGCTCGTTGCCCTGTTTGCCTGTTACTTACCGGCGCGACGCGCAACCCGGATCGATCCGCTCGTCGCGCTGAGATACGAATGAGGGCTTAGGTCTTTGGTCTTAGGTCTTGGTTTGGATGAAGACATAGACGAAGACCAAAGGCCAAAGACCCAAGGCCCAAGACCCAAAGCCGGAGACAAACATGCTTCAGAACATTAAGTACGGCCTCAGAATGCTGCTGAAGCGGCCGGGCTTTTCATTGGTCGCGGTGTTTACGCTCGCGCTGGGCATTGGCGCGAACACCGCGATCTTCAGCGTTGTGAATGCGACGTTGTTGCGCCCGTTGCCGTTCAAAGATCCGGAACAGGTCGTGATGGTCTGGGGCTATTTGCCGAAGATGGCCCAGACGGCTGATAAGCTGCCGAACTCTTTGGCCAACTACGTCAATCTAAAAGCTCAAAGCCAATCGTTCGAACAGCTTGCAGCGTTTCGTTCGTGGTCGTGGCAGTTGACGGGGGACGGTGATCCGGAACGCGTGAGCGGCGCGCGCGTGTCAGCGGATTTCTTCGCGGCCGTCGGCGCTGGTCCAACATTGGGCCGGGTGTTCACGGCGGAAGAAGACCGGCCGAACACCGCTCCGGTCGCAGTCATCAGTCATGGTCTATGGCAGCGTCACTTTGGCGGCGACAGGAACGTCGTCGGCAAGTCGATCATGTTGACGGGCCAGAGCACGATGATCGTCGGCGTCATGCCGGAAGGATTTCGCTTTCCCGGTGGCGCGAACATGATTCCGGGTCTCCAGTTCGCGTTGCAGAACGACATCTGGATGCCGCTCGCGATCACCGACGAAGAACGACAACGGCACGGCAACCTGAACATCGCAGTGATTGGCCGTCTCAAGTCCGGCGTCTCGGCGTTGCAGGGCGAGACTGAGCTGCGCGCGCTGCAACAGGATCTGCCACTCGGCAAGGTCGGTTTCACACTCAACGTCCTTCCGCTTCATCAACAGATGGTCGGCGCGATTCGCAAGCCCCTCCTCGTGTTGTTGGCGACTGTTGCCCTCGTCCTATTAATCGCGTGCGCGAACATCGCCAACTTACTCCTCGCGCGCGCCACTTCGCGTCAGAAAGAGATCGCGATTCGAGCCGCACTCGGAGCGGGACGTTGGCGCATCGTCGGACAACTGTTAACCGAAAGTCTCTTGCTCTCACTCGCAGGTGGCGCGATCGGATTGTTGCTCGCAGTCTGGGGAAACTCGCTGCTCATTTCGCTGATTCCGCGCGACGTGCCGCGGATCGATAACGCCGGCGTCGATGCCAACATTCTGCTTTTCACGTTTGGGATCTCTGTCGTGACCGGGCTGATCTTCGGTCTCGTTCCGGCGCTGCAAGCGTCGCGTTTCGATCTGAACAAGTCGCTCAAAGACGGCACGCGTGGCATGACGGCAGGCGCGGGCCAGAACCGTTTGCGCAGTTTGCTCGTCGTGTCGGAAGTCGCGATGGCTTTGGTCCTGCTTGTCGGCGCGGCGTTGTTGATGAAGAGCTTCACGCGTTTGTTGCACGTCGAACCGGGTTTCAATCCCGACAACGTGCTGACGATGGAACTTCAGCTAGCAGACCTCGAACCATCGCGATACGCGCGCGAAGAAGAGCGCGCGGCTTTCTTTCAACGATTGATGGATCGACTGAAAGCGATGCCCGGCGTCGAAAACGCGGGCGGCGTCCTGTCGTTGCCACTCTCCGGCGCCTTCGAAAGCACCGACCTGATTCCGGAAGGACAGGCGTCGCTTCCCGATGCGCAACGTCCTGAAGCTGATTACACGATCGTCACTCCAACTTATTTCGAGACGCTCCAGATCCCGCTCTTGCGCGGGCGTCATTTCAATGCGCAAGACAAGAAAGACACGCCGGGCGTGATCGTCGTCAACAATGTCCTGGCCCAGGTTCTCTGGCCGGGCCAGGAGCCGATTGGCAAACGTTTCCGCGTCGGTTTTGAAGAGCAGCAACGCGAGGTGATCGGCGTCGTCGGCAGTATCAAGCAAACGACGCTCGACGCCGAGGTGCGTCCTGCGATGTACATGCCGCACCAGCAATCGCCGAACAGTGGCATGACGGTGTTGGTGCGTACGAAGGGCGAACCGTTGTCGATGGCGGTGGCGGTGCGCGAGGAAGTTCGCGCCGTCGACAAGGACGTGCCTGTCACGCAAGTGCAGACGATGGAAAAGGTGCTCGGCGCATCGGTGGCGCAACCTCGTTTCTCGATGCTGCTCGTCGGACTGTTTGCGACCCTCGCGCTCGTGTTGTCGGCGGTCGGCATTTACGGCGTGATGGCTTATTCGGTTTCGCGCCGCGCGCATGAGATCGGAGTGCGCATGGCATTGGGCGCGGGTGCCGGCCAGGTGTTGAAGCTTGTTTTGAAAGATGGAATGACGTTGGCATTGGCCGGCATCGGGATCGGGTTGTTGGGCGCGTTTGCGTTGACGCGGTTGATGGCGAGTTTGCTGTTTGAAGTGAGCGCGAAAGATCCGGCAACTTTTGCCGGCGTGGCGGTGTTTCTTGGAGTAGTTGCATTCATCGCCTGCTACATCCCGGCGCGGCGCGCGACGAAGGTCGATCCGCTAATCGCATTGCGGAACGAATAAGGAGATCGTTTAGCGAAGTGAATGAGGAGTGAATAAGCAAGTTTGGCGTTGCCGTACGCCTACAGAAAGAGCGCCGAGGCGCGCGTAGAGGGTAGCCAGGGGCAAGTGCGAGCGTAGCGAGCGCGCCGCCCCTGGGTAAGAAGGGAGTATTTATCGAGCACTGAAAGTGCGACAGACGTTCTGTCGCTCTTTCAGAGCTCTCACGCTTTTTCATAACAACCCAGAGGCTTGCGCCTCTGGCTACCTTATGACGCGCCGTTGGCGCTAAGACCCAAGACCAAAGATCTTAGATCTTAGATCTTAGATCTAAGACCAAAGACCAAAGACCAAAGCTCATGTCCACTCTTCTCCAAGACACTCGCTATGCCCTGCGAATGCTGATCAAAAACCCCGGCATTGCCGCTGTGGCCGTCTTAACACTCGCGCTCGGCATCGGCGCCAACACTGCGATTTTTAGTCTCGTTAACATGGTGTTGTTGCGTTCGCTGCCGGTGGAGCGACCGGACGAGATCGTCGCCGTGTCGGTGCGCGGAAAAGACGATTCCATGTCCGCGTTTTCGTATCCCAACTACCTCGACTTTCGCGATCGCAACGAAGCGATGGCCGGCTTGCTGGTCTATCGCTTCGTGCCCTTGAGCTTGAGTCGCTCAGGCGCGAACGAACGAATCTGGGGCTACGAAGTCTCGGGCAACTACTTCGACGTGCTGGGTGTGAAAGCGATCCACGGACGCACGTTTCTCCCGGAAGAAGACAAGACGCGGCTGACGCATCCCGTCGTCGTGCTGAGTTACGACGGTTGGCAGAATCGCTTCTCAGGCGATCCCGCGATCGTCGGCAAAGACATTCTGATCAACAATCATCAGTTTCGCGTGATCGGCATCACGCCCGACGGTTTCAAGGGAACGGAGCAGGTTTATGCGCCGGAGTTGTGGCTTCCAGCTTCGATGTTGGGTTGGGCCGAACCCGGATCGAACACGCTCGATCGTCGCGGCGACGGAAACTTCTTCGCTATCGGCCGGATCAAACCAGGACTCACGCAGGGACAGGCCGAAGCCTCGCTGAATATTCTCGCGCAGCAACTTGCCAAAGAGTATCCCGACACAAACGAAGGACAGTCGATCAAGCTTGGACCACCGGGATTCATCATTCCCGAATTGCGTGGCGCGGTCGTGAGTTTCACGTGGGTGTTGATGGGCGCGGTTGCGCTGGTACTGCTTGTCACGTGCACCAATCTCGCGGGGCTGTTGCTCGCGCGCGCGATGGATCGGCGGCGCGAGATCGCGATTCGACTCGCAATGGGCGCCAATCGCTTTCGTTTGATTCGACAATTACTGACCGAGAGCGTGCTGCTTTCGATCGTGGGCGGCGCGGCAGGTGTGTTGCTCGCAGTGTGGATCTTAAAGGTGTTGCTCGCTTTCAAACCTCCAATCGATTTTCCGTTGACGATCAACGTCGGGATCGACTGGCGTGTCCTTTTATTTTCACTGGCAGTGTCGCTGGTTGCGGGCGCGGTGTTTGGTTTAGTGCCGGCGTTGCAATCGACGCGGCCGAACCTGTTGCACACGCTGAAAGACACGGCGGCGCAAGGCGGCGCGGGACGGACGCGTTTGCGCAGCGTTCTGGTGGTCGCGCAGATCGCGATCTCGCTGGTCGTGTTGATCGCCGCGGGGCTCGTCGTGCGCACGCTGCAACAACTACAGACGATGGACCCCGGCTTCGATTCGCAGAACGCGTTGACGATGTCGTTTGACGTTGGTTTGCAGGGTTACGACCAGGCGCGCGGGCAGCAGTTTTATCGTCAACTCGCCGAGCGCGTGCGCGCGGCGCCGGGTGTTAAATCGGCGGCAGTTACCAGCTATATCCCGCTTAGTCTCAACTTCAACAGTCGCAACGTCTTCGTCGAAGGCGAGCCGATGGAACGCGGCGCGAATGCGCCGTTGGCGATGAACGCCATGATTGGACCACGTTACTTCGAAACGATGAGCACGCCGGTGCTGCATGGGCGTGAGTTTACGGAGTTGGACCAAGAGAAGTCGGAGCAGGTCGTCGTCGTGAACGAGACGTTTGTGCGGCGGTTTATGCCGGCGGTGAAAACGAGTGCCGAAGCGGTTGGGAAACGAGTGCGGTGGAATGCAGACAATCCGTTCATGACGATCGTCGGCGTTGTTCGGGACGGGAAGTATTTCAACATCGCCGAAGATCCGCGGCCGTTCATCTGGGCGCCGTTGACACAGGATTACAACTCGACCGGCGCGGTTGTAGTGCGCACGACCGGCAATCCGGAAGCGATGTTTGCGGCCGTTCGCAAGGAGATCAACGCGCTCGATCCGAACCTGCCGCTGTTTGACGTGCAAACGTTGAACGATCATTTGCGGCTCGCGTTGTTTCCGCCGCGTATTGCGGCCACGGTACTCGGCGTTTTTGGTTTGGTGGCGTTGATGCTCTCGGCCATCGGTATCTATGGGATCACGTCGTACGCAGTCGCGCAACGCACGCATGAGATCGGCATTCGCATGGCGCTCGGCGCGCAGTTGAGCGACGTGTTGAAGCTCGTGCTGAATCACGGTCTGAAGCTGACGATCATCGGCGCGGTGATCGGATTGATTGGCGCGTACGTCGCCACCCGCGCGATCACGAGCGTGCTCTACGGCGTGAGCGCGACCGATCCGCTGACGTTTGTTTCAGTGTCGGCGCTGTTGATCGGCATCGCGTTGCTGGCGTGCTACATCCCTGCGCGGCGGGCGACGAAAGTCGATCCGCTCATTGCCTTAAGAAATGAATAATCATGGAAGACTTGATTAAAGATCTGCGCTATGGCGTGCGGAGTTTTCTGAAACGTCCGGGCTTTTTGGCGATCGCAGTCTCGACGCTCGCGTTGGGCATCGGTGCGACGACGGCGATGTTCACGGTCGTCAATTCAGTGTTGCTGCGGCCGTTGTCGTTTCCCCAGCCGGAACAGATCGTGTTGTTGGAAGCCACGAATTCGCGGCAGGGAATCACGCAAAGCAACATGTCCGCGCCGGACATTCTCGATTGGCAACAGCAGAACCAGTCGTTCGAACAGATCGCGGCTTACATAACCGGCGGCGTTTTTCTGTCGACCGGTGAAGAGACTGAACGTGTGCGCGCTGCCGGTGTGTCGGCGGAGTTCTTTCCCCTGTTTCGCACGAATGCCATTCAGGGGCGTTGGCTTGACGCGAGCGAGGTGAAGGAGGGCGCCGAACCGGTCGCAGTGATCAGTCACGGTCTTTGGCAACGACGTTTTGGCGGCGCTGCGGGTGTCGTGAACAGCAAGGTCACGATCAGCGGTAAAGCGACGACGATTGTCGGCGTGATGCCGGCCGGGTTCACCTATCCGGCCGATTCTGAAATGTGGACGGCGTTTCCGCTCGATCCGAAAGATTCGCGCGACAACCGGTTCATCAATGTGATCGGTCGCTTGAAGTCGCCGCTGTCGCAGGCACAGTCCGAGTTGGACACGATCAATCAGCGGTTGGCCCAGAGCTATAACGAAACGAACAATGGTTGGAACGTGCGAATTACGGAGTTGCGTGAACGGCTTGTCGGCGAGTTACGCACGTCGCTGTTGATTTTGTTGGGAGCGGTGGCGGCGGTGTTGTTGATCGCGTGCGGGAACGTCGCGAACCTGTTGCTCGCGCGCGCAGCTTATCGTCAGAAAGAGATCGCGGTGCGGACGGCGCTCGGCGCGAGCCGTGGCCGCGTCATTCGCCAACTGTTAACAGAAAGCGTATTGCTTTCGACGATCAGCGGATTGATCGGACTTGGCTTGAGTGTTTGGTTGCTAAAGCTCTTGATCTCGATCTCTCCGGCAGACACTCCGCGCCTTGCCGAGATCTCGATCGATCTGCGCGTCTTCATCTTTGCGTTTGGCATGACGATCGTTGCCGGTCTGCTCTTCGGCCTCGTTCCGGCGTTGCACACTTCACGGCCCGATCTAAACGAGACGTTGAAAGAGAGCGGGCGGCAG
>DATELZ010000041.1:0-18625 GCA_035276045.1 Pyrinomonadaceae bacterium | reverse complement strand
CACCGGCCATAGCAGGCGGGAACAACTTCCAGAAGTGGCAGCGCAATGGAGTTGATTGGTCCACTAATCGAACAACCAGCGTAACGATGGATGCGAACTACACGCTAACGGCGGTGTACGTTACGCCGACGCGGACGTTATCTGTAGGTTCGTCAAATCCTGCCACCGGCGTGAGCATCAGTGTCACTCCCGTTGACAACAGCGCTCTGGGCAGCGGCGCAACTCAATTCAACCGCACCTACAACCAAAACACTAACGTCACACTAACCGCCCCCACCACGGCAGGTGGCAACAACTTCCAGAAGTGGCAACGCAACGGAGTCGACTGGTCCACTAATCGATCGACCAGCGTAACGATGGATGCCAACCACACGATGACGGCGGTGTATGTCACGCCAATACGGACCTTAACTGCGGTTTCGTCAAATCCAAACAGCGGTGTGAGCATCACTGTCAGTCCCAACGACAACGCCAACCTGGGCAGTGGCGCAACTCCGTTCAATCGCACCTACAACCACAACACAATCGTCACGCTGACGGCGCCGCTCACGGCAGGCGGACACACTTTTCATAAGTGGCAACGCAATGGAGTTGATTTCTCCATCAATCCAGCCATCAACCTGACGATGAATGGCGACTACACGATGACGGCGGTGTATGGGACACGGAGGTTAACTGTAGCGTCGAATCCAAACAACGGCGTGAACATCACTGTCAGTCCCACTGACACCGGTAACCTGGGGAGTGGCCCAACTCAGTTCACCCGCATTTACAACCTGAACACGACCGTCACGCTGACGACGCCGGCAACGGCAGGCGTAAACATTTTTCAGAAATGGCAGCGCAATGGAGTCGATTTCTCCACTATTCGATCGATCAGCGTAACAATGGATAACGACTACAATTTGATGGCTGTATATGTATCGCCGCCTGCCCCGGTACAGACGTTAACTGTAGCCGGCAACGATTCTCTTGAACCCAGGATGGAAGGCCCTGTAAGCATTACTGTTAGTCCCAATGACAACAACAACCTGGGGAATGGAACAACTCAATTCAGCCGCAGTTACAACCACAACACAACCGTCACGCTGACCGCGCCGTCCAGTCCTGTAACCCCATTCAGGAAATGGCAGCGTAACGGGCTTGATTGGTCCACTAACCCAACAACTACCGTAACGATGGATTCGAACTATACGATGACGGCAGTGTATGGCGGGCCGTTTGCAATGCGGACATTAAACGTGGCTTCGACAAATCCGAACAGTGGCGTGAACATCAATCTTTTTCCCCATGACGCCAATAACCAGGGCGTTGGCGCCACTCAGTTCAGCCGCAGATACTTCTCGAGCTCAGCCGTCACGCTAGTGGCGCCGGCAACAGTGGGCCTAAACACCTTCCAGAAGTGGCAACGCGATGGAGTTGATTTCTCCACTAATCGAATCGTCGACGTCAGGTTGGAACCTTTTACCGTAAACATGACGGCGGTGTATGTTTCGCCCCCAACTCAGACCTTAACCGTAGCTTCGTCAAATCCAAGCGGCGGCGTGAACATCACTGTCAGCCCGAATGACAACAGCAACCAGGGCAGTGGCCCAACGCAGTTCACCCGCACTTACAACCCGAACACAACCGTGACGCTGACGGCGCCGGCAACGGTGGGCCTGAATACGTTCCAGAAGTGGCAGCGCAATGGAGTTGATTGGTCAACTAATCCAGCGACCAGCGTAACGCTGGATGCCAACTACACTATGACAGCGGTTTATGGCACGCCGCCCGCCCCAACGCGGACCTTAACTATAACTTCGATAAATCCAAACAGCGGCGTGAGCATCACCGCGAACCCGACTGACAATAACAACCAGGGCGGTGGCACAACTCAGTTGACCCGCACTTACAACCACAACACGAACGTTATGCTGACAGCGCCGTCGATGGTAGGCAATAACCAGTTTCTGCAATGGCTGCGCGATGGAGTCAAGTGGTCCAATAATACATTAACCAGCGTGTTGATGGATGGCGATTACACCATGACCGCTGTTTATGTTCCCCTCGTTCGCCAACCCCGTTTCGTTCAAGATCCTGTTTCAGCAGCAGGATCCTTCAGCAGCGATTGGACCACCTCTGCCGAGCCTTCCATTCTCGACTGGATTGGCCTGTTCAGAACCGACGGCAGAGCAGAAGCATCCGGGGTCAGAACTTTCACGAACCCTGACCGATGTGAAGTCAATGCTCTTTGTCGGGCGCTCAGGGTGGGTTCTCGATCGCTCTACGCGTTTTACTAACCCAACAGAGAGGCGGACACCGGGCATCAACTCTGCCCGGTGTCTGCCTCGCCAACACCTCGTGGAATGAATAGCACGGCCACGAACGCCAGCGCGGTGTAACAGGTCATCACCAGAAACATGGCGCGGTAGCTGCTAAAGAGATCGAAGAGACCGCCGTTCAGAGGATCTCCAAGCCCGCCACCCACGGCGCTGCACAGCAAATAAAGCGCGGCGAGCACCCCGCGAATATGACGCGGCACGAGTTCGACGAAGAGCGGATAGGCATTCACCGTCGGCAGCGCCCAACTAGCCGACGCAAGCGCAAGCAGCGGTATCGCCGCATTCATCCCCGTGACCCGATCGAGGGCGAACATGCTGGCGGCCATCATGGCGAAACCAACCAGTATCGCGTTCCGCCGGCCGATGCGCACTCCAATAAAACCCGCCGGCAACGCCCCAATCACACCGCCAATGGCCCACGCGATAAATCCGATCGTTGCGTCCTGCGGTCGAATACCGAACCGCTCAGTCGCATGCAACGCATACCAGGTGGCAAACGTCTGAAAAGTCAGTTGCAACAGAAGCACGGCGACGAAGATGGGCCGCATGCCCGGGACCACGCCCCGAATCGCCGACCATGCCGCATCCGCGAGCGATCGAAAAGTTATCTCCGCTGCCTGCGACTCAACCACCTTCGGCTCGCGCAGCCCCAGAGTAAACGCGGCCGCGATAACGAGCACGCTGGCGCCAGCAATCAGAAACGCTGGCCGCATGCCGAGCGCGCGACCCAACATCAGAAACGCGATCGCTCCAACGCACATCTGGAACGTAATAGAACTGGTGGCGAGTGAGCGATGGCGCGACGGCACGACGTCGGCCATCAATGCCTGGAACGGCGCTCGCTGCATATTGATCCCGGTATGCAGCACGACGATCGCGCCAACAAGAAACGCCAGACCGAATGCAGATGAGAACGGAAGCAGCGCCATGCCGGCAGCCGACAGTACGTACCCGGCGAGAACAAGCGGCAACCGGCCGCGCCCACGAGCGCTGGCGCGATCCGATGCCGGTCCTGTCAACGGAACCAGGAGGAGCAACAGGACGTTATCAATCGCCATGATGGCGCCGATAGCCGTCCGATGATCGCCGACAGCATCGCGCACGAGTGGCGGGATAAAGGTGCTGAGTAGCGGCCCGGTGACGCCCGCGAAGAGACCGCCAAGCCCGATGATCAGCAGCGCGCGGTATGGTATTGGTGATCTTGGACGGGCAGCGCTGATTTCATCTTGTGTCCGGACATCGAGTTCGGTCACTGAACTTCTCCGGTAAACATATTTAAAGACCGAGAATCGGAGTTATGGTAATCGATAGCTGATTGCGGTAAAAGAGTGCTGACGAAGATGTCTCCCACGAACGTCCGTCACTATCTGAAAGGACCAGTTATGTTACGTGTTCCGAAACACCTCATCGTATGCTGCCTGTTTATTGTTTTATCGGCAGCTACGCCAGTCGAGATTCTTGCCCAGGAAGACGACCAAGCCCAGATTCGCCAGCTAGTGCAGCAATTCTTCAACGCTTACGCGAAAGAAGATATTGAGGGCCTGATGGCTCTTTGGAGTGAGAAATCAAATCCGCAAGCGAGCCGCGAGAGTTTTCTCAAAGTTTTTCAGGACTACCAGAATCTCGAAATCAAAAGCCTTGCTATCGGAGAGATCACGATCGCCTCGGGCGAAGCAAAAGTGCTCCTGAAGCTCGAACTGGTCGCCGTTAACGAGAAGACCGGCGGCAAGCGGGCGGAGACTTTTGTAAAGGAGAACCGAAACCGCACGCTGCATTTCGTAAAGCAGGAAGACCGGTGGAAGGTGCGGCAATACATTGCCACCGAGGAAGAGTTCGCCGACCGTCTTCTGGCTATCAGAACAGAACCGGAACGACAGGCGCTCTTTGATGCGAACAAGGATCTGCATACCCGGGTGCTGATGCTGGCCTTTCGCAGAGAAAAATTCTCAAAGGAAGGCAATCTCCTCGAAGCGCTTCATGTTTGGCGGCTGATGCAAGGGGTTGCCGAAAGCCTTGGCGAAAACGAATCGATCGCGGTGTCGTCGCACATCATTGGCTTTCTCCAGTATTCGCAAGGAGACTTAACCGCCGCGCTGGCAACTTATGACAAGGCGCAGAAGTTTTATGAGCTTATTGGCGACAAGAGCAGGCGTGCGGAACTGCTGGTAGACATGGGGCAAATACACTATGCCCGCGCGCAGCACTCACTCGCTCACGAATATTTCAAGAAAAGCCTGGCGATCGCCGAAGAACTCGGCGACAAGAAAAAGATCGCGTTAGCGCTCAACAGCATCGGCGCTCTCTATTCCGCGTTGGGAGATTATCTGCCGGCGCTCGAGTACTACCAGAAGTCTTTAGCGCTTTGTGAAGAAACGAAAGATGAGCAACTGATCTCCACTCCGATACTGAATATCGGAAGCATCTATCGCGTACTCGGAAATAACGCGCTGGCCATGGAGTATTACCAACGCAGCCTGTTGCTGGCCGAGGCCCTGAATGACAAGTGGCGGGCGGCGTTTGCCATGAGCAACATCGCCCAGATTCACCATTCACAAGGCAATTACTCGCAGGCACTCGAGTATTTACAGAAAGCGCTGGCGATGGCCCAGGGGTCGGGACACAAAGCCGACGTCGTTCTTTACGAGGGGCTGATCGGCAACGTTTACCAGGCCCGGCGAGATTACGCGCTGGCGCTCGCCCACTATGAAAAGAGTCTTTCGTTGAATGAGTCGGTGGGCCAAAAATCGGCCGCAGTCGTCACGCTTCAAAGCATCGGGAACGTACATTTTCTCGAAGGCAAAAACGATCGCGCGCTCGACTACTTCAAGCGGAGCCTGACGCTGGCTGAGGAGTTGAAAGAGTCGGCAGTGACTGCCGGCGCCCTGATCGGACTCGGCAATATCTATCTAGCGCAAGGTAACAATGAGGCCGCTCTTGCAGCCGCGGAGCGCGCGCTCGGCCTCGCAGCGCAAATGCGGAAGGCCGATGTGCTGTGGACGACGCACCACCTCCTGGGCCGTGCCCAACGAGCGCTTGGCAGATTGGACCACGCCCGCCAAAGTTTTGACGCCGCCATCGACGGGATTGAAAAAATGCGCGCCGGGATCGCCGGAGGTGAACAGGAGTCGCGCCGTTTCCTGGAGGACAAACTCGCGCCCTATCACTCGATGATCGATCTGCTCGTGTCGACTAAGAACTATACAGACGCCTTCGCCTACGCCGAGCGAGCCAAAGGGCGCACTCTTCTCGACGTGCTCTCATCAGGCCGCGTCAATGTAATCAAGGCCATGACGAAGGAGGAAGACGAGCGCGAGCGCGCCCTGCGCGGCCAGATCGTAACGCTCAACTCCCAGATTTTTCAGGCTGAACAGCAGCGCAATCATCCACGCTCATCGGATCTCAAGACGCAGTTGGAAAAAGCCCGGCTCGAATACGAAGCGTTTCAGGCAAATCTCTACGCTGCGCATCCGGAACTGAAAGTGCAGCGCGGCCAATCGCTGGTGTTGACACTTGCTGAGGCAGAAAAGCTGCTGCCGAACGCTCGATCGGCGATTCTTCAATACGTCGTGACGGAGAGTGAGTCGTACGTATTTGTTATCGCGCGCGACGCAGGCAAACTTGCGGTGACGGTCCATAAACTGGGCATACGCAGCGACAAGCTGGCGACAGAAACGGAAAATTTTCGCCAGCAAGTCGCGTCGCGTGACATGCTCTTCAACACCTCCGCGCGACAACTCTACGATCTGCTGATCAAACCAGCCAAAAAGCAACTCCAGGGCATCAACACGCTGATCATCGTCCCGGATGGATCGTTATGGGATCTTCCGTTTCAAGCGCTGGCTGGAGACAAAGGGTATCTGTTGGACGATTTTGTTGTTTCTTATGCTCCGTCGTTGAGCGTCTTACGCGAGATGAAAAGAAAATGGAGCAAGAGCAATACGACAGCGCCGGCGCCGCCACGTCGAGGGGCAGCTAATTTCGTTCCGGCGAAGCCTGCTTACGATCTATTAGCCCTCGGCAATCCGGAGTTGAACGTGCTCGAGGTGGCGAAGTTGAGCTTGTTGCGGGCAGAGGATCTTGGACCACTAGCGAGCGCCGAAAAAGAAGTGAATACGATAGGACAACTTTACGGCCGTAATCGAAGCAAGATCCTCGTTCGCGCGCAGGCCACCGAGGAAGAGGCCAAAGCGGACGCGGAAAAATATCGCTTGTTGCACGTTGCCGCGCATGCGGTGCTGGACGATCGCAATCCGATGTACTCGCGCATCATGCTCTCGCGCGGAGAGAATCGCGAGGATGGAATGTTGGAAGCGTGGGAGTTGATGAAACTCGATCTCAAGGCGGAGATGGTCGTGCTCTCGGCATGTCAGACTGCGCGCGGGCATGTTGGGGCGGGCGAGGGAATGATTGGCATGTCGTGGGCGTTGTTTGTGGCCGGCTCGCCGACGGTGGTTGTCAGTCAATGGAAGATCGATTCCGATCGCACGTCGGAGTTGATGATCGAGTTCCACCGTAATTTAGTGCGGGGCAACGGTCGCCGCGGCGCGGCCATGACCAAGGCTGAAGCTTTGCGATCAGCGGCGTTGCGGTTGCGCCACGGCCGATACAATCATCCCTTTTACTGGGCCGGGTTTGTGTTGATTGGTAATGAGCAGTGAATTAAAGAGGAAAATCCGGTTCCGAGTTAGTTAGCGTTAAATCAAGCCCTCTTAGATTCTGCAACAAGTTAGGTAGGATAAGAAGCTCTTGATTGTTTGCTCGGAACCGGATGTTTTGGTGTCGAACGATGCGAAAAGTAACAGGATCACAACATTCTGTCATGGTCTATACGGTTAGGCGTTGTCTCAAACTTTAGTTGGATCTTCTCTGCGGTCCTCCGCGGTCCGCTGCGTCCTCTGCGTTAAAAACGTCGTGCGACTAAGGTTAACGCAGAGAGCGCAGAGGACCGCGGAGATTCTCAAAGGTGGACTATCCCTCGCTGAAGCGCCCTGGTTGCGGCTTGTGTGCGGTCCGTGACGCCGAGTTTCCCGAGGATGTTGTTGATGTGACTCTTCACGGTGGCTTCGCTGATGCTTAACGTGCTGGCAATTTCCTTGTTCGTCTTGCCGTTGACGATCTCCTGAAGCACTTCCAACTCGCGCACGGTCAACTCCGAACCGCTCATCCGTTCCGCTAATCGTTCCGCGACGACGTGCGGCAGCCGCCGCGCCCCGGCATGGACCTTCCGGATCGCGTCTTCGAGTTCTTCGAAGAACATGTCTTTCAGCAGATAACCTTGCGCGCCCGCTTGCAGCGCGCGATAGATGTCTTCGTCGCCGTCGTACGTCGTAAGCACGATGATCCGCGCTTCCGGAAACTCGCCGCGAATCCGCGCAATCGCTTCGACGCCGGTCATCACCGGCATGCGCAGGTCCATCAACGTGATGTCCGGCCGATGCTCGCGATAAAGCTCGATCGCCTGTTGGCCGTTCACGCCCTGGGCCACGACCTCCATATCGGCAACAGTGTTGATAAGCGAGACAAAGCCCTGCCGCACGACCGCCTGGTCGTCGATCACGATTAATCGAATCTTGTTATCGTCAGTCATTTAAAGGCACGTCGATCGAGATCTGCGTTCCATCGTTTGAACTTTGCACCGACAACTCACCGCCCATCTGCTCGGCGCGTTCGCGCATGCTGATCAAACCGAAGTGACCATCGGCGATCTGCGCGCCGGGATCGAAGCCGTGTCCGTCATCGGCAACGCTGAGCCGCACACGGCGCGTTTCGAAGTTCAAGGCAACGTCGATGCGCGAGGCGCGGGCATGCTTGATTGCATTGTTGACCGCTTCCTGTCCGATACGCAACAGGTTCGTCTCAACTAACACCGGCAAAGGTTGCGGCTCGCCCGTTACTTCTACCACTGCTTCGACGCCTGTGTCCGCAGTCAAACGCCTGGTTGTATCGCCGAGCGCCGCCGGAAGATCTTTCTTGCGCAACTCTTCGGAACGCAGATCCCAAACGTAACGACGCGCTTCGGTCATACTGTTTCGCACCAGCAGACGTGCGCGATCGAGGTGGCCCTTCGCTGCATCAGCAGCACCGGGCATCAGACGATTGACCAATTCCAACTGGACCGAGATGCCGAGAATGTCCTGGGCCAGGTTGTCGTGGATCTCACGCGCGATCCGGTTGCGTTCGGCAAGCACGGCGCGAAACTCGACCGCCATGCGTTTGACGCGCAGGCGGTACAGTTGCCATGCCGCAACGGCCAACAACACAGCGCAAAGCAGGTAGAACCAGTAAGTTTGATAGAACCGCGGTTGCAGGTAGAACTCGACCGCCGCGCCGCTCTCGTTCCACACGCCGTCGTTGTTGGCCGCGATCACGCGAAACACGTAATTCCCCGGCCGCAGGTTTGTGTACGACGCGACGCGACGCGCGCCGGCGTCGATCCAGTTGTCGTCAAAACCTTCGAGCTTGTATTTGAAACGCACGTTCTCGGGCGCGATGAAACTGAGCGCGGTGTAATAAAAATCGAGACGCGAAGAACCTGGCGAGACGGTCAGCTTCTGAGCCGGCGAGAACGCTTGATTGTCGACGGATATTTGTTCGACGGCAATCGGCGGCGGCGACGTGTTGAGCGGAATGTTCTCGGGATCGATCGTGGCGAGACCGCGAATCGTGGCAAACCACATGCGTCCGTCGCTCGTCTTCCAGCCCGCCGGATGACCGCCGCCGCTGCACTCGCGTGTCAGCGTTCCATCGGCTGGTCCATAAAAAACAGGAAAGACCGCGGTGGCCGCGCCACTGGCGACGCGATCGAGTTCAGACTTATTGATGCGAAAAATTCCCTTGTTTGAACTGCACCAGAGGTTTTGTTGTTTGTCTTCGAGAATGCGATAGATGACGTCAGCCGCGAGTGCGTTTCGATGGGTGAACGACACAAACTTGTCGCCACGCAGTCGATTGAGTCCACCGCCGTTGGTGCCGATCCACAGATCGCCCGATGCGTCTTCGTAAAGCGAGATGACCGTATTGCTTGATAGACCATCTTTGATAGTAAACGTCTGAAACTTTCCGTCTTTGATTTTGCTCAAACCGCCGAGAGTTCCGACCCAGAGATTGCCTTTCGAGTCTTCGAAGATAGCGCCGATGAAATTGTTTGCCAGCCCGTCCTGCGTGGTGTAGGTGGTGAACTCGTTATCGCGAAAACTGTTGAGACCGTCGCGTGTGCCCACCCAAAGCACGCCACTGCGATCGACCCACACCGAGCGCACGAGATCGTTTGCGAGCCCGTCGGCAAAGGTAAAAATCTGAAACACACCGTCGCGAAAACGATTGAGACCGTCGGGAGTGCCGATCCAGAGTGTTCCGTCCGGGCTGCCCGCGAGAGAGAGGACCACGTCGCTCGACAGTCCTTCTTTCGTGGTCCAAGTGGTGAACTTGCCGTTCTTGAACAACGTCAATCCCCCACCATTGGAGCCGATCCAGATTCCTCCCTGCGCGTCCTGGTAAATGGCCTTTACGAGATCGCTTGGCAGTCCTTCACGCGTGGTGAAGGTATTGAACTTCTTGCTCTTCAGTAAGTTCAGACCACCAGCCTCGGTGCCGATCCAAATACTGCCTTCGCGATCCTCAAACACGGATAAAACCAAATTACTGGTCAGCCCATTGGCAGTGGTGAACGTCTCAACCTTGCCGTTGCGGAAACGCGCGACGCCGCCGGCAGTCGCGATCCAAAGCGCGCCGCCGCGATCGACCAGCAAGGCGCTGACGCGATTATTTGCAAGCGCGATTGTTTCGCCGTTAGCGCCGTAGAGTCCATCGAGCGTTGCGAACCACAGTTGGCCGCTGGACGTTTCGGCTATCGAAGTGATGTTTGCCAGGAGTACGTTTGCAGGGATCGGAAAGGTGCTGAACTGATCGCCGCGCACCGTTTGCACACCCGCAGCCGTTCCTACGAGGAGCGTTCCGTCAGCCCGCAGGCTCAACATCTGGATCAGATTTCGCGATAGACCATGATCGGTCGTGAATGTTTTAAATCCGCCGTTCTCGAAACGCGACAGACCTGCCGCCGTTCCGATCCAGATATTCCCGCCGGCGTCTTCCACGACTGGTCCAATACTGTTGTCGGGCAATCCTTCGGCAACTGTAAAACTCGCGAACTGTCCGTCGTGCCGGCACACGAGTCCATACGACGTGCTGATCCACAATCGACCCTGCCGGTCTTGCCGGAGAAATCGGATGTCATTACTTTTGAACGCCGGCGTGTTTTCTTTGTCGAAGACGGTAAAGTTCAAGCCGTCAAAACGAACCAACCCTTCCTGCGTGCCGAGCCAGAGATAGCCGTCCTGCGTCTGCACGATCGTTTGCACGGTGTTCTGCGGCAGGCCGTTTTCCGTCAGCCACGCTTGATGACCAAACTCGTTCAGGCTGCGGTTCGGATCCAGCGCGGGGGCGCGAGTGCCGGCGAGAAGAAGCAGGACTGCGGCTACTTGCAGGTGGCGTAAACGGGGCATGTGTCCGGCGCATACTTTAACATTCTGAGAAACTCATGTAATCATGAGGGCGCGTTTTGCTTATCTCTGCGGTCCCCTGCGTTTTATTGTTTGCGCTTGAGTTCATTGCAAAGAACGCCGAGGACCGCAGAGACGCAGAGGCCAGGCGGAGATTGTTGGAGGACTTAATGAAGAGGAAATTCGTAAACGCGTTGCCGTTGCTGTTGCTGATCTGCACAGCCGTTTTCGGCAACCCGGCCGGCTGGCGCACGGCTTCGGAATCGGAATTGAAGAAAGTGATTCCGGCGCGCGCGGCCGTGATCAAGGAGAACATCGAAACTGAGTTTCGCACCGCGTCAGGCGTGACTGACGGGCAGGGCAAATTTATTGCGGGTGTGGTCATGATCACCGCCGGCTATTCGGCGGAGGGTAAGTATTCCCATTTCTTTATCGTGCAAGTCCCGATGCAGGTAGGCGATTTTTCACTCGAACCGGGCGAGTACGTTTTCGGTTACAAACGCAAGACGCCTGACAGCATCACCGTCACGTTTTATCGTGCTTCGAGCGGCGACCAGGTGGGAGAGGTCGAGGCGGTGCGAAACCAGAAGAGTAAGATGGTCCGCACGCTCTTGATTCAGGCCGCTGCCGGCGCCAAAGGAACGATCCAGATCGGTCGCTTCGTTTTCGACTATCGTTTGTCGTAAACCATTCGTAAAACTGTGTCTCCATACGTTTCCAGGCTAACACTGGCGTTGTTGGTGTTTATTCTCTCGACGGTTTGCGCGCGCGCAGAAGTGCGTCTGCCCGCAATCATCGGCGACAACATGGTGTTGCAGCAGGGAATTAAAGCGCGGATCTGGGGCAGCGCCAACGCCGGAGAACATGTTGCCGTCACGTTGGCCGGGAAGACGGTAAACACTGCCGCCGATGCAAACGGACGCTGGCAGGTATGGCTCGATCAATTGGCGGCTGGTGGTCCATCAGAATTGATTGTCAAAGGCGATAATGTTCTGACGATCAAGAACGTGCTTGTTGGAGAGGTTTGGATCTGCTCGGGTCAGTCGAACATGGAGTGGTCGCTCATTAACACCTTCAACGCCAGGGAAGCGACAGAGCAGGCGAACTATCCCGAGATCAGACTGTTTCGAGTAGAACATCGCACGGCTGCTGCTCCGCTCACGGACGTCGAAGGGCATTGGGCCGTCACGACGCCGGAAGAAGCGGCGCAGTTTTCCGCCGTGGGTTATTTCTTTGGCCGCGAACTCTATCAACGTCTGAAAATACCGATCGGCTTGGTCCATACTTCGTGGGGCGGCACGCCGGCCGAAGCCTGGACCAGCCGCGAAGCACTCGCTTCTGTCCCCGAACTGAAACCGATCCTCGACAAGTACGAAAGCAGTTTGAACGCGCTGCCGCAGACGAAGGAAACCTACGCGCGAGCGTTGGCCCAATGGGAAGAGCAGAACCTCTACGTCGACCCGGGCAACAAAGGCGAAGCGCTGGGATACGCCGCTCCGTCCATTGCCGCGGACGGCTGGGCGAAGATGGAATTGCCGAAACAGTTTGAAGCGGCGGGGTTGGTCATCGACGGCGCTGTCTGGTTTCGCAAAGAGATGCAGTTACCGGAGTCGTGGGCCGGCAAGGATCTCGTTCTAAATCTTCCGGCAATTGACGACTTCGACGTCACCTATTTCAACGGCAAGCAGATCGGAGCAACTGGAAAAGAGATGCCGAACAGTCATGCAGTGGCGCGAAAGTATGCCGTGCCAGGGTCGTTGGTGCGAGCTGGATCGAATGTGATCGCCGTGCGGGTTTTCGATCATGCCGGAGAGGGCGGGTTCGGTCGCGGCGAGATGTCGCTTGGACCAAATGGCAATGATGATGGGGCTCAGCCGATCTCTTTACGCGGGGCCTGGGATTACAAAGTCGAACTCACGCTCGAACCAAAACGTCCGAACTGGGATTCGCGTCCGCAGGCAGTTGGAGCCGGAAATCAGAACAGTCCGACCGTGCTTTACAACGCTATGATTGCGCCGTTGGTCCCGTTTGCGATTCGCGGCGCCATCTGGTACCAGGGCGAAAGCAATGCGGGGCGCGCTTATCAGTACCGCACGTTGTTTCCCCTCATGATTCGCAACTGGCGAAGTGCGTGGGGCCACGAGTTCCCGTTCTATTTCGTGCAGCTTGCAAATTGGCGCGCCCGAAAGACTGAACCGGACGAAAGCGATTGGGCCGAGTTGCGTGAAGCTCAACTCCTGACGTTGCGTGAGCCGCAAACCGGGATGGCAGTTGCGATCGACATCGGCGCTGGCGACGATCTGCATCCGCGTAACAAGCTGGACGTCGGCCGCCGTCTCGCTTTATGGGCGCTGGCGCGCACGTATCGGCAACATGTAGCGCCTTCCGGACCTCTTTTCGATCGCTTGAGTATCGCAGGCAACAAAGTGCGGATCAGTTTCAAACACGCTACGGGTTTGAAAACGGTTGACGGTGGTCCAATCAAAGGGTTCGCTATCGCCGGCGCAGATCGCCGTTACGTCTGGGCTGACGCGCGGATCGACGGCAACGCCGTAATCGTCTCGAGTCCGCGAATTAAGAAACCCGTTGCGGTGCGTTACGGTTGGGCGGATAATCCGGAAGTCAATCTCTACAACAATGCAGACTTGCCGGCGTCGCCGTTTCGCACGGACGACTGGCCGGGAATCACAGCGGCACGTCAATAAAACTTCGAAGCAACCAGGAGAGACGTTTCTAACGTGAAGACAAAAGTTTCGAGACGCACGTTCGCAAAGATCGCGGGTGCCGCAGCACTCGCTTCTACGGCTGAATTGCCAACACTTGGATCTCCGACGCCACAAGGCGGCGCGGCCGCGCAAGGCGATGCGTTGCGCGCGTTTCCAAAAGGCTTTCTCTGGGGTACGGCAACGGCCTCGTATCAGGTCGAAGGCGCAGTCAAAGAAGATGGCCGCGGACCATCGATCTGGGACACCTTCTCGCACACGCCCGGCAAGACCGTGAACAACGCCAACGGCGACGTCGCCAACAATCATTACCATCTTTACAAAGGCGACGTGCAGTTGATGAAGGCCCTTGGCGCGAAGGCGTATCGCTTCTCGATCGCGTGGCCGCGCGTGTTTCCGAATGGCGATGGTCCACCGAACCCGAAAGGTCTCGACTTCTACAACCGTCTCGTCGACGAGTTGCTCGCGAATGACATTCAACCATACGCCACGCTTTATCACTGGGACCTGCCGCAGTCGTTACAGGATCGATTCGGCGGCTGGGAAGGACGCGACACGTCGAAAGCTTTCGCCGATTACGCAGGCTACGTCGCCGCGCGTTTGAGCGATCGTGTCAAACACATCTTTACGATCAACGAGTTCGGCGCTTTTATCGAAGTCGGCTATCGCTGGGGTGTGCACGCGCCCGGTCTCAAACTCACCGGACTTCGTCTGAACCAAACGCGGCATCACGCAGTGTTGGGCCATGGCCTTGCGGTCCAGTCGATTCGCGCGAGTGCGAAGAGTGGAACCAGGGTCGGAATTGCCGAAAACATCACGATTCCGGTGCCGGTCATCGAAGACGCGAAGAACGTCGCGGCGGCGGAGAGCGCGATGCGCGAGATGAACGCGCAGTATCTCACCGTGATCATGGAAGGGAAGTACACTGACTGGTATTTGAAGTCGAACGGCGCGGATGCACCGAAGTTCACGCCGGAAGATTTGAAGGCCATGTCCAGTCCGCTCGACTTCGTCGGCATCAACGTCTACACGCCGCAATTTGTGCGCGCCGACGATTCTTCGCCGGCGGGATTCGCTCACGTTCCGCATCCGAAGTCGTTCCCGCACGCACCGTCGCCCTGGCTCTTCATCGCGTCGGACGCGCTTTACTGGGGACCGCGGCACGTGGCGAAACTTTGGAAGGCGAAAGAGATCTACATCACCGAAAACGGTTGCTCGGCGGCGGATGAGCCGGCTGCCGACGGCAAGGTCTACGACACCGATCGCGTGACTTATCTGCGCAGCTACCTGACGCAGTTACGCCGGGCGACTGCGGAAGGCATTCCGGTTCGCGGGTACTTTCTATGGAGCCTGATGGACAACTTCGAATGGGCCGACGGTTATACGAACCGTTTCGGCATTCACTACGTCGACTACGACAGCCAAAAACGCACGCCGAAACTGAGCGCGGACTTCTATCGCGAGGTCATCGCGCGAAATGCGGTCGTTTGAGTTAACATTAAGGCAAAAATTATGAGTGCCGATCCGATTTACCAGTTCTACACTAAACATCCGTATCCGCCACCGATCGATAACCTGGATCGCGCACGCGAGATGTACAAGGACGAGAATGTCCTGCGCGCGGAGTTCCACCTGTTCTGGCCGGACAGGGAATACCGCGCCGATCTGGATGTCCTGGTGGCTGGTTGCGGCACGTGGCAGTCGGCGAAATATGCGATCTGCCATCCGGCGGCGCGCGTGACCGCGATCGACGTCAGCCCGACAAGTCTCGAATACACGCTCGCGCTGAAGCAGAAATACAACCTCACGAATCTCGATGCGCGTCTGTTGCCGATCGAGCAAGTTGCCGAGTTGGACCACCAGTTCGATCACATCGTTTGTACCGGCGTGTTGCATCACCTGGTCGATCCCGAGGCGGGGCTGCGCGCGCTCGGGTCAATGTTGAAGCCTGACGGTTCGATGTATTTGATGGTCTATGCGCCTTACGGACGCACGGGCGTTCACATGATCCAGGAGTATTGCCGGAGACTCGGCGTCGGCACGACGCCACAGGAGGTCAACGATCTCACGAAGGTGTTGCGCGAGGTGCCGTCGCATCATCCGGTGTTGTCGATGATGCGCGGCGCGCGGGAAGGATTGGATGCCGATGCTTTGATCGATGCGTTGCTCAATCCGCGCGATCGGACGTATTCAGTGCCGCAGCTATACGAGTTTCTCGCAGGCGCCGATTTGACGTTTGGACGTTGGTATTGGCAGGCGACTTACTCGCCTCAGTGCGGTTCGTTCTCGGCGACGCCGCACTCGACCCGGTTGGCTGCGTTGCCGGAACGCGAGCAGTACGCGGCGATGGAGTTGTGGCGCGGGATGATCACGAATCACGACTTCGTGGCCCATGCAAACGGGATGAAGGACCACGCTGCGAAAGTGCGTTTTGACGGCGAGCAGTATTTGCAGTACGTGCCGATTCGCCGTCCCTGGACCATCTGCGTGCAGGAGCGGCTCCCTCCCGGCGCGGCGGGTGCGTTGTTGAACCAGACTCACATGTTCAACGATCTGTATCTCCTCGTCGATCAGCAGGAGAAGCAAATCTACGATGCGATCGACGGCCGTCGCACTGTTGCTGAGATCATCGAAAGCGCCGGCACGCCCACCGATCCGGCATTCTTCCAGAATCTCTGGTTGTACGATCAGGTTGTGTTCGACACGTCGAAAGCTCAGTGATGAGCGTCGAGTTTTGGCAGAAGCAGATTGATCGGGCTGGGGAACTGGCGAGCGCAGCGGATGTCTCAAATGAGTTGCTGGTCTTCTACGGTCGCCTGTTACGCGCGCAGCTCGAGGTTTATCAGTTTCTTCTGAATCAAAAAGACTGGCATCCGTCAGGCGTGCTTGAGCGCGATTTGCCCGTCTTTCGGCAGTCGTTTTCAGCAATCCTGAAGGCCGTCGAGGAGGCTGGTCCGGCAGCCCTCGTCGAACAGGCACAGAGTTTAAGCACGGCGCAATCCGTCGATGAACTCTTATTGAGTTACTGGCACTCGCCGTCGGACACCGCGTTCTTCGCCAAAGCGTTTCTTCAACCTTACAGCCTTTATCTGTCGACAGGCGAAACCCGCTCGCACGTTGTCGAGCGTCGCTGTCCGTTCTGCGGCGGCAACCCTCAACTCAGTTTCCTGCAAAACAAAGAAGTCACCGCGGAAAGCGGGAATCGCGATCTGATGTGCGCGAGGTGCCTCACGGTCTGGCCGTTTCGCCGCGTCGTCTGCGCGAATTGCGGTGAAGAAGAACCGTCAAAACTAGCCTATTATCAGGCCAAGGAGATCGATCATGTCAGAGTCGAAGCCTGCGAAACGTGTAAACACTATCTGAAAGGCGTTGATCTCACGCGGCGCGGCACTGCCCAACCACTCGTCGACGAAGTTGCTGCGGCCGCTCTCGATCTATGGGCAACCGAACACGGTTATATGAAAATTGAGTTGAATCTTATTGGCTTATAATTCGAAACGCCTGTTGCCTCATGTAAAAAACTACTCCAACGCTGATTCGTTGCCTCATATAGAAATCTACGCGAAATGATCATGTCCACAGGTGCGGTTTGATATGTAGTGTTTTCTGATTCGCGTAGCGTTTTGGCTTTACCGGCCGCTTCTTCGCCGCCAACCGAAACAGTTCCTGACGCTGTTGCTCTAACTCTCGTTTCAGCGCTGCCGGATTGAGCTGGCGATACTGCCGCTGTAGCTTCTTTTTGTCAGCCGCGCTCACCGCAGCGCAAGCCAGCACGCGTTGATGAGGAGTTTGCGGCGCATCGTAACGCTTCTTCACCTGACTACCAATCCGCTCTTTGCTTTTCAGTTTCATCGTGGGTTGAAAGAAGTTGCTGTACAGCCGCAGCGTCGCATACAGCCGCTGTAACACGGCTAACTCGGCCGCCGTGTCGAAGCGTTGATAACCAACTGTTTGCCGCACCACCGAATAGTTCTTTTGTTCCACATAACAATTGTCATTCTTGCGGTAGGGTCGCGTGCGCGTGAAGGTGAGGCGCTGTTGTTTACAGTACCGCAGCAGTTCGGTGTTGACGAATTCGGCGCCGTTATCCGAATCCAGCCCACGCAAGGGAAACGGCAGCCGTGCCCGGATCGTCTGAATCGCTTGAAAGACCCACACTTGTGCTTTATTGGGCACCGCTTCCGTCTCGGTCCAGCCGGTGCAAACATCCGTCAGATCAAGCGTTTGGCAATAATCACCCAACGCCAGACCGCCGTCGTGGGCCACCAGATCAATCTCCACAAAGCCGGGCTGTTGCTCGTCCCACTCGGCAAAGGTGCGAATGGGAATCTGGTGTTTGAGTAACGTGCCCGGCTTGGTGTGTGAGCGCCGGCGCAACTGCTGCTTGCGCCGTTCCGGTTGCAACAGGCGATCGACGGTCGCGGCGCTAATGCGCAGCAGTTTCGCTTTGGTAAGGGGAGCCAGCCGCAGTTCGCCGAACTGCTCGAGCTTGGCAATAAGTTCCGGCAGGATGGCCACCAGCCGTTTGCCACAACTGTAATTCAGCAACTCCCACAGCTTGAGCAACTCCCGCACTACCTCATCGTCATAAATCCGCGGCTTTAGTCGCTGCTGCCGTTTACGCGCATCTCCCACGATGAGCCGTTTTCCCCGCAGCCAAATCTGGCGCCCCTGATTGCGCAGCACAAAACGCGCGTAACCACGACTGTAACCAGTGGTCTCGCAGAACTCATCCAGGATCTGTCGCTTCTCCTTCTTACTGCCTTGCCGGTAACGCTGCGCCGTCACCGCGGTAACTGCCTGTCGTTGTTTCATCGTCAGCCTCATCTCTGCCCTCCGGCCCCTTTCGGCCGCCGGCAGTGTCTACTTTTTCGAGTAGATTTTTATCTGCGGCAACGAATACCCTTTGGAGTAGATTTTCAGTGAGTCAATTCGAAGGCTTGTTTTTCCACCCGCGCAGGGATTAATCTATGCGCGTATCCGCAGCGAACTCTCTCCGGTTGAATCACTACTAATTCCTGTCCGCGCTTAGGCACGGATTGCCCTCCCCCGCTAGCCGCCACGGCGGTAATTTGCTCGT
>DATELZ010000040.1:0-36559 GCA_035276045.1 Pyrinomonadaceae bacterium | reverse complement strand
CGCGACCAGAAGGTAGCCAGGGGCAAGTGCGAGCGAAGCGAGCACGCCGCCCCTGGATCACAGCAAATAGTAATCGAGCACTGAAAGTGCGACAGAACCGGCGCGTTTCTGTCGCACTTTCAGTGCTCTAACGTGCTTTAAAAAAAGACCAGGGGTTTACGCGCTGCGCGCTTACCCCTGGCTACCATATGTTGCACCTTCGGTGCTTAAGATAATGCGACCTTGAGAGCCGCTCGTCCACATCTTCGCCTAGCAGAAGACTGACGAAATGCTCTCGATCTTGCGCCGTGCTTTTGGCGTGAGCGACTCCAGCGTTTCGAGCACCCTGGCGTGAGTCATGCCGCTGCCGAGATAGGCCCAGCGATTCGCCTGCAGTTGCACGCGGCGAAACTCTTCCTTCTCAGCATCGTCGAGCCGGCGACTCGTCGCACGTTCAAAGCTGTCGAGGTCAAACTCGACCTGCTGCTTCAAACCATCGTCGATAAATCCGCCGATCTCGATATACTCGTCGACTCCCTTCAAGATCCCGGCTTCATCACGCTCCGCTGCTAACGATTCCACCATCAGGGTGTCGAGCTTCGCGTGCTGCACTTCCTCCACCCAGTGATGTTTCAACAGGCTCTTAAACTGCGGATCGAGCTCCTGGTTATCGCGCACGCTGTCCACATAATGGCTTTGGACCATCCACTCGATGTGCAGCGTCGTGAGCGCCACGCCCAGCGGATCGTGCTTGAGTATCTCAACCGCGATCGCTTCGGGTGGTCCAATCACCTGACAGGCAGTGCCAAACCCGGCTTCGAACTCCTGGCTGAAGCGTTTGAATAATTGAATATGTTTCGCTTCCTCACCGGCAAACTTCAGCAGCGCGCGAACGCGATAGTCGTCTCCCTGAAGTTGGGGCCGGGCATGGTCCAGGACGAAAGGCAGGATGAACTCCTCCACGAGGCCGAAGATACTCAGATAAGCATTACCTCTGATCTGATTAAGAATTCGTTTCTCGCGCGAGTTCAAAAACGTGAGCGGCTGTACACGGGCCAGCGCCTCGGGCATGAATGATTTATTAAAATCGAGTCGCTTATCGCCGCCAATTATGTCTTCGACGCGCCAATGGATCATCTCCGAGGCCGCCAAAACCGATTGATAAGTGTATCTGTCCAGCATGTTTGGAACACCTCCTTAGCGTTCCCTTTTGTAACGCGCAAAAGACAGCGAGAAAGGATCAATGTAATCTGTGGAAAATGATCGAAGATCTGTCGCGCTATCACCATCCAATCACCGATCTCTTTAACCAGAATTCGAATGGTTACCGCCTGACGGACGAGCAGATCAGCTTCTACCACGAGCACGGGTATCTGGCGGGCATAAAGATACTTAACGACGATCAACTCGACGTGCTGCGCGCGGAGTTGGCTGAACTGCTCGATCCGGCGCATCCGGGACACGAGTTGTTTTATGAGTTCAACGCGAATGAGTCTGCCGATCCGCAAAAGGTCTTGTTTCACGCGCTCGGCGCCTGGCGCATCAAGCCGGGACTGCACGATCTGTTGTGGCATCCGGCGTTTGTCGTTCCGGCGTCGCAGTTGCTCGGCGGACCGGTGCGTTTTTGGCACGACCAGATCTTTTACAAACCGGCGCATCATGGCGGCGTCGTGATCTGGCACCAGGATTATTCGTATTGGACCAGGACCACGCCGGTGGCCCATATCTCGTGTTGGATTGGATTGGACGACTCAACACGCGAGAACGGATGTTTGCACTACGTGCCCGGCAGTCATCGTTGGCCGCTGTTGCCGCCGGCGAGTTTTGCGAACGAGATGGACGCGATTCTGGATGCGCTCACGCCGGAGCAACGTGCCGAGTTCAAGCCGGTTCCGATCGAGTTGAAAGCAGGCGAGTGTTCGTTTCACCATCCATTCATGGTCCACGGATCCTACGCGAACGAAACAGCCAATCCGCGACGAGGCCTGGTGATCAATGCTTTCCGCGACGGTGTGATTTCCGCCGCAGATAATCCGTTGTTGGAAGGTGTGCCGGTTATCGCGTCAGGACAGAAGATCGAGGGACAGTTTTTTCCACTGCTGACGCAGACTTAACCAATCCAACGCGGCGCATCGCCAACGGGATCTCCGGGTTCTTCATGAACCAGCGCCAGATGTCGCCAGTACGAGCATTCTCGGCGCTGAGCAGGATGATGCCCTGGTCGATGCCGATCACGTCCGGATTGATCCAGCCGTTGTTTGGATTGAAGGCGTCGACGAAGCCGTAGCGGCCGTAGATCTTGTCGCCGAATTTTTCACGCATCTTCCGCAATGCCCTGACTGATAACTCGGGCGTGAACATCAACGAGCCACCGGCCGCGGAAGGGACAACAGTGCCATCGATGTCCGGATCGCGTGGTGGACCACTCCACGCGAGATAGCCTTTCGCGCTGTCGGAAGCGGTGATGCCCCAGATGTCTGGTCCATACCCGGGAAAAGCATGCGCGAGATTTATGCAGAAGAGGCGATGAGCGAGCGTCGCGTTGACGGAGTTTTGGAAGTAATCGATCCGGTCGCCTTGCGTCTCGCGCCGGCCGCGAAAGTCGATCCACGCGTGAGAATACTGGTGCATGAACAACGGCACGCCGATCGTCGTGAAAAACGAATAACCGGCGTAGCGATAGCGATCTTTCCACAATGCGTACCACGAGCGGGAAGGGATCGAAAAAGACGGCGAACCGATCGCGAGTAGATAGAGAATCGTGTCTTCGCTGTAAGTGTCCCAACGCGGGTTAAGAAAACCGGATTCCGGTTTCCAGCCGTGCGAGAGCAGCAACGGATCGCCATTCAGCATCCAGCGAAAGTCGACGCGGCGGTAAATTTTGGACGCGAGTCGAGGGATCTCGGGATCCTTTGCGAAGCACTGTCCGACAGTTAGCACACCGGCCAGCAACAACGCGGTATCGATCGAGGAGATCTCGCTGTTCCAGCGGCGTTCGCCTGTCTTAATGTCGATCCAGTGATAGAACCAGCCGCGTTTATTGAACGCGCGGTCGGCAAAGAACCGCAGTGTGACTCGTGTCCGTTCAACCGCTTGCGCGCGCTCGATCCAACGCCGTTCGGCCGCGATGCAGAGCCCGCTCAGGCCGAAACCGGTGGCGGCGATGCTGCCGACGTTGCGATGGTTATCGTCCAGTTCCGAGCCGTCAGTGCGAGCGCGATCGAGAACGATACCGGTTTGCGGATCGGCCTGCTCCCAGAAGTATTTAAACAATCTCTGTTGCAGATCATCTAGAAATACTTCGTCGTCCCGTGAAAGCTGCGCTGAGACAGTGCTCGTGCCGGATAGCACGAGGCACAACAGCAACACGAAACAAAACAGTCGGATTGTTTTAGTTGACTGCAAACTTCTGTTCGATCACGTCCTGCGAATTCGAACCCACCATCACGCGAAACTCACCCGGCTCGACCACAAACTTCATCTCACGATTATAAAAACCGAGATGCTCCGGCCCGAGAGCGAATTCGACGCGCCGCTTCTCACCGGGTTGCAACGTGATGCGTTGAAAGCCTTTTAGTTCTTTAACCGGCCGCACGATGCTGGCCGCAACGTCGCGAATATAAAGTTGGACCACTTCGTCGCCGGCACGTTTACCCGTGTTCTCGACTTCCGCCGTGACTCGCAACGTTCCATTCGCCGGCATCTGCTGAGCGCTCAACTGCACGTTCGAGATCCGAAACTGCGTGTAACTCAAACCGAAGCCGAAAGGAAACTGCGGCGTCCACGGGGCGTCGAAATACTTCGATGTGTAACGGTTGTTTGCATCAGGCGGACGGCCGGTGTTCGTGTGGTTGTAGTAGATCGGCACCTGGCCCGTCACGCGCGGAAACGTAACCGGCAGCTTGCCGCCGGGATTCACGTCGCCGAAAAGTATGTCGGCAATCGCGTTACCTGATTCGGTCCCACCCATCCACGATTCGAGAATCGCGGGAACGTTTTCGACAATCCATCCGATTGCCGGTGGACGGCCGTTCACGAGGACCACGATCGTCGGTTTGCCGGCGCCCGCAACTGCCTTCACGAGATCCATTTGCCGTCCGGGAAGATCGAGGGTAACGCGCGAGGCTGCTTCGCCGACCATGTCCTTCGACTCGCCGACAAAGACGAGGGCGACGTCTGAACTTCGCGCTGCGGCGACGGCTTCCGCAAAGCCTGAAGTGTCGTCGCCGGTGATCTCGGCTCCTTTCGCGTAAGTCACTTTCGTCTGCGCTGAGACCTTGCTCCTGATCCCCGCCAGCGGCGTGACCGTGTCTTCATCCTTGCCATCACCCGACCACCAGCCCAAGGGCGATCGTTTATCGTCTGCCAGTGGTCCAATCACGGCGATCGATCCGATCGTCTTTGCGAGCGGCAAGGTCTCACGCTCGTTCTTCAAAAGCACCATCGACTTGGCCGCGATCTCACGCGCCGCCGCACGACTCTCCGCCGTCAGGTACGCTGTCTTCTCCAGCGACTCGTCGACGTAAGGCTTTTCAAAGAGTCCGAGACGAAACTTGATCCGCAAGATTCGCCGCACTGCTTCGTCGATCGTCGCTTGTGTAAGCTTTCGTTCCTGCAACAACGCGGGACCGTTTTGATTGTAGAGACGGCTGACCATCTCCATGTCGACACCGGCATTCAACGCGAGGTGCGCCGCGTCTTTTCCGTCCGCCGCGTAACCGTGAGCGATGAGTTCCTGCACCGACGTGTAGTCGCTGACGACGAATCCCTGAAACTTCCACTCGTCGCGCAAGACTTTCGTCAACGTAAAACGGTTCGCGGATGTCGGCACGCCGTTCAGTGCGTTGAAGGCGCTCATGAACGTGCCGACGCCGGCGTCGACTGCCGCTTTGAACGGTGGAAAGTAGATCGATCGCAACGTCTGTTCAGACATCTCGGTGGTGTCGTAGTCGCGGCCGCCTTCGGCTGCTCCGTATGCCACCCAATGCTTCGCGCAGGCGAGTATCTTTCCCGGTTGCGAATAATCTTCACCCTGGAAACCACGCACGCGCGCGCGAGCAAAGGCAGCGCCGAGAAACGGATCTTCACCGGCGCCTTCCGTGATTCGTCCCCAACGCGGATCGCGTGCGATGTCGACCATCGGGGCAAATGTCCAGCGCAGCCCCGCGGCGTAAGCTTCTTTCGCCGCGATACTGCTCGAACGTTCCGCCAGCGACGGATCCCACGACGCCGCTTCACCCAACGGGATCGGGAAGATCGTGCGATAACCGTGAATCGTGTCGAAGCCGAACAACAATGGAATCTTCAGACGCGACTCTTCCACTGCGACCTTTTGGAGTTGATTCGGCCGTCCGCCGTTGCGAACGCCCAGCGTCGAGCCCAGCAGCCCCTTGCGAACGAGTTCGAGATGTTCGGGACGAAAGTTCCCGTTTCCTTCGCCGTCGAGTTGTTGTAGTTGGCCCAACTTCTCAGCCAGCGTCATTTGGGCCAACAAAGCCGACACACGCTTTTCGACGTCAGCACTGCGTTGGGCCGAACTCGACGGCGTTGAAAACAGCAGCGCCGCAACGAACGCGAGGCATAGAAATAGTGACAGGGGTTTTGAGTGTCTCATTGGTTAACTAAACCGATCCTAGAATCTGAAACGCGCTTGCAACTCGACCACGCGACCCGCGAGTCCCGCAGTGGCGATACCAAAGCGCGGATTGCTCGTCAGCACTCCCGGTTCGCCCGGTCCTCGTGGATCGAAGAAACCGATCGTCGTTGCATCGCTGCCAAATTCAAACGGCTTCAAGTTTAACTGGTTGAAGACGTTGAAGAAGTTAGCGCGCAATTCCAGATCCGATGCTTCGCCAAGAAAACCACCCAGCCGCGTGTGTTTGACGAGGCTCATGTCGACGCTGAAATAGTGCGGTCCGCGGAACGAGTTGCGGCCGATGCCCGGAGGCGCGACGCTGTTGTTAGGCAGATCGAAAACGGTGAAAAACGGCCCGCCGCCACCCGGGAAGTTGCTGCCCGTGATGAACGCATCGTCCGACGTGTCGAGATCGGTTGGTCCTGTATAACCTTGCGGACGCACCGGACACAGTTGTGGTCCACCCGGCGTGCTCGTGCAGCCGCCGACCACGGGGGTATACGGAAATCCAGTGCGCGCTGTTAACACACTGGTAATTTCAAACCCGCCCAGCGCCTTGCCGACGAAATCGTTTCGCGTGCGGAAGAACGGCAGCTCGTACAAAGCGGAGAGATTGAAATAGTGCCGGACGTCGAAATCCGATGGACCACGCTCGGTGCGATTGTCCTGCGGAAAAGTTTGATTGGTGACGAAGCCCGGTCCTTCGTACGACAACTGATCGATACTCTTGCTCCAGCGATAGTTTGCCTGAATTTGCAGACCGTCCGAGAAGCGACGCACGAGGTTCGCGTTGAGCGCGTTGTAGTTTGAATTCACGTCAGGCGTAGTAAAGAACACCTGGAAGAAGGCCGGGTTGTTTGCAAACAGGAAGTTCTGATTCACGAGACGAATCAGTTTGTGACCGGCGCTGCCTTGATAACCGATCGTGCCGGTGAACTTCGCCGGCAACTCCTGTTGGATCTCGAGTGAATAGGTGTACACGTAAGGATTCGGCAGATCCTGCGGCGCGCCCCAGATTTCGACTGAGCCACTGTTTGGCGCGCCGGTAACAGGATTTATTCCCTGGCCCAACGCGGGATTGAGCGGATAGCTGGTCAGCGAATTGTTCGCGCCGGTCGCGTAGAGGATCTGGCCGCCTGCGAAGGGGCTGCCGAAGTCGGTCGGCGCGGTGCCGCAGCAAATATTAAAACGTGCAAAGAACGGCGGATTGCCGCGCACGTTTGCCAGCGGCGCGACTGGGATGCGGTTGTAAGCGATGCCGAAACCGCCGCGAATAACGGTCGTATCGCCCGTTTCGCTGCCCAGTCCGAGGAATTTGAACTGCGGACTGTAGGCGAAACCAATGCGTGGCGCGAAGTTGTTTCGATCGGGTTCGTAGAGTTCGTCCACTGCCGCCACGCGCGAATCGATCAGTCCATTTGGTCCAAAGAAGAGATTGCTCACGCGTTCATCTTTCTCTTTCAGCGGCGAATAATATTCGTAACGCAGACCGAGATTGAGCGTGAAGTTTGGCCGCACTTTCCAGTCGTCCTGGACGAAGCCGGCCCAGTAGTTGGTGCTGAAATAACGTTGCGCATCGGCGGGCAGGCCGGTGCGCGGATCGGCGTTGATGGCTTCAAAGATCGGCGTGTCGTTTGCCAGGTTGAAGAGACCGCTGAACGAATAGAGCGGTCGTGAACCACCGGACGCGTCGCTGTTGTCCTGCTCGATACGAAACACACCGCCGAACTTTAACCCGTGGTTGCCGATCACTTTCGTTACCGTGTCGCTGAACTCGAATATGTTTTGGGCCAGCAGACCCGGCGTGTTTTCACTGCGGTTCGCGCCAAACCTGATGCGGTCGAATGGCAGACCTTCGACTTCCACGCGCGGGATGCCGAAGTTTGTATTGGTGGCGTCGCTCAGTTGGTCCAACGAGAAGCGCGTGGCGTTGAAGCGAGCTTCGTTCAACGTCGTTGCCGAGATGATGCGGCGATAGATGATCGTTCCCGAAGTGTTGAGTGGCTTCAACGGAAGATCCGCGATCGGCCGGCTCTGGGCCGCGCTGTCGCTGCTCAGGTTGTTCTGCCGCGTCACGTAAGTGCTCAACGTCAAACTGTCTTTGTCGTTCGGCGTGAAGTCGAGACGCGCGTTGTATTGGTTGCCACGACTGAATCCGGGGAGAGAAAACTGGATCTCCTGGATGTCGGGAATGCCGTCGAAGCCGCCGCCGGTTGGATTGCCGAGAGAAACGTATTGGCCCAACGCGCCGGTGAGCGAACCGAGGTCGAGGCCACCGGGAACAACGCGGCAGCGATTCGGATCGTTGCCAAACACGGCGCAGCTCGGCGCGAAGACGTTGACGATGCGGGGCGTGATGCCCGACTCGGAAAGGATTCGCGCAGTTACACCGCCGGGACGAAGTGCCAGGACCTGTTGGCGAAACTCAGGCGTTTCGACAAACCCGCGCCCGATGCCGGTGTTGTTGGTGCGCAAACCTTCGTAAGAAAAGAAGAAGAACGATTTGTTGCGGCCCCAGAAAGTGGTTGGTCCACCTTCGCCGAAGCGCGGCAGGTAAAGTGGTCCACCGACGCTGCCGCCGAATTGACGGATGTAGTCGTTGACGCGAGCGGGCGGCGCGCCTGGTCCGCCGAATTTGTTGAAGGCGTTTAGTTTCGGCGAGTTGTATTTGAAGAACGCGGAACCGTGAACGTCGTTGGCGCCTCCCTGCGAGACGACTTTCACTTGCGCGCCGGAGTTGCGTCCGTCTTCGGCGGAGTAGGTCGCCGAGAGCACGCGCACTTCTTTTATCGATTCCTGGTTTGGGGTGACGAGTGCTGCGCCGCCCCAGTTGAAACTGTTAACACTCACGCCGTCGATCATGTAGTTGTTGGAGGAAAGACGCTGACCGTTGGCTGAGATCTGGACCTGGTTTTCCGTTTGGAAGATCGAGTTGTTTGAGCCGCCTGGTCCGGTTGTGTTGGGAAGATTGATTGCTTGTCCGTTGCTCGCGCGCGCGCCGTCGCCGAAGACTCCGGGTGTGAGCCTGAGCAACTCGTATGGATCGCGGCCCACTTGTGGCAGTTCGCGAATCTCTCGCGTCGTCAAAGCGCGAGAGACGTTTGCGTTCTCTGTCTCGATTGCCTGCGCAGTCTCGGTGGTGACGGTCACGCTTTCGGCGACTTCGCCCGTAGTCAGCATCACGTCGAGGCCCTGCGTGTCTTCCGCGTTGACGACCACGTTTTCGAATACTTGCCGTTTGAAGCCGGTCTTCTCGATAGTCAGCGAATAAGTGCCGGGCGGCAAACCTGAGAGACGGTAGAACCCGTCGCCGCTGGTGGTGGTCGTCTGTTTAGCGCCGGTTTCTTTATTGGTGAGCGTGACGGATGCGTCAGGCACGAGGGCGCCGGTCGAATCTGCGACAGTCCCTTGAATACCGGCCCTGAACTGGGCATGGACGGAAACAACGGGGAGCAGGATAAAAAGCCCGCAGATTAGAGCGCGAGCCGCAAACGTGATTGACCTGAACATTCATCCTCCTTGTGGACCGAATGGACCAACTGCGAGCTTCTATGGGGGAATTATTTTCGGGGGTTACGATGTCTTTAACGCATAAGTACCATTGAAGGCAGAAAACCGCAATAGATATTCCGTAAGATAGCTTTATGGGAAAGAAACAGAGTACACAGATTACACGGATTACACCGGTACACCCCCGGCGAATATCTCAAGGAGATGTTCGAAGAGCTTCTTGACTCTGCTCTCATAGTTCTTCACTCCCCCCTCTCACACAACCGATAGAGTTGATTACATTCTTCGACGACGCGCGTATCAGAGAAGTACAGCGGTGGGTGCTGCGTTTGCGAAAAGTTGGGAGGATTTTGTGATACGGGCGTGGCCGTTAAGTTGCAAGTTCGAAGTGTCTAACCAAAAAGGAGTAAGGGTGATGGAGCAGGTTAACGGACAAGAGGGAAATGTGTGGAAGGGTTTGGTCGCGGGACTGGCGGCGGGGCTGGTTGCGTCCTGGACCATGAACCAGTTTCAGGCGGCGTGGAGCCGGGTCGCCGCGGGGTTTGAGAAGCCGCACGGTGCGCAGTCGATGCAACCGAGCGAGGGACCAAATCCTGATGAGTTATCAGAATCGAACCAGGCCCTAGCACAAAATCAGTCGCCAGAGGAAAAAGAGAATCAGGACGACGCAACGGTCAAGACAGCCAAGGCGATCTCGGAAGGAATCTTTGGTCACAAACTGACGGAGAGCGAGAAGAAGCCCGCCGGTGCTGCGGTCCATTATGCTTTCGGCACGGTGACCGGTGGTATGTACGGTGCGATGGCGGAAGTGGCGCCCCAGGTGACAGCCGGCGCGGGTGTGCCTTTCGGAGCGGTCTTCTGGCTGACGGCAGACGAGGTTGCGGTCCCGTTGCTCGGGCTTGCCAAAGGACCAACGGAGTATCCGGTCTCGACTCATGCATACGCGTTGGCGGCGCACCTGGTCTATGGTCTAACGACCGAAATGAGTCGCCGCGCTATCCGCCAGATTCTTTAATACAGGAGTCGCGTAACAGGAATGAGCAGCCTCAGTTTCTTCTGTGATCTGGCAGAAGCAACTACGCCGCTCGCGCATTTTTGGGAACACACAGTCGGCAGCGATCACGCTCCCGTAGCGTTGCGCGCCGACTGGCAACGCCAGTTACACCGTGCTCATCGCGAGCTTGGATTCCAACATGTCCGCTTTCACGGTTTGCTCTCAGATGACTTCGGTATCGTCGTCCAAAATAACAGCAAACCACTCTACTCGTTCTTCAACTGCGATCAGGTCTTCGACTTCCTGCTCTCGATCGGCATGCGGCCATTTGTCGAATTGAGTTTCATGCCGGCGGCGCTCGCTTCGCGTAAGAAAACAGTCTTCAATTACAAAGCAAACATCTCACCACCGCGCGATTACAAACAATGGTCCAAGTTGATCGATCGCGTCGTCTCGCATTGCGTCGACCGATACGGCAAGAAAGAAATTAGCGAGTGGTTCTTTGAAGTGTGGAACGAGCCGAACCTGAAGTCGTTCTGGAGCGGAAACCAACGCGATTACTTCCGGCTTTATCGTTACACTGCCGAAGCAATCAAAACGATTGACGAATCCTTCAAAGTCGGTGGACCAGCGACTGCGAAAAGCGAGTGGATTAATGACTTCGTCGGATTCTGCGACCGCAACGATGTGCCCGCGGATTTCATCAGCACGCATCATTATCCAACCGACGGATTCGATCACATGAGCGACACCGAGCAGCAGTTGTTCAAGAGCCAGCGCGGAATTATGCGCCAGGTGGCTGAGGATACGCGTCGCTATGCCGGCGGCCGTCCGGTCTATTACACCGAGTGGAACGCGTCTTCCAATCCACGAAATCCACTGCACGACGAACCTTACGCCGCCGCGTTCGTTGCTTCGACAATCCTCGAAGCCAACCGCCTGGTCGAAGGCTACAGTTTCTGGACGTTCACGGACATCTTCGAAGAAGACTATCTTCCCTCGCTGCCGTTTCACGGTGGCTTCGGCCTATTGACATTGCACGGCATTCCCAAACCGACTTACCGCGCGTTTGAGTTGTTTCACGCGCTGGGAACCGAGCAGTCGCTGGTCGACGGCTTGCACGAAACCGTCGATTGTTCGGTGGTCCAAAAGGAGTCGAGCGTCACTGTCGTGCTCACAAACCACACTACGCCCGGTCACTCGATCGAAACCGAGCAGATCGAAATCCGTTTAGACAACGCTCGCGAGCCCGTTCGCGCCACGATTCAACGAATCGACGAAGATCACGCTAATCCGAAACGCATGTGGGTCGAGATGGGCCAACCGGAGCATCTGGGCGCTAAAGAAATCGAGCAACTGGAGGATGCATCTCGACTAGTCAGCCAAAATCAGAAGTTTAACTATCGCGACGGTTCAATTGTCTTGAAGACGAATTTGCCGGCGCATGCAGTTGCGGCGATCACGATAGAGTTCAAAAAATGAAAATCATAGAGCCCTCACTGAACGACGAAGATCTCGATCGCCTCCAGCGCGATACGTTTCGCTATTTCTCCGAAGAGATCAATCTCGAAAACGGTCTCGTCGCCGACAACACACGCCAGGATTCGCCGTCTTCAATCGCGGTGGTGGGATTCGTGCTTACGGCCTACCCGATCGCGGTGGAACGCAAGTACATGTCACGCTCGGAAGCAGTGAAACGTGCCCTCACGAGCCTGCGTTTCTTTCACGATGGACCACAAGGCCCGGACGAAGACGCTATTGGCTACAACGGTTTTTACTATCACTTTCTCGACATGAAAACCGGCCGCCGTTTCCGGGATTCCGAGATCTCGACGATCGATTCGGCCTACCTGGTCGCCGGCGCTCTAACGGCAGCGGAATACTTCAATCGCGACTCGAAAGACGAGCGTGAACTGCGCACGCTCGCTCACGCGCTTTACGATCGCGCCGATTGGCAGTGGGCGCAGAACAAAGCGCTCACAGTCACGCATGGCTGGAGACCGGGAAGGGGATTCATCAAGTATCGCTGGACCGGTTACAGCGAAGCGTTGATTCTCTACGTGCTCGGCCTGGCCTCGCGAACTTACCCGCTGCCGGAAGAGAGCTATCACGCCTGGACCAGGACCTATCAGTGGAAGCGAATTTACGGGCGCGAGTTTCTTTACGCGGGACCGCTGTTTATCCATCACCTCTCGCATCTGTGGATCGACTTTCGCGGCATTCAGGACGATTACATGCGCGGCAAGGCCATCAACTACTTCGAGAACAGCCGCCGCGCGATCTATGCGCAGCAGGGGTATGCGATGCGCAATCCGAAGAAGTTTGCCGGGTACGGTCGATTTTCCTGGGGGATCACGGCGAGCGATGGACCAGGTCCGGCGATTCGTCGCGTGAACGGAAAGCGAGTTCGCTTTCATGCGTACCTGGCGCGCGCGGTGCCGTTTGGTCCTGATGATGGAACGTTGTCGCCGTGGGCTGTTGCTGCGTCGTTGCCGTTTGCGCCGGAAGTCGTTTTGCCGACATTGCGCCGCATCAACGAAGATTTTCCTGAGATCACCAGCAAGTACGGTTTCAAGTGCAGTTACAACCCGACGTTCAATTCGCGTGGTCGCAAGGGTTGGGTGTCGCAGGGATACTACGGACTCGACCAGGGTCCGATCGTGATGATGATCGAGAACTATCGCACGGGGCTGATTTGGCGGCTCATGCGTCGCTCACCGCACATCGTAAACGGCCTGCGCCGCGCCGGGTTTAGCGGTGGCTGGCTCGGTTGACCACTCGTCAGCGACGCGGATTGTCATACAATAGGCGGCATGTCGCCGGCGGTTTCAGAACCAAAGTGGACCAGTTACGCAGTTGCCGGATTGAGCGTCGCGGTGTTGACACTCGTGCTCAAACTTCTCGGCGACCACGTCAATGCGGCGACTGTTTCGCTGGTTCTTTTGCTCAACATTCTATTGATCGCCATGCGCTGGGGCAGCGTTCCGGCCCTGGTCGCTTCAATCCTGGCGATGCTCTGTTTCAACTTCTTCTTTCTGCCGCCGCTCGGCACATTCCACATCGCCGCAACTGACAACTGGATCGCACTCGTAGCTTTTCTGATCACCGCCGTTACCGTGGGCCAACTCTCCGCGCGCGCCCGGAAACGCGCCGAAGAAGCGGAACACGGCAAACGTGAAATTGGCAGACTGTACGCGGAACTGCGCGAAGCGTTCGAGCGCGCGAGTCATGCGGAAGCGTTGCGGCAGAGCGAGAAATTGAAGTCGGCGTTGCTCGACGCCGTCACGCACGATTTGCGCACGCCGTTGACGTCTATCAAAGCCTCGATTACCACGCTGCTTGACGAGGTGCGTGGAGACCAACCGGTGGCGCTCGATCCCGAGTCGAAGATCGAGATGATGGAAGTGATCGACGAAGAGAGCGATCGCTTGAATCGTTTCATCAACGGGCTGATCGAACTGGCCCGCATCGAAGCCGGCGAATTGCAACTGCGGCGGCGTTGGGGAGTCGTGGACGAGATCATATCCGCGGCACTCACACGCGCGGAGCCGATCACGCGCCAGCATCATGTCGAAGTCGAGGTGGAGAAGGAGTTGCCGGGTGTTCGGGTTGACGAACGCGCGGTCAGCGAAGTCGTCTACACGTTGATCGACAACGCGGCGAAGTATTCAGCCAAAGGATCGCGTGTTCGCATTACAGCCGAACGAGCGGAAGACGATTCGATCCGGATGGCGGTTGAAGACGAAGGGCCGGGTATCGCGCCCGATTTGCGCGAGCGAGTTTTTGACAAGTTCTTTCGTGCCACACGTGATGGCGGTGTGAGCAACAAGCAACCGACGGGCACCGGAATGGGGTTAGCGATCGCGAAGGGAATCGTCGAGGCGCACGGTGGCCGGATCGCGATCGAGCCGGGCGCGGCAGGCAAGGGAACGCGTGTAGTTTTCACATTGCCGATTGGTGATGAGGAGCCTGACGCAGAGACAGCGCTGGCGGGAACTGTTAACGAGAAACTATGAACGAAAGACCGCGCATATTGGTCGTCGACGACGAACCGCAACTGACGCGCGTGTTGCGCACGGGGCTGAAGTCGCGCGGCTACGACGTGCGCGCCGCTGCTGACGGCTTGGCGGGATTCGAAACGTTTGGCGACTGGCATCCGGATCTCGTGATCACCGATCTCGCGATGCCGAATGTCGATGGGCTCGAGTTGTGCAGGAAACTACGCGCGATCTCTCAAGTGCCGATCATCGTGTTGTCGGCGAAGGGCGAGGAGAAGACGAAAGTCGAAGCACTCGATCTCGGCGCCGACGATTTTGTCACCAAGCCGTTTGGCATCGACGAGTTGCTCGCGCGTGTGCGCGCCTCGCTGCGCCGCGCGAGCTTGCAGGAAAAAAGCGAGCCGACGCCGACGACGCTGCGAGCAGGAGATTTTCATGTCGATCTGGAGTCGCGCAAAGTCCTCGTCCGCGATGCGGAAGTCCACCTGACGCCGAAAGAGTTCGACTTGCTCGTCTATTTTATGAAGCACGCCGGAAAGGTCCTCACGCATCGTACATTGCTGGCAGCGGTGTGGGGCGGCGATTACGTCGAACAGGATCAATACCTGCGAGTGTTCGTCGGCAACCTGCGCAAGAAACTGGAAAAAGAAGTCGCCGGCCAGAACTACATCGTCACCGAACCGTGGGTCGGCTATCGCTTCATGCCCGAGTCCTGATCTCTCACTCCTTTTACAAACTTTTTATCCACTATTTACACCTTCTTTATAAACAGGGGCGTAGCCTGTTTTTGTGGTTACGGCTTACAAAATCACTAACTCGACATGGAAGAGACGCTACGCTGTTTTTGGGCTTGCGAGCGGATTAGCCGCGCCGATGCTCGGATCGATCCTCACAATAATTTCCTGGTTTGCAGATCCGGCATGGCATGGATTCTCACTGCATTACGTTGCAACAGTCCTTTTTGTGTTGGCGCTGCCTCTTCTCTTATTGGGCGCTCACTGTCTCGATCTATTGGACAAAGATCAAACCGCGAATCATAAGGAGCACGTGTGAAACGACTAATATCATTTGTTTTGATCTGTGGTTCGTGGTCGCTGGTTCAGGCGCAAGAGACGCTCACAGAGCGCGAACGTCAATTGTTGGACCGCATAGAAAAGTTAGAAAAGAGACTTGCCGAAGTTGAAGCTAGATTCACAACTGCGCCGCAAGCGATCGCGCAACCTGTTGAGTCAGATCGTGAACCACTCGACTTCTTCCGCGACACGACGATAAATGTAACGCTTGACGGTTACTACGGTTACAACTTCAACCGGCCCATCGGCGGCGTCAATCTACTGCGCGCGTACGACGTGCAGTCCAACAGTTTTAGTTTGAATCAGGCGGCAGTCGTCATCGAGCACGCGCCGAATCTCGAGGCCGGACGGCGCTGGGGCATGCGGCTCGATCTGCAATACGGGCAGGCGACGGAAACGGTCCAGGGTAACGCTGCGAATGAACCAAGACCACAAGTCTATCGACCGCTCTGGCAAGCATACGGCACTTATGTTTTTGACGTAGGCAAAGGCCTGACCGTCGACTTCGGGAAATTTGCCGGCGCGCTCGGTTACGAAACCAATTACACCAAAGACAACTTCAATTACACGCGCTCTTATTTCTATAACTTTCTTCCGTTCTATCACGCCGGCCTGCGATCGAGTTACGCCTTCAACGACAAACTCACAGTGACGCATTGGTTAGTCAACGGCGTGCAGCAGTCGGAAGATTTCAACGGCTTCAAGTCGCAGGCGATCCTGTTCACCTGGAAACCGACGCCGCGCGTGACGTCGCAGTTCAACTATTACAACGGCCAGGAACAACGCGATCGCAATCCAGCTCTCAATCCGACATTTGCGCCTGTCGCTTCGCAACCCGGACTCTCGACCGACGTCATTCGGCCAGTTCCCTCGGGGCGTTTCCATGTGCTGGACACGTATCACACATTCAACGTCACGGATAAGTTGACCCTCGCCGTTGAAGGCGACTACGTCATTGGGCGCGTCTTTCGCGACAGTCCGCCGGCGAGCGTCTGGGGCGGTGTCGGGTACGCGCGTTATCAAGTGACGCCGAAGTTTGCGATCGCCGGACGCTTCGAATACCTGAGCGAGAAAGTCGCGCCGGCTGGCGGCTTGTTCAGTGGTGTGTCACAGGCGTTGAAGGAGCACACCGTAACTGCCGAGTACAAGTTTGCCGATGGCTTTCTGGGCCGGGTCGAGTATCGACGCGACTTCTCCAACCAACCGTTTTTCCTGACCGAACAGCCAGGCGTTTTGAAGAAGGAACAAAACACGGCGACGTTGGGATTGGTGTGGTGGATTGGCGGCAAGAAAGGAACGTGGTGAAGCGATGTTAGACGTGTTGTTTGTCGGCTTGACGATTGGATTTTTTCTGTTGGCGATTGGTTACGTCCGGGTGTGTGAGAGGTTGCAGTGAGATGAGTTTCGAAACGGTGATTAGTTTGATTGTGGCTGCGCTACTGCTCGCTTATCTCGCGTATGCGCTGCTGCGGCCGGAAAAGTTTTAGCCGCGAAAAGGCACAAGAAGGAACACAAGAGGCACAAAGAAGTTTGGACATGACGTTTAATGGTTGGTTACAGATTCTGTTCTTTCTGGCGTTGATACTGCTGGTGACGAAACCGCTCGGCAGTTTTATGGCGCGGGTTTTCAATCGTGAAAGAACGTTGCTCGATCCGGTGCTTGGGCCAATTGAAAGGCTCATCTATCGGCTGACGCGAGTCGATGCGGGACGCGAGATGCGCTGGACTGAGTATGCGGTAGCAATGCTGCTCTTCAGCCTGGTGACGATGCTCGTCCTTTATCTATTGCAGCGGCTCCAGGGGTTCTTGCCGTTCAATCCGCAGAACCTCGCGGGTGTTGATTCAGCCGGCTACACAGCTTCTTCATTCAACACCGCATCATCGTTTACCACGAACACAAACTGGCAATCGTACGTGCCGGAGGTGACGATGAGTTACCTCACGCAAATGGCGGGGCTTGCTTATCACAACTTCATTTCGGCGGCGACGGGTATCGCGCTGGCAATCGCTTTCATTCGCGGTATTGCGCGGCGAGAGATGCAGACCATCGGTAACTTCTGGGTCGACCTGACGCGCGCAACGCTCTGGGTGTTGTTGCCGTTTTGTTTGATAGGAGCATTGGTGCTGGTCTCGCAGGGAGTGATTCAGAACGTTAGACCTTATGACGTCGCTCACGTGATCGATTCGGCGAACGGCGCACAGCAGGTGATCGCGCAAGGACCAGTCGCTTCGCAGGAGTTCATCAAACAATGGGGCACGAATGGCGGCGGTTTCTTCAACACAAACAGCGCGCATCCATTTGAAAATCCGACTCCGCTGACGAACCTGATCGCGATGTTCTCGATCTTCGCGATCGCCGCGGGGCTCACGTACACACTCGGACGCATGACCGGAGCGCCACGACATGGTTGGGCCGTCTGGTCTGCGATGGCGGTCCTGTTTCTGGCAGGCGTGCTGGTTACTTACTGGAGCGAGGCGAAGGGAAATCCTTTGCTCCCGGGGACAGATCAAACCGTGAGCGCCATGCAGCCGGGTGGAAACATGGAAGGCAAAGAGGTCCGTTTCGGTATCGCAAACAGCGCCTTATTTGCAACCGTCACCACCGACGCCTCGTGCGGCGCGGTCAACTCCATGCACGACTCGTTTACTCCTCTCGGCGGAATGATCCCACTCGCGAACATCATGTTGAGCGAGGTCGTGTTTGGCGGCGTCGGATCGGGCTTGTACGGAATACTGATCTTCATCGTGTTGTCTGTATTTATCGCCGGTCTGATGGTGGGACGGACGCCGGAGTACCTGGGAAAGAAGATCGAATCGTACGACGTGAAGATGGCGATGCTGGTTGTGCTGGTGTTTCCACTCGTCATCCTGATCCTGACAGCTATTTCTGCTGTCTCGCCGTCGTTCGGCACGTCGCAGTTGAACAACGCTGGACCACATGGTCTATCGGAAATGCTCTACGCGTTCACCTCCGGAACAGGCAACAACGGCTCGGCATTCGCCGGAATATCCGCCAACACGCTTTGGTACAACACCACGATCGGCATCGCCATGCTGTTCGGGCGGTTCATCATGATCGTTCCGATGCTCGCGATCGCCGGCAATCTCGCGCGCAAAAAGACCGTCCCGCCGTCGCTCGGGACATTTCCTGTTACCACGCCACTGTTCACTACGCTGCTGGTCAGCGTGATCGTGATCGTAGGCGCGCTGACGTTCTTCCCGGTGCTCAGTCTTGGACCAATCGTCGAGCACTTATTGATGAACGCGGGCACAACCTTCTAGTCATGAAAGCTAATACACAACTTTGGAACGCGCAGATCGTCAAACGGGCTATCGTCGATGCTTTCGTCAAACTGAATCCACGCAGGATGATGGGCAATCCCGTCATGTTCGTGGTCGAAGCCGGCAGCGTATTGGCGACTCTGCAACTCATCCGCGGAATTGGTGCTACGAACACGAGTTTCGAACTACAGATCACGCTCTGGCTTTGGTTCACGGTTTTGTTCTCCAACTTCGCCGAAGCAATGGCCGAAGGACGCGGCAAAGCGCAAGCCGACAATCTTCGTCGATCAAAAACCGAAACGATCGCGCATCGCATCGTCTCCGGTTCGCAAACTGAAGACGTTCCGGCGCCACAGTTGCGCAAGGACGACGTCGTGATCGTCTCGGCCGGAGAGTTCATACCGGGCGACGGCGAGATCGTCGAAGGTGTTGCTTCGGTCGACGAGTCGGCGATTACCGGCGAAAGCGCGCCTGTGATTCGTGAAGCGGGCGGTGATCGTTCCGCGGTGACCGGAGGAACGCGAGTGCTCTCCGACCAGCTCAAGGTCAGAATCACTTCCAATCCGGGCGAGACATTTATCGATCGCATGATCACCCTCGTCGAAGGCGCAGAACGACAAAAGACTCCAAACGAGATCGCGCTCAACATTCTGCTTGCCGGTTTGACGATCGTCTTCCTGTTAGCCGTCGTCACGCTGCAACCATTCGCGATCTACTCCAACGCTCCGCAGACGATCTTCGTGCTCGTCTCACTTCTTGTCTGTTTGATTCCGACGACCATCGGCGGACTTCTCTCCGCGATCGGCATCGCAGGAATGGACCGCTTGATTCAACACAACGTGCTGGCGATGTCCGGGCGCGCCGTCGAAGCAGCGGGCGACGTAAACACGCTGTTGCTCGACAAGACCGGAACGATCACGTTGGGCAACCGCCAAGCGACTGCATTCATTCCGCTGCCCGGAGTTGACGAAACCGAACTCGCCGAAGCTGCGCAACTATCGTCGCTCGCCGACGAGACTCCCGAAGGACGCTCGATCGTCATTCTCGCCAAAGAGAAATACGGGTTGCGCGGACGCGAACTGTCCCCACACGAAGCGCATTTCATTCCTTTCACCGCGCAAACACGAATGTCGGGTGTCGATTACGACGGCCGTGAAGTGCGTAAAGGCGCTGCCGACGCGATCAACAAATATCTGAATGGACATAAGAAATCGTTGCCGCGCGAGTTGGACGGGATCGTCGCAAACATTTCAAAAGCCGGCGGCACGCCGCTCGTCGTGGCTGAAGATCGAATAGCGCTTGGCGTCATTCATTTAAAAGACGTCATCAAGGGCGGAATGAGCGAACGGTTCAACCAGATGCGGCAGATGGGTATCAAGACCGTGATGATCACCGGCGACAACCCGCTAACGGCCGCGACGATCGCGCGCGAAGCCGGCGTCGACGACTTTCTCGCCGAAGCGACACCCGAAGACAAGATGGCTTTGATCAAACGCGAGCAGGAAGGCGGCAAACTGGTTGCGATGACGGGCGACGGCACAAACGACGCGCCCGCGTTGGCCCAGGCCGACGTCGGCGTCGCAATGAACACGGGCACTCAAGCTGCGAAAGAAGCCGGCAACATGGTGGATCTGGACAGTAACCCGACGAAGCTGATCGAGATCGTCGAGATCGGCAAGCAGTTGTTGATGACCCGCGGCGCGCTGACGACTTTCTCGATCGCGAACGACGTTGCGAAATATTTCGCGATCATTCCGGCGATGTTTGCCGTGGCATTTCCGGTGCTCAACACACTGAACATCATGGGACTGCGCACACCGCAGTCGGCAATTCTGTCGGCAGTGATCTTCAACGCCGTGATCATCATCGCCTTGATCCCGCTCGCGCTTCGCGGAGTGAAGTACCGGCCCATGAGCGCCGCAGCGCTGTTGCGTCGCAACCTATTGATCTACGGCGCAGGCGGCATCGTCGTGCCGTTTATCGGGATCAAGGTCATCGACGTCGTAATAAATGCAATCGGGTTGGCATAACTATGAAGAACTTAATTACCGCAGTCTTGATGACGATCGTGACGACAGTTTTGCTCGGCGTGGTCTATCCGTTGGCGGTGACCGGACTGGCCCAGGTCATTTTTCCGGACAAGGCAAACGGGCAACTGATAAGAAGAGCAGATGGAACAATCATTGGTTCGCGGCTGATCGGGCAGTCTTTTTCGTCGCCGGGATACTTTCGTTCACGTCCTTCCGCTGCGGGGGCGAATGGCTACGATGCCGGCGCTTCGTCAGGTTCGAATCTTGGTCCAACAAATCAGAAACTGATCGATCGCGTAAAAGCTGACGTCGAAAAGTTGCAAGCGGAAAATCCGGGCAAACCTGTTCCAATCGACCTGGTCACCACCTCGGGTTCGGGTCTCGATCCGCACATTTCGCCGGCGGCGGCGGAGTTTCAGGTTCTGCGCGTCGCGCGTGAGCGAGGAATGAGTGAAGCAGAGTTGCGAAACATCGTTGCAGCGCACACTGAAGGACGCCAGTTCGGTTTTCTTGGTGAACCACGCGTAAATGTGCTCGAACTCAATCTCGATCTGGACAGCAGGAAACCCAGGCACGCGCCATAGTTTTTATGTCGATGGTTGTCGAACTGAAAAGACTGTCACCGGAAGCATTGCTCGCCAAACTAAAAGAGGGCGACGAGGCCACGCTGCGTGTTTACATCGGCGCCGCGCCGGGCGTGGGCAAGACGTGGCAGATGCTCCAGGACGCGCATGCGTTGAAGCGACAAGGCGTGGACATTGTAATCGCCGTCGTCGAGACGCATGGCCGGGTTGAAACCGCCGCTTTGGCGGAAGGACTCGAACACGTTCCGCTGCGCAAGATAGCCTACCGCGGCGTCATGCTTGAAGAGATGGATCTCGATGCGGTGATTGCGCGCCGGCCACAAGTGGCGATTGTCGACGAGTTGGCCCACACGGACGTTCCCGGATCGAAACATCGCAAGCGCTACGAAGATGTAAAGGAACTGCTCGACAACGGCATCTCGGTCATCACCGCCGTCAACATTCAGCACATCGAATCGTTAAATGACGCCGTCGCTCGCACGACAGGTGTGCGCGTGCGTGAAACAGTGCCCGATTGTTTTTTCCGCCGCGCCGGCGAAGTGGTCAACGTCGACGTTTCTGTCGAGACACTCCGCACGCGTTTGCGACAGGGAAAGATCTACGGCGTCGAGAAGATCGAACAGTCACTCAACAATTTCTTTCGCAAGGGAAATCTCTCCGCGCTCAGGGAATTGGCGTTACGCCAGGTGGCCCAGGACCAGGCGACAAAGGCGCACGATTACCGCGAACGTGAAGGTCTCGAACAGGCTGTCATTCCCGAAAAGGTGATGGTGGCGATCGCGTCGCACGGCAGCGCGAAGAAATTATTGCGGACGGGTTCACGGATCGCCGGACGTCTCGCCAGCGACGATTGGTTCGCCGTCTACGTCGAGACCCCGCGCGAGGAGATGGGACGAATCAAGCCGGAAGACTTTGCCGCTTTGCAGGAGAGTATTCATTTTGCTCGGGAACTGGGCGCGAAAGTAGTCAGGCTCAAGGGGCGCAATGTGGCTGATGCGTTGATTGAATTTGCGCGGCGTGAAGGAATCACGCACGTTGTCTTCGGACAGACCTCGCGCTCGCGCTGGGACATACTGTTACACGGATCGATCATCAATCGTTTTCTCAACGAAGTGCGAGACGCCGCTGTGCAGGTGGTCCCAATAGAACACTCGGCTAACGGCGGCGGAGAATAGCGCTACTTCTTCGGCGGAAACTGTTTCAACAGTTTCTCGACCGCTTTCTTCACCGGCTTCTCCATGCGCTTGGCGTCCTTTTGCAGATCGGCGCTCGGTTCGTACCTGAGCGTGTCGGAAGCAAAGCCATGCCACACGAGAGATTTGGACCGCGGGTCTTCCATCGCCACAAGCAGGTTGCCTCTTCGAACTTCCCACGGCTGAGCAGCGGAAAGCGGAATGCCGGTTTCGATCGCGCTGCCGGTGTTTCCACGCGCTGCGTGCGTCATCGTCATGTCGTACTCGATGCCTACGGCGATGCTGACTAACAAGTCGCCGCCGTTGTCGATCTTCGTCAGTCCCTTCGCCGCGAGATTCTGCTCGACACTGTCGACGATGAGTTGGTTGATCGCGGGATTGTTCGCCGGCACGCCGCGCGTCCACGAGTAAGTCTTGAACTTCGTGAAGTCAGCAGTCTTGTCGTAGTTGACCTTCGTCTTTTGCGCTGCGACTGGCGCTGCCAAAACGAAGAGTGTGAGTAGCAACAGCGGCATTGCACAAAAAGTCTCCCGCAAAGGCGCAAAGGTGCAAAGCGCTGCCGCGTTACTAATAGTTTCTTTGCGTCTTTGCGCCTTTGCGGGAGACGTCTTCCTCCCGATAAAGCACTTTTTGTGCAAAGCCAGCAGTAGTAGATGTTTCATGTGTGCCTCCGAATTTAGAATGCTTCGCCCACGCCGAGATATAGACCACGACTGCCGATGCCCCAGCCGTAGTCGATCCGCAAATTAATGTGACTCTCTTTGGTTATCCGCAGCCGCAAGCCGACGCCGCCGCCCGGCTTCAGCGCGTCCGATCTGAGATCGGCCCACCGGCGCGCCACTTCTCCCGCGCCGAAAAACGCAGCCGCGCCGAGCCGTCCGCGCAACTCGACGCGGTACTCAGCCTGGCCGGCGATCATAACGCGATCGATGTAACGGCCGACTTCGTAACCACGCACGTCTTTGCTCTGTCCGAAGAAGCAGAGATCGTAGAACGGCACGTTCCCCGCGGCCTGACAACCGGAAGCATGGACCGCGAGCACGTGCTTCGGCGCAAGGCTCATATATTTGTTGTAGTAAGTCTGGTAGGTTTGGTAAGTGCGACGCCCACCGACGGCCCGACCGTTAAAGCTTGCCTGAAAACGAAACTGCTCTCCCTTGCGTGGATAGAACGAATCGCTGCGTGAATCAAATTCGAGAGTTGGACCAAGACCCGCAGTCCGCAACTCGAGATCTATCTCCGGTATTTCCGGCCGTCCTGGTATGCGAGGGTTGCTTGACGGCGTTACGTTGCTGCGATCGACATTCACCGTCGAGCGCATGACGTAATACCGAACGCCGGCGAACCAGTTACGACGAAACACGCGCATCGATCCGTCGATCAAGAGTCCGCGGCCACTCACCTCGATCGGAATCGACACGCCGGCATCGCCGGAGTCCGCGCCGATGCCGAAGAAATCAAAGTGGATATCCGCGCGCCCGGTTGCCACCAGCAGCCGATACTTGTTCTCTTTCAAAACCAGTTTCTGCGCAAACACAAAACCACGGCTCCCGTTGCTGGTGCGGAACGCGCCGCCGCCGGTGAACGAAGGCGGCGACTTGAGATCGTCTTTGTTCAAGTGATAGAGAAAGCCGCCGCCGAGAGCGAGACCGTTTCCGAGCGTCGGATTGATAATCGGTATCGGAGCGATGACCGGCTCGAACCGCTTTGCTTTACGCGACTTCGACGTCGTCTCAACCGATCCCGAACCGCCGCGATCGTCCATGCCGGGAACCGCGCCCAGCAACCACGGAACAGGTTCTTTGGCTCGTCCGCTGAGTTTGCGAAACTCGGACATCTGCGAGTCGTCGAGGATCTGATCGAGTTGCTGTTCCGTATCTTCGTTAATGGCTTCAAGTTCCCGGGTGATTGAGGTCTTATCGGAGGTGTTTCTCAACAAAGCGATCTTCTCGTCGAAATCGTGGTTCAACACGGGACGTGCCTGTGCGAGTTGCGCCGGCGTGAGTTTCAGCCGGTGTGCGATCGTCGTGATCTGTTGGTTTCGCAGGCGCTCCAATGCCGCTGTGTTTTCAAGTAAGGGACGCAGTTCCTTGATCTGTTGTTCGGTCTGCAAAATCTCCTGCCCGACAACAACGCCGGCGAAAAGCAAGCCGGCGAATATGATCGAAAATAGATTACACACGCTCATGCAAGTTTCCTCTCGATCGCTACCTGTTCCTGTTCGTCTTCCTGGACGACTTCCTGTTCTTCTTTCATTTCGCGCGCGAGGAAGTAGTTGAGACCTGTTCGGATCACCGCGATCGCGCCCAGCTTTCCGATCTGCGCCCATGACGGCGCAACCGCAGTTCCGAGTATGTCGGCGGCAAGTTGAAATTCGAGACCAAGGGAAAGAAAACGGGCCAACAAGAGCCGTGTGCTTTCGTAACCCCTGATGCTCGGCTTGGAGAGAACACGGATAAAGCGCGCCAGCGTTAGGAGCGCGCCGACGCCGATGAAGAGCGCGCCGATAGTCTCGATAAACAGCTTCAGCCCTAACACCAGCGTGGTAATGGTTTCTTCGATCATTGAATCGACTCCTTTACGATCTGATGATGCAACGAAAACCGAGGTGACAAGTCGAGGTGTCAACCTCCTGGGCCATGCGCGCAGCAGGCCGGTATCGCTGGCAATAGTTTGGGGCGCAAAGGTATGAACCGCCCTTCATCACACGCCGTGGAACCTTCACGTTCGAACTGTGCGGGTCGTAACTCTTTTCCGGATCGCCGCCCCGTGGATTGAAACTCGCGCAACACGTCTGCGGGATCTCGCTGTGGTATTGATACCAGTCGGTGGTCCACTCCCAGACATTTCCGGCCATCTCGTAAAGACCGTAGCCGTTCGCTGGAAACGATCCGACGGGCGCGGTCCATTCATAACCGTCGGCGAGAAGATTTTCGTTCGGGAAGTCGCCCTGCCAGGTGTTCGCGAGTATCTCGCCGTCAGGTTCAAACTCGTCACCCCAAACGTAGACAGCGCCTTCGAGACCACCGCGCGCGGCGAATTCCCATTCCGCTTCCGTCGGCAACGACTTTCCCGCCCACGTCGCGTAGGCGCAGGCGTCTTCGAAAGCGACATGGACCACTGGATGTTTTGCCAGTCCTTTCAGCGAAGAATTTGGTCCAAGCGGATGACGCCAACTCGCGCCGGGGACGTAGGTCCACCATTTCATGTGATCGGAAAGAGTGACTTTGTATCCCGGCCGGCGAAACACGACTGACGCGGGCAGGATCAGCTCCGGCTTGGCGCCGGGATAGTCGGCGGGATTCGGACAGCGCTCGGCAGACGTCACATAGTTCGTGTCTTCCACAAAGCGTGAAAACTGAGCATTCGTGACCGTGTACTGGTCCATCCAAAAACCATTCACCGAAACCTGGTGGGCAGGCGCTTCTTCGGGATAGTGATCGTTCGAACCCATCATGAAGGTCCCGCCGGGTATCCAAACCATGTCTTTGGCTGGCGGTTTCCTGCTCATAACAAAATTTCTATCGACTGTGAGCACTTTTGCCTCCGAGTGGTTCATGCGGCCGAGTTTTTTGAATCGGGCTAAGCCCGGACGAAGGGCATAGCCCAAACTTTTAAGAGACGCTTGCGGCGGGGCAAGCCCCGCCTCACATCAGTCGGCAGAGCCGATTCAAAAGACTGCAAGCCGATTCAAGACTGCAAGCCGATTCAAGACTGCAGAGCCGATTCAAAGCTGCAGAGCCGATTCAAAGCTGCAGAGCCGATGCAAAGACTGCAGCGCCGCTTCAAAGCTGCAGAGCCGATGCAAAAGACCGCAGAGCCAAGCTAACTACACGCATGTGTTTACGACGCCTCTTTATCCGCAACGAATTGAACGATCACTTTGCTGCGCGACGAGCCTTTAGCGTCGAAGCTCAGCTTGTCGATCGATTTGGCGTCGGGTTTGAGGAACAACTTGCCGGCGCCCGTGGCGTTTCCCGTGACGATGCCGCCGTTGATCTTCAGAGAGATTCCCTTGCTGAGATCTGACGGTGCGGTCCAACGTCCGCGCGCAAACAACTGCATATCAGCTACGAGCACAATCTCGGCCTCGCCGTTCTCACGGAGAGTGACGACGACCGAATTGACGTTGTGTGTCTTATCGCCCGAGAGCCGATCGGAAATGGTGATCGTTCCCTGGCCCTTCGCGGTCGTGCTCAAGGAAGTGATCTTTTGCGGCGCGGCGGCCAGCGGCATTTGCACAAACGCCAACACGAAAGCAATCAGAAGCTGCCACTTGAGTTTCATGGTCCTGTTCCCTTCAAAGCCCGCGCACCGACGGAGAAGTGAAACACTCGCCGGCGTTCGCTTTGTCGATCGCCTCTGGCAGATCGGTATTCATTTGTTGTTTGAGCACGTAGCCGAGGGCGCCGGCATCGCGCGTTGCTCTGACGAAGTCGGGGTCGTTGTGAACCGTCATGAAAACGATCTTTGAAGGCCGTTTTCTTTGCTTCAAAATATTGGCGGCTTCGATGCCGCTGATGACAGGCAGAGAAAGATCGAGCACCAGAACGTCGGGTTCAAGCGTGTCTATTGCTTCCAACAAAGCGCGACCGTCACTTACCGTTCCGACCACGTCGTACGCGCTCGACAATAGCTGCACGACGTTTGTTCGTACTGCCGCGTGGTCTTCTGCCACCAATACACGAAGCCTGCTCAATGCATTTCACCGCTAGAGTAAACATTCACTAATTCTGTATCGGGATCCGAGCCTCCACCTGGGTGCCGCGGTTGGGCGTCGACCGGATAATCAACTCGCCATTTGCTAACCGCAGCCGTTCTTCCATACTGGTCAAACCCAGCCGGCCCTTGAGCCGCGCTGTTTCGACACTGAAGCCTTTGCCCGAATCCGTGATCGAGAGAAACAGGACGCGATCGCGCTGCCGGATCTTCACGCGCGCCAGCGCCGCGCCTGAGTGTTTGATCACGTTGCCCAGCGCTTCCTGCACGACGCGGTAGACACAGAGCGCGATTTCCTTATCGAGTTGATCGAAATCACTTCGTTCTCCCTGGGGGACAAACTCGATCTGCAAACCACGCCGGCCGGACAACTCGCGGCACAAACTTTCAAGCGCCGTAACGAAGCCGAGATGGTCCAACTTAGCCGGATGAAGCTGGTGTGACAGGTCGTCGAGATCCGCCGACGCGTCCTGGATTTTCAACGACCACGATGTCAACCATTCGGCCAACTCACGATCCCGGTGCGTTTGGCTGAACTGTTCGATGTCAACGCAAAGCAGCGCCAGTTTCTGATTGAGACTGTCGTGCAACTCACGCGCGATGCGATTTCGTTCTTCTTCCTGTGCTCGAATCAAACGCGCGCTGATGTTCTTGAGCCGCTCTTCGGATCGCTTCTGTTCGGTTATGTCGTCGGAAACGATCAGGATGCAACTCTTGCCGCCGATATCGATCGACTCCGCCGAGGAGACCCACAACAGCACCCGGTCGTTTGCTCCACGCAGATTGGTCTCGAAACCTCCTACTTGCCGTCCCGATTTCAGTTTCTTAACCAGCTCTTCGCGCTGAGCGACGTTTTTCCAGATTCCCAGTTCGAGTGCTCGCTGACCGATGACCTGGTCGCGCGTGTAGCCGAGCCGCGACAGGAAAGTTGGATTGACTTCGAAGTACCGGCCTTCCGCCAGCGTCACAATGCTCATCGGTTGTTGACTGTTGTTGAATAACTGGCAGAACAGTTTTTCCGATTGATACCAATCCGGCGTCTTGAAAACGTTTCGCGTCGTTCTCGCAGACCACCTGGCACGTGTGGTTGTCGCCCGTATGGGCAGTGGAGGAAAATTTACTCTCACGAGGGTGCTTCTTCTTGGAGAAGTCATAGCTTGCCAACCTTTCCCTGGAAGTTGCGGGCTTTCAGCGCGTCAACGGAATGTGAGCCTTCGAGACGGTCGAGAACTTGAAACTCCACCGTATCCGGTTTCTGTAACAAGCTCATCGCACCAATCATGACGGCGAACTCTTCTGAGCGAAGATGCGCGTCCCAATGGTTTTTGTTATCCCATTCCTGAATCACAATCACTGCTTCGTCGTTTCCGATCTCGCGATAGATTCGGCAGCTCTTACAGCCGCGTCCGCTCCGGATTGGACTAGACAGCGAGTCGAACGTTTGCATGATCTCTTTCCGATTTTCCGGCGTCGTCTGAATTCTGATAGTGGTGACGATCATTCCGCGCTAACTCCAGAACCTGATTGCATGTTGGCGGTGCCGGGTTTCTAAGCGAACTTTGGACCACACAAAATCTGCGTGGTTTGGGAGGAGTGCTGTCGGGAGCGCCCGTTGTATATCGTGGTTCCACGTTATTTCGTGGAACTAATAAGCCACCGCATTTAGCGGCAGGGTTAGTTATTGTGTTGCAGACGTGGCCGCAGAGGCGGTCGGCCTGGGTCGTTTAATGCCGAGCTTGTTCATCCGGCTTCTGAGCGTGCTGGAGTTGATACCGAGGGTGTCAGCCGCGCCGTTTGTTCCTTCGATACGCCACTCGCAGGCACTCAGAGTAGCCAGAATGTGATCACGTTCTACGTCTTCCAGTTTCGAATTCTGCTTGTGCTGACCGTTTCCATTTCCATTTCCGTTTCCATTGACCCGAATGACCGTGTCGCCGTCGAGTTTGTCAGTCAGTTGCAACACTGCGCCGGGGCTGTTGATCAGCGCGCGCTCGACGATATTGGCAAGCTCGCGGACATTTCCCGGCCAGTAATAGCTTTGCAGTGTTTGCAAAGTTTGTGGCGAGATCGTTCTTACATACCGGCCCAGCTTTCGGTTCGACCGATTGACAAAGAAGTTGACGAGCAGGGCGATGTCTGACTTGCGTTGCCGCAAGGGCGGCACGGTGATCGGAAAGACGTTCAGCCGGTACCAGAGATCCTCGCGAAACAGTCCGTTCTGAACTTCAGTCTTCAGGTTCCGATTGGTGGCCGCGATGATCCGCACGTCGGCTTTGCGTGTCTGCGAACTGCCGACGCGTTCAAACTCGCCTTCCTGTAAAACGCGCAACAGCTTCGCCTGCAACTCCAACGGGAGTTCGCCGATCTCGTCGAGAAACAACGTCGCGCCGCCGGCGAGCTCGAAACGTCCAATCTTTCTTGTCTGCGCGCCGGTGAAAGCTCCTTTTTCGTGACCAAACAATTCGCTCTCGATCAGGTTCGCCGGAAGCGCGGCGCAGTTGATCTTCACGAGCGGCCGATCCTTGCGCATGCTGGCGCTGTGAATCGCCTGGGCTACGAGTTCTTTGCCCGTGCCGGTTTCACCCTGGATCAACACACTCGCATCAGTGGGCGCCACCTGTTGGATCTTGAACAACACGTACTTGATCTCTTCGCTGTTGCCGATGATCTCCTGGAACTCGTGTTCGAGCTCGACCCGTTCGCGAAGGTAGATATTTTCCTGTTGCAGTTTTTCTTTGAGTTGTTCGACTTCGATCAGCGCGTTGCGCAGACTTTCTTCGGCGGCCTTACGCTCGAGTTGCGCAAAGCGTTCGCGTTCAGCTTCCGCGCGTTTCTGTCGGGCACGGCTGATCAGCAGGAAGCCGATCAACGAAGTCTCGACAAGCATGAACGAGAACGCGCCGGCGATCTCCCAACGGTACTGTTTTAGAAGAGTTGGTTGCGTGGATTGGGCTGCGGCTAACGCAGAACAGACGACTATTACGCCCAGAAGAAGGGAAGAGCGCAAGGCTAAGCCCAAAACTGATCGGCAGAGCCGGGGGAGATAGTTAAACATGCTCCTTAACGGCGCGGGGGACCGCCGGCTGGCCTTCTATTGAATTTTTTGCCCTGACTATATCGGGCGAATATAGCGCAGTTGAGTTTACGGCTGCCGTAAACTCGCAGGGACTACTGTTGTGCTTACTTAACCAAGAGGCGGTTCATTATCAGCCCGGCCCTGCTTTTCCGCAATCAGTGGTTTTACGGAGGCTGTGATCAACTGCCAACGAACTTGATCGTTCAAAAAATAGAAGCTGGTTTAGCCGTGCTATAATCCCGCGCACGCGAAACAACCCGGCTTGCAACCCGACGACTAAGCAGGTTTCGTGGCTGCCCTTCTTCAAGAGCACGTACATACTGGATGCACGACCGTGTCTCAACTCGTCGTGGATAAAGCACAACGAAACGGCACTAATCCCGCAATTGGCTACCGGCGTTTTCTCCGTCCGGTTCTCGTCGCCCTGTTAGTCAGCATTGCTTACTACGTGGGCGCAAAGATCGGTTTCGCGCTCACTTTCAAACCACATCCCGTCTCCACGCTCTGGCCGCCTAACTCGATTCTCTTCGCAGCGTTGCTGTTGTTTCCAGTTCGCTGGTGGGCGCTGCTGTTGCTTGCAGCGTTCCCTGCACACCTCCTAACGCAACTGAAGGCTGACATACCGATCACGATGATCCTGAGTTGGTTCATCAGCAACTGCTCGGAAGCGTTGATCGGCGCGTTCATGTTGCGCTCACTAATCAAGAAACCGCTCCGGCTCGACATCACTTACCACGTGGCAATGTTCATCATCGCCGTGCTGGTGGCGTCATTCGTCTCGTCATTCGTCGACGCGGCATTTGTAATGCTCAACCGGTTTGGCAATAGCGGGTACTGGGGAGTGTTCCGGATGCGGTTCTTCTCAAACGTCCTCGCATCCCTGACGTTGGTGCCTTTGATTGTGACTTGGGCGCGAGGCGGAACTTCGTTACGACATGCGCCGTCGAAGCGTTACCTGGAAGCGGCTGCTCTGGCCGTGTGTTTGTTGATTGTCGGCATTGTCAGTTTTGGCATGAGTGAATTCGGTGAAAATACGACGCCGGCGCTGCTGTATCTTCCACTGCCGTTCCTGTTGTGGGGCGCGATTCGTTTTGGACCACGAGGATCGAGCGCGGCGTTGATGGCTGTCAGTCTCTTTGCGATCTGGGGATCGATAAACAATCTTGGTCCATTCGCCAGCCAGGCGCCGGAAACAGCCGCGCTCTCCGTGCAACTCTTCCTGATCGTCGCCGCCATGACGCTGCTGTTTCTCGCGGCCGTAATCCGGGAGCGCGACGAATCGTCACAACGTAATCGCGCGATCCTGCGCGCCAATCCCGATCTTGTTTTTCTCATGTCGCGACAGGGCGTTTATCTCGACTATCACGCGCGCGAAGCGAACGAGTCGCTCGTGCGTCCCGACACGTTTTTGGGAAAGAACGTGCGCGACGTGTTGCCGCCTCATCTCGTCGGCGACGTGCTTTCAGCTTTGGACAAGAGCGCTAAAACCGACGTGGCGCAAGTGCTCGAATACGCTCTCAACATGGGAAATGAAGAGCGTCACTACGAAGCGCGCTTGATCGGAATGGAAGGGGATAAAGTGCTCAGCATCGTGCGCGACGTTACCGATCGGCAACGCGCGGCGCTCGCTCTCAAGGAGAGCCAGGAAAAACTCCACCAGAGCCATACGCAGGTGCGCAGCTTACTCGGCCGGCTGATCGACATTCAGGAAGCGGAACGGCGGCGCATCTCGCGTGAGTTGCACGACGATCTCAGTCAGAAGATCGCGACGCTCTCCGTCGCCATCAGCCGTCTCAAACGGCAATTGCCGTTGTCAAACACCGAACTCATCGCCGAACTCGATGGCCTGCGAGAGAACACTAACCGTTTGACTAACGAGATACGCCGGCTCTCGCACCAGTTACATCCCGCGGTGTTGGAACATCTCGGCCTGGTAACGGCGCTCGAGTCGTACATCGGAAACTTCCGCGACGAGGAACAGATCGACGTAAGTCTCACTGCCGAGATCGGCGATGAGAAGGTTCCGTTTCAGACTTCTATCTGCATCTATCGCGTGGCGATCGAGGCGCTCAGAAACGTCTCGCGGCATTCCGGGGCCGCATCCGCCGCGATCACTTTGAAAAGAATCAATGGCTTGCTGGAGCTTTGTGTGTCAGACTCCGGCAAAGGCTTTGACGTGGAAACGTTTAGGAAAGGTGGCGGCCTTGGTCTGGTCAGCATTGAGGAACGACTGAGGCTTTTACAAGGAACGTGCGAAATACACTCGAGCCCGCGGAACGGCACGACGTTGGTAGCCAAAGTGCCGTTGACGAACTAAGCATGAAGCGCATCCGGCTGTTGCTTGCGGACGATCACATGTTGTTTGCCGAAGGCTTGCAAAGCCTCCTGCACGACGAGTTTGAGCTGCTCGGCACGGTCGGCAATGGCAGGGACCTCGTCGAGGCGACTCATCGTTTGAATCCGGAAGTGATTCTGGTCGACATCTCGATGCCGGTGTTGAACGGCTTCGACGCCGTGAGACGAATCAGGCAGGAGGGCAACTCCGCGAAAGTCATCTTTCTGACGATGCATGACGACGAGACGCTGGTCAGGGAAGCGTTTCGCTGCGGTGGGTCGGGTTATGTTCTGAAACAGGCGGCCGGTGAAGAGTTGGTCACTGCGATCAGGGAAGTCGCGCAGGGAAATAATTATTTGACGCCTTTGATAACGCGTAAACCGGTTGAACCTCTGGCCAGTGGACCATCGAAGTCGAACCTGACTCCGCGCCAGCGTGAAGTGTTGAAGTTGATCAGTGAAGGACTGACGATGAAGGAGATCGCGTTGGAGCTAAACATCTCTACGAGAACGGCTGAATCGCACAAGTATGAAATGATGCAAGCACTGGGCGTCGAGACCACTGCGGAACTCATTCGTTACGCGTTGAAACTCGGCCTGATTTCCTGACTAGGGGAATCCTTGTGTTGAGCATCAGGAATTTCCTGATAAAGCTCGTTTTCCACGGTAATTTTACGGATTGCGTCCATTTTCGCCGCAGTTTAATGTGCTCGCAATCGTGCCAATAGAACAAGTTTAGGGTTGCATTTTGATACTTCGCAGTTTAAGCGGGCAATTACCTCGTGCGGCTAGCTCGCAACATCTCGAGCGGATCCCCCACCTCCTCCCATATCCGCGTCTACTCAGCTCGCACCAGGGTCTGGTTAACGGGGAAGATCATTGGAGTTTGTTGTTTTGTTCTGTTGATTCTTCCCCCAACGTAAGAGATCTCTGACCCGGTATTTGCGATGTTCGCAGAGTACTCTCTCCTCCACGCTTCTCCCACGATCAAGGGTGGTCGTCGTCTCTTCCTGCGCCTTCTGGAATCCCTTATCGCAATTGAATGGAAGCGTTTTTTGCGTTGCTGGAGAGCGAGAGGCATCGTGGCTGTGGTCGTGTGTCTTGAAAACTGATGTTCTGAAGTGAGTTTGTGGATAACTCATTTGGACAACTCACCGTGAAGTGCGGCCGAACGGTTGTATTGTTCGTCTGGCTTTTAGTTCTTTTCCCGCTTGGCGCCGAAGTGTGCGCGCTGGACATGCAACCGGACCCGGAACAAGGTTTTCTTACCAGTAACCGGCAAAACATCCTGATCGCCGGCACGATCATAGTCGTGCAGGCGGTGTTGATTTCAACGCTCCTGGTGGAACGCAACAGAAAACGACGCACGGTGAAAAAACTGGCGGAGCGAGAACAACAACTGGCCCAACTAACGGCGAAACTTTTGCTGACGCAGGATGAAGAACGCCGCCGCATCGCGCGCGAGTTGCACGACGTAACGGCGCAGAGCATCGGTTTGATCATGCTCAACCTGGCCCAGGTGCAGAACGCCGCTGCGAGTCTCGACAGCCGCAGCAAAGATCGGTTGACGGAGAGTCTTGCGTTTGGCGAGCAGGCGTTGAAAGACATTCGCACGCTGAGTTACGTGCTGCATCCGCCATTGTTGGACCATGCAGGATTGATAACGGCGCTGAAGTGGTATGTGAAGGGATTCAACGAGCGCAGCGGCGTGAAAGTGAACTTTACTGAAAAAGGCCACGACGACCAGCGGCTGCCGCCGGAAGTCGAGTATGCATTGTTTCGCGTGGTCCAGGAGTGTTTGACGAACATTCGCCGTCACACGAACAGCGAAACGGCTGAGATCGATCTCGAACGAACGACAGAGAGTGTTAGTTTGAGCGTGCGTGATTACGGCAAAGGTCACAAGCTGCAAATCGCGCGCAATGGCGAAGGCGCGGAAGTCGTCGGCGTCGGCATACCCGGCATGCGACATCGCTTGAAACAGCTCGGTGGAGAGCTCTTGGTGGATTCAAGTGTTGACGGCACGACCGTGACGGCAACAGTGCCAGTAAGGTGGGTGGGTGATGATTCGAATTCTGTTAGCTGACGATCATGCGTTGATGCGTCGTGGCATTCGCGATCTGCTGGAGTCTGATGCCGAGCTGGAAGTGGTTGGCGAAGCGAGCGACGGACGCGAGGCCGTGCGCATGGCTGAGAAGCTGAAGCCCGACGTGATGATCATCGATCTGGCGATGCCGGAGCTGAATGGGTTAGACGCTATTCGTCAGATTCGCCGAGACGTTCCCGACGTCGAGTTGCTCGTGTTTTCCATGCACGATTCGGAAGAGTTGATTCGCGAAGTTTTTGCCGCGGGCGCGCGGGGGTATGTTCTGAAAAACGACGTGGCGCTGTACCTGGTTGAAGCCGTGAAATCCTTGGCGCGGCATAAACCGTTCTTTACGCCACGGATCTCGGAAGCGATTCTGAATTCCCTGGTCAGCACGGCGACGCCGGGCCAGCCGGAGCCTTCTCGTTCCGGGCCTTTGAGTGGCCGCGAACGCGAGATACTTCAACTTTTAGCCGAGAATAAAAGCAACAAAGACATCGCAAAAGCACTCGGCATCAGCGTCCGCACTGTTGAAACGCATCGCCGCTCGGTGATGCAAAAGCTGGACGCTAATTCGATCGTCGAGCTGGTGCACTACGCGATCCGCAACGGCATAGTCCAGACGACAAAGGCCACGGATCTCCTCTGATCTGTAACGTACAAAAACGTCCTACCATAGAACCCTGATCCAGCTACCGGAAAGATGCAGGAGCGCCTTCGCGCGAGCGTGGGAAAATACCAAATCGAGGTGATTTACCCTCGTTTGCAAACTCTCTATCTTTCCGCCGCAACTCGCAGGAGAGGACCATGGAGCTGATCGTAGTCGGCTTTCAGGGCCGGTACCGTGCCGCCCAGGTTTTGACGGAATTGCGGCAACGAGGAGTTGAGCTCTTCGACCTGGATCAAGCAATTACCGTCTCCTGGGAAGATCGCCGCAATTTCGTTGTCCAACAAAGCGTCAACCTGTCGCGTGAAGAAGGATCGCGCTGGGCCCGGCTTTGGGGGGCGTTCATAAGGGCGACGTTGTTTCAGCCTTTTACGGAACGGCTCAGTGCGGCAGCGGGCAAGTTGGCGAGCGGGGAATCGGAGAATTCAAACGGCGATTCGCTCGCGCCGTTGACGCGCGATTGGTGGGTCAGCGACGTCGGCATACCCGACTCTTTCGTGCGCGACGTAGGAGCGTTGGTCCAACCTGGGGAGTCGGCGATTATCACGCTCGCCGAGAAGTTTGAACCGGTGCATGCGGCTCATGTTTTGCGCGACTGTGGCGGTTCGTTGATCTATACCTCGTTATCAAGGGACCAGGTAAACAAAGTGAGGCGCGAACTGGCGAGTAGTGATTCATGAAAGCTCGAGTGGCGGTGACGAACGATGTGAGTGCTAACACGTCCACCATCCTGGCGACTGAAAGAACACGGTTGGCCCATGACCGCACGTTGATGGCGTGGGTCAGGACGTCGACGTCGCTGATCAGTTTTGGATTTACGATCTACAAGTTCTTTCAGTACATGCACGAGCAGCAACCGCTCACGCCGCGGGAAGGGATGATAGGTCCACGCGGATACGGAACGCTGATGATCTGCATCGGCATCGTGGCCCTGACTTTGGCCACCTGGCAACACCGCCGCGACATGGTCGCCCTGCGCGCGATCCATCCCGAAGTCCCCTACTCGCTCGCCACGGTGTTGGCAGGATTGATGTCGTTGTTGGGTGTACTCGCGCTGCTGGCAGTTATCTTTCGACTTTAGTAGGAACCACGGATAAACCGGATGAGCGCGAGCGATGTCTATGTTGATGAGCGCGTGTTCGAGGGTGGTCCGCCGCGGCGGCTTCAGATGTCGTTGGGGTTGGTTAAGCCTGACGAGCCGCGCGTTGTAAGGCGGGCGTTGTTTGCGGCGGGGGTAGCGTGGATTCCACTCGCGATATTGGCAACTGCGCAGACGATTCTCTTTGCCGATGGATCGGCGGGGTGGTTTGTTCGCGACATCGCCGTTCATGCCCGTTACCTGGTTGCAGTCCCAGCGCTGATTCTTGCGGAAACCGACTGCATCCCACGGCTCGAACAT
>DATELZ010000039.1:0-15229 GCA_035276045.1 Pyrinomonadaceae bacterium | reverse complement strand
ATCCTGCGCTCCTGAGCGCCAGTAACACAGCGCCAGGTCTCCCATTGCCTCCGCGCGTTTGTCCTGTTCACCCAACGACTCGAACAACGTGATGCTTTCAGTCAGCAGATCACGGGCGAACTCCTGTGCGCCAGCGATTTGATTCGCGCTGCCCAGCCATCCGGATAAAGAGCCAACTCGCCACAACACTTCTGCTTGCGTGTCTGTCGAAAGCTCAACTAACCTCGGCCTCGCCCCGATCCTCGTCCACATTATTCGCAAGGCGAAACGCGCACCCTCATAATCACCAACTCGTTCAAGCTTAAGCGCATCTTTGCAAGCTCGTCTGGCTTGCCAGTCGCGCGCCTTCCGCGTTTCGTTTGGTTTGTTCGTCGTGTTCATTAGCGGCGTTCGTTGCCAAATAGTCGCAACTGCGACTATTGGTGTTATGATTTTGGGCTCAACAATTTTCGCGGTCTGATAACCAGACTGCATCCATGCCAAAAAGGATCTAAACAATGAACAGGCTTCGATGCGTTCTCTTTGCCGCCATAGTGCTGCTCTCCAGCACGACATTCGCGTTGGGAGGAGAAATTCAGACGCCGGGCAAAAGCGAGCCGACTCCAACCCCAACGGCATTGACGACCTCGTCAACAAGCGACGGTCAATCGACGTCGACTGAAGGAGTTCAGCTTGTTTGGCAGGACGCACCACATTACTTGTGGAGATCCTGCTCACAATCTTCTAAATCACTCTGGGCTACAATTATTTGCCCTTGATGGCGCTGGTGCGGTGCGTTTTAAGGTCGCCATGTGCGTTGAGAGGGCATACAATCCTACTCTAATCTTTCGCATCGTGACAATGCATAACTCTGATACCACGGAAGGGGAACCTCAAATCGATCTACAAACCAGTTGCATCACCCGCAACGGCGAACGCTTACCACTCAGTCCAGTGACGGCCTTGAGCCAGCCCCTGCTACTCCACAACGTTTGCTGCTATATGCAATAACATACATTGTTTCTTGCAACTGCGACATTTACTTCCGTTCCATGCAGATAACGTCTCAACGCCGCAGACGCTTTTCTTTGACGATGTATTGTAGCTGCCTATAATCCCGCCTCTCGAATTCAACCTTCGTTACTCAATACGGTTGATTCAATTCTCATATCGATAAGGGAGCGTTCGTCCTTTCAAGTTCTATCATGGACCATCTGAAGACCGTTACCAGCAGTCAGCACGCCGTCGGTTCCATCGAATTAGACGCCGCGCGAAGCATAAGAATTCTTCATATTGAAGATGACGAAACAATAGCTACGTTGGCAAAGGAGATGCTTGAAGCACAAGGATGGGAGGTTCAGACTTGCGCTGATGGAAATGCCGGACTTGAACACATCACCGGTCCTGCTCATTACGATTTCTTGCTCTTTGATTGTGACGTTCCCGGAATCAACGGACTTGAGCTTGTGCATCGCGCACGCAGATTGATTCATCGCACCCGCACACCAATCGGAGTGCTTTCAGCGAATCCGGTTGAGGCAGAAGCCCGAGAAGCAGGCGCAGACGTGTTCCTGCGCAAGCCGCAAGACATCGTCTCTATTGTTGAAACTATCACGCGTTTACTCAGTCAACGCCAAACTGAAGCATCTTGACAGTCGAAGATCAGAGACATTGACGTTTCCGACGTGGCCTTGGGTGAGGGGGCCACAAGAGTCCGCGGGAGCAGGCGGGCGCCAGGGACGCTCCCGCGGACTAGGTTTCAAAAGTGGCGGGCGATACGTCCTTTGATAAACCGACTTGGAAGATCGAGGCGGTGACAAACCAAGATCTTCCACGCACAGAGCCCTCGTTGAAGGGGTGGGCTTCAAAGTTGGCTCTGTGGGGTTTGGGATTGCCGACAGTCTCGAACCCGATTGAGTGGCCTGTGAGGGGCCACGCAGTTCGCGGAAGCGACTTCGCCCAGCATCGCTTCCGCGGACTCCGCAAAACGAACGAACTATACGAACCCTCAGTGAAAGGTCCCGGGAGAGGATCTCTCACCTAAGCAGAGCCATTTGCACCTCGCAAACGTTATGGCGAATGGCTCTGCGGGGGGATCTTCGAAGTGGCACGCCGTCCCGAATATCGTGTTAGCCCAAAATCATGTTGACCCGAGAGACTGGAATGCTGTTCTTAAAGTCTATGCCGGACAACCAACCTTAGCTCTTGGTCTTGCTTATCAACTGACCGCACTCAAGCAACTTCTTCAATCCGGTCCCCAAGGTATTCCTGTCGCAATTACCGGACTCAATAAAGCAATCGAACATCTCTATCCTCATACCAGTTTCCACCAGATAGGGCGTCGCCTGTATCACCACACGATCCAATCAACCATTACTCTCAAGGAGGAAGATTTGCTCACTGCGCTCGAAAAGAGTCTTCGTCACTCAAAACGCCGAATCTCACTCATTACCCGGTCGAAGGTCAAAACCACCTAGAACCCGCAAGGCGTAGAACCAATTGATAGAGTTCGAACTGGCGATCCATATGATCGAGGAACTGGAGGACATCGATGGGTTCAAAACCACCATTCAGGCCCATACACCTCGGCCGAAAGCTCCGTCAGATCCGGCTTGCCTTTGGCCTATCGCAAACCCAGATCTTAGAACCGTTAGGTGCGGAACAGTATCTTACAAGCGCCAGGATCTCCGAATATGAGACCGGATCACGACACCCCTCCCTGTGGATCTTATTGGCCTACGCGCGTATGGCGCGAATCCATCTCGAAATCCTAATCGATGATGAAGCGACTCTTCCCGATCAACTGCCGGGCAATTTCGATTTCGGTCGCTACAGACAGAACGCAACTAAGGAAACGGGACCGATATGACTCCGTAAGATCATACGAAATGGAAAGGCGAGCCGGAATTTTAACTCACAATTTGGTCCAATAATCGGGTGGTGTCTCACGCTTCGCTGCCAGGCCGAAATAGTCGGTTCAGGCCAATCTCTCCACTGCAAATCCATCCTTAAGAATGAGCGTGCATCATTCGCCGCATGCGATCCGCGAATAACACATCCATTTTCTGTGGTTCTATGATCGCAGTTACCTCACCTTCACCAAACGTCGGGTGCATCAGCGTCTGTCCTTTGCGATACGTTCGCGTGCGATCATATGGCGCGCCAACTTTATCGGACGCACGACGTATTGTCCCGGCGCGATACGTGACACGCGACGCACACATTGGGCATTCGACGCGCGTGATCTTTCCTATCTTGCTCAGAGAAACCACGATGTGGCCTCGCTCCTCGTTACAAGTGATACACAGTTGGTCGACGCGATCTCCAACTTTGAAATCTGGCTTCTCTTCCATGATTTCTCCTGCTTAAAAAAGTCCTTCGTGATCAACCCTGGGTGAACAAATCTCTTACATAAACATGGACTGCGGCTCGGCAATGCTTAAAACGTGGCCCGTAAAGCTGGCGAGCGCGTCCGCTTCGTTATCATAGATATCGAATACAGTTAGAAGTTTGGTAATAGTCATTATGTCCTGAAGGCGTTCCGTAAGATGGACCAGCTTAATTTGTCCACCCTTGTTGCTCAGGGTTACGTAGCTTGAAATAAGCTCACCGAGCCCGGTGGAATCTATGTGCGTAACGCCCACAAGGTTCAAAAGGATCTTGGTTTTTCCTTCCTCGACCAGGCACCGAATCGATCTGTGCAGGGCAAGAGTGCCACCGCTAATTCTGATGCGGCCCTTTAGGTCAAGAATAGCTACATCCCCCTCGCGGCGTTCATGAATATACAGATTGACCACTTGTGTCTCCTTGCGGGACTTCGAAAACCATTGCTCTCAGGCATCTTTTCATGCCCTCGATTGATAGGCTGATCACGTATGATTCCCCACAATTAAGCATCGAGGGCTACGGGTTTGAAAAGCAGCATGTCACCATTACGTGAACGAGCAGTCATGGCGTCACGGCTGCTATGAAATAGGGGCACGCAAAAGCGTCCCTGATTATCAAGTGCAAACACATCCCCGTTCGCCCGTTGCATGGCATAGATATCGCTCATGGAAAGATGTTACAGGTTCAGGCGGCGGCGTCTGTGCGCTAGACCGCTTATAGGCGAGTCGCTTTAACTCTTCGCAGCTTTATATATGTGTGTTGAACTTCAGATTCATAGATGCGCCATCAAAGGTTGTAGTGGAGTTAACGAATGCAAGCGAGACGACGCTCAAATCCATCGAGATTCTTACTATCTTTCTGAAAGGTAAAGAAACTCCCGGCGGTGGTCCTTCACAGCTCATACCCCTTATGCACTGGAGATTTCGTGGGAGGATGCTGAGGGCAAGATGCGTTTTCAACGGATACCCGTCGGCAATGACAAGAGACGAGGAAGGGTTATCCCAGTAACCGGTCGAACTCGTTTTTCACTACCCGGTAACACTCGCAAACGGTCTCTTCCATTCTCTGACGATCGAGGATCTTAATATGACCGCGGACGTAACTGATAGCCCCAGCATCTTGCAGCCTTCCCGCAGCCACCGTCACGCCTTCGCGGCGCACACCCAACATTCCGGCAATTAGTTCCTGTGTCATGATCAACTCGTCAGTGTTCAGCCGATCGTGGCTTAACAAAAGCCATCGGCAAAGTTGCTGTTCCAACGAGTGCAGACGGTTGCAAACGGCAGTCTGTGAGATCTGAGTGATCAGTGCTTGCGTATAGCGGAGCAGCAGGTATTGAAACTTGCCACCCTTAGCGAACTCATCTTGAAGCACCTTGGCCTTCATCTTCACAGCTCCGCCGGCGCTCTGTACGACAGCACGATTCGGCATGGTGCCGCCTCCCATGAAGAGGGCGATTCCCACCACACCATCATTACCCGTCAATCCCATCTCGGCGCTTGATCCATTTTCCATGGTGTAAAGCAACGAGACTATTGCTGTTGTTGGGAAGTAGACGTAATCCAACTGACCGCCGAATTCGTAGACGACTTCACCAAGAACAAAGGAGACATTAACAAGCTGTGGCAGAAGGCGTTGATATTCCTCATTGGGAAGCGCGGCAAGAAGTCGATTCTCGCTGGGAGTGGCAGGTACAGAAACAGACATGACTAAACTAGAAGCAATGCTAACTACTCCGCAGGAAAGGATAGCATGTATGTGGTCTAGCGCACAGACGGTTCTGTTCGCAGAGTTCAGTCTCTAACAAAGGGTTTCTAACGTTTCGAACTGAGGAGATACGATTCAAGTTGTGGACCATCCTTGTAGTGTTGTTGCTGCTCTGGTTGGTTGGGTTTTATGGTGGCTTTGTCACCAACAGCTTGATTCACTCATTTGCTTGCAGCAGCGGTCATCGTTCTTTGCGCTGAACCTTTTCCGGAGTCGCAACCCGGCATAGACCTGGAGAACAACCAAAGGTAATGGCAAAGCAAATAACTTTTGGCGGAGACTCGCGTGCCGCGATTCTGCGCGGTGTGAATAAACTCGCCGACACGGTAAAAATCACCCTGGGTCCAAGAGGACGCAACGTCGTGCTCGACAAGAAGCATGGCAGCCCGACGATCACCAAAGACGGCGCGACCGTTGCGAAAGACATTGACCTTAAAGATGCGATGGAGAATATGGGCGCCCAGATGGTACGAGAGGTGGCGGCGAAGACCAGCGACGTGGCCGGCGATGGCACGACAACCGCAACCGTGCTGGCGCAGGCCATCTTTCGCGAGGGCGTAAAAGCTGTGGCGGCAGGCGCCAACCCAATGGCTTTGAAGCGCGGAATCGATAAAGCAGTCGGGCGTGCAATCCAGGAGATCAGGAAAGCGGCAAAGCCGGTCACAGAAGAAATGATCGCGCAAGTGGGATCGATCTCCGCAAATGGCGACCACGCCATTGGACGGTTGATCGCTGAAGCGATGCAGAAGGTTGGCAGAGATGGTATCAGCACCGTCGAGGACTCAAGAACGATTGAGACCGCGTTGGAGGTGGTGGAAGGGATGCAATTTGATCGCGGCTACCTTTCGCCTTACTTCATCACCAACGCAGAAACATTGGATGCCAAACTTGAGAATCCACTCATCCTTCTAAGCGAGAAGAAGATTTCTTCTATGAGAGAGTTGCTGCCCATTCTCGAGGAAGTCGCCAAACTGGGCAGATCCATCTTGATTATCGCGGACGACGTAGCTGGCGAAGCGTTGGCGACCCTCGTAGTAAATAGCTTGCGCGGCACGCTGAGCGTTGCGGCGGTGAAGGCGCCGGGATTTGGCAATCGGCGTAAGGACATGCTCGAAGATATCGCGGTACTCACTGGAGCGAAGGTCATTAACGAAGAGCTTGGTATCAAGCTGGAAAACGTCATGCTGGAAGAGCTGGGCTGCGCCAGGAAAGTGACGATTGACCAAAAAACCACGACAATCATCGGTGGCAGCGGCAATCACGGTGCTTTGGAGGCTCGCGTGAAAACACTCAAAGCGCAAATCGAAGAGGCTGCTTCGGAGCATGACCGTGAGAACTTGCAGGAGCGCATGGCGAAACTCATAGGTGGCGTCGCGATCATTCGCGTCGGAGCGTCCACTGAAATCGAACTTCAAGAAAAGAAAGCGCGCGTAGAGGATGCCATGCACGCCACGCGGGCGGCCGTTTACGAAGGCATTGTGCCGGGTGGTGGTGTGGTTCTGATACGAGCCTCAAAAGCACTCAACAACTTTAAGCTATTCGCGATGGATCACGATGGTGAATCGAGCGGAGATGAAGATGAGCAAATTGGCGTAAACATCGTCAAGCGTGCACTTGAAGAGCCCTTACGACAGATTGTCGCTAATGCCGGTAAAGAGGGAGCAGTTATCGTCGAGAGAGTTCGGTCCGAAAAAAACCCGAATATCGGTTACAACGTGCTTACCGAAAAGTTTGAAGACCTCATTGCTGCCGGCGTTATTGATCCTGCTAAGGTTACTCGTAGCGCGTTGCAAAACGCCTCGTCAATCGCCGGGCTAATGCTCACTACCGAAGTGCTGATTTCAGAGGCTCCTGCCACCTCTACAGAAACTTGAGAACAAGATCAATAAAGCCTCTTTGCGGTCGCGATAAACATGTCCCACAGCGATAAGCACAGCCGAAATGCTGCTGAACGTTAGATAGTCAGTCGTCAAACGGCTGCTGGTAGGTCCAACTGATGTAACGAGACTGCTATGAATCTGCACTAAGCCAGCCTGCTAAAATTGACAGTTTCCTGCCAACACTCGCATCGTTAATCTCACCCAAAGTAATTAGAGCCCGAGTTTAGAACTATCTTCCTTCACTAAGGTTGCGGGCAGATAAGCGAGATTAAGTCAGCCCTGACTTTTGAATCGGTTCAATATTGCGCGGCCAAAAATCGTTTAGGTCTTCAGGCGCCACATACCGCAAGTAATAAGAGCACGAGGAGATATCAATGTTTCAGTTTCTTAGGACCGCGGTTCAGTACATCGCACCCATTTTTGTGATCTGCACGATGTTGAACGTCGGGCTGACCCAAAAGCCCTCGGCCATCGCGGCGCATTTGAAGAATTGGTCCTTCGCTCTCAAGATGCTGCTCGTGAACTTCATCCTCGCGCCCCTGTTAATGGTTATTGCACTGTACTTCTCACCATTCGATCCGGCACTCAAAGCGGGGCTACTCATCTTCTGCCTGGGTGCGGGTGCGCCGTTTCTGATCAAGCTGACCCAGACGGCAGAGCATGACCTATCGCTCGGCGCAGCGGTAATGATGATCTTGATGGTCGTGACGGTAGGCTACATGCCGCTCGTACTGCCGCGGCTGCTATCAGGAATTAGTGTGGATGCGGCGGCCATTGCTAAAGCGCTGCTGCTACAAATGCTTCTGCCGATTGGCGTCGGCATGCTGCTCGCTCAGTTTCTGCCTGGTCTATCAAAGAAGGTGCAGCCGTTAGTGGGCACGGTTGGAAACCTGGCGATGTACGCGATGGTGGTGGCCACGCTCATCGGCTACTTTCCCAACCTGCTCAAAATTATCGGGACGGGTGCATTTCTCGTTGGACTGTTATTTGTCTTGGCGGCATTTGGTCTCGGTTACCTTGCCGGTTGGGGGAAGGACCACCTTGAAGATGTCGGAGGACTCGGAACAGCACAACGTAACACGGCGGCCGGTGTAATCGTCGCGATCCAAAACTTCAAGGACCCAAATGTATTCGTTATGTTGACGCTCGCAAACATACTCGGAATCGTGATGCTTTTAGTTATCGCGAAAAGACTCAGCCGCGACAATAAGATAAAAGTGGGGACGGTTCAGGCATAGCCAAACTCTCTACACTCTTCATGAGGCGCTAGTTCGCATGCCAATTCAATTTCAAATTGAGCGTGCGGGATGCCTGCGCGGCGACGCGGCCGAGCACTCCCGCATAGGTAGGAAAAGAGAGTGGCACCTGGGCCAAATCATCGACGGGCATGCGTGCTGCCATACACACCGCGGCAACCTGTGTGATTTCCACCGCACGCTCTCCAACAACATGGCACCCTAAGATTTGCCGTGTATTACTGTCGACGATCAATTTGCAAAAGCCGATCGTTCTGCCGTCTATGATCGCGCGGGTAGTGGAGTCGAAGCTGACTTTGGCTACGACGACTTCACCATTTGCCCGCGCTTGAGTCTCGGTCAACCCCACTTGTGCGTACTCAGGATCAGTGAAACTGCCAATCGGCGCAGGTAAGTCGAGTTCCTTCATCGTGGGGCCGCGCACAGCGTTGGTGGCCGCAACGAATCCTTCCTGAATCGCCTGTGGGACAAGCATCATTCTTCCGGTGACATCGCCGGCGGCGAAGATGTGCTGAGCTGACGTTCGCAGAAATTCGTCTACAAGAACAAAGTCTCTCTTGTCGGTTTCAACGCCTGCGAGAGAGAGATTTAAATCAACGGTGTTAGCCGCCCAGCCGATCGCGACCACCGCGAGTGAGGCTTCGGTGTTTTGCCGTTGTCCGTCTTTGGAGAACCACATACGGATTCCGTCAGGTGTTTCCTCGAATGACTCTATAACGCCGAAGGCTTCTCTTACTTCGATGCCCGACTCGCGGAAGGCAGCGGCTACCGAGGCGGACACCTCTTCGTCTTCAGTCGGCACAATACGCGGTCCAGTGTGGAAGAGTTGGATGCGCGAACCGAAAGCGTTGAATACTGAAGCGACCTGCGCGCCGGTGGCTCCGCCGCCGATTACTATGATTGAAGGTGGCACGGCGGTCAGAGCCCACGCGTCGCTGTGTGTCGCCGTCAGCTCCGCGCCTGGAACTGAGATCTTACGGCTGGCGCCTCCCGTGCAGATAATGAATTTATCGGCGCTCAACTGCAGGCCGCTGTCCGTCTCTACTTCCTGCGGATCGATGAAACGTGCGGCGCCGCATCGTTCATTGATGACTACGCCCAGTCCATCCAACTGTGCGCGAAAGGTTGAGTGCCCTCGCACATCTTCGACGACTTCCGCCACGCGCCCGAGCAAGCGATTGTAGTCAAGCCGCGGCTCGCCGACAGCGATGCCATACCGATCTAATTGCCGCGCGTCCCGCATTAAGCGCGCGGCGTGGGCCAGCGTCCTAACCGGAACCGGTCCATCGTTCGCCGCCATGCCGCCAAACTGATCGCGTGTGATGAGCACGGTCTTCGCACCTAAGTCCGCGGCGCGAAGCGCTGCGATCATGCCCGCCGGTCCACCGCCGATTACTACAACATCAGTCATCTCTTTCCTGTGAACTTACAATTTGATCGAACCAGAAATCTGCACTGAGTGCCCCTGAAACGTTGATCTGTTTGAGAACTCTTGAAAGTACTTGAAGCCCAGGTTAATCTTCCCAGGCAAGTTGAAGCTTGAACCAAATCCAACTGAGTTAACCTTGTAACGCGCCGCTGCTTGGTCCATCGTCACACTCGGACCACGCTTAGCCGTAGTCTGACGCGCGTTGTAGCCCACCAGTCCGACTTGCAACCAGGGCTTGCCGCCGATCCGAATGGCACGCATCAACGAATAATCCAGGTCAAACGTCTGGCCCGGGTGTATGTCAGTTCCTTGCTGGGTGGTGTGAACCTCGTACATCTGAAAAGCCGAGAGGACAGTTGCCTTATCCTTCGTTAGATAAAACGTCTGCCCGGAAGAGAACGCGTGAGTCCAATAGCCCGAACCTACGTTGTCGTTTTTGCCGGCCTTAAATCTGCCTGTAGGTGCGAGAAAACCATAGACCGCGCGGATGGCAACGCGCTTCTTATTCCAGCCAAGTATGAATGGTTGATAATACGAGTCGGCGAAACCACCGCCGCCACTAACCGGTCCTGTGAAGTCAGAAGTAAGTGAGTTTCTAGCGACAGGGAGCGTCGCCGACATTGAAAATTTTGCGCCGCCCAAAATCTTCTTCTTACTGACCCACGCAATTGTGTTCATATCCATAACGACGGAGTTGCTCCCGGTGGCCAATACTTCACCCTTAGGTCCCTTCGATTTGTCTCGTGAGTAGATCAGAAGTTGATTAACGTAGGTGAACCCAGCCTCAGGCGTGACACCGGAGTTGGTAGCGCTCATGCCGAGTGGATACACGCCTCTGTTTTGTGAGCGTGCCGTGGTGGGAACGACTATCAACAGAACCACCGCCGCCAACACGAATAAAACAGGGCGCGCGTATTTGAAGCCTCTCGTCATGACTCACGTTTGCAGGTCCGCAAGCCAGCGCAAGGCGCTCAAGCTAGGCATGAAACAGTATTCGCCGCCACGAGTGATTACAAAGTTAGGGATTCCCTGGAAACGCTTGCGAAGAGGTTTGCGGAGAACGCTGAAAGCGCCGCCACTCTCGTTCGAGCCAGTGATTGGATCCTTATCGTTTCCACTGCCAAAGAAGATGCCATCGTTAATCCACTCGGACTGAACAAACTCGAATTGCCTACCCAGGTGTGCACCAACGAATGCGAAGATCAATCCTCTGTCGGCGCCGTCATCTTCGAGCACTCCTTCTGGAAGTAACGGACCGTAGGCAGTTCCACGCCGTATCATTCGATGTATCCTCGGCATGCCCGCGATCTGTGCGTCGCGCGGATTCGATCGACGGATGTGTGAGCCGCAAGGAGTCTTCAACCCAGCAGGGTCGTCCTCACGATAGAGAAAGTCATTGTTGCGCAGCGGATCTGCACCCACTGCCGGATCGTCATGAAAAGGACAGAGCGCGAGTGGTGCGCCACTGCGCCAACGCCCCATCATCTTCGCGGCGGTCAACTCCTCGTCTTCCGGGCTGCTCGAGTTCGCCTTCAGGTAACTGCGAAACTCAGCCACGCGCTGATGCAGTTTTCGAAAAACAACGTACGTTCCATTGCGACCCAGAACTTCGGGCACAGTTTTTTGTACGCCGCCCATTTCATCCGGATAGCCGAGTACGAACTCACCAGCCTTGAAGAGTTGCTCCTTAGGATTGCTGCCGGGGATTCCGCTGCCTTCAATAGCGGGATGGCTGATACCGTCCTTAAACCCGAATGGTTCGGTCTCTGTCGGCAAGGCGTGGCAGTTTTGCCGCCAGATAGCTTCGATTCCCGTCATCTCACGATAGGCTTTCCTTGCGCGTTCCAGTGCGGCTTCAAGACGCTGTTCGTCTGGTGAGACTGCTACTAGGACCACGTGGACATCACCGGTACCCAGTGGTTTCTCCCAATTGTCTGGTGCACTCTCACCAATGTCGTGCAGGTCTTTCGCGCGCGCTGCCATTCCTTGCCGGAACTCCCACGAAAAACTGTCCAGCGACTCTTGAGGAACAGCCAGGGCTTTTAAACCCTCGTACGTGAGCGCGACGCTCACCCACGTGTCGGCCAACGGACTCGTGGGATTGGCAGCGGAGCTAACGGCGCCGGCAACTCGCCGCATCAACTCGCGCCCGGCCTTGCGGTCATCAATGCGGAAAGCAATATAGGTGGCGACGTAGGGGGTGGGCCGTGGCCGCAGGACCCCGCTCTGAATATCGTCGAGTTCGAGTTTGTGGTTTGAATCTTCGCTCACGGATCTCCTGCTTTATGAAAAAACATCAAGCCGTCGCGATGTTTTTCCAGAAGTTCTTCAGACTATCTGTACCGCCGAAGAGGGTTGTGAAATTTGTGGAATCGACCAGGACAATGTCTCCCGCCCGCTTACCATTGGGGGGCATCCAGAGCAGGCAATTGAATTCTGTGTTGCCTGCTGCGGTAAAGGGGTGCGGCCGATCAGGGTCGATAGGTTGTCTGGCGAGTACCTGGACGGTCTTGCCGTCGTCTTCGGTCAGTCCGTAATGCGGCAGGTGCGGGTGAAAGTTGAGTGTCGGGACATTGTTCAGGAGATTTAACTTGTCGAGATCGCGAAACGCTGTAAGAGGAGCGATGTCTCTTGTTCCTTTTACCAGTGCCGGGCGCAAGCCCCATTGGTTCCAGACAGGGATGCCCAGGGCTTTCATCAGCGAGCGTGTGTATTGGCTGAATCGTTGCTGCCGTGGTACCAGGCTATCGCCGTGATGCTTGTACTCCATCTGCCGCTGATCGAAATCATCAGTGAACCCCACGTCGTGATGCGGCGCGACCAAAAGGCAGGTCCCTTCGCGTTTCAACCATTCCTTGATTGCTTCAATTTCTTCCGGCGCTACGTCTTGTTGCGAAGGCAGATGGTCCAGGCCAAAAACCAGCAACGTGTCACAGTCGACCAAGATGCGCTCGTCAATCGGTTGGGGATAGCCCGCCTGATCGACCCGTTGGAAAACGGCGACCGGATGGCCGGTGACTTCGCCCGCTATTTGCTGAAAACTCAGAGCCGATCGGTGAAAGAGTTCGAGAGTTCCGGCAATCCCCTGGAGAAAATTCGCGGCGCTCCACTCCGGCTTTTCATAAGCCGGCCAGAGCACATTGCGCACCTCGGTCATCGTCGAGAAACGATTCTCCATCTCCGCCGGATTTCGTTGTGTTTCCCACGGATAACTCCATGACCAGTAAATGCTGAGGCGACGTTTGCGCGGCGTATATTTCCGCGCGATATGATCTTGATTGTAGGTGCGTGCCGCGTTACTCATGATTTGAGTTTCCGAATAGTCGTTAAGAACTCCGGTCACGCGCTCGGCTGTGCAGTGCCCTTGGTCCAAGCCCAGGACGCAATGCGCCACCCGTCGTTCAGCTTGCGAAGCGCCACCGTAAAGAACGCGCCGGTTTGGGTGATCTGCTTCCCATGCAGCTTGAATGTCATCGTCGTTGGAAAAACGACATACGCACTATGGCCGGTGATGTCATTGTGCCTGGGCTCGCCGAGTGTCACAGAATAATCCGTAGCGCCTAAGTGCTCGCCTTCTGTCATCGCATCCCTGTACCAGTCCTCGGCGGCTGCGGGTCCATGCCAGACGTGCGGCGCCATCCCATCGAGGATCGACATCGGAACAGCGCACATCGCTGCCATAGCCTTCGCGTCACCTTTATTGAAGCTCTCTATGTAATGACGCACCGTGGCCACCGGCTCTGTCGTGTCTGGCAACGGCGTAGATGCTGTGCTCATGGAACTTTTCTTTCTTCGGACATGCCACCGGTTTTATGTGGTCGCTCGCTGCATCACTGCAACTGGTCGAGCATTGCGGTGAATGCGCTCTTGAGCTGCAAGGCCTTCTTGATCTCATCAGCGCTGAAGAAGGGGTACTCGCTGTACTCGAGGAAACTCGGGCGTTGATGTTCCCTGACGAATTTTACGAATGCATCGGGATTTGTCTTCCAATCCATCGGAAATCCTTCGAGGTTTTCGAACACGGTGTTCACACCGAGGCTGATGAAGAGAGCGACAGCGTCCTCGGTATATTTGTCGAAGTCCGTGTCAAAGATGCCCTGGTACATGAAGTGTAATCCCGTGCCGATGTCGAAAAGCACCCAACGCAGATAATGAAGCTTGAGGGGCGCAAGGCAATCAGGGATCGCAGCCACTGCCTTCTCGATCGTGTTGCCGTATTCGCGGACGGCCGCTTCGCGACCCTCCTTTACCTTTGCGATGATGGTGAACCCGTGACAGGCAGGGGACTTCGGGAAGATCGGACCATACTTTCCCCGCGGTAAAGACGAAGTATCCTGAGGCATAGCCATCGCCTGCGGCTTTATGTCCATAGAACCACACTCCTTTTCGTGATAAGCGAAACCGTATTCCCTCAAGGCCTCGACGATCGACGGAAGTTAACTCAAGATAGTTTCGCCCGCTAATTGCTAGATTGAAATCGTAAGTGAGGAAAGGAAGCCGAAACACTGTCACTATTTACAGGTTCATATTGAGCGGTCGACACGAGCTGGAAAATACCCCGACGCCGCGTTATTATTCGCGCAATCCTCGACTGATCTTCGGAGCGCGGACGATCGCCCACCCTTCCTCCGTCTGACCAGCCTGGTCGTATTGTACGTTTCGTATTTTCAAGGAGGGACCTCATGTCCGATTTCAATCGTTCGTCCTCTCTACCTCAAACAACTCCTTGCAACAGATCATCAGAACATCGCCGTAACAAGACAGTCTTATCCGAAAGACAAAGACGAGAACTCGAGTTCTATGAAGAGTTCTCTAACATGCATCCGCCTGAAGCCTTCTTTGCTTCGATTGCCGGTGAGGAGACGAGGCCGTGGAACTCTTATTGGCAGGTTGTGGCAATTGCGAAGCAGAACTTCACATCAGAGGATCAGAAGCTGCTGGATTTTGGATGCGGTAAGGGAGAGTTGGCCCTTGTTCTTTCGAAAGTTGGATATGAAGTGTTTGGCTTTGATCTTTCTCCCAATAACATTGCAATCGCGAAGTGCTTGGCGACCGAGTATCAACTGACCGCACGAACACACTTTCAAGTCTGTGTGGCTGAGAAGCTCGACTACCCGACAGATTATTTTGACGTGCTCGTCGGAATTGACATTCTCCATCACGTCGAAATCAGTCAGGCGCTCTCAGAATGCTCACGAGTACTTAAAAAAGGAGGCGTAGCGATATTTCACGAGCCGGTGCGAGTTCCGATTTTCGACGCCGTCAGAGAAAGCAGGTTCGGAAGATGGTTGGTTTCCAAAGAAGCGTCGCTCGAGCGTGAGGTCACACAAGATGAAAGAAAGCTGACGATTAATGATATTGAAGTGAGCAAACGTATTGGCGTTACTTGTGAACATCGCAGACATCGTTTCAACTTTCTGGATTGAGATTCTGTTGGACCACGCTGTTTAATAAATAGCAATCATAAGCTGCAAGGCGGCAGCTTCTGAGCTGCGTTAGCAGCTCTTGTTAACTCTCAAGCCGCAGCGAGG
>DATELZ010000038.1:0-29286 GCA_035276045.1 Pyrinomonadaceae bacterium | reverse complement strand
CTTCAGCTTCGGCTCCGAATTCATCAACTTCAACTCCCTCTCACCAACCGCCACCGAAGAGCAACGGAACGCCTTCCTCTCCTCCTTCCTCCTCGCCACCCGCACCATGCGCCCCCGCCAGATTCGTGTTGGATTGAAGGTTCAATTTTGAAGCACAAAGAGTTGACCTACCAGATCATCGGTGTGTTTTATGACGTCTACAACGAGTTGGGACACGGATTTTTAGAATCCGTGTACCAACGCTCTTTGGCATTTGCACTGGAATCTTCAGGATTAGAGGTGCGTGCTGAGGTAAAGATAGCCGTCTGGTTTCGTGGTCACCGGGTCGGGCAATTCGAGGGAGATCTACTAGTTAATAACTTGGTATTGCTCGAGTTGAAGGTTGCGCGGTGCCTGGATTTATCGCATCAGGCACAGTTGCTCAATTATTTGCGCGCTACGGACCTGGAGGTCGGATTATTGCTGAACTTTGGCCCAAAACCGGAATTCAAGAGGTTGATTCTCGACAACGCGAGTAAAACCAGTCGGTGCGGTAATTAGCGGCGATTCTCTTTGCAACGAGCCCGCAAACGTTCAATTCGTCTTTTCATCCATCGGTTCATTTCGTTCACCACTTTCTTCGATGAGGGTCGTACGATTGCGTTGCCTCGCAGGTTGCATGCCAATCGTTATCCTCTAACTATAACGCGCATTTATCCCTCAAAAAGGTCCACCAACCGCACGATTTAGTGTCCGTAAGCCGCAAATGGCTTGTGGTAAACTCGCCCTCGATGGGACTCACCGACCCACAGACTGACCACGTCAGCGAAATCGAAGCAGCCTTGCTCGACGCGGAACTGTTCATGAAATATCAGGCCGCGGACCGCGCCATCAAACGCCTCCGCACGGCGCTGGAGTTAAACGCCCGCTCCATCAAACTGCGCGAACGCCTCCGCGAAATCTGCGCGTCGCAAAAGCAGATCGAAGAAGCTGCCCGCCAATGCCTGGCGTTGGCCAGCCTGTATATCGAACGCGAAGACTTCGACACCGCTCACGACCGCCTGTTGGAAGCCAAACAACTCGACGCCCGAATCAACATCGCCGGCGGACTTGAAGCAATTCGCCGCGCTCGGCGTCCCGATCTGAAGCCCGTTCCCGCGCCAGAGCCACACTTCGAACAAAAGCACTTCACGCTTGCCGGAGATCTCAGCGCGATCAGCGTCTTTGACGCGATTCAGGTGATCGAAAACGCCCGGCTAAACGGTCTGCTGACACTCAGCAGTGGAAAACACCAGGGACAAGTGATGTTCGGCGACGGCCGGATCGTAGATGCAACTTGCGGCGGGAAAAGCGGCGAACAGGGCTTCGAAAAAGTTGTGGAGATAACCAGCGGGACCTTTGAGTTTCAGAAAACCGGCGACCAGTACCCCGTCCGAATCCAGGCACTCAGCAACACCAATCTCATCCTCGACACCCTGCGCGTGCTGGACGAGCGCAAAACAATAACCTAATCAATCAAAACGCGCGTATTCAGAGCCTCAGCTTTTTCGATCGCGGTGAGCAAGCGGAGAAACTGGTTGTAGTTTCGACTGCGCGACGTCAAACGCGTCACTTCCGACTGGCTCAGTTCGTTGCGCAGGATCAAGTCAAGGAAATCATAGTAGTCAGCAGCAGCCTCAACCGGAAACTCACGCGTGTAAGTCGTGATCTCAGTATCTTCCGAACGAAACCCCGCCAACAAATCGAAGATATTGTCAGTCGTCAACCGCGCCGCATCACGCGTCAACCCGATCGGCACGCGCAACTCAAAAAACCGCAACCCCTCGTCGGTAGTCACACGCCTCAGCTCCTTCGTCGCCTCCCCGTCAAAAGGCGACTCCGGATCGACGAGTATGCGCAACAACCGCGGCTGGTCGTCTTTATCGAGCGTGTCGAGCGAAAGCTGCACCCGATCCGCGAGAAACTTCTCAAACTGCGCTTCAACAGGATAGGTAACCCGCCCTAAACAGCCGACCGATTCGCCTTCACCCGCCGCGTCGAGCGGCAGACACGCCGGACATTGAGGACAGATCGCAGTCGCCAGTTGCAACTGTTCGATCTCGGCGCTGGCATTCTCGACCCACTGAAGTTTGGCCGCCGACGGCGCGCTGGCGTCGCCCGTCGTTAACTTCGCGTGCAAACTGCTCAAGCGGCCCCACTGCCGCAGGTGTGATTCCGAGTAACGCGCGCGTAGGGGACAATCGTATTGAAGTGCGAACTCTAGTGACATCAGGTGCTCTACTCTAATCTGTGTTACCAATTATGGTAAGCTTTCCGCATTCCCGCAATTGAGTGCCGCATAGAAAGGTCATGCCATGGCAGTTAGTCAGGAACTTCTGGAAATACTCGCTTGTCCGGCCTGCAAAGCAAAAGTCGAGCTGAAACCGGATGGTAACGCATTGAAATGCGTCGAATGCAAGCGTGTTTATCCAATCCGCGACGACATCCCGGTGATGCTCATCGACGAGGCGACGATCGAAGAGTGATTGGTGATTGAACTAAGAGTAATGGAGGGTGATGAAGCCCAACCTTTAGCACAAGCACGCTGGGACTGGGCATCGGTGCGCAAAGTATTGCTGGTCCGCTTGCGCTCGATCGGCGACACGGTGTTGTCAACGCCATCGCTATTTGCATTGAAACGGTTTCTGCCGCATGCCGAGATCGATATTCTGGTCGAAGACTGGGTCGCGCCGGTGCTCGATCAGCATCCGCACGTCGACAACGTCGTGGTGCTAGAACGTCGGGGCGGGTTTTCGGCGCGCGCCCGCGTGGCGCGGCAAATCAGGGCGGCAGGTTACGACGTGGTCTACAACCTTCACGGTGGGACCACCGCGACGTTTTTGACGCGAGCGACAGGCGCGCGTCATCGCGTTGGCTATAAAACTTATCAATACGCGCAACTGCACAATCATCAGGCGCCGCCGTCGTCGTTGCTCTGGGGAGAACCAAAGACGCACTCGGTCGAACAACAACTGGCCTTGCCTGGTTGGACCGGAGTCCCCGTGAGCGACCGGCCACGGACGCATCTCGCCGTCACCGCCACAGCGGCCGCTTCAGTCGCTCGCCAACTAGCCGCAGCGGGCCTCGACAACGAACGGCCACTGGCGCTGATCCATCCGGTGGCTGCTTTTGCGACAAAGCAGTGGGCCACGGAAAACTTCGCGCGGGTGGCTGAATTTGTGACGGAGCGCGGGTTTGCGCCAGTCGCGATCGCCTCGCCAGGTGAACGGGAAATCGTCAAGACGTTGCTTGAAGCGGCTTCAGTGCCGATCGCATCACTCGATCTTTCGTTACCGGAAGTTGCGGCGCTCGCCGCCCGGGCGCAGATCTTTATCGGTAACGATAGCGGCATCGCGCACATCGCCGCTGCGGTGGGAACGCCGTCCGTCGTGATCTTCGGCTCGTCGAATATCGCGCACTGGCGCCCGTGGAACAAAGCTGCCGCGGAAGTGGTCTATGAAGCTATGCCGTGCCAGCCGTGTCATGGTTACTTTTGCGAGAAGTTTCCGCAGCCCGAATGTATTCTGCGCGTGCCGGTTGACAGAGTGGTGACGGCAATCGATAGAGTTCTGGTCCATGCTAACTAAGATCCGCGTTACCGAAATTCTTAACACGCTTCGCGATCGCAATGTCGTCGTGCTTGGCGATGTGATGCTCGACGAGTTTGTTTGGGGCGACGTGACGCGCATCTCTCCCGAAGCGCCTGTGCCCGTCGTCGACGTGCGACGCGAATCGATCCACCTCGGCGGCGCGGCCAACGTCCTCGCAAACCTCGTAGCGCTCGGCGCGCGAGGCACGGTCGTCGGCGTGGTGGGAAATGACGATGCCGGCAAACGCCTCCGCAACGGGCTCAAGGAACTCGGCGCCAGCGATAGCTTGATCGTCGACGAAACGCGTCCCTCGACAATCAAAACGCGGATCATTGCGCATAGCCAGTTGGTCGTTCGGGCCGACAGAGAGTCACGCAAACCCGTTGATTCGAATTTGGAAGACAGGATCGTTTCGCATTTGAAAGAGACGATCGAGACTGCCGATGCTTTCGTGGTTTCCGATTACGATAAAGGCGTCGTCACGCCGCGAATTCTCGGCGAGATACTGCCGCTTGCTTACGAGCGTGTCCCGGTTCTGATCGATCCTAAGTTGCGCAACTTCAATTCATATCGCCCCGCAACACTCGTCACGCCAAATCATCACGAAGCCTTGCGCATGAGCGACAGCGAAGATCATTCAGACGACGGATCGCATCACGCAGCGAAAGTCATTCGCGAAAAGCTCGGCTGTGATGCGGTGCTGATCACGCGCGGCGATCGGGGCATGATGTTGTTGGGCGCGGACGGCCAGCCTGTTTACGTCGAAACCGCCGCCCGCGAGGTCTATGACGTAACCGGCGCTGGTGATACTGTTATCGCCGCCCTGGCGGCCGCACTCGCCTCCGGCACGAGCATGATTGAGGCAGCCACACTCGCCAATCACGCCGCCGGAATCGTCGTCGGTAAAGTTGGCACCGCGACCGCCACCGCGGACGAACTAATAGCGACATTCGATTGAGACCAAGCCGAAATCATGGTAGGCAAGACCCTTCGCAACTATCGCATCACCGAAAAGCTCGGCGTGGGCGGACAGGGAACAGTCTACAAAGCCACCGATCTTAAACTCGGCCGGCCCGTCGTCATCAAAGTCATCCCGCCTGAACTCAGCGCCAGGGAGGCAAACCTCAAACGGTTCGAACGCGAAGCGCGTCTCGCGTCGTCGTTGGACCACCCGAACATCTGCACCATCTTCGATCTCGACGTAGTTGACGGCGTTCACTTCATCGCCATGCAACACGTCGAAGGTAAGAACGTGCGCCAACTCGTCGCCGGACGTCCGCTCGAACTGCGGACCGCGTTGCTGATCGGCTTGCAAGTAGCCGACGCACTCGCCGCGGCGCACAATCGCGGCATCATCCATCGCGACATCAAGTCCGGCAACGTCATGGTCACGCCTGCGGGACAAGTAAAGGTGCTTGACTTCGGTCTCGCCAAGTTGCTCGACGACACGGAAGCCACAACCGCCGGCATCCATCGCACGGAACTGACCGAGATCGGTATTCCCTACGGCACCGCCACCTACGCCGCGCCCGAACAAGCGCGCGGCGATCGCGTCGACAAACGCGCCGACATCTTTTCGCTTGGCGTCCTGCTCTACGAAATGCTCACCGGCACCTGGCCGTTTCGCGGCAAGACCACGATCGACGTGCGTCACGCAGTGCTGCACGATCCACCGCGGCCGATTCAGGAGTTGCGTTCAAGCGCGATCCCGGCGCGTCTCCAGCAGATCGTCGATCGCGCCCTCGCAAAGGAACCGAAAGATCGTTTTCAAAACATGGACGACTTTCGCAAAGAGCTGCGCCAGGTCCTGCAGGAAGTCGACGCCGGCGCGGATAGTTATCAAAGCGTCACGCCCGAACCGCCGCGCCATCTCGCAGGCGCAAACCCCGTCTCGCGCGCGGTTCGCTGGCTCAAGTCGATCACGCGCACGGACACGCAGACATCGATGCCCAGCCGCGCGACGATCTCAAAACAAGGCATCCACGAAACGCCGATGACGACGGTCGCCGACCAGGAAAAGAAGAGTCTGGCGATTCTCTGTTTCCGAAACTTGAGCAACGATCCGGCGTCGAGCTTCTACGAGTTTTCACTCGCCGACGCAGTGATCACCGAACTCGCGCGCGTGCGTTCGCTCGTGGTGCGGCCATCGTCTGTAATCGCAAGGTATCAAGGCCAGCAACGCGATCCGCGCGAGATCGGACAGGAATTGAATGTCGGCGCGGTGTTGACTGCCGGATTTATTCACTCCGGCGATCACTTCCGCGTCACCGCGCAATTGATCGACGTCGCTTCGGGCGAGTTGCTGTGGAGCGATCGCATCGACACTGCCGCGTCGGACATCATCGTCCTGCAAGACACGATCGCACAGCGAATCGTCGAAGGCTTGCGCGTCGAACTCAGTCCCGCGGAGCAGGTCGGAATAGGCAAAGCGTCGACGCAGAATCCCGTTGCTTACGAGCAGTACCTGCGCGGGCGCGACCTGTTCGCGCGTTTCATCTTTCGCACGGTGGCGGTGGAGGACTGCGACGGCGCGATCCAACATTTCGAACGCGCCATCCAACTCGATCCCAGCTTCGCGCTCGCTCACGACGGTCTCGGCGCGTGTTACGTGAACCGCGTTTTCAAAGGCTATGGCGGCTCAGAAGATTACGAACGCGCCGAAGTCGCTTTCAAAAGGGCGCTCGCGATCGATCCAAACATCTTCGAAGCGCGCATGTTGATGGTTTTTGTTTACCTGTGGCGCGGCGAGAAGCAGAAGGCCCGCGACGAGGTCAATCGCGCGCGCAACGAAGCGCCCAACGAACCGGTGGTCCATTTCGTCAAAGCGATGCTGCACCGGCTCGACGGCGAATACGGTCGCGCCTTGCGCAGTTACGATCGGTTGGTGCGACTCGATCCGGCGGCCCACGTCGTCGCCAGTTACAGCCGCGCCCTCGTGCACATGTACATGGGCCACTTCGACGAGGTGTTTCGTCAACTCGACAACGCCGGGGAGCCCGACAACGCGCTCGTGCGAACGTTTCGCTCCCTCGCGCTTTACTACACCGGCCAAACCGACGAAGCCGCCGAACTGATGAAAGACACCGTCGAGAAACATCCGAACATGCACGGCATTCGTCCCTTCATGGCGATGTTTTTGAGCGCGCAAGGCAAGCACGACGAAGCGCTGGCGCAAATCACGCCGGAAGTGAAACGCAACGGCGAGGTCGACGCTGACATCAGTTATTCGATTGGCGCGGTTTATGCCCTCGAGGGCCTGCGCAACGACGCGTTTGAGTGGCTGGAACGATCGATCTCGCTCGGCAACGCCAACAAGCCCTGCTTCGAAAGCGATCCGAACTGGGCGAGCCTCCGCGCCGATCCGCGTTTTATTGAACTGACCGCTATAAACAAATGACAAAACAAGCACGGATTGCACTAATACTCTTAATCTCTTTGGTCACGCGCGTGTGGGTGAGCGCGCAAACGCCGGCGCCAAAGACAGTCGAGGAATTACACACACGCATTTCCGAGGTGCTCGCGAAACCACAACTCGCTCCTGCAACGATCGGCGTGAAAGTCGTTTCACTCGACACCGGCAAGGTCATCTTTGAAGAGAACGCCGGCAAACTGTTGCGTCCGGCGTCGAACATGAAGCTTTACACAGTCGCCGCCGCGCTCGATAAGTTGACGCCTGAATACCGCTTCGTCACCTCTGTTTACGGCGTCAAGCCAGACTCGTCCGGAGTCGTTCGCGGTGATCTGACGATCTTCGGCCGCGGCGATCCGACCTACGCCACCCGCTTCAACAACGGCGATTACTTCAAAGGAATCGACAATCTCGCCACGCGCATCGCGAGCGCTGGTGTAAAACGCGTCCAGGGCGATCTCGTTGGCGACGAGTCTTACTTTACCGGACCGAAATACGGTTCGGGCTGGGAATGGGAAGACCTGACCTGGTACTACGGCGCTGAGATCTCGCCGTTGACCGTGAACGACAACGCGCTCGATCTTTTTATCAAGCCCGGCGCGGCAGTGGGCCAACCTGCGGTGATCACGACCGGTCCGCCAGATCCGCTGCTGACAATCGTCAACAAAGTGACGACGTCAGCCAAAGGCGAGCAACGCCAACTGAACATCCATCGCGGTCTTGGTGAAAACACCGTGACGATCGCCGGCAGCATTCCGCTCGAAGATCGCGGCTACACCGGCGCGATCGGGATCTCGCATCCGGCGTTGCTGTTCGTTTATCTCCTGCGTACCTCGCTCGCGCAAAAAGGCGTGACCATCACCGGAAAATCACGTGTTACCGGAACCGTTAATCAACCAACTATTCCCCCCAGCGCACCTGCGGGCGTCGAGATCACGACGCTCGAATCGCCGCCGTTCGGCATCATCGCCGCGCAAACACTAAAACCAAGCCAGAACCTCTATACCGAACTGATCCTGCGCACGCTCGGCAAAGTGACGCCGGCGCCGCCGACGATGCCGCCGCTGCGACAAACCTCGGAAGACATCGGTCTCGAAGCAGTCCGCTCATTCCTGAAAACAATCGGAATAGCGGCCGATTCGCTGGTGTTGAATGACGGCTCCGGATTATCGCGCGGCGACATGATCACCGCCGACGCCACCGTGCAGTTGTTGACGTTCATGAACAAACATCGTTACGCAGACGTATTTCGCGCTGCGCTGCCAATCGCCGGAGTCGATGGCACGTTGCGAAATCGAATGAAATCGACGCCTGCGGAAAACAACGTTCGCGCCAAGACAGGTTCGTTGACAGGGGCTGCGAGTCTCGGCGGTTACGTGACCACTGCCGCCGGTGAAAAACTTGCCTTCGCAGTTATCGTCAACAACTACGCATCAGACGTCGAACCGCGCACGATGTGCATCGATCCGATCGCCGTTCTTCTCGCATCGTTCGCGGGTAAATCAGAGTTATCAACTAAATCAATGGTCCAACCCTAACCAAGGAGGCCCCCAATGTCAGCAGAAGCCATTATCGGCATGTGGAAAGATGTGCGGAAAGGATTGATTGGCGAGGTCGAAAAGATCCCGGAAGATCAGTTCTCATTTCGCGCCACGCCGGAAACGCGCAGTATCGCCGAGGTGCTCCATCACATTATCGAGGTGCAGAAGATCCTGGTCGGCGAAACGTGCCGCGACGAGAGCAATCTCAGACGGCAGTCGTTTGCCGCTCACACGAAAGAATATGCGCCGGAGGTCACAAACGCTGCCGACAAACAAGCCATCATCGACGAGCTTCAGCGCAGCATGGAAGAGGCAGAGCCGTGCGTGCGTTCGTATGCCGAGAAGTGGAACGAGCCGATGAGCAGCATAGACGGCCGGCCTTCGACGAAAGGCGCGATCTTGACGTTTGCCGTCAGCCACGAGATGTATCACCGCGGCCAGCTAACCGTTTATGAACGGCTGCTCGACATCGAGCCGGCGCTCACCGGAAGACTGAAGAAGCTGTTCGCGGCCTCGGGCTCGTCCGACTAAAACTCGATGCCGCCACAGTTCACGAAGTTCCACGGTCTGGGTAACGACTATCTCGTAATTGAAGCCGCGCAACTTGCCGGGGTCGACGATCTCGGCGACTTCGCTCGCCGCATCTGCAACCGGCACTACGGCGCGGGCGGCGACGGCATCGCCATCATCGCCCGATCCGATGTCGATACGGCAGACTTCAATTGCCGCATCTTCAATCCTGACGGCAGCGAGGCCGGACTTTCGGGAAACGGCACTCGTTGCGCCGTCGCTTATCTTTATTACAAAGACATCTGGAGCAAAGACGAACTGCGTCTCAGCACGCGCACCGGTCTCAAGCGTTACTTTCTGCGCGAACAGCTCGGAACAGGCAAATACTTGTTTGAATCGGAGCTAGGCCAGCCGAAGTTTGACAGTCGATCGATCCCGATGTCGATCGAGCCGCCGCTGGAACGAGTCGTCAATTATCCATTTGAAACGTTTCAGATCACGGCGATGCAAATGGGAAATCCCAACTGCTGCATTTTCACTGAAGACTTCAACTCGCTTGATTGGCGCCGGATCGGCAAGCAAATTGAAAATCATCCGCAGTTTCCGGACAGAACTAACGTCGTGTTCGTCCGCGTCGTCGATAGAAACGTGATCGAGTTGCGCATCTGGGAGCGCGGCGTCGGCGAAACCACCGCTTCCGGCACCTGCTCTTGCGCGGGCGCGGTCGCCGCGATGGTCAACGAGAAGACCGAACGCGATCTCCGCGTCGTGATGGAAGGCGGCGAGGTGCGTATCAAGTGGCGGCCGGACGATCAAGTTGTGATTACCGCGACGGCTGAAGTAGTCTATTCAGGCGACTGGGCAACACGGATCTAAACCCAATCAGTTCTCCTTAATTGCATGTCAAAAATCCTCCCCATCAGCTTTATCTTTCTTCTCCTGACGCTCTCCGCTTGCGGCGGGAAGGTCATCTCCAAAACCGAAGCGCATCCACCCGAGCCGCCGCCGAAGCCGCCAAGTTCCGTTCCGGCCTGGCTCGGAAACAACGCGCGCAACTTCTACGGCACCGGACCGTGGTCTGGCGATCAACTCGAAGTCGTCTGGGAGTTTGAGACGAAATCGATATCCGGCCGTTTACACAAGGATCCGTGGGGCGGTTCGAGCTGGCCGGGTCAGCCTTCAGTCGACGAAAAACACGTCTACTTCGGCTCCGCTGACGGCCATCTTTACTGTCTCGATAAAAACGACGGCAGCCTCGTTTGGAGCTACAAGACCAACGACAGTCTGAAAGCGACGCCAACCATCGCCGGCGACCGCCTGATAGCGAGCGGCCTCGATCACTACATCTACTGTTTCGACGCCCGTAACGGAACGCTGCTCTGGAAATACAAAACCGGTTTCGAAGTCGACTGTTCGGCCGCCATAATCGACAACCGCGTTTACTTCGGCAGCGAAGACGGCTTCTTCTACAGTCTCAATCTCGGAGACGGCTCGCTCATTTACAAGACCGAACGCCTCGGCTCGATGGAAGGAAGTTTCTCGGTCGTCGACGGACGCGCGTACATCGGCACCGAACAGGGCGACCTGTTTTGTCTCAACCTGTCTGACGGTTCCACCGTGTGGAAGTCGCGCATCGGCGCTGATTCAGATTCGACACCCGCCGTCGCGAATGGCTTTGTTTACACGGCCGCCGAAAACGGCTACGTATATTGCTACCGGCAGGATAACGGCGAATTGGTTTGGAAGTACCAAACGCTCGGCGGCATCGGCAAAGAGCGAAACGGCATCTGGGCGAGTCCGATCGTCGCCAATGGCCGCATCTATATCGGTTCAAACAACGGTTATCTTCACTGCCTGACCGCCGACAAAGGCGAACTTGTTTGGCGTTATAAAGCGCGCGGACCGATCTGGGGAACGTCGCCGCTCGTCGACGGCCGTGTGATCTTCGGCGATAAAGCCGGCTGGCTTCACTCAGTTTCCGCCGCCGACGGCGAGCAGATCAGCGAACTGAAGATCGGTGATAATATCAACGCCACTCCCGCGATACTCGGGGGTCGAATTTACATCGGCGCTTTCAACGGGAAGCTCTACAGTCTTAAGTGATATTGTGCTTTGAGCTTTGAGCTTTGTGCTTTGAGCTTAGTTCGACGAACTAAGCACCTACAAAGTTCCAAGCACAAAGTACAAAGCTCCACTTCATATACCTTGTTCGTTTACCTGGTAGACAACACGATCCACGGTCAGGGTGATAGCCCGCGCGAGTTGCGGGCGGTGCTCGGCCGTTTGATTTCGGGTCTTGAGATCCTCACCGAACCTTTTCACAACGTATCGCTCGAACGCGTCCGCAGCCTGCGGCCGTCTCACATTATCCTGAGCGGCCAAAGCCATCCGTGGAACAACTACTCGCCCGAATCATTGGCGGGAGTTTTTGACGTGATCAAACACGCCAGCCAACCGATTCTCGGCGTGTGCGGTGGTCATCAACAGATCGCGCTCGGGCACGGCGCTGAAGTCGGATTGATGGAACGGCTCGAACCCGGCGAAGGTTACGCCGGCGCGAAGCGTGAGCGCGGTTTTCATCCAGTCGACAATACCGGCGACGGCTTGTTCAAAGGCCTGCCTTCACGACTAACGGTCTGGCATAACCACTGTGACGAAGTGAAGCAGGCACCCAACGGCTTTCGCGTCACCGCGTCAAACGAAACCTGCGCCATTCAGGCGATGCAGGAGAAAGGCCGGCGGGTCTACGGCGTCCAGTTTCATCCCGAGCTTTTCGACGACGAATACCCCGAAGGACGCAAAATAGTCGAAAACTTTCTCGCCCTCTAAACCCTGATATTTCAGCGTTTATCGCGATTTGTTGCGATTTATCTCACAATTATCACGGTTTTGCATTTGGACTCTCACGGAACCGTGTGCTAGCCTCCTTCCCGTGAAACAACGAGCTTAATGCTCGTTTTCTTTTTTGTAGAAACTTTAGCCAGTTCTTTTCAGCGCACCGCATCAAGGATGCAAGCCCCCAACCTCGGCTGACTTCATTGCAGACTCCTAGAGCCAGGGGACGAGTCATAGGAAAGAACGGACTCGCGCAGGACGCTGAAAAGTCGAAATACAACTCGGACAGGAGACCCGATATTTTGAAATTCAAGTCTATCTTTAGCGGAAGCGCGTTGCTCTGCCTCGCACTTCTGAATGTTTTTTTGATTTTTTCTGCTCGTCCACTCTCAGCGGAAACTCTTCCTTCTCAAGCTCAACAACAAGCCATCAAACAACCAAAAGTCGTCGAAGAAGCTCATGCTTCCAAGTCCACGATGGAAGCTGCCGAGCACGTCAGTGTTAGCGAATCAATCGTCAAGGAAGACGCTTTTGTGATGCCGCCGGCTTCGTATGTCGCAACCGCTTACAGTCTGCGCGGACGCACCGCGAGCGGTTTGCCGGTAAGCAAAGGCGTGATCGCCGCTGACCCGCGCGTCCTGCCACTTGGTTCGCGTGTTCGACTCGAAGCAGGTTCCTACAGCGGCGAGTACCTCGTCGCCGATACAGGCGGACTCGTACGCGGCCGCCGGATCGACATCTGGACGCCAAGTTCGCGTGAAGCAATGCGCTTCGGACGCCGCACGGTCAAACTCACCGTGCTGAGTCTAGGTGGCAAGAAACGCACAAAGCGTTAGTCCCGCTTTCATTCCGGATCCAAGACGTGAGCTTAGTACTTTGTGCTTAGTACTTTGTTCGCAAGGCGAAACGAGCTTCACAAAGCGTGTCATTCGCTGGCGAACAAAGAACAAAGCACTAAGTACCAAGCTCAAACCTTTACCCGCAGCGTGTTAAGATGCGCTGCACATGGCTCAACAACAGATTCCGATTGCCGAACCTCTGGTCGAGGTCAGGCGCGGCGGCATCACCGAGTCGCGCCATCGCGGCCATATAACCGCCGTCGAGCCCGACGGAAATATCGCCGGCTCGCTTGGCGCGCCACACACCGTCACCTTTCTCCGTTCGGCAGCCAAGCCGTTGCAGGCATTGCCGCTGCTCACGTCAGGCGCAGCGGAACGATTTGGTTTCAACGACGAAGAAGTCGCGCTTGCCTGCGCGTCGCACAACGGCGAACCAATACATACAAAAATCGCCGCGTCGATGCTCGAAAAGATCGGACTCGGTCCCGAAGCGCTCCACTGCGGCGTTCATGAGCCGTATAGCCCGGAAGCTGCCGCCGTGTTGCGCGCGCACAACCAGGCGCCGAACGCGTTGCACAACAACTGCTCCGGCAAACACGTGGGAATGCTCGCGGTTGCGCTGCAACTCGGCGCGTCGATCGACAACTACGAAAAGCCTGAAAACCCGGTCCAGCATGCGATTGCCCGGGCAGTTTCGGATTTCACGGACGTAGCCCTTGAGGATCTCGCCGTTGGTGTCGACGGGTGTGCCGCACCGGTCTTCGGCGTCACCATTCGAGCGATGGCGTTTGCTTATGCTCGACTCGTGTCGCCTCCTCCGAGTTTTGATAAACCGACGCGTGACGCCTGCGAACGGATCGTGCGCGTGATGATGAAGTATCCCGAGTTGATCGGCGGCACTTCCGAACGGCTCGATACGGAGATCATGCGCGCCGCGCCCGGACGGCTAGTTTCCAAAGTCGGAGCTGAGGGCGTTTACACGGCCGGGATACTTCCGTGCGAACGCTGGCCGAATGGTTTGGGACTCGCCTTGAAGATCGAAGACGGCGACGACAAGCGCGCGCGGCCGACGGTCGTGGTCGAGTCGCTGCGCCAGCTCGGCGTACTGTTCGACGAGTCGCTTGAAGCAGTGTCGCGTTACGCGTTCTTTCCGGTGCAGAACCGGCGCGACGACGTGGTCGGCGAGATTCGCGCGTCGTTCGAGTTGAAAATGGCATGACTAACGAGCCGCGACTACAGCGCGACGCAACGGGCCACATCGACGTCGATTCCGTTCCGGACGTGATCGAATGGTTCCTGAATAACGACCAGCGCGTCGCGATGATCAAGCATCCTTCCGTCGAGGAAGTTTTTCAGTGGAAGCAGCAGGAGAGCGAGGCACGCGGCGAACAGGTCTTCGTTTTCAACCGCGCCGAGGATCGGCTCGCGATCGGAATCATCCAGGCGCTTGCCGATAATGTCACCGAACGCGACCTGCACGCCTGGATCGGCCAGTTGCTGACAGCGCTTGATACGGCTGCGAAGGCCAACGAAACTACTGCAGAAGCTTATAAACTCGATCTCCGCAGCAGCGGATCGATCGTGAAGCAGTCCGAGAAGATCCCTTTCGAACGCGGCCGATCGGAGTTTTTGATTAACTGCTGGATCGAAACACTGTGTACCGCCGAAGCTCGCGTGCTTGGCTGGTTGTACAAAGAATTCTACGGTAAGCCCTATGCTCCCTGAGCCACAAAAAGGCATAAAACGAAGAACACAAAAGGCAAAGAGTCCTTCTTGTGCCTCTTCGTGATCTTCCTTTGTGCTTCTTCGTGTTCTCCCTGTGTGACTATGCGTGAGCTTTTCCCGATCACCAAACGTTTCAACTACCTGAATCACGCCGCCGTCTCGCCTCTGCCGCTCCCGACGCTGCAAGCCGTCGAATCACAACTCAAAGACGTTCACGACTACGGCACCATCAATTTCATGGAGTGGCTGACGACAAAGGAGCAGGCGCGTAAGCTGCTGGCAGGTTTGCTCGGCGCGCGTCCGGAGCAGGTCGCGTTCATGCGGAACACGTCAGATGGTCTTTCCACCGTCGCGAATGGATTGGCGTGGCGAAAGGGAGACAACGTCGTCACGTTCCGCGGTGAGTTTCCGTCGAATATTTACCCCTGGCTGCGACTGCGTGAGGCGTTCGGCGTCGAAGTGCGGATGTGTGAGGAGCGTGATGGGCGTATCGATTTCGATGAGCTGGCTGCGCTGGTAGATCAAAACACTCGCCTCGTGACGATCAGCCAGATCCAGTTTGCCTCCGGCTTTCGCATGAATCTGGAACGACTGGCCCAACTTGTTCGACGTCACGACGCGTTGCTCGTCGTCGACGTTATTCAGGGTCTCGGGGTTGTTCCCATCGACGTTGAGGCCGAGTTGGTTGACGTGGCCGCCGGCGCGAGTCACAAATGGCTGATGGCGCCCGAGGGTGTCGGCTATCTCTACCTCTCGGATCGCGCCCGTGAGCGTATTCAGCCGACTCTCGTGGGCTGGGTCAGCGTCCCAACCCCGGAAGACTTTCAGAACTTCGAACAGGGCTGGAATCGCGGCGCTCTCGCGTGGGAAACGGGGACCGGGCCTTCGGCCCTACTGTATGGCTTAAAGGCCAGCCTGGAGCTTTTAACGGGCGTTGGCGTGGCCGAGATAGCAAAGCACCTCGAGGAACTTACAGATCATCTGTGCGAGAGGCTGGCAAGCCGTCCTGACTACGAAGTCGTAAGTTCGCGTCTGCCTGGCGAAAAGTCTCAGATTGTCTGCATTCGCAATCGGGAGGGTGTCTCTCCGATGGCTCTCTATCATCACCTCAAAGAGCGCAACATCGTAACGGCCCCACGAAGCGATCGCCTTCGGATCGCCCCACACCTCTACAATACCCGCGAAGAGATCGATCAACTGGTCCAAGCGCTGCCCTAAACGTGCCAAGCGAGCGATTATCGTTCGCTTGTACTGTCGCCCTTGTACTGAACAAATACAACTTTGCCTCTGAAGTCTGAAATTCCGCCGTGCGGTGTTTACCCAGCAACAACAGAATCCAAGCAAAATCGCAATTCTGGTCCAATGGCCTGGTCTAACGGAGTGATGGCACGGTCATTGCCAATAGGGAAAGCAGAACAAGAAGGGTAGATAAGGGTAAATCGGGTCAGGCTCTGAAAACTGCGGTGAGTGGAGGCTTTGGGGGAGGCATCCTCTCACAAGATTTAAAGCAAGCGTCGACTCTTTTGGGGGAACGGATCAACGTTTGTGACGCAGTTGATGAGCAACATAGCGGTGCTGCTGATTGACGTCTTGAAGGGGCTTGGGGGAGCCTCCCAAGAAAAATCAGCAGCCCGCATTTTTTGTGCGCTTTTACGTCCCGCTTGATAGCTAACTTACTTACACCGGCGTTTTAGTTACGATCGCTCAGCAATCTTGCCGGATCTGTCTGCGGCGTCAACTCATCCAGATTCAATCGCAGCATCCCACCAGCGTCCGAAAACGTCGCGGCCGTCTTTTGCTGCTGTGCGCGCCGGTGAGTGAACAATAACGCCCCGGCTAATCCTCCAAGTCCCAAACAAGCCAACAATGCATAACCCGACGCTTTCAGGACAGCTACCAACACGCCCAACGTCGTGTTTACGTAATGCTCCTGGGCTCGTTTGAGAATGTTCGGATTCTCGCCCAGCCAACTCACCACTTGTTCGTACTTGACCTGGTCGATTAGCTGTTTGGCGGCGGCATCGTCGGGCGCGTCAAAAACAAACACCGAGTAGTTGCCGACGCGGCGATACGCTTTCGGCGCCGGCGAGCCGAGTTTCCACAGTTCCTGAATGCGTGCCGCGATGCGTTCGTCGTTTTCCTTTGCCAGTTGCGGTGTATTGAATTCGACGATCAGGACTTTGCTCGGACCATACGCCGCGAGCGCTGCGTCGGCGTTGCCGCGCGACTCGATCGCCGTGAGCACGCCCTGCTGCAATCCTAATTGGTCCAGGTTGGCGAAACCGTGCAGGAAAACGGCAGTTTTCTGGGCTTCTTCCGGGCTCGGCAAATGTTTTATCAACGCCGGAATGTCGTTCTCGCCTTTGTCGAAAGAATTGGCGAGCTCCTGAGCAAGAGCTTTCAGATTTGCCGCGTCGCCTTTCAGGTTTTGTAACCTGACAAAATGAGCGCCTTTGAAGAATGCGATGTCGTTATCTCGAGCGAATCCCGCTGTGCCGTACTCGTTGGTTATTTGGGCTTGCGCGTTCGCGGCCGCAATGCTGAGTGACTCGTACGCCTTCGAGTCATGCGGATAACGAACCGCTTCGACAAGCACTCGAGATCCGCCGGCGCCAGCGTACTCCGCCGATTCAGCATTGATCGCGGATTCCGGAGCTTCCTTCTGGACCTTTGCTGTTGAATGCCTGAACTTTGCAATCTGATTCGGAAGCAGCCGCTCCGGTTCCGCCGCGGCCGCAACCACACTCAAAACAGCTACTAAAATAAGGGATTTGATAGAACGCAAACTAAAACTCCTCGTGCCGGTAAGTGCAAACTCTGTTTAGAAACCGCAGGGGCTTTGATGTTCCCTTACGCTGTTTGGCAGCACGAAATTAGTTTAATGCCAGCGTCTCAGTTCCCGCAAAAGAAGGTCAGCGTAATGGCGCGGGCTGTTGATATTGCGCAACACCGTTGACCCGCCGACGTCACTCGCGTTGTCGACGATGATGTCGCCAAAGCCGAGCAATCGTTGCGGAATACTGGCCGAGACGGTGACGTCCTGAACTTTGCTCAGGGGAATGTTTCGCGTCGTGCGGGCGATGAGTCCGGTGTCGATCTGGAGCTTGGAATCGGTCACCGTGTAGCGGACCATGTTGCGCCTGATGTGGTAATAGGCCGGGATCAGGAGCAGGGCGAGCGCGAGCGGAATCGAGATCATGGCCGGGACGCCAAGACTCGCGAGCAGGAAAACCAGGGCGATGCCGGCAACTACTGTCAGTGCGTAGCCCGTTTTGATGAAAATCATGGTCGGGCGAACAGCGAAGACGGTGTGTTCCAGATCGGGATCGATTCTCGACTCCATCGCGGTTGCCTGGACACGAGCGAGCCGCGTCATTTCCGCGTCAACCGCGGTGCCGCAGTTCGAACAGAAACGAACGCTGGGGGTAACGTAAGCTCCACAGTTGGAACACGTCATCAATTTGTCCTCGCTCAGTCTTGAAAACGACGTGCTGATCTTGGCTGCTCATCATACCTAATGCCCGGGAAGGGGGAAAGGTTCCACCCCGGTAAGGGGAGAAGAAGACGGGGAGATGCGGGGAGGGGGAGACACGGAGATGCGGAGACGCGGTGACAGGGGGACGGGGAGAATCGGAGATAAGAAAACAGCGGTGCGATCGCCGCGATCACCGCGTCACCCCGTCCCCGCGTCTCCCCCTCCCCCCGTCCTCTTCTCTCACTGGCTGACTAGCTGAAGGCGCCCGTCCGGCAGGCGAGCCATGAAGACGCTGCGCTCGTAGACGTTCAGTGGTTCGGGATCTTTTTGGGCGACCTTGCCATCGGGCACGGCCTTTATCACGGCTGCTGCCTGCGGGTCGCGAATCAGAGTGTAACGACGACCGATGCGCCGAACGTATTCCTGCGTTTCGTTGTAAGGCGGAACCTGGTAGCCATACTTCAGCACAGCGCCTTCGCCAGCGTTATATCCGGCGAGCGCGAGTTTCACGTCGCCGGCAAACATGTCCAGCAGGAAACGCATGTAGCGGACGCCGCCTTCGATGTTCTGCTTCGGATCCCAGATATTTGTCACGCCGAAACGCGCCGCCGTCCCCGGCATTAGCTGCATCAACCCGCGCGCGCCTTTGTGCGACATCGCACGCTGCTTGAAGCTCGATTCCTGATGCATGATCGAGTAAATCAACAGCGGATCGACCGAATTGCGCTTGCTCGATTCAACAATGAAAGTATCGACGACCGGATTTCCGGTAGTGAAATTCCCGAGCGAGGGATTGAGCGGCTTACCGGTCAACTCGACGAGTGCTCCGGCAGGTGGTGTATAGGTGTAGTTTCTAAGTCTGGTTAGCTTTTTCGGGACCGGCGCTGGCTTTTTGACAGGAGCAGGCGGGGGTGTCTGGATCTGGACCGCGTTTGCGAAGTCGAAGTTATCGACCTGGTAACCGGCAGGCGTTTGCGCAAAGGTCGACCAGCTTGACGCAAGGAGTACGGCTGAAATTAAGAGTATTTTTCGCATTCTCTTCAGTGAGCTCGGGACAAGGCGGGTAAAAGCCGCTGCCATCCTAACACGCCCGCTAAACAAATGCCAAACAATTGCCAACATCGTTGGCCGCTAGGGTGCTTGACAGAGGCGGTATGATGGCCGGGATCTAAACCGCGCGCTCCTGCGCGCCTCACAAAAGAAGGACGAAAACAAATGAAGAAATTCCTTACTCTCACTCTGCCATTTCTCTGTGTCTTCACCACAGCGGTAATGGCCCAAAACGAAACTTCCTCAACTTCCAGTGCACAAACAACCAAACAAACCAAACGCGGCCCGGTTTTTCGCGCCACGAAAGAACAGATCAACCAGGCGCAGGCGCTACTCAAAACCCGCGGCTTCTACTCCGGAGAACCTCTTGGAAAACTGGACGACGCGACGCGCGAGGGACTGCGCAAGTATCAACAGGCGGAGGGTTTGAAAGTGACCGGGACACTCAACAAGGTCACACTCGAAAAGATGAACATCGCTTTAACCGACAAACAGAAGAACATGTGAGGCTGTCAGCGAAAGGGGTGGCTTTCGGGCCACCCCTTCGCCGTGTTCTAACTCAACAACCGTTCAATTACGCCGTAACTTTCCTCAAGTGCGGTTTGCAACTTCTCAGGCTGATTGCCGCCGCCTTCAGCCATGTCGGCCTTGCCACCGCCGCGTCCGCCGACAATCGGCGCGAGTTCTTTGATTACCTGTCCCGCCGGAACGCGCCCGGTGAGATCCGCGGAGGTGCGAACTATCAGCGAGACTTTGCCGTCACTGCTTCTCCCTAAAACGACAACGCCCGACTTGATCCGCGCCAACAACGTATCGGAAAGCTGTCGCATAGCCGGCGCATCCAAACCATTCGCCTCACGCGCAACCACCTTCACTCCAGCAATCTCCCGCGACTCATCACCATTCGCAGAAGCACCAACAGCGCCACTCGCGATCTTCAACCGCAGATCATCAGCCTCACGCCGCGCTTTCTTCAACTCGTCTTGCAGCCGCGTCACCGTCGCCGGCAGATCGCCACGCGACGTTCTCAATCCCGACGCAAGTTCGTCGACCAACACTTCCGACTCACGAAAACGCTCGTAAGCATCAACGCCCGTAATCGCGCGGATACGGCGCACGCCGGAAGCGATCGACTCGTCGCTCGTGATCTTGAACAGTCCGATATCGCCGGTGGCGCGCACGTGCGTGCCCCCGCAAAGCTCCCGCGAGAAGATCCCTTCGAGTCCTTTAATGGACAGCACTCGCACGCGCTCGCCATACTTCTCGCCAAACAGCGCCATCGCCCCGGAGCGCATCGCTTCTTCGATCGCCATCTCGTCAGTCTGCACGGGTTCGTTGCGCAGAATGTAATAGTTGACGAGCCGCTCGATCTCTTCCTTCTCTTCGGCCGTCAAGGGCTGATAATGCGAGAAATCAAAACGCAGATAGTTTGGCGCAACAACAGAACCTGCCTGTTTGACGTGCGTTCCGAGCACTTCGCGCAACGCCGCGTGCATCAGGTGCGTCGCAGTATGGTTGCGTCTTGTCGCATCGCGCTTCTCGACGTCAACTTCCGCGGACACGACATCGCCAACCTTCAAGCTGCCTTCCTGCACTTGAACCTTGTGCGCGATCAAACCCTGCACAGGCGAATACGTATTCTGTACCTCGGCCAACGAACCCGCAGAACCAATCAACACGCCTGCGTCGCCGACCTGTCCCCCACTCTCAGCGTAAAACGGTGTTCGATCGAGCACAATCTCATTGTCATTGATCACCGCAACGACATTTGCATCCGTGATCTTCGTAGTCTCGTAACCCTTGAACACGGATTTCGGCAACTTCTCAAAAACGGGATTGATCTGTGCCCGGGCTTCGTGTTTCGCGGTGACAGTCGCCTGTTGCAATTCCTGCAACGCGGCGTCAAACGAACGGTTAAACTCCTCTTCGTCGATAACAAACCCACGCTCTTCCAACCCGACGCGGATCAGATCGCGAGGCGTGCCAAACGTGTCGTAAAGCCGCGCCAGCGCCTTGTACTCAGGCATCGCGCCCTTGGTCGAAGCAAACAGCTCGTCCAATTTGTTCAAGCCAACGGTCAGCGTCGAACGGAAACGATCTTCCTCGAGCCGGACCATCTTCTCGATAAACTCGCGTTGCGCTTCCAGTTCCGGATAACTGTCCTTCATCAAGTCGACCACGAAATTGGTGACCTGATTGAAGAACGGACCTTCGAAGTGAAGCGTGTGATGGCCCTGGTAGATCGCGCGGCGCATGATCTTGCGCAGGACGTAATTGCGCCCTTCGTTGCCGGGCAGAATCCCGTCGGCAATCGAAAAAGCAGCCGTGCGCGCGTGGTCGGCGATCACGCGCATCGCAAAACCTTCCTGCGTTTCCGGTTCGTAATGCCGGTCTGCCAACCGGGCGGTGTGCTCGACGATCGGGCGGATCAGATCCGTGTCGTAATTGGATTTAACGCCTTGTAATACGACGGCAAGCCGTTCGAGCCCGGCGCCTGTATCGACTGACGGCGCGGGCAGCGGATCGAGTTTGTACTTGCCCGGTTCGAGTTCGCTGCGATCGAACTGCATGAAGACCAGGTTCCAGATCTCCATGATAGTGTCACCTGGACCATTAACGTTTTCGGCGGAGTTCTCCGGATCGTCTGGGCTCAGTCCCATGTAGTAATGAATCTCGCTGCATGGACCACAGGGACCAGTTTCGCCCATCTGCCAGAAATTATCCTTGCGACCAAAGCGCAGGATTCTCTCTTTCGGCGCGCCGGCTTTTTGCCACAAACGCTCCGCATCTTCGTCGGGCGCCACTTCAGTGTCGCCCTCGTAAACGGTGAACCACAGCCGCGCCGGATCGAGTTTCAACACGTCGACCAACAGCCCCCAGGCAAACTCGATGGCGCCTTCTTTGAAATAGTCGCCAAACGAGAAGTTGCCGAGCATTTCGAAGAAGGTGTGATGGCGCGCGGTCTTGCCGACCTCGTCGAGATCGTTGTGTTTGCCGCCGGCGCGGACGCACTTCTGCGACGAGGCAGCGCGCACGTAGTCGCGTTTCTCGCGGCCCAGAAACGTTTCTTTAAACTGATTCATGCCGGCGTTGGTAAACAACAACGTCGGATCGTCGGCAGGCAGCAGCGGCGAGGAGCGCACGCGCGTATGCCCGTGTTCTTCAAAATATCTTAGAAAAGCTTCGCGAATTTCGTTACCAGTCATCATTTGATTCGAAGTTTAAGCCACAAAAAGGCACAAAGCCAGACGCAAAGAGGCACAAGAAATACATGCCTTATGGGTCGTCGTCATAGCGCGTGACTGAGCGCACTTTCTCGCTCACCAATTCGAACCCAAAACCCTGTCGCAGCAGATGATCGAACAGGCTTTTCGCTTCGGCGCGGCTTTTCGGCCGCCCCCGCAGGCGAATCCGTTTTTCAATCGCGCGATCGATGATCTGCTCTTCCGGAGTTTCGGCGTAGACCAGTTCCAGCGTCTCTTCGGCGACGTTGTTGTCCACCTGCTTGAGTTTCAGGTCGCGCTGCAATCGCCGGCGGCCGATCGGTCGCTGTTTAACTTTCGACGACGCGTAGCTAAACGCAAACCGCTCGTCGTCGAGATAGCCATATTCCTTGAGCCGCGAAATAACAATTTCAACAACTGTTTCATTTGCGCCTTTGCCGCTCAACAACCGTTCGCGCAACTCCGCAACTGAACGAGGCTTCGCTGCCAACAATTTCACCGCACGCGCAAAAGTGCGTCGACGCAATTCTTCAGGTGTCATGGCACACGGATTTTCACATCGCCAATCCGCTATCGGCAAATTAAAATAACCCGTATGGATGGACTGCTCGTAATCGACAAGCCTGCCGGCATGACTTCACATGACGTGGTCGCCGCCACGCGGCGGATTCTCAAGGAACGCCGCATCGGTCACACCGGCACACTCGATCCTTTCGCCACCGGCGTTATGCTGATTCTCGTTGGCAAGGCCACTCGACTCGCGCAGTTTCTGAGCGGCGAGGACAAAGAGTACGACGCGATCATCCGCCTCGGTTATGCGACTGACACCGGCGATCGAATGGGAACGCCACGTCCACCTGGTCCACAAGCAAGTGAAAGCAAATCTCGCTTTGGCATGTGGAGCGACGAAGAGATCGAACAAGCGCTTGCAAGTCTGCGTGGTTACATCGATCAAGTCCCTCCGATGTACTCGGCGAAGAAGATCGGCGGCAAAAAATTGTACGAACTCGCGCGGCGCGGCGAAGAAGTCGAACGCCAGCCGGTTCGTGTTTGTATCCACGAACTTGAAGCGATCAGGCCCGATGGCCAGTTGATGAAAGACAATCTCGACGGCACTTTCGACTTTCACGTTCGCGTTGTCTGTTCAGCGGGCACTTACGTGCGCGCGCTGGCCGAAGACTTCGGTAAACGTCTGTCCGTTGGCGCACACTTGGCCGAGCTGCGGCGTACACGTGTTGGTGATTTCAGGGTCACGAATGCGGTGACTCTCGAACAGCTAAAGACGAGTTTTGGTGAAGAAGCATTAGGGACCATCATGCTGCGGCCAAACGCAGCGCTCCAACGTCTGCCTTTTGTGCATCTAAGCCGAGACGATGCGCGACGCGTTCGTCACGGAATGGAGGTGAAAGTGGCGGAAAGTGAGTGGACCGACGGCGAGAAAGTCAGGATGTGCGACGTCGACGATCATCTGATAGCGATTGGTGATTACGACGCCGCTTCGAGACAGTTGCACCCGAGCGTGGTGCTTGCCTGATCCGCGTAATAGCGAAACACGGACAAAAAACCAAGATTGTCTTGAGTCCCGAAATGCTGTGATATACTGGCGAGCCAAGGAAGCACGCTAGAGTTTGGGCTTCCACTTAAGATCCCACCCGCGTCTTCCCGTTGAAAACGATCATTGAGAACTCTGCTTCGAGGACGTAGCTCATGCTTACGCGCGCATGGACTTACTACGTAACGAGGCATTGACGATCGACGTAACCGCGTTTCCCCGACATAGAAGCGGTTTCATACATTATGGCGTGGCCTCTCCCCACACGCTGTCCAATGCGCGAAAGCCGAAGAGGTTCCAAAGGCTATGCAAGAGCAGGATGGCAACAAGAAATTCAATATCAGCGAACGTTTGGAAGATCTGCGCCGCGAACATGAAGCGCTGCGCTGGGAAGGATCGTTTCGCGATTACTTCGAACTGGTCGCCCAAAATCCCCGCACTGCCCAGCTTTCGCATGCCCGCATAAACGACATGGTTCATGCGGCCGGTGTTGAGCGGCTCAACGAGGGAACTCAGCACGAAGTCCTCTCTTACAACTTCTTCTCCAACGAACTTTTCGGCATCGAAGAGCCCATTGCAAGAATCGTCGAGTACTTCAAGTCTGCCGCCCAGCGTCTTGAGGTTCGCAAACGTATCCTGTTGCTGATGGGACCAGTCGGCGGGGGCAAGTCGACGATCGTCAATATGCTCAAACGCGGGCTCGAAGAGTGGACGCGAAGGGAAGGCGGCGCGGTTTACGCGATCAAAGATTGTCCGATGCACGAAGAACCGTTGCATCTGATTCCGCATCAGCTTCGCGCCGAAGTCGAAAAACTGTACGGCATCTACATTGAAGGCGATCTTTGTCCGCAGTGCCGCTATGCACTCGACAAGACTTACGGTGGCCGTCACGAAGACGTGAAAGTGCATCGCGTTGCATTTTCCGAGAAAGAACGCGTCGGCATCGGCACCTTTTCGCCGAGCGATCCGAAATCTCAGGACATCACGGAGCTTACCGGCTCGATCGATCTTTCGACGATTGGCGAAGTGGGCGTCGAATCGGATCCGCGCGCGTATCGTTTTGACGGCGAGTTGAACATCGCCAACCGTGGCTTGATGGAATTCGTCGAAATGTTGAAGGTCGACGAGAAGTTTCTTTACAGCCTGCTGACACTCTCGCAGGAACAGAGCATCAAGACCGGGCGCTTCGCAATGATTTACGCCGACGAGGTGATCCTTTCGCATTCGAACGAGAACGAATACATCGCGTTTGCCGGCAATCGAAAGTCGGAAGCGCTTCAGGATCGCATCATCCTCGTCAAAGTTCCTTACAACCTGCGCGTCTCGCAGGAGGAACGGATCTACGACAAGCTGCTGCACCAGTCAGAAGCGTTGCGCAACGTTCACCTCGCGCCGAACACTTTGAAAGTCGCCGCGATGTTTGCGGTGATGACGCGTCTCGAAGAACCCAAGCGGCAGAACGTCGATATCGTGAAGAAGATGAAGCTTTACGACGGCGAAGACGTCGAGGGTTATAAATCAAAAGACGTGCGCGAGTTGAAAGAAGAAACCATCCGTGAAGGCATGGACGGGATCTCGCCGCGCTACATCATCAATCGTCTTTCGAGCGCGCTCGTGCGCGACGGCGTTACCTGTATAAATCCGATCGACGCGTTGCGGGCAATCAAAGACGGCTTCGAACAGCACACGGGCATCAGCAGCGAACAACGCGAACGTTACCTGAACCACATCTCGCAGTCTCGCAAGGAGTACGACGAACTGGCGAAGGTGGAAGTGCAGCGCGCGTTTGTTTACTCGTTCGAAGAGATGGCCCGCACGATGTGCAACAACTATCTCGACAACGTCGAGGCGTTCTGCAACAAGGAACGAATCAAGGATCCAATCACCGAAGAAGAGATGGATCCGGACGAGCAGTTGATGCGCTCCATCGAAGAGCAGATCGGCATCTCGGAAAACGCCAAGAACACGTTCCGCCAGGAGATCCTGATCCGCATCTCGTCTTATGCGCGCAAGGGCAAGCAGTTTGAATACAATTCGCACGAACGGCTGAAAGAAGCGATCGAGAAGAAGATCTTCGCGGACTTGAAAGACGTGGTGAAGATCACGACGTCAGCCAAGACGCCCGATCCCGATCAACTGCGGCGCATCAACGAGGTCGTGGATCGACTCGTGAAAGAGCACGGCTACTGTCCGGTTTGCGCGAACGAGTTGTTGACTTACGTCGGCACGCTGCTGTCGCGGTAGAAACGAGCCACAGGTAACACGGATAAACGCGGATTCTTTAATTCGTGTTATCTGTGTAATCTGTGGCTTAAAGTTATGAGGAAACTTTACTGGATCGCAGGCGCAGTAACAGTTGTAGTTGGCGCTAAGTTATTGTTGCGCCCCCGTGATGCCAACTGGGCCCGCAATCGCCACGTAGTTTTTCATTCCGATCACTCGCGCTTCGTCGATCTCGACGGTGTTCGCGTCCATTACCAGGAAGCCGGCCCTCCCGATGGGCCAACGTTGGTTTTGATCCACGGCTTTGCGTCGTCCACGCTCGTCTGGAGCAAAATCTTTTTTCCACTCGCCGATGCCGGCTTTCATGTAATTGCAATCGACATGCTCGGGTACGGTTATTCGGGGAAACCACGTAACGGCGAGTACACGATTCCCGGACAAGCCCAACTCCTGCTCCGCCTCCTCGATCGGCTCGGCATCAAGCGCGCGACTCTCCTCGGCAGTTCGTACGGCGGGGCTGTGGCGGCAACCTGCGCCCTCGATTATCCCGAGCGCGTCGAGAAACTGGTGCTGATCGGCACAGTCAACAACAACCGTCCCCTCAACTACAAACTGATGCGTGTCTTCGGATCGCCTGTCTTTGGCGACGTCGTGTCACCACTCTTGATCGGCTCGCGTCGTTTGCTGCGCCGGAGAATGAAACGCGTCTACGATCGTCACGAATGGGTGCTCGACGAACGCCGCGTCGATGCGCGTCACTTACCGCTGCGCGCCGCTGGAACGCAGCGAGCCATCATTCGCACCGTCCGCCGCTGGGACGCCGAACGCATCTCGCGCGACGCGCATCTGATCGACAAGCCGACGCTGTTGATTTGGGGTGAAGGCGATCGCGAGATCCCACTCTCCGATGGCGAGCGTTTGCATGAGTCGATCCCCGGCTCGCGTTTAATCGTCTTCCTCAACTGCGGTCACATCCCGCACGAGGAATACCCGGAGGAGTTCACAAAGGTCGTGGCAGACTTTTGTGGATAAAGCAATATGTCTATCCAACGCAACGACTGGTCACTGCAACGCAAGGGCATCATCGATCAGGAGCGCCACAAGGATCGCGTCAAAGAAGCGATTCGCAAGAACCTCGGCTCGATTGTTTCCAACGAAGCCATCATCCTCTCCGACGGCAAACGCACCGTTAAAGTTCCGATCAAGGCACTCGACGAATACAAGTTTCGCTTCAACTATCAAAAGGCGAAGCACGTGGGCCAGGGCGACGGCAAGACGCGCATTGGCGACGTCATCGGCCGTGAAAGCCGAACCGGCGGCGCCGCCGGCGGCGGAACTGGAGCGGGACAGGAAACAGGAACGGATTATTACGAAGCCGAAGTCAACATCGACGAGATCGCGGCCCTCATCTTCGAAGACCTGCAACTTCCCTATCTCCAGGAAAAAGCGAAGAAAGCTGTTCAATCGCGCAAGACGCAGTTCAACGAGATCCGCCGCACCGGCGTGATCGCAAATCTCGACAAGCGGCGCATGATTCTCGAAAACATTCGCCGCAACGCCCGCGAAGGAAAAGCCCGCTTCGGCGACATCAAGAAGGAAGACCTGCGTTTCAAGACGTGGGAAGAGGTGATGCGTTACGAGTCGAACGCGGTCGTGATCGCGATGATCGACGTTTCCGGGTCGATGGGTGAGTTCAAGAAGTACATCGCGCGCAGTTTTTATTTCTGGATGGTTCGCTTTCTGCGAACGAAGTACGACAACGTTGACATCGTCTTCATCTCGCATCACACCGAAGCAAAGGAAGTGACCGAAGAGCAGTTTTTCACCCAGGGTGAATCAGGCGGCACCGTCGTTTCCTCCGCATACCAGCTCGCGCTCGACATCATCAAGCAACGCTACCGTCCGTCTGATTGGAACATTTACCCCTTCCATTTCTCAGACGGCGACAACTACTACTCCGATAACGAAGAAGCCGTGAAGCTCGCGGATGAGTTGATCGCCACGTGCAACCTCTTTGGTTACGGCGAGATTGGCGAAGAGGGTTCGTCGAGCTATCGCCGCTCGGCAGGAGCGTTGCTTTCGATCTTCAGCGATCGTTTGCAAAACAAGGATCGTTTTGTCGGCGTGCGCATCGACGATAAAGAAGACGTTTACCCGGCGTTGAAGCAGTTTTTTGGCAGGCGGGGATTGGAGACGCCGGCGTGATGGAAGATCGTGAGATTAGAGATCTGGAAAATGCCGTCGAGCAGATTTGGGAAGTGGCCCAACGCTTTGGTCTCGATCCGTATCCGACAAACTTCGAGATCGTTCCCGCGACGGTGATGTACGAGGTCGGCTCCTACGCGCTGCCCGGGCGCTATTCTCACTGGACCTTCGGCAAGGCTTATCATCGCATGAAAACGATGTACGACTTCGGCTTGTCGAAGATCTACGAAGTCGTCATCAACACCAATCCCGCGTACGGTTTCCTGCTCGAGACCAACAGCCCGATTCAAAACAAGCTGGTGATCGCGCATGTGTTGGGCCACGTCGATTTCTTCAGAAACAACACTTACTTCTCAAAAACCAACCGGCGCATGGTCGAGAGTGTTTCGACGCATGCGCAACGAATGATGGAGTATGAGTTCAAGCACGGACGCAAGACCGTCGAACGTTTTCTTGATTCGGTGCTGGCCATCGAAGAGCACATCGATCCTTACTTCTTCATCAAGCGCGAGATTCCGGTCGACGAAGAGAGACGCCGCGCCGAACATCGTCCCAAAGATGGCCGCTACGACGATCTGTGGTATCTCGACAAAGCCGAACGTGAAGCACGTGACACTGCGACTGCCGGAAACAATCGCGACGACAAGGAGCGCACTCCGCTCGAACGTGTGCCCGAGAAAGATCTCCTCTTCTACATCATGAAAAATTCGCCGAGCCTCGCCCCCTGGCAACGCGACGCGATCGCGATGGTCCACGAGGAGATGGAGTATTTCGTGCCGCAGATGCAGACGAAGATCATGAACGAAGGCTGGGCCAGCATCTGGCACGCGCGGATAATGCGCGAACTGGACCTCAGCGATAACGAACACATCGAGTTTGCGAACCTGCATTCCGGCGTCGTGTCGCCGCAGAAGGGCCAACTCAACCCCTATTATCTTGGTTACAAGATCTACGAAGACATCGAGCGCCGTTGGAATGAGCCGTCAAAGGAAGAGCGTGAGAAATTTGGCCGCGCGGGCAATGAAGGGCGCGAGAAGATCTTCGAAGTGCGCGAGCTCGATAACGACGTCTCGTTCCTGCGCAACTACCT
>DATELZ010000037.1:0-4275 GCA_035276045.1 Pyrinomonadaceae bacterium | reverse complement strand
AAAGCACAACAGCACGACTTAACTTCATGCGACTAGGATAACCCAGATCTGATATGCTTTGCCCCGAAATGGCTACCTGCGGCTACTCTTTTCGTCTTTGCGCCTTTGCGGGAAACCTCCTCGTTCTCCTGATTCTAAGTGTGACCGTGACGTTTGCGCAGTCGCTCGACGTTGGTGCGCCGACACCGGTGCGATCGACCACTGTCAACGGAAAGATCGTCGCTCGCGATCTTGGCGATTCGCGTCTGACGGATCACTACTACAGGTTTACAGGCACACCCGGAGACTTGCTGATCACTGTTCAGAGTTCGAATCTGAATGGCGATCTCGACGTCTTCACCGCGGTGACGTTGCGGCCGGTGTTGAAGTTGAATTTGTATGCGGAGAGCACTGCGCCGGTCACGAAAGGCATCTACCTGCGCAGGCGCGAGGATCTGATCCTGCGTGTCGAGGCGCGCAGTCCGAATGACGATCCGGGAACTTACCGGTTGTACTTCGGCGGTTCGTTCGAGCCGATCCCCGGCGGACCGGACATCGCCGAAGCAGAGACGGCCGAATCCGAGAAGACAGAACCGACGGTCGCAGGAACTGCGGGAACAAAGACGCGACGCGTTTCTTCAGTTGGGGCTCGCATCGAAGAACCGGAACCGCCAGTTACCGAAGCCGCAGCCGCGCCAACTCCGCAACCAACACCGGAAGCCAAACCAGTCGAGGCGCCAACTCCGGAAACAACCGAAAAACCACCCGAACGCGAGGCCGTCCGAACCACAACACCGCCACGCACTCGCGGCCGCCGTCCACCTCCACGCCGGCAACCAACACCGCGACCAGAAACGCCACCCGTCGAAGAAGCAAAACGTGCGACTGAAGAACCAGCACCCAAACCAGCGCCGGAACCAGAACCGGAGATCGGCCCACGCCTGATCATCGAAACCAACGACGGCACCCTAATCAACCGCCCCATGAGCGGCGTCAGACGCGTGACGGTTGAGAACGGCCAGGTAGTAGTGACTGGCAGAGACGGGAAAATAAGCCGGTTCCTGTTGGCGAACGTCGTGCGAATGCAGATCGCGCCGTGACAACGGACTTAAAATCTGCTGGCATCAAACGGTGGCGGGGGACGTTTTACCTTTCGTGTCCACCAAAAAGAAGCCAAATTTGGCCTTACCTCTACGTCTCGTCCGTTAGCTGGTCGAAATACTGACAAGCTGCTGAACTTTATGTTTTCAATTTTCAGTTTCAGCAACACTCGGACGCACAGACGAAGCGCTGGCGGCTCTGGAAAAATGTATCGAGGCGCGCGAAGAACGTATGATGTGGCTCAAAGTCGAGCCGCGTTTGGCCCAACTAAAAGGCAATGCCCGCTTTGCCGAAATCCTGCGAAGAATGAACCTTGGCCAGTAACCAGGGTTCACGATCTTGTAACCATAGTAGAGGTTGTATGTCCAATCTGAGCACTCGCATCCTGCTAATTCTGATAACAGTCGTCGCCACTGCCACCCTCGCGGTCTCTCAAACAACTCCGGAACGACAACGGAGCTATCCAGCACCAGTCGAGGGCGACTATACAATCGACGATTTCAGGTTTCGCTCAGGCGAGACTCTTCCCGAACTTAAACTTCATTACTTCACTATAGGCACGCCCGCGAAAGACAACAGCGGAGTCATACGCAACGCCGTCTTGATCATGCACGGCACTGGAGGTTCAGGGGCGCAGTTTCTCTCGCCCCAGTTTGCCGGCATCCTCTTTGGGCCAGGTCAACCACTCGACGCCACCAAATACTTCATCATCCTGCCCGACGCCATTGGACACGGTCGATCCAGCAAACCCAGCAACGGACTCCGAATGAAGTTTCCTCATTACACCTACGACGACATGGTGCTCGCGCAGTATCGACTCATCACTGAAAAACTGGGCGTCAATCACCTGCGTCTCGTAATGGGCACTTCAATGGGTGGAATGCACACGTGGGTTTGGGGTGAAACTTACCCCGACTTCATGGATGCCTTGATGCCGCTGGCGAGTATGCCGGTTGAGATCGCTGGTCGCAACCGAATCATGAGGAAGATGATTATGGATGCGATTCGCAACGATCCATCCTGGAATAACGGTGAATACAAAACTCAGCCTGTACAGGGGATGACCGCTGCTCAGAATATTCTGCTGCTAATGGGAAGCGCGCCGTTGCAGTGGCACAAACAGGCGCCGACTCGTGATGCCGCCGATAAATTCTACGAGGACCGCGTAAAAAGTGCAGTTGCGCGAAGCGATGCCAACGACATGCTCTACTACTTCGACTCGTCGCGTGAGTACAACCCATCGCCAATGCTCGAGAAGATCAAAGCACCGTTGATCGCAATTAATTCTGCTGACGATCTGATCAATCCGCCTGAATTGGGAGTTATGGAGCGGGAGATTAAGCGCGTGAAGAACGGTCGATACGTGCTGTTACCGATTACCGATCAAACTCGCGGGCATGGCACACACACTAGCGCTTCAATCTGGCAGGGCTATCTCAGGGAACTGCTGGAAAACTCGAATCAATCAAGCGACAGATAGCTTCTCATTCGTATTTCAGGAAACCAGTTCAGGAGACTGCTTAATGCAACGTGTCAAACCCGTGTTTGTCATCTCGATATTTTTTCTGCTTGCTCTTACTGCCAACACAGCCGCACAACAGGTTTCCGACGACAAACTGAAATCACGCGCGGAACTGACTGGCTACGAAGAGACGACTCGCTATGAAGAAGTCTTGAATTTCATCGCCGAGCTGCAAAAGCAAAGTTCGCTCATTCGCCTTGAGTCCTTCGGTAAGTCTGAAGAGGGACGCAGCCTGCCGCTCATGATTCTCTCTGACTCGGCGATCTCGAATCCTCGCGAAGCGCGTGGCTCGGGCAAACCGATAGTCTTTATCATGGCTAATATTCACGCCGGCGAAGTGGAAGGCAAGGAAGCGATGTTGCACCTTTCGAGGCGCATTCTGTTTGGCGATCTGAAACAGTTGCTCGGCAAATTGATAATTCTTATCGCGCCGATCTACAACGCTGATGGAAATGAGAAGATTAGTATCAATAACCGCACGGCACAGAACGGGCCCATCGCCGGTGTCGGCGTGCGCGAAAACTCAAAGAGTTACGACCTCAATCGCGATTACATGAAACTCGACTCAGCGGAGGCGCGGGCGCTTGTCAACTTATTGAATCGTTGGGATCCACATCTCACAGTCGATCTACACACCACCAACGGCTCGTATCACGGTTATCATCTGACTTACTCGCAACCGCTCAATCCAAATGCAAGTGCCGCCATTATTGGTTATCACCGCGATAAGATGCTGCCTGCTATTACCATAGCGATGCTGAAGAACCATAGGTTGCGTACTTACTACTACGGTAATTTTCCGCGCTTTACTAACTTGCCGGCGCCGGGTGAGCCGACCCGTTGGGAGGCCTTCACGCATCAGCCGCGTATAGGGCAGAACTACCACGGTCTTCGGAATCGACTGACAATTCTTTCTGAAGCTTATAGCTACCTCACTTTCAAAAGACGCGTCGAAGTGACGGAAAAGTTTGTTGAAGAGATCTTCAAGTACGCTGCTGCAAACGCTGGAGAGATCTTTCAACTTACAAAACGCGCAGACGACGAAACTGTGCGTAAGTTTTCCGGCGGCGAAACAGTTGCACAAGGGGTTGAGTTTGAAATGCGGCCTTTGCCAAAGCCTGTGGACATTCTGATTGGCGAAGTTGTGAAGGTGAAAAACCCGCGCTCGGGCAAAGAAATGACGGCGATGGTTGAAGAAAAGTTCAAGCCGCTGCGGATGAACGATTACGGGATCTTTGCTGCGAAAAGAAGTGTGATTGCGCCACGCGCTTACATCTTTAAACCCGAAAAGAATTTAGAAGTTGTGATTGAGAAACTGGTCCAACACGGAATCACCGTCGAAGAACTGACTTCGCCGCGGCAGATTGAAGTTGATGTGCTCACAATCGGAAACGTCACACGCTCACAACGCACTTTTCAAAATCATCGCGAAATGAAAGTCACGGGAGCATACAAGACGGAGAACATGACATTCCCCACCGGATCGATCATCGTCAGGACCGCTCAACCATTGGGCCGGCTTGTTTGTTATCTGCTTGAAGCGGAAAGCGACGATGGTTTGGTTAATTGGAACTTCTTTGATTCCTACCTTGAAACAGGAAAGACGTTTCCCGTTTACAAAATCATGCGGAACGTCAATGTGGCTAGTCGGATATTAGAGAAGCACTGAACGA
>DATELZ010000036.1:2500-8804 GCA_035276045.1 Pyrinomonadaceae bacterium | reverse complement strand
TTCTCGTCGTCCTTGAGCGTCAGATCCTGTTCGGTCAGGCCCGCGACGGCCTGTCCCTTTTTGTCTCGTATGCGAATGGGATAGAGGAGGAGATCGGTGTTGACGCGTACGACGTCGTCTTCGTCGGGAGGATCCTGAGCCAGGAGCATTCCGGGAGCAGACAAACAGAGGCTAACTAGCAGGCCGACAAGAGCAATGTGGGAGAGCACCAGGCGTTCGGTTAGACGAAAAAACGACCGAAGAGCAGGATGCTTAGAATCACGATGATTGTGATTACGATGATCTTGACCAGACTCATGGCAATTTCCCTGATGTTTAAGGCCAACCAAGGTGCGTGCAGTTTGCCATACGTTCGTGTCTGGAAGCCAGTTCACAGAATCTGTGGGTAATGTCGCTAAACTCTGCGGTCCTCTGTGTTCTCTGCGTTTTAACCAGCCTAACGCACATAGTAACGCAGAGAAACACAGAGGACCGCAGAGTCCGCTGAGAGTCAGATTTTAAAAGAACCGCAGCGTGTACGTCACCCGCAGGCCCCGCCCCATTTCCGGCGCAAACTCCTTGATAAACGACAGGTGATTGCGATAAAGCGTGTCTCCCATGTTGAAAAAGTTGAACGAGATGATATGTGCCGCATGCTGCCGCGCGATCAGGTATGAGCCTGAGATGTTGGCGACGGCGTATCCGGCGGTCCGCGTCTCGGTCGGGAACACGCGTTCCTGATGGTTCGTCATCACGATTTCGGGATTCAGCAACAGACCTTTGTAGCGGATTTCCAGGCCGGCGCGGCCACGCAGCGGCGGAATTCGCGGTAACGGCGTGTTGTCGCCGGTTAGCTTGGCGTTGACATAGTCGAGACCGCTTGTCAGCCAGAGTATCGGATGTAGCTCGCGTTCGAAGCGTGCTTCGACACCCGCGAAGCGCGCCGTGTCCTGATCGTATTCTGCGACTGTGAGTCCCTCTTCAACGTCGCCCGTGGGAGCGAGAAAGACGAAGTCTCGAATGTGGTAGAAGAAGCCGTTTGCCTCAAAACGCACGCGCTTCGAAGAGTGACGCAGGCCGAAGTCGAGACCATCGCCGAGTTCGCGTCTCAGGTTCGGGTTGCCGATTTCAAAAGCTAGATTTCCGCGGTGTGGTCCAAGGTTGTACAACTCCTCGAGCGAGGGCGCGCGATAAGAGTGGGAGTAGTTTGCGACGATTGCGCCGCCGCTCCACGTCGGAACACGAATGCCGGCCGCGCCAGAAAAGCCGGTGAAGTCTCGGTCGGGAAGAATGCCGCGCGTGTCTGTCGCTTCGGGACGATAGCGATTGGTTTCGACGCGGCCGCCAAATTGAAGCGAAACGTGTTCGAGATCGAGTGTTTGCAGGCCAAAGACTGCGAATGCGTTCTGCTTCGTCGGCGGAGCGAGCGCTTCTTCGCCGGTGGCCGAGAAATCACGATTCATGCCCCAGAAACCGAAGCGGCCTGAAAGCCGGCCTTGTTTTCGTTGGTCGAAAAGTCCCTGGTAAAGGTAACTGTTGTTCTTGAATTGGGTGCCGATCTCGCCGGTTTCCGATTCGATCTCGGCGTGCTTGTAGTTGTTGTATTGGAACGAAAACGTGCCCGCGTCGACAAACGATCCGGTGTCGCGAAATCCGCCGCGAAACTCGACGCTGTGACGGCGAGGATTGAGTTCGACGATCTCAGCCTCGGGATCTGATGGATCGAACGGAATGCCGTAACGGCGCTTGTTGAAGTTGTAGTTGAAACTGAAGAAACCTTTGTCTCGGTAATAGCCAATGCCGGCAGCAGCGCTTGCTTCTCGGGAGAAAGAATTCTCGATCGTGCCGATTGGAGTTTCGTAATTACTTGACCGCTGACCACCGGCATTGCCCCAGAAGAGCCATCGATCCGTGCCGAACTCGAAACCACCGCTGCCACCGCCTTGTCCTCCGTTCGTGCCGCCGACGCCGGTTAGGTAACCGTTCATTCCTTTGTGTGGAGAGTCGTGTCCGGAGATCGTGTTGACGACGCCGCCGATCGCGTTGCTGCCGTAAAGCAGCGTGGCCGGTCCTTTGACGATCTCGACCTTTTCTACCGTCAACACGTCAACCGGTTCGGCGTGATCGCCGGATTGAAAACCTAGCCCGCCAATGCGTCCGCCGTCCTGTAACACTAGCACGCGGTCGCCGTCGAAGCCGCGCAGAACGGGGCGCGCCGTTCCTGGTCCAAAACTGCGTTTGGACACGCCCAGTTCGCCGTCAAGCGCTTCGCCGAGTGAGACCGGGCTCTTCTTCGCGAGATCGACTGAGCCTAATACTTCGACCGATTGAATCGAGGTGCTGACGGCTTGTTCCGTCCCGGTTGCAGTGATTGTGACTTCCTCGCGTAACGTCGAAAGCTCGATCTGGAAATCGAGCGTAGCGTCGCCGCTCGTCAGATCGGCGGTGCGAGTCATGTCGGGAGTGCGATCGAGTTGGGCGACGACGTCATACCTGCCGGGAGGCAAGCCGGTGAATTCGTAGTGGCCGTCGTCGTCTGTGTTTACAGTGCGTTTGAGTTGAACGATCGTGATCAGAACGTTGTGAACTGGTTTGCCGCTCTCGCCGAGAGTGACGGTGCCGCGCAATGTTGCCGATCCGGTTGCCGATTGTGCGAATGCTGATAGGTTGAACAAGACCGCTACTATAAAAGCGAGAAAAATCCGCCGAATATTCATTATTTATCTCCGTGTTATCCAACTAAGGCCTGGCCCAGTTCATAGGTTTGCGGCCTGATAGACCTGTGCCTATGAATGATGAGCTTTGTGCAGACGTGGATTTAGGAGATAGAAGGAGGGGCGCGTCCCGCGAGCGGGCTGATTATTCGCGAGAGCAGATCCGGCACAACAACGGTCGTGCTTTTGTGCAGTACCCGGACCGGAGGAACGTTCAGCCGTACCGCGATTAGGGTCGTGCTGAAGTTTTGGTGTAACTGGCAGATCAGGCAGTCGCCGCATCCGGTGGTTGAATTCGCCGGGTTCGCTGTTTGTTCCGAGTGCGTCAGCGAAGCGACGTCGCTGTTTTCCGGAAGTACGCGGCCATGCCGGTGTGCTGCTTCGACAGTGGTGCCGTAGAAGATGAAGGCGATCAGTAACAGTCCGAGCCAACGCGAGAACCCGGAACTGTGAAACTGAAGCGATCGGATATGCATGCCACTCACTGTCGGATGTGATAAGTTCGGGAGCGGAGGAATTGTACTGACAGCCACCCGCAAAACGCAATCCACGATCATGATCCTGGGCCTTTGGGCCGTCTTCATTTGTCTCGCGTGCGGCGACGCTCACGCGCAAACACGCACGCGAGTAAAGATCACCGTTTCGTCGCCTAATGAGATCCTTGTAGAAGCTGATTTCGCGGTCCCGTCGCGTTCGTGGTCGTTTCGAAATGCTTACGCCGGCGCGCTCGGAATTGCCGAAAGAATTGATGGCTTCCGTGCGAACGGCGCGCTGGCGCGAAAGATAGCGGTGGGCGAGTTTCGGACTGAACAGAACGCCGGAAAAATCGACTACATCGTCCGCGTGCGCCGTCCGTCGCCCGCCAATGTGGCGCACGTGACGTGGCTCACCGAAGATCACGGATTTCTGATGTTTGCGGATCTGCTGCCGCAGGCGATTGAAGGTTTTACGGTTGAGTTCGTACTGCCAGCCGGTTGGACCATTCACTCGTCGCTCACAGCAGAGGCAAGCGGCCAGTATCACGTTTTCGAACCTGACGACGCAGTGTTTTTTGCAGGGCGCTCGATCCGCAAGACGTCGAAAAAAGGGCTCGATAGTTTCCTGACCGGCGCCTGGCCGTTTAAAGACTCGGTTGCATCAAACGCGGCGGCGCGAGTGATGGAGAAGTATCTCGAGTTAACCAAATTCCGGTTGCCCGAGCGATCGGTGGTGATGATTGCACCGCTGCCGGTTCAAACGGGCAGCATTAAATGGCGGGCGCAGACGCGTGGATCGACAGTTCTGGTGCTGATGGATCCGCAAGCGCCGATGGGAAATTGGAAAGGCCAACTCGAGATCATTTTTTCGCATGAAGCGCTGCACTTGTGGGTTCCCAACGCTTTGCCCCTGAAGGGTGATTACGACTGGTTCTTCGAGGGATTCACTTTATACACGGCGTTGCTGACGGCGCTCGATCTCAAGGCCATAGATTTTCGTGAGTACCTAGACACGCTTCGCCGCGTTTACGATTCATATCTTTCGTACGAAGACACTGGATCGTTAATCGAAGTGTCCGAGAAACGTTGGACAAGCACAACGCCGATCGTCTACGACAAGGGGATGCTGGCCGCGTTTTTGTACGACTTGATGGTACGAAAACAGTCGGGTGGAAAAACGACCGTGCTCGATAGCTACCGCGAACTATTCGACCATCCGGCAAGTGATCAGGCTAATGGAAATGACGTTATAATCAGGCTGCTGAGTTCGACGCCCGCGGCTGCCGAATTTGTGAGGAAGCACATCCAGGGCGGGGCGCCGCTCGAACTGGAAACTGTTCTTAAAGAGCTTGAAACAGATAAGCGGCGTTTGAAATCGCTTGGATTCCGTTAGAGGAATAAGTATGAAATTCATCAAGATGCTGATCGTCTGTGGCTTGCCGTTGCTGTTAGCAGGCTGCCAGACACTGGCGTCCAAAAACACCACGGGCGTGATTGTCGCGCGCCGTGCTCAGATTCGCAGTTCCACGGCTGTGGTCGCCGCCGACCTGCTGCAAGTGAACCGCGGCGACGAGATCGAGATACTCGACTCCGCCGATGTCAACGATCCCAGCGACAACACTCGCAAAGAACGTTGGCTGCGAGTAAAAGCGCGCGACGAAGATGCCACTGAGGGGTGGATCGAGGCGCGCAACGTGATGCCCGAGGACGTGCTCGAAGCGGCGAAGAAGTTGGAAGCGGAAGACAAGGAGATTCCGGCGCAGGCGACAGGCCAGTTACGAGCGAGTTCCAACTTGCGTCTCACTCCGGATCGCACTGGCAACGAGAACATCATGATGCGGCTCGACAGTGGTTCGAGTTTCGACATCGTGAGTTGGAAGCGCGTGCCGAAACCGAAATCATCGGAAGCGATTGAAACTGACGTCGCGCCGAAAGCCGGCAGCGCGCAGCAGGGCAATGCCAGGGCAGGACGACAAGCCGACGATCGCGACCGCGATCGCAAGGACGACGAGGTAGAAGAGACAAACGAGCTTTGGTACAAGGTGCGGCTCTCTACTGCCGCCTCGCCTGCGCCGGCTGGATGGATCTACGGCAAACAGGTCGAACTGGCAGTGCCGAGCGACATCATTTTTTATCGCACCGGCCGTGAGTTCGTTGCCTGGCAACGTCTCGACGGCGAGAGTAAAAGCGCAACTGACAAAGACGGCGCGCGCGAAGCGAGACCGGGAAGTTGGTTGATTCTCGAGAAGAGCAGTTCGAACCAGCCGCGCACGCTCGACGAACCTGATTTCGATCGCATCTATGTGCTCGGATACGACAAGCGTAACCAGGAGCATTACACGGCGTATCGCAGTCCCGATCTACGAGGTTACCTGCCGGCGAAGGTCGAAGGGCAGGGAGAGGACAAGACGTTTGTTGTGCGGGTCCAGGAAACCGAGGGCGGAGAAGTAAAAGAGGTGCGCTACAGTCTGTACAAGGATGCGCGTGGCGTGTTGAAGATCAACGCTCCGAATATCGCTCCGAGCAGACGGCGGAGATAAGTATTGGAGCTTTGTGCTTGGAGCTTTGTTCTTTGACAAAGCACAAAGTACAAAGCACAAAGCTCGAGACAAGGAATGGGTCACCCAGTCATCATAGGAATCGGCGGTTACGCTTCGGAGGTTGGCAAGACGACTTTGTTGTGTGAGTTGGTGCGCGCGTTTCCGGGTTGGGAAGCGATCAAGACGACGCGCGGTCACTATCGATCGTGTGGCAAGGATCCGCATGCGTGTTGTGTCAGTCACCTGTTGGGCGAAGAGCCGTTGGTTCGCTCTGGAAGAAAAGAGACTTACGAAGCGGGGAAGGACACGGGCCGGTATTGGGATGCTGGAGCTGCTAACGTGCATTGGGTGATCACAACCGACGAACAAGTAGAGAAGGGTATTCATCAGGCGTTAGCAAGAGTGACGTCGGAGGGTGTGTTTGTCGAGGGCAACAGCTTTGCAGAATACGTGCAAGTTGATTGCATGATCATGGTGAAGCGCAGCGATGATTCGCGGATCAAAAAGTCGGCGAAGAAAGTGATTGAGAGAGCAACTGTGATCGAAGTTTCCGACATCTATAACGAGCTTCCGGCGTTGATTGATCGCGTTAGAA
>DATELZ010000035.1:0-35685 GCA_035276045.1 Pyrinomonadaceae bacterium | reverse complement strand
CCGCTTTTTCAATCTCTGCGTATTCCTCATCTGTCAGCCTGAAACTCACAGATCTGATCCGCTTTGCCTCGTTCATTTCCCTTCCCTTTCGTTTTACATCTTGCGCATGCCCCAGCATGCGGCAACGTGGCCGCGTATACGCGTAAAGCATTGCAAGAGTTGGACCAAGCTAATGTATACGCGCCGCGTAAACGCGACAGCCACGCAAGCGGGGGTGTCGTGTCTCATCCATTCAGGTGCAAAGCACCTTCCTTATTTTTCTCTCGTGTTGTGCTACTGAAATTAAGTGAGGCTGCTCGCAATTCAACGGTGCGCTATACAAATTTCGTACTATGTGACGGTCGCAGACATCTATGAAGTCGCCTTCGTCGTCAAGAACTTTTTGAATAGAGTTCGAGCACGAGGCCGCCTGGCCCCTGTTGCTCGATGACTAGTTGTTTGCTCTTTGACATGAGACTGTTAGTTTAATCTGCCGCGGTTAGCGGTCCTCAAGAGATCAAGGCTGACGAGCCACGATCAATCATCTATGCGGTCATCTTCCATGAGGTTTGCTCCGCACTCGACTGAGGTCAAAAGTGACTGGAGAAACGCGAAGCGCGTATCCCGAAGTCCTCACTTCCGCGATTACTGTTCGCGGCGGTAGGTTGGCTTCTGACGCTCGGTAGAGGCCGGCTGCCCAATCACTACCCCGGGCACTTAGGCCCATGTCCTAAACGGGCAAGCCGAGCTGCGACGGCTCGACGGCGGAATTCCGCATAGTCGATCTCATCACGCAACATGATGTAGGCACGGATGAGAAGTTTCCTGGCCGTCGCCACTTTAGCCTTTGGCCGGCCGCGACGGTCTGACACCCGTTGATAAAAACGCTTTAAGTCCTCGTCTTTGCGAATGGCGCTCTGAGCGGCCTCCACTAACAAATGGCGTAGCAGACGCGAGCCTGCTTTACTGATCCCAAGGAAGCATTTGCGCTCCGCTGAGGACCGTTCCACCGGATCCAAGCCCGCATAAGCTACTACCTTGCGCGTATTGCGAAAGCGGCTGACCGGTTGCAGGCTGTGCGCCAGGCAAAGGGAAGTAAGTAACCCAATCCCAGGATGCGTCCGCAACCGCAGGACACAGAGATCGCTTTTGCTTTGCTGCTTGCACCACACCATGACCTCCAGCAATTGTCGGTTGAGGGGCTGGAGCAATTGCTGCCAGTGTTCGCACTGCCAACGCATTACGGGAGACATGGCTGCTGCTTCCAGTTGTTGTTGGCCGTCTTTAGTGAACAAATGGGCGCCTTTCGCTAAGCCCACCTGGAGCGCCAAGGCTTGCACACTGTTTTTACTCATGGTGCGGAGCTTGATCAGCTTCTGGCGATAGCGCAGCATGCGCAGCACTTCGCGACTCTGCACTGCGGGTCGATGGAGCCGGGGAAACTCATCATGGAGCATTAAATCCAAAATGAGTTCGGCATCGCGGCGATCGTTCTTCTGCCGCCAACGAGCGCGGCGGCGGATCTCAGTAGCGTGCCCAAGCCAGACTTCGTGACCTAGTCCCTCCAGTAGTTGTTCAAACCAGGGGCTATAGCCACTGGCTTCCAAGCCCACGATCACGCGCCCGCGGAACGCGGCGTAAAAAGCCCGCACCGCTTCTTTGTCCTCGTGCTTCAGTTCGCTGCTGACGAGTTCGCCAGTTTCAGTTTTCAAATAACAGATCGTTTGTTGTCGTGCATGAAAGTCAACGCCAATATATATTGTTTCCACAGCGCCTCCTTTCAATCTCCGTCAAAGAGCACCGTGAGTTTATCTCACGGCGGGAGGCGCTTGCTTCATAACATCACTACTCGGGAACAAGCCTTTCAGACTCAACACGCTCCAAACTACTCCGTACGGTCCGGTATGGGCGGACATACTCGTGCAGAATTCGAATTTCCTGGAATGCAGAGGCGCGGCAATCGCACTCTGCTACTACTTCGGTCCCGGACCAGCCACACCCTGCACCGTCGACGGGCTCGGTCTCTCAAATTGCACCTGTTACGAAATCCCCGCCGGCCAACCATACTTTGTCGACATCAATGCGATTCTGAATCTCGACGTGTATCTCAAAACAGTTGACAAGTGCGGGAAGCAGGGCGAGAAATGCCGTCCGACGGGAACTATCGAAGCGCCTGTATGCACGTCTATCAACAACAACAATCTGATTCCGGGCGCGGACCTGATCTCAGCCTTCAGCCTTTACCTCGCGCAGGACATACCCATTGCTCCGACAACCTGCGCCAACCCCGCCCCCTATGCCGGATGCATGACAGCGCCCTGCAAACGAACGGGCAAAAAGGATCCGAAGACAGGTCTTCCCCTCGTGCAATGCGGCTGTCCGACTTATACCGGACCTTACCAGGTCGGAGTAAGCATCTCGCAGGACCAATGCGTCCTGCCGGGTAACTACATCTGGTCCGCCGCGTATCAACCGCCGGCCAAACAATAGTTTTCCTTCCCCATGTGTATGTTCGCATTTCATCGATCACAAGCTCCTAACAAGATACGCCAATAGAAATTCATACCGACGTAACACCAGGTTCACCCCGGCTTGCGCGTTAGTAGAGTGAAAGCCAGGAGTGAACGGCAACGGCCGGACGCCCCACAGGGCTTGAATAGATTTTTGACGTTTCTTTTACCAGGAGACTTGAAATGTTAACTCATCGCACTAGACCGATCCGGTTTGCCACACGGCATCTGGTCCTCTTACTGGCCCTAGTGTGCGGCGCTATGTTCAGCGCCTTCTCCACCTTTCCGGGTGGAACCGCCGGTGCGCAGGCGCCGGCTAATAACGTACTCGCCTTCGATCGCAATGGCGAACTTTATCTTATTAATTCTGATGGTACCGGCCTTGTACCACGCGGCACGGGATATGGTCCTTCGTTCTCCCCAGACGGTTCACAGATCGCGTTCACCTTTCCGGACACGGTCGAAACTAACCTGATCTACAAGATGGCCACCGATGGATCGGGCCGCATACAACTCAGCGATTCATTTCAGGACCACGGGGCTGCATGGTCGCCCGATGGAACGCAGATCGCTTTCGTCAGCGAGCGTGAAGATGATGAATGGAACCTCGGCGAAGATCTGTTTTCCACGCCTCGTCTCTACCTGATGGACACCAACGGTAATGGCGAGAAGAAAGTGATGACCCGATCGCAGAGTCACGCCAACGGATTCATCATCGAGCAGGAGTTTGCGCCGGTGTGGTCGCCGGATAATTCGCAACTCGCCTTCATAGGCCATTCGCGCAACACCTCCGGCACGTCACGCACAAACATCTATATCGTCAATCGTGACGGCACCGGACTTCGGGAAGTAACGCACTCCAACAGTGGAGCATTGCTGGGCCTCGACAAAATCGCGTGGTCGCCGGACGGCACGAAGATCGCTTTCACGTTGCAGCGAGACATCCACCTCATCAGCATCGACGGCCTTTCGGCGTCGGTCAACATAACCAACACCATCGACGGCGACGAAACCGATCCGGCATTCTCGCCGGACGGAGGACGCATCGCGTATGTGGTGAATCACTTCAGCGACAACGCCAAAGACGGTCTCTACATCATGAAGGCCGACGGGCAGGACCAGACGCAAATTTTCTCCGACGCGAACGATCCTGTTACGCGCGTTGCCTGGCATCCGCTCGCGCAAGATCCGAACGAAGAGCCTTCGCCGAGCCCGTCGCCTTCGCCGTCACCATCGCCCAGTCCGTCACCCGAGGCAGACATCTCGATCGCACTGTCAGCGTTGCCGGCTCAGCCGAAGGTTGGCGATAACGTCGTTTACACCCTGATCGTGAGAAACAATGGTCCAGCCAACGCGGCCGACTCGTTCGCAGCCTTCAGGCGCTCGGCGAATCTCGACCTCGTGTCGGCGACACCTGGGCAAGGAACGTGTCAGGCTTCTCCGTCTGAGCCACGCGGCACGGTTTGCAACACGGGCGCGCTCGCATCAGGCGCTTCGATTACTGTAACGATCGTCGTGCGTCCGACAGCGGCTGGTGAAGTCGGAGTCTTCGGCACGGTTGGCGCACCGCCGATCGATCCGAACACGGCTAACAACACACGCACAGTCAACGTCACCGTAGCGCCTGTTGGTCCATGTGTTCCCGAAGTGACAAACCAGGTGAGCCAATTCACTCTTCGACTTGGCAGTAGCCAGGATCGCAGAGTCAGGCACATCATCTTCGTGCGCAATAACTCCGGCCGCACGCTGAACGGCCTGGTCCACTTCGTGTTCGAGGGGTTGCATCCGAGTATCAGCGACGGCGATCCGCGGAGCACCTTCTTCCACACACGTTGCGCGCTGCCGCTTGGTCGCCCGTACACATCAGTAGGCGTGCGTGATCTGCTGTGGCGTCCGGGTCAGATCATTCCGATCGAGGTTGAGTTCTTCAACCCCGAACGGAGACGGATTAACTACAACCTGCGCATCTACACCGGTCCCGGCTTCCCATAATCGACGAAGCCACGGACTAACGAAGAGAAGGGCCGCGAACAATTCGCGGCCCTTTTTCTACTGATCAACGCTCCGGAGAGACGTGGCCGCAAAGGATCGGATTGGTTCTTCAGGGCTGGTAAGGGATCGCCTGATTCCTTCGATGGCTGCTTCACTGCCAATCGCAGACAAAGCCATAATGACTTTCTTATTGAAGTGAAACGCCAAATCATCGCCCGGCACCCTGTAGTCAAGGGCTGCTTTGAGTGATTCGACGGCGCGACCATCAGGCATGATAATCAGAGCATCCACAACCGCTTCCAGATAACCATCATCTTCGCGAGCATCAAGGAGCCTGGTGAGAACAGGAACCAACGAATGATTCGGAAATCTTTGCGCTACCCAGACGAGCCTGCAAACGCAACCCCAACGCTGCCGGGCCGACTTCTCTTCGATCGCGCTCCTTAGTTCCTCACTGAACTCACCCGCCTGCGCCAGCTCAGCCAACCTCGAACCGCGAAAGGATTCGTCGTTGCAAAGGTCATCTAAAATCCGTTGCGCACTGGTATTCATAAACCAACCCCGAAGTAAGCGATTATACGTGAGTTAAAAATCGCAGCAGAATTTTCGCGGAGACCGTAAGTCAAGGCTCCGTATTCACCTTTGATATGTACCACATCCTTCTTACGGCTGTTAGGGATTGTGGAGATATTAGGCAATCGTTTGAGACTCGGTTTGAGTTCAACAGCCGAGTTGCTTACAGCGCCTGCCTGCTGCAACGCGGCTTCTGTTCCACCAGCCATTAAGAAGATTACAAACACGTCGTATCGCAGTCTAGTGTCAAACCAGAGATGAACTTGATATTCAAAGCTCCTGGTTACAAAACTTTCACCGTGGATCGGCACTTGTCTGGTGGCACTCATTTGCTCGAAGTCTGAGAATGACATGGAGCGGAAGAATACTTCCGTGTCGTCATCAACTTCACTCACCGCAGTACCAAGCGCGACACCACCGAGAAAGGCCAGGGCCGAAGAAAGGGCAGTTGTAGCCGATGTAGCAGCGGCTGTCCCGGTCGTCGTAACGGCGCCAGCAGCGACCTCAGCCATCGCCGCGTTCACCAGTTCCGGTTGAACCGCCCTGAGAACTGATTGGTACTGCAGCGTGGCCTGGGTATTTATTGTGGTGCGAAACTGAGCAGCCTGCGCTTCGGAAGCAAGGTAAATGAATCCCGATGGGTCAATTCGATTTACCGGGTCAGCTCCTGCATAGAGATATTTATGCAAGGAGATTGAGTCGCTCGCATTCCCCTCGTAGGGATCGATTGTTAGGAATCTGCCCGCCGACGGGTTCATGTATCGCGCCCGCAAATATTGGAACCCGAGGTTTGCGTCGAATTGCTCGCCGCTGTAGAGGTTGTCGTTCGGGGTCGTTCCGGTGTGGGAGATTAGAATGCCGAAGGCGTCGTAGTCGTAGGTATCGGTGACCGAGGCGGAGGCGTCGGTCAGTTGGCGCACTGAGCCGTGACCGTCGTAGCTGTAGAAGCTCAGTGAACCACCAATGATGCGCTGGCTGACTAGATCGTGACCGAAGGTGAATTGTTTAGTGACTGAGCCGGTTTGGATCTCTTCGACGACTTGCGCGTAGCCGGTGTGGTTGTTCGTGTCGACCAGGTAGTTGGTCGTAACAGCGCCAACTGTCTTCGAGATGCGATTGCCGTCGCCATCGTAGACGAACGTTGCCGCGCCGTTGTTCAGCGACGTGAGACGGTTCTCGAAGTCGTAGGCGTAGCTGTTGCTGTTTGCCGAGGTGGTGTTGCCGTTCGCATCGTAGCTTTCTGCGTTCAGACGATCGTTGGCGTCGAAGGTTGAACTTTGTGACGGCACGCCGGTGACAGTCGAGGCGCGGGAAAGTCGATTGCCTACTGGATCGTAGTCGTAGCTGACCAACCCGTTGATGCTGTGCGGGTCGTTGGCGATCGTTTCGCTCTTGAGGCGATAGAGATCGTCGTAGGTATAGTTAACAGTGCGGCCGCCCAGTTCGCTGACCGCCGTGCGATTCCCGGTTGGTCCAAGCGTGTAGGTGTAGCTCGACTGCGTAGTCGCGCCTGCCGCCGTGTTCATCGACGTCAGCCGGTTCAGCGAGTTGTAGTTGTAACTGGTAGTAACGCTGTTCGGATACACGTAGTTATCGAGATTTCCGACCGCGTCATAGTTGTATGTAGTCGTCCCGCCATTCAACGCCAACAGACGGTTGTCCTTGACGGTCTTCAAACGGTTCAACTCGTCGTACACATAGTCGACACTCACGCCATTTGCGTTCGACGAACGCACCGTCAACACACTTCCAGCATCGTCGTACGTGTAGCTCAACGTGCCAAATGGCGTTTGCTTGTTCTCCAGCCGATTGCGCACGTCATAGGTGTAGACAGTTTGGCCCGACGCATCGGTCATCGTCGCGCGCTGCCCGTTTGCGTTGTAAGTGAAGCTGATCGTGGGTTGGTTCAGCGACGCATCCGGCACTTTCGTTCGCAGGCGGCGCATCGCGTCGTAAGTGAACGTAGTCGTCTTGCCGTTGAAGTCGGTGCGGCTTTGCAGGCTCCCGCCAAGATCGTAACTGTAAGTCTCAAACTGACCTCCGGGCAGAATGCGCTTCACACGCCGGCCAAGCTGATCGTATTCAAAGCGCGTAGTGTGATTACTCGCATCCGTCTGCGTTGTTTGCTGACTCAGTTCGTTATAACCGTAGATAGTCTCCTGGTTGAGCGCGTCTTTGACCTTCACCAGACGGCCCAATTCGTCGTAGAAGAACGACGTCGGCTTCCCTGCCTGGTCCTTCTTCAACACACTGCGGCCCAGCTTGTCGTATTCAACTGTTTCGAAGCTGTCGTCGTGAAAGATGGTTTTCACGCGGCGGTTGTTGTCGTCGTACTCGTAGCGAGTGGTGCGCAACAACGCATCCTTCATCGTCAAGAGATTGCCATTCGCATCGTAGGTGAACGTCGACTCCTGGTTCAGCGCGTTCTTTGCTGTCGTGCGCCGGCCGGCGTCGTCGTATTCGTAATGCGTGAGATTGCCACGCGCATCCCTCGCGACGCGCACCTGGCCCGCGGCGTCGTACGTGGTGCTGGTAAACGTGTTGTCGACAGAGATCGTCTTCGTCAGGCGGCCAAGCTCGTCGTACTCATACGTGGTCACACGACCGGCGCGGTCCTTGCTCGTCCGGCGTCGTCCTTCCGCGTCGTAAGTGGCTTCGTCATGCGTGCCGTCCGGATAGTCGGTGCGCGTCAGGCGGCCCATCTCGTCATACGTAAACTCGGTACGCCGGTTGAGTTGGTCGATCGTCGCGCGCTGCAACCCGATTGCGTTGTACTCGATCTGCATGAACGAATTGTCGGCAAACGTGGTCTTGATCAAGCGGTTCAACTTGTCATACGCGTAGTGGGTCACGATGGTCTCGATCTGACCTTGCGCGTTGGTGCGCTTGACGGTCAGACGAATGCGATTGTTGTTCGTGTCGTAGTCATGACTGGTGATATTGCCGAGCGGATCGATCTCCTTGGTTAAACGTTGGGCTGCGTCGTAGTCATACTTTGTTTCACGACCCAGGGCATCCGTCATCTTCGTGCGCTGGCCGGTGAAGAGGCTGTAGTCGTAAGTGGTTAAGTTGTCGAGCGGATCTTTCGTCGAGACGAGGTTAACACCCACCGGGTCGTACTCGTTGACCGTCAACTTATCGCGCGCATCCCGGACGGTCAGCACCTGCCGGGCGTTGTTGTAGGTGAAGCGCGTGGTGTTATGCAGCGGATCTTCAATGCTCGTGCGGTTGTCCGCCGCGTCGTAGGTGTAAACAGTGGTTTTGTTGAGTTCGTTGGTCTCGGTGAGGACGTTGTCAAACTCATCGTAAGTGAACGTCTTCACGCCATTCTTCGCGTCAACCTGCCGCAGCACGTTGCCGCGCTCGTCGTACTCGTAGCGCGTGGCGTGGCCCAGGCGATCTGTAACCGTTTCCGCACGATTCGGAATATCGTGATCGTAGACCACCGACTTGTTGAAGGCGTCGAGCTGCCCGATCAACCGGCCTGACGGGTCATACTGGTTAGTCAAGACGTTGATGCCCCGAGCGTCGAAGATCTTCAGCAAGTGATGATCGGAGTTGTATTCAAACTTCGTCTCGTTGTTCTCGCGATCCTTGAACGTGACGAGATCGCCGTTGTCGTCGTAGGTGTAAGTCTGCGGATTACCTTCGGGGTCGACGATTTCGGTGATACGACCGAGGGCATCACGCGTGAACGAAATGCTCTTGCCCGATGAATGAACAACGCCATTCGCGTTGATGGTGAGCGAGTTGCCGTAAGGATCGGCAATGCTGCTGACGCCGGATTGCTGATTGATCACGTAGCGGACGCCTTCTGGCGTCGTCAACCGGAAGGTGAACGAGTTGAAGATGTCCGGATTGCTTTGATTGAGCAACCGTGCCGGTCCGGGAATGCTGCCCAGCGATTCCACCAGCACGTCCGTTGGACCAACAACTTCGAGCGTCGCGCGCGTGCCCGGTTGCGGCGTGAACGTCAACTGCGTCGACGTGACAGGCGCGAATTGCTGGCACTTAATTGCAGTGGAAGCAAGGAACTTGAACACCTGTCCATTGCCGAACGTCACCGTAACTTTGTGCGGCCGGCTCGGCTCCAGACAGTACGTCGGGATTATTCCGCTCGAAACGGATTGGTGCCAACCGAGACCGAGCACGCCCGTCTTCTCGACGCGCGCGTTGCGCAGGCTCATCTGCCAACCCACGCCAAAATCGCCGACGCGTTTGTCGCGACTGTCGTAACTGCGAATCACTTCAATCGGCAGACCGGCAACCGGCACGTTCAAATCGCTGAACGCAAGCTGGAGTTGGCCCACCTTGAAGCCCTTGTCGACCAGAACACTGATCGACGTGAATGACGTCTGCCCGTGCTCGTCGGTCGCTCTCAGCCGCACGGAGTAAGTGCCGTTGAGCATGAGGGTCGTGTCCAGAGTTCCGAGCAAAGCATTGCTTACCGGACCACTGCCAGATCCAAACTGCGTCCAGATCTGGTTGTTGCTGCCATCGTCGACATTGAGACTGTATTCGACGGCCCAGTCGCCGTTGCTGATTGAACCTGTTACGGCCGTTGGCTCAGTCCACTCGCTGCCATCCTCGGGTGACGTGATCTCAACGGCCGGCAGTGCGACGTTGTCGATGACGGTGATAGTGACGTCGTCGCTGCCGGTCAACGCGCCATCGCTGGCGGTGAGACGCAGGACATACGTTCCGGTAGCACTGAATTGCGCTCCCGAGACGGTGAAAGTCGGGTTGAGGAAGTTGACGTCACCGGGTCCGCTGACTTTGGACCACAGCGTCGTCAGGTTGCCGGTTGGCAAACCATCGTCGCTCGCGCTGCCGTTCAGTTGCGCTGGCTGCGACAACAGGGTCGTTTGATCTGTTCCGGCATTAGCCGTTGGCGCCTGGTTCTGGGGCGTTACGGTGATAACGAGTTCGTCAAATACCGTGTACTCGCCATCGCTTGCAGTCAACCGCAAGACGTAACTTCCCGGTTCGGAGAATTGAACGGTCGTGACGGCGCTATTCGCATTAGCAAACGCCGCGTTCCCTGGACCACTCGTCTTGGACCAGTTGATAGACAGAGTGCCGCCTGCAGGCAGACCATCATCTGTCACTACGCCATTCAGATCGGTCGTGTCGTCCGGCAGCGAGATCGTTTGATCCGCGCCGGCGTTGGCGGTAGGTGGTTGGTTGGCAGCGGCCGGATTGACCGTGATCGTCACATCTGACGACGCCGCATACTCGGTGTCGTCGGCGTTCAGACGCAGGATGTAGACACCGGGCGCGCTGAAGGTCGCGCTGGTGCTGAGTGCATTCGCATTCGCAAACGAAACTGTTCCGGGTCCGGCAATCCTGGACCAGGTAACAGTCAGGCTGCCGGCTGGTGGCTGGCCGTCGTCCGTCGCTGTACCGCTCAATTCAGCAGCAGACGGCAACGTGATCGTTTGATTGGCGCCTGCGTTGACGACAGGCGCGAGATTGATCGGATTGACGACAACGCTAACGTCATCGCCGTGCGAGAGACTTCCATCTGTGCCGGTCAGGCGCAACACGTAAGTGCCCGCAACGTCGAACGCCGCGCCGGAAACCGGGCTGTTTGCGTCGGTGAATGTCACCGTTCCGGGACCACTAACCTTGGTCCACGTCGTAGACAGACTACTGCCCACCGGTAAACCATCGTCCGTCGCCGTTCCCTGTAACTTGATCGCTGTGTTTCCAATCGGGCGCAGACTGACGGAATCAAAGAACGCATCGTTGGTCGTGCCGCTGTTACGCGTCGCCATCAGCCGGATGCGAATCCAGCCTGTGCCAAACGGCGCGACACGCAGATCTTCGGTCAGGTGCCAGCCGTTAGTGGACGCGATCTCTCCTGAATCGAGAGTCGCAATCACATTTGTATTTGTTGCGTCGCGATACTCGACCACAATGCGGGCCACATCCGGCGTCGCCTCGGCAGCCGAGCGCAAGTATGCTTCGAACTCGAACTGCTGCGTGCCGGCCGCGATTGAAGTCGCGAAGGCTGACACGTCGACGTCCTGGCGCAGTTCGGCCTGCGCGTCCTCGCCGGCGAAGAAGTACCAATTGCCTCGCTGTGGATCGGGGAAACCAGCGCCTGAGCTTGCATTGGCGCGAGTCCAACTCGCTCCCTGAACTTCCATCCAACGCGAGATCTCTCCTTCAACAAGATCTAGTTCGTTGCCCGCGTTCAAGACCAGATTGCCGTTGATCGTAACGGTTGCATCTGGTCCGGCGTTGGCACTCGGCGCCTCGTTCGGCGGCGCCGAATTGACTGTGATTTGAACGTCGTCGGTGGTCGTCAAAGCCGTGTCGCTCGCCGAGAGACGCAACACGTAAACACCATCCGCGTCGAAGCTCGCCGTAGTGCTTGCCGCATTAACATTGGCGAAGACAACGTTGCCCGGACCGCTCATCTTGGACCACGTCACGCTAAGCGCTGCCGACGGCAATCCATCATCCGTAACTGTGCCTTGTAAGTTCGCCACCGCAGGCAACGTAATCGTCTGATCCGCTCCTGCGTTGACGACCGGCGCCAGATTCGGCGGCGTCCAAATGACCGTAGCCGTTCCCGTCGACGTGCCAACGGCCGCCGCGATCTGATCCGTGCCGGTATTCGCGCCCGTGTAACAGAGCGTTGCCTGACCTGCCGCATCAGTCTGCGCGGACAAGGCGGAAGGATTTGCTCCTGTAACACTGAAACTCAGGCTCCGCCCGCCAAGCGGGTTCTGATCCTGATCGGTAACTGTCGCAACCACACACGCCTGTGTGTTGATCGAGTGCGAAGAAGTTTCAGGCGAAACGACAACGTTCGTCGCCGCAATCACCGGCGTCATATTCATGCCGCCCGGATAGCCGTAGCCTTCATCCTGCGCATAGCCATAGACGAACACGCCGAAAGCCGATGGTCCATCAAGAACGTGCGCGCCCACGGAGATAGGAATTTGCGCGCCCGAATAACCGCTGACGCCGATCGGCGTGAAACTCGCCGCGGGAATCGCGGTTCCATCCAACGTGACGCTGCCAAGTGCCGCCGTCGGGGCGACGACGTTGATGAAATTGATCTCGAAGCCGGTCGGCGGCGTCGTGATCGTGTAGTGATTCAGAAACTGCGAGTAAGGCGGAATGATCATCAGGAACGGATCGGCCTTACCCGATGTTGGCGGATCGTGGCGAATGCTGGTCGAAAGCTGGGCCACCATGATCGGTTTGGTGGCGATGATCTCAGTGGGGTTCTTGATAATGCGTTCGACCCATTGGCCCTTGTTTAGTTTCACGTCCAGTTGGCCGTTGAAGTAGACAGCCGTGCCGTCCTCGGCCGCGATGAGACGGAAGAAGTCGCCCTTGGTGCGGCTCGCAAGCGGAATGGTCGCGAAGCGTTTGCCCCACGCGGTGATCGGCGGCACTTGCTCCACCAGGTGATCCGCGCAGCAGATTGCTTCGGCGGGAATAGTCGCCGCCATGTGGCCGGCAAAGACCGAGATCGGTTTATCGGCCGTGATGCGGCTGCCGGTTAAGTCGCCGGTGGCGTCGGGTATCGTGTTTTGCAGCAGGTACGTTTGTCCCTGGTTCAGCGTGATGTTGTACGGAACACCGGCCACGCGAGTGCCCGTGGTAACGGATGGCGTGATCGTCACGACCGTGTTGTTTTGCGGCGCGACGATGCCAAACTGGCTCGACGGCGCAAACGTCATGTTGCTGTAAGTAAGGATCAGGTGGTCCTTGCCTAACGACGAAACCGGGAGCGCAAGATAAGCGTCGCTCGTCGCCGCTCGCTGGGCCAAGCCGTAGACAGTGATCGGACTCGCGGACGTAACGTGCACGCTGCGCGATTGCACGAGGTCTGATTGAAAGACGAGCATGAACGGCAACTGGACCGTCGTCACGGTGTTTGCCGCCACGCTGAAGTTCTGAGTGAAATTGGCAAATGGAACTGTGACGGTTCCAGTCGTAGCCACGGGAGACGTTATAAACAGCCGTTGGACGCCGTTGTTGCCGTCGAAGAAGTTGTGCGGGAACATCAGCCAGAAATCGGTGCCGGCACTGCTCGGCGAACCTGGCGGCGGCGACGTGCCGGCAGTCACAGGCACCGTGACACCGTTGCCGCTGAGATAAAAATCGTCACCCGCAAACGTGCCGATGATCGTGTCGATGCGCGTGCCCGCAGGCAACGGCACAGTCACTTGCGCCACGCCGTTAGCGTCGGTGACTGCATTGAAGAGCGCGCCATTCACAGAAAGCTGAAGAGGCTTGCCGGGTAGCGACGCATTTGCAAACGTGTCTACCAACCGCGCCTGAAGCGTGAGTGGTCCACTAGCAATGAGCGGCGCCGGATTCGGAAAGACGACTGCCGTGGGCCGCTTGTTCACGATAAAGATCGCAGTGTCTGAACCAACGCCACCGTCTTTATCGGTGATCGTCAGCGTTGCGTTGTACGTTCCCGGATTCGCATACGAGTGCGTGACAGTGGCATTGGCATTCGTGCAGTTGACGCAAGTCGACGTCTGCCCGTCGCCGAAGGACCACAGGCCCGATAACGACACGCGATCGATCGCGCTCTGGTCGGTGATTGAAGGCACAATGGTCCATTGCTCGCCCCAAACGACAGTCTTGCCCGGATCGATGTTGACCGACGGCGTCATATTCAGAACCTGCACAGTCCTGGTTGCCGTGTGGTTTAAGCCCAGCGGGTCGCCGACGCTCATCGTCGCGTTGAAGACGCCACTGTCCGGATAGGTGTACGTGCTCGTCGACGCATTTTGGGAGAGCGTGCCACCGTCGCCGAAGTTGTAACGGCGCTGAGCGATGGGTTGGACCATGAGCCTCGTGATGTCCGTGAAGCGCACGAGTTCGCCGGCTTCATGAACGATCACGGGAGAGTGGGTAAAGCTCGGACGCAGCGCTTCCACGACGCGATACGTCGACTGGTAAGCGTGCGTCAGTCCGGTGTGATCCGTGACCGTCAACGTCACGGTGTAGTTACCCGGCTGCGCGTAGGTATGCATCGGGTTGCGTTCGTTGCTCGTGCCGCCGTCGCCGAAGTCCCAGGCCCAGGAAACGATTGGACCATCAGCATCGGTAGACTGGTCGAAGAAGCGCGTGGCCGTTCCGATCTGGTCGCTGGCGTAGACGTAGAAACTCGCGACGCCGATGCGGGCGAAGTTGTAGTGATTCTTTATTAGCAGTTTGACGTAACGGGCTTGAGTGGTCGGGAAATAGTAATCCTGCAATTGGGTATTGTTCGCGAAGGTGCCCGAGACGACGGTTGTGAATGAACTGTCCGCGTCGTCAGTTGTCGAGACCTGAAACTCGAAATCCTTCGGACCGTTGTAGAACGTGTTGGCGGCGATTGCAGGTCGCAAAGCGAAGTGGTTGATGTTTGTGAGTTCGCCGCGCGGCAGCAGCAGTTTGATCCATTGATTGGTGACCTGACCGGAGGCGGTGGACCAAACCTGGTTGATTGGATCGAGATCGATACAATTCGAGGCGAGTTCGTCCTGGCTCGAAAAAGCGACCAGCGCCGAGCCCTGTGACGGATAGATCAACGCCTCGAGTTCGCGCACGCCAATGAGGCTCGAGTTATAGCCGTTCTTCCAGAAGAACTGGACGTACTTCGCGTCCACCGCTTGCGGGAAGATGAACTCCTGGAAATTGCTGCCGTTGAACCCAACGAGCGTGCCGCTAAACACGGTCGTGAAAGCGCTGTCGTCAGTAGTTGTAGTCGAGACCCGAATGTCGAAGTCCTTGGGTCCCTGCGGCGACGAGATGCCGCCGCTCGACAGGATGCGAACGCCATAGAGTTTTTGTACAACCTCACCGGCGAGCGCGGTCTTGATCCAAACGTTGGTGACTACGTTTTGTTGAGAAACCCACGCGCTATCGAGATCGCCGTCGAAGGCAGCTTCAGCCGGCAGCGGATTGCTTTGGTTTTCGCTGGAGACGCCGACCACGCGCGCGCCGCTTTCGATGATCACGTCAAACACAGGCGTGTTGATAGTCGCGCCGTTGTTGTGATTGTTGAGCGGCACGTACTTCACGTAACGCGCCGGCACTGGTCCAGCCGGGAACAGGTAAGTCTGAACACTGCCGACAAACGGCGCGCTCGCGGTGAGCACACGGGTGAACGCCGCGTCGTCAGTCGTGGTCGACGACACCCAGATCTCGAAATCTTTGACTGCTATTGGCAGGCCGGAAGCAGAGTCAAACCACGTTGCGAGTTTCACGCCGGTGATCGTCGTCGGCGCACTGCCGCCCAATTGCACGATCGCAAACTGGTTCGGCGCATTCGCAGTGTTCCAGCCACCGTTGCGATATCCGAGCAACCCATTTGCGGTGTTGTTCGCGCCGCTGTAGCTGAAGGTGTGAATCACGCCACCGTTGAGATAAAGCGCCGGCGACTGGCTGCGCGCGCCATTCGTGATGCCCGGCAGCGAAACGACAGACTCAATGCTGCCGGCCGCGACCGGATTGAACGTCGCAGTTTGGATGTTGCCGCTGCCTGCGTGATTGTTTTTCGGCAGGTACTTGATGAAACGCGCGCGTGCTGGTCCACCCGGAAAAACGAACTCCTGTAACTGACCATTGTTGACGTACGTCGCATTCAGCACCGTCACGAAGTTCTGGTCGTCGGAGGTTGTGGCCGAGACTTGCACTTCGAAGTCTTTGACGTTGGAAGTGCCGGTTCCGGCCTGGTGACCCTGGATGCGAACGCGATCGATGTAAACACTCTGCTGATCGTAAAACTGGATCTTGGCAAACTGGTTGAGTGGGCCATTCGTGGTCCAACTCGTGCCGTTGTTGTTGTCGAGAATCTGGTCGGCCGCAAAAGAGCTTGCGGGAGCGCCGGAGGTAGCGATCACGAATCCGCCAGCGGCGCCGGTCGTTTGCGGCACGATAAAGTTGGCCACTGGCGCCACGCGCGGATCGATCACGGTGACCGTCAGTTCGTCGCCCACGGTGAATTCGCTGTCATCCGCCGTGAGACGCAGAACATAGGAACCGGGGGCACTGAACGAGGCGGTCGTTACGGTTACCGCCGAATTCGCAAATATGACTTCACCTGGACCACTGACCTTGGTCCACAGCGTTGTCAACGTGCTGCCGGCGGGCAGGCCGTCGTCGCTGACGGCGCCGTTGAGTGAAGCGGTGTTTGGCAAGGAGACGTTTTGATCCGCTCCCGCATTTACTGTCGGGCCGAAGTTTTGCGGAATGACGATCACTTGCACATCGTCGGACGTCGTGAGTTGGGAATCCGTCGCCGTGAGACGCAGGACATAAGTGCCGGCAACGCTGAAGCTCGCGGTCGTGTCGACGTTTGTGGCGTTGCTGAACGCGACTGTTCCCGGCCCGCTGATCTTGGACCATGAAACAGACACACTACTCCCCGAAGGATAGCCATCATCCGTGACCGTGCCGTGAAGTGTCGCCGCGGCAGGCAGGGTGATCGATTGATCCGCGCCGGCGTTAACTACGGGCGGCTGATTTTCAGGTTCGACCAGGACGGTAATGTCGTCACCGACGGTGAATTCCGTATCGTTCGCCGTCAAACGCAACACGTATGTTCCCGCGACGCTGAAACTTGCCGTCGTCACGGTGGCGTTTGGCGCGGCGAACGTGACGGTTCCCGGTCCGGAAACTTTGGACCACGTCGTCGAGAGCGGTGCGTTCAACGGCAGTTCGTCATCGCTGACGCTGCCGTTCAAATTTGCCTGCGCCGGAAGTACGACTGTCTGATCCGCACCCGCGCTGACAACCGGCGGTTGATTTGGCGGCGTGACTTTGACGAGCACTTCGTCAAATGAATTCAACGTGCCGTCAGACGCAGTAAGGCGAAGAATGTAGTCGCCGGCGACTGTGAATTGAGCAGTTGTGGCGGCTTGATTGGCGTTACCAAAGGCTACATCGCCCGGACCATTCACCTTGGTCCACGTGACCACGAAAGTGCTGCCCAGCGGTAGTCCATCGTCAGCAGCCGAACCCTCGAGTGTTGCGGTTGCTTCGGGCAGAGAGACGATCTGATCCGCGCCCGCGTTCACTACCGGGGCTTGATTGGGCGGCGTTACTACGACAGTCAGATCGTCGGTAGTCGATAACTGACCATCGCTGGCTGTCAGACGCAAAACGTAAGTACCCGCAGCGCTGAAGCTCGCGGTGGTAACCGTCACGTTCGGCGCCGCAAACGTCACCGTGCCCGGTCCGCTGACCATGGTCCAATTCGTCGTCAACGTGCTGCCAAAAGGCCAGCCATCATCCGCGGCCGTGCCGTTTAGTTGCGCATCGGCGGGCAGAGAGATGATCTGATCGGCGCCGGCTTCCACCGTTGGCACTTGATTTTCCGGATGAACGGTGATGGTGACTTCGCTTTGACTCGTGAGTTCGCCGTCGGTGGCTGTGAGCCGCAGAACGTAAGTTCCCGCTTCGCTGAACGTCGCAACAGTCTCCCGCAGACTCGGATCTTCGAAAGTAACCGTGCCCGGTCCACTGACACGACTCCAAGTCGTGACGAGCGTGCTGCCAGCCGGCAGTGCATCATCCGTGACCACGCCATTGAGGCCCGCGGTTGAAGGCAAGGCAATCGTTTGATCGGCGCCCGCGCTGACAGTCGGAGGCTGATTTTGCGGTTCGACCGTGATCGTGACGTCGTCAGTCTTCGACAATTCGCCGTCGCTGGCAGTCAACCGCAGAATGTATGTTCCGTGTGTGCTGAACGAAGCAGTCGTGGAAAGCGCGTGTTCGTCGGTAAACGTCACGGCGCCCGGTCCGCTCACCTTGGACCACGTGGTCGTGAGAGTGCTGCCTTCGGGATTACCGTCGTCGGTCGCGTTGCCGGCGAGTGAAGCAGTGTTCGGGAGTGTGATCGTCTGATCCGCGCCGGCGTCGGCGGCCGGTGAATGATTTTCAGGAGCTTCGCGCGTGACCGTAACCGTAACCGTCGTTTGATTGCCGGCATTGTCGACCGCGCGCACGACGAGTTGATTAGCGCCGAGCGCCAGCGACACGCCGGCTAAGGTCCACGTGTTGTTCGAAGAGTTGTAAGCAGCTTCGACGTCGTTGACATACACGTTGGCGACGCCTGATGCGCCCTGATTCGGATCGGACGCAGTGCCGCCGACAGTGATCTGATTGTCGGTGGTCGTGAAATTGTTTGTCGGATTCGTGACTTCGAGCAGTGGCGCAGTCGTGTCGGTCGCGGGAATCGTGCCGGTGATGTTGATGATCAGGTACGAACCGGGCCCACTCGCCAGACGAACATCCAATTGATTCTGCGCGTTGAGCGTGATGGTGCGCTCGAGCGACGCGACGTTCTGGTTGAAATCGTTTTGCGTAAACAGGCTGACGCCGTTCACCTTCACCACGGCACTCGAAACACGATTCGTGCCGTCGATTGAACCGTTCTGAATGTGCAACGTGAATGGTTCGGTTGTTCCCGCAGGCAACGAAAACTGTTCGACGTATTGATTGGGCTGGCCGGTGGTGCGATCGAAACGCCGTGGGCCAAAGAGTGTCAGCGCGGAACCGGAGATGACGGGCCAAACGGCCGCTGTCACTTTTCCGCCGTTCATCGTCACGGTGTCGGCGATCACGCGGCCGCGAACCTGCGAGTTGCCATTGAACTTCGCGTGCCCGTTGTAGGCGCTGATCAACGCAGACACCTGGCTGCTGCCGTTGACGAGCAGTTGCGAACCGAGCACGTTCAGACGCACGTCGGCGGGTGCGGTATAGCTGCCGAGCGTCAACGCGCCGCTGTTGATCTTCAGATCTTTGGCGACGTTGATAACGACGGCGCCGGTCGCCTGCAATCTCGCGCTGCCGTCGAGATTGAACGTGTTGGCAAAGTTGTAAGTGCCGGCGGAAAGATTGACCTGGCTGTTTCCGTTTACGGTGAGTGTGCCGTAGTTGCCGGGCGGCATTTCCACGGTGATATGCGAGCCGTTGACGTTGAGATCTCTGACTGTTTGCCAGTTTCCAATCGAAGCAACCTGCGACTGGGAATTGACTGACACTGTTCGCGTACCGGCCGCGGGCGGCACGGACGTAGCGACTGTTGGCAGATCGATCGGATCTGCGTGAGTGTGAACGCGCCCGGCAAGGTTCGCGTTGTTGGCGAGTGTCAGCGTGTAGTTGTCAGGCGTGTTTGCGCCGCCATCGCTGACGATGCCGCCGTGTTGCGCGCCATTGTTTACCTGGACCGATGGCGCGCCGGGCAGAAACACGTCTGACGTGATCGCCGTGGCGTTAGGAATCGTGAACGACTCGCCTAGCAACACGCGCAGCGAACCTTCGATGCGGCCGTTGTTGAGTATCGGCTTGTGACGCGAGATCACGGCGTCAGTGATCGTCTCGGCCACTGGCGCTGGCGGTGGTGAAGGCAGAAACGATGCAAGCTCGCCGTTAAGCGGCGGTGATTTATAAACTCCCGCGGAAAAGAGATCTGTGCGCGCTTCTGTGCGGGCGTGGGCCACGCGACTGAACTGCGGTATGAATTGGACCAATAAGGCGTAAATCAGAAAGAGTGCGATCGATCGCCGGCTGATTCTGGACACACTTCGAGCGGCTGAAGGGCGTACGGGAGGAACGGAAAACATAGATCTCCTTCGTCAGGGGGAACGGACAAACTAGTGTTGCAGGCTCACGAACACACTGGTGGAACCCGACTTCACCATTGTCGCTAACAATTTATGATCAACATCCGGCTTCTACGTGGGCCTGGGCTTTTGAGTTGCCGGATGATTATTAGAGGTCCGCCGAAATAAGTGTGCCGCTGTGCGGTTTGGGAGTTACTGTCGGCAGCCCGAAGTTAAGCGGCGTGGACTTTAGAATGAAACGCGGAGTGGTGTCAATAGTCTATTTGAACGAGTGCGGCTAAGTTCCGCACAAGTTCGCTTGTATCGATCAGCAGGTCGGCTTCGTGTGGATCGGCCGTGGGATTCCGTGGTGCGCAGGTTTGATAGAAGTAGTTGAGATCGAGCGCAGACGCGAGCGTGAAGTAGCAATTGTTGATGCAATCGGACTGATGGCGCAGTTCGAGAACGCTGCCGCCGTCGCGCATGAAGAGCATGTTCGTAAGTCCCGCGCCGTGGTTGGAAACGATATAACGAGCGCGCGAGCAGATGCGGACTTGCTCGGCGAACGACAAGTCTTCCATGCAAACAGTCGTGAACCCAAACTCTTTTAGAATGGAATCGATTTCGTCTTCGTTCACTATGCGGCGCTTGGGGGCTTTGGACCGCGTGATGTAAAGACGTTCTTCACCATCCGTCGATCCGTAAGCTGCCAGCAAAACGTTTCGCACGCCGTGAATGGCTTCGTCGTTGAAGTGTCCGGGTGGCGCGGTGTGCGAAGGCAGCACGAGATTTCGACAATGAACTACTTCGTTGCTTTCAATGAAACTTATGTTCGTCACGCCAAAAGCTTCGAGGGAAGAATTGACAAATTCCAGGGGCCTGTAAGCGCGCGGCAAAATCAAAAGCAGATCGGACACGCGATCCCGCACGACGAAGAGACGCGTCAGCGCGTCGCACAGCCAGTGGAAATAACCCGTGCTCCAGTAATCCGTGATCCAAAGCGCGTCAACGTCGATCCGGCGCCGACCACGAAGCGCATAGTTCGTCGCCAGAAACTTCAACACACTCCGCCGTCGCCAATCGTCCAGGTGATATGGAAACGCAAACGACTGCGGCAGAATCTTCGTCCCCTTGAACAGCAACCCTTCCGGACTCGCCAGCACATTCTCAAACCTCAACAACTGGCACGCGGGAATTACCCGTTCGAGTTCGCCCTCAAACAGGTTTAAGTGTTCGTGATTGAAATTTACAGGGAGCTTCCGGCGAGCAACGGTCTCAGCATAAATCGTCGCTATGACTTCCGGTTTCATCGGCGATGCTTGTTCGTTCGATCGATCAGAAAGTATTCGTTGATCTTGTCGAGGATGATCACATTCTGCGCGCACAGCTCGTAGCCATGCTCGTTCATCATCCTCACGATCTGCGACTCCCGCGGATCGAGTCCTTCGTCCTCGACGACGACTATTCGCGGTCTGAACCGCTTCCAGTCGTTTGACTCCAGCACTTCGAAATCATGTCCTTCGACGTCGACGTTCATAAAATCGATCGCCTGTCCCGGCGGCAGATGCTGGTCCAGAACTTCAGCCAGCGGCAGCGTCGGCACTGGGATCTCGGAACGCACCTGTTCGAGCATCTCGATCTGCTGCAAAAATTCTCGCGAGAAACTGTTCATCGTCGAATCTTCGGCGATGAAGTAATACGTCAGCGAACCACGCTCGCGCGAGACGCCGACTTCGACGTTCACGTCTCGCGGCCGCACCTTGTCGAACAACTCTTTACTGCCGGGCCGCGCCTCGACATTAATGCCGCGCCACCCGTTCAAGTAAAAGAAGTAGGTATTTGAGAAAAGTGTGGGGTGAAATGCGCCGACGTCGACGTAGAAGCCGCTCATTTTGTCAGAGCCGAGAAGGTGACGCAGGATCATGTCCTCGCCCGCGGAGGAGAACGATGGCGCGTACGAGTCGTATCCCAGAATCGCGTGTTGAAACGATCTCTTGATGTTGAGAGGCAACCACCGGCGAGTAAGAGTTCGCAAACTTGGCATCGTTTTAGCTGGCGCTAGTCAGGATCCTGAAGCGCCGTTAGGCGCAATAGATGTTAGCCAGGGGCAAGTGCGCGCGGAGCGAGCACGCGGCCCCTGGAACACGCAGAATAATAATAAGCACTGAAAGTGCGATAGAACCGGATGTTTTCTGTCGCTCTTTCAGAGCTCTCATGCTTCTCAATAAGACCAGGGGCTCGCGCTGCGCGCTCGCCCCTGGCTACCGGCTGTCGCACCTGCGGTGCTTTTATCCAATGCCGCGCATGTGGCGCTTGTTCATGCCGCACCTGCGGTCTTGTCACTAGTATCAGAATAACCTCATCCCGGTCAAAATGGTTTGCAGGCTGTTAGTTTGACTTGCCCCTTCCCTTAAATTTCCTCGAAAACTGCTGGCACGGCGGTAGCATAAATCAAAGACGGCGGCGCGAATGCCCGGTTAGTTCTGGCCCGCCCGGTAACTACCATGTTTTCGAACAATGACAATTCAAGCTCCCGCATCGGCCGCAAGTTGTGGCCCCTTCCGGTGTTCGTGATCCCCGCGCTCCTGGCAACCTGTTTCCTCGCCCCCGGTCTATTCGGATCTGCCCTGACTGAACTTGTCGTCACCTTCTCTCTTGCCCAAATTGTGATGACCGGCGCAGTCTGGCTCGCCTGCAGAAACACGCGCGAAGAATTGACCGGGGTGAAACACGAGCTATCGACCTTGCAAGGCATCGTCGACGTTTCTCGCGACGCCATCATCGGCGTAACTACCGACGGCGTAATCATGAGTTGGAACCGCGGCGCTCGCAGCATCTACGGCTACACCGCCAAGGAAGCGCTCGGTTCTCCGATGTCGATGCTGTTGGACCACCGGCGCAGCCTCGAAGCATCGTCGCTGTTTGAGAAAGTCGCGCGCGGCGAAAACGTAAACCAACACGAGATGGTCCACCTCAAGAAAGGCTCGACGTCGATCGACGTCTCGCTGACCATCTCACCAATCATGGACGGCAAGTCGATCGGCGGCGCCTCCGTCGTCGCTCGCGACATCACCGAACGCAAACGCGCCGCCGGCTCGTTGGCCCAACAAGCCGCCGCGATGAAAGCGTCGATGGACGGCATGGCCATCATCGATCGCAATGGTGTTTGCACCTATCTCAACGACGCTTACGCGAAGATCTTCGGTTACACCGATCCCGCTCGTCTAATCGGCGCCGGCTGGGAGATGTTCTTTGTCGACGAAGAACTAAAACGGCTTAAAGAACAGGCCATGCCCGCCGTCTGGCGCGACGGCTCGTGGCGCGGTGAAGCCACGGGGCTAAAACTCAACGGCAGCGCACTGCCGCTCGAAATCTCGATCTCCAGTGTCGACGGCGGCGGTCTCGTGCAGGTCGTGCGCGACATCACCGAACGTAAACAGATCGAAGAAACACTGCGCAACAACTCGCTCAAAGACGACTTGACCGGCCTCTTCAATCGCCGCGGACTGCTCAAACAAGCCGGACCTTATTTCGATTTCGCTCGCCGTCAAAAAGAAAACCTGCTCCTGCTCTTCATCGACCTCGACGGAATGAAGAAGATCAACGACGAGTTTGGTCACAATGAAGGCGACAACGCGCTCATCAGCACCGCCACGATACTTAACCGCAGCTTCCGCACCTGCGACATCATCGCGCGTCTCGGCGGCGACGAATTCACCGTTCTCGTCACCGACCTGAACGCCAATAAAGACGAAGCCATCAAACGTCTCAACGACAATCTCAAAGCCTACAACGCCACCGAGAAACGCGGGATCAAACTCGCTTTCAGTATTGGCGTTGCGACGCTCGAACCGGAGCGCATGACGTGCTTCGAAGAACTGCTCGAACAAGCCGACCAGGCGATGTACGAACAGAAACGCATGAAGCGGCGCGGTGCGTCTGAGCGCGGCGACAGCAAACTCATGCGCGCAGAAGCAATCGAATCGTCATTCGCGCCAAAGCCGATTCCGTTCGCGTTGTCGTCGGGTTCGAGAGTCTACGGCCCGAGTCAAGGCACGTTCGACAACGCTGCGATCGGCATGGCTGTCGTTTCCGTTGACGGCAGTTGGCTCGAGGTTAACGAAGCGCTCTGCAAGTTGCTCGGCTATTCGGAACAGCAACTGAAGGCCATCAGTTTTCAAAAGCTCACGCACAACGACGATCTGCGGCAAGTGATGTCGTACATTCATCGCGTGCTCGAAGGCTACATCCCGAGCCACGAACAAGAGAAGCGTTACATTCACGAGGATGGCCGCACTGTTTGGGTGCTGTGGCACGTGTCGCTCCTGAAAGACTCCGAAACCGGAACGAAGCGGCTCTTCTTCCAGGTGCAGGACATCAGCGATCGTAAGAAAGCCGAGGAAAAGCTCACGCAGGACACGCTCACCGGCCTCCCGAATCGCGCGCGGTTCCACGATCTGCTGAAACTTCGCGGCGCGCGCAAACAGACAAACAAAGACTGCCAGTACGCCGTGCTGCTGCTCGACGTCGATCGGTTCAAGATCGTGAACGATAGTTTAGGCAACGCGTGTGGCGACCAATTGCTGGTCCAAACTGCTCAACGCGTGAAGACTTGCCTGCGACAGAACGACGTACTCGCTCGCGTCGGCGGAGACGAATTCGCCGTGCTGCTCGACGACGTGACCGGCGAAGAAGAAGCTTGTTCGGTGGCGACGCGCATTCAACAGGCGCTCGCGATCTCGTTCAACCTGTTGGGCCAAGAAGTTTATACGACCATGAGCATCGGCGTTGCGGTTGGTCCAGACCACGGCGAGCACGTTTCCGACATACTGCGCGACGCGGAAACCGCGATGCACCGCGCGAAAGACTGCGGCAAGGCTCGTTACGAAGTGTTTGGACGCGATATGCACGGCGCGTTGATGAGCCGTTTGAAGATGGAAACGGACCTGCGTCATGCGTGCGAGCGCGGCGAGCTGTTCGTCGACTATCAACCGATCGTCTCGCTCGGAAACCGCACGTTGATCGGCTTCGAAGCGCTCGTTCGCTGGCGTCATCCGGAGTTTGGTCTTGTGCCGCCGAAGGACTTCATTCCCGTCGCGGAAGAGGTCGGACAGATTTTGACGATCGGACAGGCCGTGCTCGAATCAGCCTGCCGCCAGGCGCAATACTGGCTCGAGATGTATCCTTCAACGCCGCCGCTCTTCGTTAGCGTCAACCTGTCTGTCAAGCAGTTCAACCAGCCGGGTCTCGTCGACAACATCGCGCGCTTGTTGCGCGAGTTCAAGCTCCCGCCGCGCTGCCTGAAACTTGAGATCACCGAATCGGTTTTCAGCGACAACATCGAGGCTGCCGTTGGACTGTTGACGCAATTGCGAGGTCTCGGCGTGCAGTTGAGCATCGACGACTTCGGGACGGGTTATTCGAGTTTGAGTTACCTGCAACGTTTCCCGATCGATACTTTGAAGATCGACCGCTCGTTTGTGACGCAGATGATGGAGAACGAGGAGAACCTCGCGATTGTGCGCACGATCGTGGCGTTGGCCCAGAACCTCGGCATGGACGTCGTCGCCGAGGGTGTCGAGACCGAAGATCAGTTGCTGTTGTTACGGAAGTTGGAGTGTGAAAATGGGCAAGGGTATCTGTTCTCGACTCCGCTCGGCGGGCAACAGCTCGATCAGTTTATCGCGAGTTGCAACTTCGACAGCTACGTCTCAACCGGCCAGCTCACGCTCCTCGAAGCCCAGCCCACCGCGCTCGTTGCGTAAGACAGCGGACACTTCGAAACACGGATTTGAAAAATTGAGCTACCGTGGCCACTCGGTTTAAGAACCCGAAGCCAATCAGATCGAGCACCGCAGGTGCGAAATAAGCAGGTCGAGCACCGCAGGTGCGAAATAAGGTAGCCAGGGGCAAGCGCGAAGCGCGCCGCCCCTGGTCGATATAAGAAGAGTGAACAAGCTCTGAAAGAGCGATAGAAACGACTCTGTCGCACTTTCAGTGCTCGATGGTTTCTTATTGCTTTCCAGGGGCGAAGTGCTCACTTCGCTCGCACTTGCCCTGGCTACCCTCTGCCGCGCCGTTGGCGCTGCCACCACGCGCTGCCGTAGTCACTAACGCGACACTCTATACAGATCGCGTCCCGCATCGACGACGATCAACGTATCGGGATCTGATGCCAGCGCTTTGTAATTGAACGTGCGGTGGTCCAGGTAGCCGAGGTTGACCCGCCTGCAGGTTTCTTCGTCAAGCCCCGTCGCCATCGTGATCCGGTAACGCGGAACGATCTTTCCTTCTGCGTTGGTCCTCCCTGCATAGGAAACGTGGACCAGGTGGGCAGCGATGCAGAGGTTTTCACGCAACTCCTGCGAGACGCCGAGCATGTCGCGCACGCTTTCGAGCGGCGCGTAGCCGTACTTCTCGATCAACGCGCCATGTGTTTCCGAAATCTTCGTGAGATGCGGCGCGTAGATGATCAACTCGCCGGCGTCTTCGACGATGGCGCCGAGTTTGTAACTCGCCTTTCCGCCAACCCACAGTTCGTCGTAATGCTGATCGAGTAACGCGATCACGCGCTGGTATTTGCGGCCGGTGTAACGAATGTGGACTTCACGACTGACTGCCGCCGCGCGGCGAAATGATTCGCGAATGTCGCCTGCGAAAAGCGCGTAGGTTACGAGTTGCCCCGCATCATTGCGCGACACGACGGAGTTCAAGGAAATGACGCGGGCGGGAATCAGTTCAGCGGCGGCTTCGATCAACCTGCGCGTAGGCGTTTCGATGTGGCCGATGATGTTTTCAATGCCCGCGAGCGCGCCGAGCCAATGCGTCGTGTGCGTTAACTCCGGCCCAGCCACGCCGGGAAAGAAATACTTCGCCCCGCCCGCAAAGCCTGCGACCTCGTGCGGCACCGTCGCGCCAAAGACCAGCACCGTGCCGTAAACACCCGCAGCCAGCAGCTTGTTGATCGTTACCGGAACAGCGCGATCGATCAATCCATGCGTCAGCGAATTAACCGTCTCGGCGCTTAGCTCGCCAAGCGTGACGATCTCATCCGCGCGATCCCAACAATGGTCGAATATCCGTCCGGCAAAGTCTTGCAAACCGATCTTCGCGAACTTCTGCTGTTCGGTCATCGGCGGGTGCGTTCCCTGCGCTACGAGCGCATCAAAACACGCAACGCCACGTTCGCGCAAAAATCGATTTGCAATTGGAAAAAGCAGATCCGTGTTGTCGTCGCGAGTCTTGTCAGGAATGATTGCGAGGACGCGTTCGCCGGGTTGGACCACCGCAAGCGCGTCACGAACGATAGCGGTTAGAGCGTTGCGATCCAGTTCATTTGTCATTTGACATTTATCATTTGTCATTTGTCATCCAAAGAAAATGAGAAATGATAAATATCAAATGACAAATGACAAATGAACTCACCGTCCCATCCAACCGCCGTCGACGACCAGCACGTGCCCGTTGACGTAGTCGCTCGCCGGCGACGAAAGAAACACAGCCGCACCTGCGAGATCCTCCGGTTCACCCCAACGGCCTGCGGGAATCCGTTCCAGGATCTGTCGATTGCGAGTTTCATCAGCCTGAAGCGCCGCGGTGTTTGCGGTACGCATATAACCCGGCGCGATCGCGTTGACGTTGATCCGGTACTTGGCCCACTCGTTCGCGAGTGCTTTGGTGAGTTGCGCGACGCCGCCTTTCGCCGCCGCGTAAGCGGGAACAGTGATGCCGCCCTGGAATGAAAGCAACGACGCAATGTTGACGATCTTTCCGCCGCGCTCGCTTTCGATCATGTGCCGGCCGGCGAGCTGGCAAAGACGAAAGACGCTCGAAAGATTCACTTCCAGCACCGCGGCCCAATCGTCTTCCGAGTATTCAACCGCAGGCGCGCGGCGAATTATTCCGGCGTTGTTAATTAGAACGTCGAAACGGCCGAAGCGATCGATCGTTTGCTGGACCAGGTGGCGCGGAGTTTCAGTTTGAGAGAGATCGCCGGTTAACGGAAGAGCGTGTTTGATTCTTTCGCAAGTGGCCTGGGGCGAGTGGGTGTTGCCATGGCAAGCGACGCTCGCGCCTGCTTCGGCAAGTGCAATTGCGATAGCAGCGCCGAGGCCCGTCGAAGCCCCGGTTACAAGCGCAACTCGATCGGCGAGTGAAAACACGGATCACACAGTCTTCAAAAAATCTTCCCGCACGGGCGTGAAGAAATCGATCAGCACCACCTCTTCATCCATCATCGTCGCGCCATGCCAACATTGCGACGGAAAGTGCAACACATCACCCGCCGACGCGATCCGTTCCTTACCTTCGATGAAGAACCGCACCTTGCCACGTTCGACGATCGTCATCTGTTCGTGCGGATGATCGTGCTCGGGAGTGACGAGAAACGGCTTGAAACGAAAGCGACAGATCATCATCTGATCGCCGACCAGCATCTGGCGCTCGATTCCATCAGCGACCTGTTCGACCGGAATACTGGACCAGTTCAAATGCCGCGCCAGCGCATTGCCATTCCCATTCGCGCCATTTCCATTTGCATCGTTGGTAGACATTTGGGAGTTTTCCTCTACTTCTTGTCGCTCACTGCTTCGAGCCCCGATCCGCCTGCGGCGTACTCCGGTTGCACGTTGACCACGCCGTAAAGCCGATCCTCGCCTTCCCTGATCGCGGCCATCATCCAGAGAAAGTTGATCTGCCCGCCGGGCGCGGCGACATTCGGATGATAACCCTGCGGCATCAACACGCAATCGCCTTCGCGCACCACCTGGACCAGCTCCGGCTGCTGCGGATCGGTGTAGACAAACTGCACGCCAAACGACGGCGACGGCATATCGATGAAGAGATACGCTTCTTCGAGCAGTTTCGAATGCTCGTGCGGCGGCCATGAGGTCCAATTGCCGGGTGTTGAGAAAGTAACGCCGGCCATGATTCGCCCGGCGTCGACGTTCGCGCCGATCAGCACGTTGAGATCGCGTTCGGCGGGCGGTTGGCCCGCGATCAGGTGCAGGCGCGGGTTCTCGCGCACTTCTTTATAAGAAACAAACTTCACCGGATATTGCTTCTCAACCGGCGCGGAAACTTCCGCGAGATCGCAACCACCGTCTCCCGGCTCGACCTCGATCTCTGAATCACGCGGCACGTAAACCGCATCGTACTGGCCCAATTGAAACGCCTCGCCACCGGTCTTCACGTTCGCGTTGCCTCTCAAACAGATCAATCCGATCTCCTGATCGTTGCTGGAGAATTTTTCCGGCGCATCGCCGGCGTCGAGCGTGATGCGGCCGTAGTGCAGGAAGCGCGCGGCGGTTGGGCCAGGCTTGACCGCGGTGCGCCGTCCTTTTCCTTCGTGCGTCTTCGGCACGAAACAAGTCTCTGGTGTGATTGGGTTCATGGCTTTAACGTCAGACGATATTTAATCGGTGTTCTAATGTTTGTTGCTTCGAACACAAGGTGCAACGGAATCGCGCCGCGCACACCGCGTCCGAGTGGTCCATTGCCGGTGGCGACGATCGAAGAACGCGGATTGAAATTCGTGGCGGACATCTTTACTTCAAGCGATCCGGCATTAGATCTGAATACTGAGTTTTCAAATTGATTATGCGTGCTCGGCACTGCCATCCACCAGCGCTTGATAGTAACCGGTTCTTTTGACATCAATGTTTCTTCGCGAACGAGCGCGCCGTTTTCGATTCGCCAAACTACCTCGGTCGTCAATCCAACATCCTGCAACTCGCCCGACTTCTTACCAACCACTGCCCAGCGATTCCAACGCACGCGTAAACTGAGCCCATCTGCGCCAGGTTCGATCTCGTCCGCGCCGTCAGTCGCAACGACAACACGGCCGTCGGCGAGTTCGAGATAAGGCGTCAGCACCGGATAAACCTGCTCGACCGGCGCTGCAAATCCCGGCAATCCATACGGCGCGGGCAGGTAATCCGAAATCCCCGGCTTTGGCCCAGTTGTGATCGGCAATGCAAAGCGTAGCGCCTGTTGCCGCACAAGCCAAACGCCCGCAGCACGTCCCGGCCCTTTGCGAAAGAATTCAAACCGCGCCACCGGCCCCAACCGCGGCACAACCGGAAACGACGCCACGCTTTCTCTTTCGAGCGCGCTCACGATCGGCGTGTGCGAATTAGCTAACTTCCCGAAGAACCCGGTCGTCTGTTGCCACTCCCGCTCGCGCGAGATGTACGCATAGTTTCCGCGTCCAAACGCAAAGATCGAAAGCAGGTGCGCGTCGGGACGATAGTCGTGAAACAGGTAATTCCACGCCTGATAATAAAGCGCCGCAAGGTCGGCGAGCGACGCGGGCCGAAACTCCGGATGCGACGCGAGAAAGCCAACGATCTCAGGCGTGTCGAGATAGCTGACGACGCCCTGGCTGCGGCCCCAGTTGTAACCGTAACCATCCTCGGAAACGAGGTCCCACCACAAACGCATCTGCGTCGTCAGCGACGGCCGCAGCTTGTCGAGAATATCTTTGCGGCCGGCCATCTCCGCCGCTTCCCAGATGTAACGCGCGTACTCGTTTGAATAACGATCGTAACGTCCGGTCGGCGGCGAGTCGTCGGCGTAGACCGCGCCGCCGTCGAACTGATCGGCCGATCGATCGAGCAACTTATCGAGAAACGCGCGATCGGTCGAGATGCCGAGATCGTAACTGATGCTGGCGATGCGGGCGGCGACTCCGAGGTAATTCTCAGGCAGGTTGATGACTTTGTTTGTCTTCGGATCGTAGAAGCGTTCCGGATTCAAGAGCGAGCGCCACGCCTTCTGTTCGTCCGGCGACAACGCCTGCCACAGTGGATTGGTCTTGAGGTCGCGGCCGAAATGCCTGAGCGCGAGGGCGGCGTAAAGTTGCGAGAAGGCTTTACTGCCGGCGCGTGACTCGATCAGTCCGATCTGGCCCACCCACTTTGCGAGATCGCGTCCGGCGAGTTCGCGTTTGCCCGTCGTGCCGGCATACGCGGCGAGCGAACGCATAAACGTTCCCCACGAAAACTCGCCCGTGGTCGGCACGCCCAACACTCGCTCCGGCGGCGGATCGAGCGTCTTGATCGCGCTGAGGTGGGCGGCCAGTTCTCGACCGAGAAAATCGTTCACCTCATCACGCAACGCAGCGGTCGTTACTGTGTTCGCCTGCACGCTCGCGGCAAACAAGAGAACGACCAGAATTGTCTTCAATCCGTGGTTCAAAAGGTTAACTTCAAACCGAATTGGATATTGCGCGGCGGTCCAACCGTCGAGATCGTGCCAAACGCCGCGTTGCTGAGATTGACTTCGAGGTCGCGGAAGTTAGCACGATTGAACGCGTTGAAGATATCAGCCTGGAACTGCAAGCGGAACCGCTCCGTCAACTCGATCCGCCGCCGTAATGAGAAGTCCCACGATTGGGCGCCTGGACCTTCGATTGTACCCACGCCACACGTGCCGCGCCGCGTATCAGGCGCTGCCGCGAACGCTGCGCGGTTGGCCCAATTGTTTGGACCACGCTCGCCGTTCGGGAATAGCGCGTCGGGACTGACGCAATCGGCGCGGCGATTGCCAAACACCGAGTTTCCGGTCGCCGTAGCCGTCAGGTAAGGTCCTGACTGGAGCCGCGTGATGCCGCTCACTTCGTAGCCGTCGAGCACCGCCTTCACGAAACTGTTCGCGCGTCTGAACATCTTCACCGTGTACGTGTATGTCACCGAGAAAACGTGCCGGCGATCGAAAGTGGCGGGACCGTAGTTGAACTTCTTGTTGAATGGATCTTCCGGGTTGTCGTTGAAACCACTCGCGTCGGTCAAGACTTTGGACCACGTGTATGACGTCGTCATGAGCAGGTCGCCTTTGCGCTTAGCGGCGTAGAGTTGCATGCCGTGATAGTTCGAAGTCGAATCGCTCAATCGCATTCGGATCGCCGTGTAGCCTTTGAACGGGCGCAACGCGTTGACGTTGACGTTTGGTCCCGGGGGAATGTTGGCGCGAAGCTGTTCGAACGTCGGTTGATTGATGTCTGGTTGTCGAATCAGGTGACGCCCGAGGTTTCCGACATACGACGCCTCGGCAAAGATGCCGCGTGGCAGCTCGCGCTGAATACTCAGGCTGTAACTCATCGTGTAAGGCGTCTCGAGATTCGGATCGACGGCGTTGATCTGCGCCCACGGCGCAACCACCGTCGAGCCGCCTGTGATGTTGCTCAGGTTCGCGTTCTGAAACTGCGCGCTCGATCCGTATGGCGGATTGCTCAACGACGGAAAGATCAGGTTGCCTTCGATGCGATCGTAGTACATGCCGAAGCCGCCGCGAATCGACGTCTTGTTGTCGTCAAACGGTGAATACGCAAAGCCGACTCGCGGCATGAAATAGTGATGTCCTTCGTAAAGACCGCGCGGCGCGCCGTCCGGCACCGCCAGCACTTCGGGACTGTTGCCACCGGGGACGCGTCCGAGTTCTTCAGCCGGCACTCCGTTGCCCGCCCGAACGAGACCGTTGAAACGATTGCCGCCACGCGTCGTGTCGATGTTTCCATTGGCGAGAATCGTTACCGCTTGCGCGGCGTTGTATAGCGAAGGATCGAAGTTCGCGAGGTTATTGGCCTGCGTGTAGATCGGCAGGCCATACTGGTATCGCATGCCGAGTTCGAGACTCAACCTGCGGCCCACCTTCCAACTGTCGGCAACAAACGCTTCCGTTTGCGTGAAGCGGAAGAAGCCCACCGGATCGAGCGCCTGTTCGCTGTACGTGCGGAAGTTGCCGAGCAGCGCGTCGGCGAAAGCGTTGTTCGACGTGCGCGTGTTGCCACCGGTGTTGAAGTCGACCTGGCCGGCGTAAGTTGTGCGCGCGTTTTGATCGATACGATTGCGCGACACCGACACGCCGGTCTTGATCGTGTGATTGTTCTTGACCCACGTGATCGTGTCGCTGAAGTTGAGATCGGTAGTCGGCGAAACAAGCGAACGAGCCGCGCCGAAGAAACTCGCAAAACCGGTGATCGTCGTGTCGGGAATTGAGTTTTCGAAGCGCCCACCACCGGCGAAGAGTTGCTGGAATTGGAAGCCGTAAGTTTCGCGTTCCCAGAGATCGCCGAAAGGCGGAATGCGTTGGGCGATCCATGCGCCGGTTGCTTTCGCTTCGTTGATGAACGTCGGCGTTACGAGCCACGTGTGCGACACCTGGACCGACGTTCCCGGACGCATGCGGTTACTGGGAATCGTCGGCAACTGCGTGTTGATGAACGTGCCGAACGGATCGATCAACACGTTCTTGTCGTGAATGTAGCGGCCGTAGACCGAGTGCTTCTCGTTGATGCGATAGTCGATACGCAGCAGGTCTTCGCGATAGTCCAACGGATTCGGTTGCTGGAACGTGACGTTGTTGCCGACGGGGCTGTTCGTGAAAGCAGTCGAGAGCCCGATAGCGGTGCGATAGACCTCGGCGATAGCGTGGCCGTCGGTGGTGATGCGATTCGCGGGAATGATGTTACGCAGCGCTACGTTCGTGCCGCCGAAACATCCGGCGCGATTCGCCGTGGTGCATGGTTGAGTGCTGTTCGGATCGCGCAGCAGCCCGTCGTCATTCGTGCCGACGATTCCATCTGCCCCCCGCAGACGGAAAGAAAAATCGCCGTTCAGTTCAGCCAGCGTCGGCACGGTGCGCCGTTGGGCGGCGGAAAGACGGCGGATGTATTTCCATTCCTGGCCACCGAAGAAAAACAGCTTGTCTTTCAGGATTGGACCACCAAAGCTATAGCCGAAGTTGTTGAAACGCAGTGTCGGACGCACGGGCGCGAAGAACGAGCGCGCGTCGAGTTTGTCGTTTCTCAAGAATTCAAACGCGCTGCCGTGGAAGTCATTGCCGCCGCTGCGCGTCACGAGACTGACTTGCGCGCCGGAGTTGCGGCCATATTCGGCGGAGAAGTTTGAAGTCTGTATTTTAACTTCCTGAATGTAGTCGATGCCGACGTTGTTGATCTGGCTCGCGTTGCTGCCCGATTGCAGATTGAAACCGCCGTCAACCGTGACGTTGTTTGTTTGCCCGCGATTGCCGTTGATCGACTGGTTGTTGGTCGCCAGACTCGTAGTCAATTCGAGCTGATCGTCGTTCAACAAAGCAACGCCGGGCACGAGCGAGAGAAGCTGAATGTAGTTGCGGCCGTTGAGCGCGAGGTTTTGCACCTGCTGCTGATCGACGACACGCGCGACTTCGCCGGAGGTCGTGTTCACTGTCTCACCGGCAATGCTCGTGATCTCGACTGTCTCGGAAACTTCGCCGACTTCGAGTTTTAGATCGACTGTGAGTCGCGCGTCGGCGGTCACGTTCTGGCCTGATACGAGCGCCTTCTTGTAGCCCTTCGACTCCGCTTCGATCGTGTACGTGCCGGCGGGAAGATTCGTGACCGTGTAAAAACCGTTCTCGTCGCTGGTCCCGGTGCGCTCGAGATTGTTTGCTTTGTTGATGACTTTGACAGAAGCGTTTGGAATACCAGCGCCATTAGCATCCTGAATGGTGCCTGAGATGCGTCCCACCACGGTTTGACCGTGAGCGCCAAGACCGGCAACGAGGATCAACGTCAAAAAGCTGCAAATCTGAAAAGTCCACAAAAGCGATGGCCGAGGTTCTCTTGTGCGTCGCATCGATCAGACCTCCAAAAGTGTTTTTTGAGCTTTGGTCTTGGGTCTTTGGTCTTTGGCCTTGGACCTTAATTTTTGTGATCTCGCCGACCTCAAGACCTTTACGCCGAAAAATACAAAGGCCAAAGACCTAAGACCTAAGACCAAACCTAACTCACGCGACCATCGGGGCCGCAAACGCGGGCGCGGCCACCAGGGCCACAGCGCCACGCAGACGCGGATGCTCTTCAGCCGGCACGATGTGGATTTCGGTTGCGCCGCCAAAGTCAGTCAAAGTTCTTTCGCGCAGAGCACTGCGCACGATCGGTTCGATCAGGCTCCAGGCCGTCGTGATTTCGCCGCCGATGTAGATCCGCGCCGGATCGACCGAGTTGACGATCGACGCGAGACCGAGCCCGAGATAACGAGCAGTGGAGTTGATCGCCGCGAGTGCTTTCGCATCGCCGGCACGCGCGCGCGCGATCAAGTCTTCGACCGTGAAACTCGCCGTTTCCGCTTCGCGTGGGCGCGCCTCGGAAAGGTCTTGTCCGAAGTAACGCGATAACGTCGCGAGGTTCGAGACGTAAGCTTCCCAACAACCCGTCGCGCCACACGAGCAGCGTGGTCCATCGATGTTCAACGGCACGTGACCAAACTCGCCGGCCGTGTTGTGACGCCCGCGCATCACCTCGCCATTCACGACTACGCCGGTGCCCACGCCGTCCGAGACACTCACGAACACGGAATTTCCCGAAGCGACGACGTCGCTGCGCGTGGCCCATAGTTGGGCCAGGGCGCACGCTTTACCGGAATTCTCGATGTGCACTGGAATGCCGAGCGCCGTGGCAAGCGGGTCGCGCAGGTTCACGTCACGCCATCCGAGTGTCGGCGCGTGCAACACGCGGCCGAGTGCTGGATCGACCATGCCCGGCACGGCAACGCCGATACCTTCACACGCGCCGCCTTCATTGAATTCCGTCAGCACTTGCCTGATGCGTCGCGCCAGTTCCTTTGTCAGCACCTCGATGTCTTTGCTCGTTTGAAAACTGCTGACGACGCCTAGCTGCTTACCCAATAGATCGGTGAGCAGGATGTAAGTGCGCGAGGCGCGGATGTCGATGCCGACGACGCAACGTTGCCGCGAGTCGATGAAAAGAAACGTGGGACGGCGTCCGCGTCCGACGGCTTCGCCGACCGCGCCTTCGAAGATCAGCGACTCGGAAAGCAGTTCGCTGACGAGCAGACTGGCGACGCCGCGCCTGACATTCATCAGACGCGCGAGGTCAGCGCGGGAGATTGGCTGATGGGCGCGGATCAGGTTGAGAACGATCTGGCGATTGATTTCGCGGCTGGTGCCGCGCCGGGCTACGGTGAAATCGTGTGGATTGATCTTACGCATACTTTGAAATTTGTTCGTTATTAGGACTTATTAGGCACACCCTGACAAACTCCTACTTACTTCAG
>DATELZ010000034.1:0-12799 GCA_035276045.1 Pyrinomonadaceae bacterium | reverse complement strand
TGGCGGAGCCGACGGGACTCGAACCCGCGACCTCCGACGTGACAGGCCGGCGTTCTAACCAACTGAACTACGACTCCGCAAAAATCAAAGGGCTTGGTAGGCACGGAGGGATTCGAACCCCCAACCTCTTCCTTGTAAGGGAAGCCGTCTACCATTGACGTACGTGCCTGCAAATCAGGATCGGCCCTGTCGCTCGATCCCGCTTCCAATGCGACGCGCCTCGAAATTCGGGGCGTCGAAAATCCTCAGCGGCACGTGGTTTCAAACAGCCCTGCTGAACCAATCCGCAGCGAGCGAGCGTCATGCTAAGAGAAGCAGGGAAGAGTGTCAAGTTTGCGGGTAATGGCGGAGTTGGCGATCAAGATCGGTGTTCTGACAGTTTTACACTTCCTGCGCTCGCGGTTATATTTCTTCATGAGAGCCCATCCGGAAGTTATAACCATGTCAAGACTTATGAAACGTCGTCGTAGTTTGTTCAGGCGAGTCATTCTTTTGACCGCTCTCGCCCTGGTCGTTTCGAACTGGATAACGATCAAACATCCACAAGCTCAACAGGCCCAACGTCCGCGCCGCGTCAACGGCACCGAGCCAAAACCTGAGCAAACACCAACGCCCCAAAAACCCGATACGCCAGCGACCGGGGACGAAGTTGACGAAGGCGACATCGTCAGGGTCGAGACTCAACTTGTCTCGGTGCCTACAGTCGTGACCGATGGCGCAGGCCGCCCGCTCTCCGGCTTGAAGCCTGAGAACTTTCGCATTATCGAAGACGGCCAGGTGCAAACTATCGCCAACTTCGGCACTGCGGAAACACCCTTCGAGATTGCGCTGCTGCTCGACACGTCCGGTTCGACCCGCGACGACGTCGCTCTCATTCGCTCCGCGGCAAACAGTTTTATCGGAGCACTGCGGCCTGGAGATCGCGTCGGCGTGGTTGCTTTCAACACCGCGCGGACTGTTGCCGAGCCAGTGGCGACTGTCGACGTGTTGACGCCGTTAACCGGCGATCGCGAAGCACTGCGCTCGGCGATCGAAAACCTCGGCGCGAGCAACGGCACGCCTTATTACGACGCGCTCGAACGTGTCGCCGACAGTATCTTTCGCGAAGCGCCGAAAGACGACGTGCGCGGCCGGCGCGCGATTGTCGCTTTGACGGATGGCGTCGACTCCGCGAGCAATTCCGATTTCGCGAATGCGAAGTTGAAACTGTCGCGCGCGGGTATCGCTTGTTACTTCATCCAGGTGAACACCGAAGACTTCGTCGAAGATCGTTTGATGAAAGACTGCCAGGACGACGGCCGACTTGCGCTTTCGCAACGGCAGATCGAGCGTTATCGACGGATGTTTTTCCCGTCAGCCAAGGCGGAAAATTTCAACGATTTCTGCCAGATGGGACCGTTTGAGCGCATGTCGATCAGCCGGGGGTTGTACAATCTCGCGCGCCGCGAGATGGACGACCTCGCAAAGGTCTCTGGCGGACGCAGTTTCGCTGCCGCGTCGCTCGGCGATGCGCGTGCGGCATTCGCGCGCGTGGCCGCCGACATCGGCACGCTATACAGTCTTGGTTACTATCCGACCAACAAAGCGCGCGACGGAAAGTATCGCGCGATCAAGTTGGAAGTGCGGGGCGTGAAGGATAAGACGGAGATTCGCGCTCGCAATGGTTACTACGCACCGAAACAGTAGATGCTTTGATCTTTGATCTTTGGTCTTTGGCCTTAGGTCTTTTTATGAATAGAGTTCTAAAACCAAGAACCAAGACCCAAGACCCAAGATCAAAGACCAAAGATCAAAGATCAAAGATCAAATATGCCTACTTCATCACCATTCCACCGCATCGTACTCGTCGTTCTCGACGGCGCTGGAATTGGCGCAATGCCTGATGCGAGCGAGTGGGGCGACGCCGGATCGGATACGTTCGGCCACATCCTCGAATCGCGCGCGGTCAAACTTCCAAACCTTCAACGCTACGGTCTCGGCAACATTCGTCCGTTGCTTCATTTGCCGCCCCTGGACAATCCCATCGGGTCGTACGGCCGCTGTGCGTTGCGCTCGAACGGCAAAGACACGACCACGGGTCACTGGGAGATCGCCGGCATCATTCTCCAGCAAGCGTTCCCGACTTATCCAAACGGATTTCCGGCGACGGTGATCGATCGCTTCGTTCGTGAGACTGACGTGCCCGGCATACTCGGAAACATTCCCGCATCAGGGACGGAGATCATCAAGCAACTCGGCGAGGAGCACGTCAACACGCGCAAGCCGATCGTCTACACGTCTGCTGATTCAGTGTTTCAGATCGCGGCGCATGAGGAAGTGATTCCGCTCGATCGACTGTATGAGATCTGCGAGATCGCGCGTGGCATACTCGAAGGCGAACACCGCGTTGGGCGCGTGATCGCGCGGCCGTTCCTGGGCCAACCAGGCGCGTTCTATCGCACTGAGAACCGGCACGACTATGCAGTGCCGCCGCCACGTGAGAACCTCCTCGCGGCCTTGTCTGATGAAGGACTCGACGTCGTCTGCATCGGAAAGATCGCGTCGATCTACGATTCGATGGGTGTAACGAAGGATTTAACGGCGAAGAATAACGAACAGTCGATCGATCAGACGATCAACGCCTTGCACGAAGACTCACGCGGCCTCATCTTCTCAAACCTCGTCGACTTCGACATGCTCTACGGACACCGGCGCGACACCGAAGGCTACGCTCGCGCGCTCGAACACTTCGACACGCGCCTGCCCGAGATCGAAGCCGCCATGCGCGATGGCGATCTCATGATGATCACCTCCGACCATGGCAACGATCCGACCTTCCCCGGCTCGGACCACACGCGCGAATACGCCCCCCTCCTGGTCTACGGCAAACGCGCCCACGCCCTCAACCTCGGCACCCGCTCGTCCCTCGCCGACATCGGCCAAACCATTGCCGAAAACTTCGGTCTCAAACTGATGGCGGGTGAAAGCTTTCTAAAGCCGCTGATAAACGCGGATGCTATTTCTTCGTCAGGCTGATGTGGATTAGGTCGATCCAGGTGTCGGGTTTGATGAAGCCGGCGCCCCAGGATTTCCACTCCTCCGGAAAGCCTTCGCTCTTGATTTGAGCGACGGTTTTGCCGGCGGCGAGCTTCTTGCGCACGACGTCGGTGGTTTCCAGGAGCATGCGGTGGTAGAGCTTGAGATCGTCGACGGTCGAGAGTGGGCCGTGACCGGGAATCAACTTAGCGTCCGCGGGGATCTTCGCAATGATCTCGCCGATGTTCTTAGCCAAGCCGACGACGTTGCCGCCATTGTCGACGTCGACAAACGGAAAACGTCCGGCGAAGAAGTCGTCGCCCAGATGGACCACGTTCGAGGTCGTGAAGAAGATGACGCTGTCGCCGTCCGTGTGCCCATTCGGATAGTGAATGGCGCGAATATCTTCGCCGTTGAAATGCACTGACAACGAGCTGTCAAACGTGATCACCGGCAGCGCGTCCTTCGGCGCCGCTGGATAACTCTGCTTGAACAATTCGATTCGCTGCTCGCTCGTAAGCCGCTTCCGCACGTTGTCATGCGCGATGATCGTCGCTTCCTGACCAAACGCGACGTTGCCGCCCGTATGATCTCCGTGCCAGTGCGTGTTGAGAATGAACCGCAACTTCCCCTCGCCCAACGTCTTCAACGACGCGCGGATCTTATCGGCAAGCGGCGCAAACTGATCGTCGACGATCAGAATGCCGTCAGGGCCGACAGACACGCCGATGTTCCCACCCGAGCCCTCGAGCATGTAAACATTCCCGGCAACCTTCGTCGCTTTGATCTGAACGCGTGAGAAATCAGTTTGGGCCAACGCGTTAACACAAAAGGCACAAACAAACAGAACCAGAATGATTAACCTGCGCATGTAGTGAGTCTCCAGTTTTTCTGTACTTTGTGCTTAGTACTTTGTGCTTTGTTCGCAGTTCCGAGGGTTCATGTAGGAATCGAACCAATTACAAAGCACAAAGCACAAAGCACAAAGCACAAAGCTCGAAGAACTAAACTTCAGGATTCTTGAGCACGGCAATGAACGGCAAGTTGCGATACCGTTCCGCAAAGTCCAATCCATACCCGACGACAAATTCATCCGGAATCGGAAATCCGAGATAGTCGATTCGCACCTCGCGCTGCCGCCGCTCGTGTTTGTCGAGCAACGCCGCCAGCTTCACACTAGCCGCTCCGCGCGACTCCAGGTTAGCCAGCAGATACGAAAGCGTGAGTCCGGTATCGACGATGTCTTCGACGACGAGTATGTGCCGCCCTTCGATCGGAACGTCGAGGTCTTTCATGATGCGCACCTCGCCCGACGTGCGCGTCGACGATCCATAACTCGAGATCGCCATAAACTCGATCCCCAACCGCGTATCGATCGCCCGCATGAGATCGCTAAGAAAAAAGCACGCGCCTTTCAAGACGCCGATGAGCAACGGATTGAGCCCGGCATAGTCCTGCGTGATCTGCGCTCCCAACTCCTTGATGCGCGCGTCGATCTGCTCTCTGGATACAAGCACTTCGAGGTTAGGATTGTGAAATTCCGAGACGAATTGGGCCGAAGACGTAGCCAACTTGTTTCTCCTTCAACACCGGGAGTTTGTTAGAGCAAGAGACGTTTGCATGGGTGATGCGTGGTGCGACATACTATGCAAGCTCTTCGCTTAGGTCAATGCTCGCGACAGATTAGTAAACCAGATGTTGAATCTACGCAGACTTGCACCCGCATTCATGCTGGCGTTGTTCGTCTCTCCGGCACTCGCCCAGACGGCGATCGAACCGTGTCCGGCGACGCCTGCGAAGCCCGCAATCCCAGCGGCGACACCCGCAAAAACCGTTTCGCAAACGAAGCAAACAGTCGTCGACGCAAGTATCCCCGACGACCCGACCGTCGAACAGATGCTCAAGCCGTACAGCGAGAAAGTTCGCGCATTGAGCGTCGTCATCGGCCGGCTCGACGGCGCGTTAAAGAAAGACGGCGTTGGCGCGGGCACGCTCGGCAGCTTCGTCACCGACGCAGTGCGCGCGCAGGCACAAGCGCGACTCGGAAAACCGGTGACACTCACGATCATGAACGCCGGCGGATTGCGCAAGAACGAGATCTCGCCCGGCGACCTGCGCGCCAGCGACATCTTCGAGTTGCTGCCGTTCGAAAACGCGCTCGTCGCCCTCGAAATCAACGGCGCTCAACTCGCAAAACTGCTCGCCGTCGTGACCCGCGACGCGCAGGCAGGCGCACGTATTCAGTTCAAGTGGAACGATCAGAATCGCGCGGAGTTTATCAGCGGCAAGATCGTCGACGAAAACGGAAAGGAACAGGAAATCGATCCGGAAAAGATCTACACGATCGTCACGATCGATTACCTGTTGCGACTCGGCAGCGGTTCATACGCGTTGTTACAGGAAGCGAAAAGCCAAACGCCACTCAACGTCACGCTGCGCGACGCCGTGATGGATTACGTCAAAGCGGAAACCGCCGCCGGACGTCCCATCCGCTCGCGCGTCGACGATCGCTACGTGCAGATCGGACCGGATCGCAAAGGCCGCGAGGAACCCCGATGAATCGACGCCGTTTCTTAACAACGTCAGCCGCCTTTGGCGCAACACTCGCCGGATTGCCGCGCAGTCTCGAACTGATCTCGCGGGCCGCCGTTGCCGACACGATCATCACGATCCTGCACACCAACGACACGCATTCACAGATCGATCCCCTGCCGCCGAATGACGCGAACGCAGGGAAGGGAGGCGTCGCGCGCCGCGCCACGCTGGTCAAAAGAGTGCGCAAGGAGAACCCAAACACGTTGCTCGTAGACGCCGGCGATGTGATGCAAGGAACGCCCTATTTCAACTTCTACCGCGGCGAAGTCGAGTACAAAGCGATGTCGGCGATCGGTTACGACGTGGGCACGCTTGGAAATCACGAGTTTGATAACGGCGTCGATGCCCTCGCGGCGGCGTTGAAGTTTGCGAGCTTCGATCTGGTCTCGGCGAACTACGACGTCAAAGGCACTGTGCTCGAAGACCGCGTGAAGCCGTACGTCGTGAAGACGCTGGGCGGGATTCGCGTCGGGCTGTTTGGCCTGGGTATCAGTCCGGTGGCGCTGATAACGCCGGCAAACTTCAAAGGCATCACTTACAACGATCCGGTTGTGTCGGCGCGTGAAGTCGTGAAGACGTTGCGCGAGAAAGAACGATGCGCGCTCATCGTCTGCATGTCGCATCTCGGTTATTACGAGAACGGCCAGCGCGGCGATTCGCTCGTCGCCTCTCAGGTTGATGGCATCGACTTCATCGCGAGTGGTCACACGCATACGTTCATGCAGCAACCGGTTAAAACGAAGCAGCCGTGCGGCGCGGAGACGTTGATCTTCCAGGTCGGCAAGAGCGGGATCAACGTGGGCCGAGTAGATTTCACGTTCCGAACAGGAAAATTGGTTGCAGCGTCAGGAAGACTGCTTGATCTCAGAAATGGATGAAACAAGGGATCGAATCCGTGCTTTAGTGCGCGATGTATTGGAGAAAGCCGCACCCGCACCCGCGCCTGAAAGCACGTCGAGTCGTTTCGTAAACACAATCGAAGAAACCGCCGTTCCAACACCCGCCTTCACGCGTGATGAATCAGCCAAAAGCGTGATCACCGAAGACGACGTGCGCGGGCTCGAACCGGGCGCTGTCTTGCGCATCGGCGAAGACGCGCGTCTCACGCCGCTGGCCGCCGACGTCGTCAACGAACGCAAGATCGTAATAACTCGTCGCAGTTCGCGGCGTGGATCGAAAGCGTCGAAGCTCGTCGCCGTCGGCGCGGATCATGGCGGCTTCAAGATGAAGGAAGAACTGAAGCGGTTGTTGAACGAGTTGGGCCACAAGGTCCAGGACTTCGGCACTGATTCTGAATCGGCCGTCGACTATCCCGATTTCGCTCACGCAGTCGCGCGAGCGGTCGCAGACGGCACGTCAGACGTCGGGATCGTGATCGACGGCGCGGGTGTCGGCAGTGCGATGACGGCGAACAAAGTTCCCGGCGTGCGCGCTGCTGCTTGTTATTCGGTCGCCGTCGCGCGCAACTCACGCGAACACAACGACGCAAACGTCCTCACGCTCGGCAGCAAAACCATCACCAGCGCCGAGATGCGCGAGATCGTCACCGCCTGGCTCGCCACCGAGATCAGCGAAGACCGTCACCGCAAACGCGTCGCCAAGATCGACGCCATCCAGCGACAGTATCAACGGTAGTTGTTAGAATGCCTTCATAACATGGGCTACTCGAATAACGGCGATTACGAACGACTTGTCGAGCAGATCACCGACGCGATTGTCGCGCGGCTAAACGGCGACGGCGTTGAGCAGGCCGCGATGTGCGGCTGCACGTCCGAATGTTTTCATCGCTGTCCCGAGCGCATGCACCGCATCGTCGACGCGGGCGCTGCGCGCATCGGTCTCGTTCTGGGCCAAACCGGAACGGCGCGAGAGTGGGCCGGCCTGATCGATCACACGCTGCTGAAACCCGAAGCCACCGACGAAGACATCAGAAAACTCTGCCAGGAAGCGGCGACGTATCGCTTCGCCTCCGTTTGCGTAAATCCGACGTGGGTGCGCGCCGCGGCGTGTAACCTGCGCGGCAGCGGCGTTCCCGTCTGCACCGTGATCGGATTTCCCCTCGGCGCGACGGTGCCGGACGTAAAAGCGTATGAAGCACGGCGCGCGATCTTCGACGGCGCGCGTGAAGTCGACATGGTGATCAACGTCGGCGCGTTGAAGAGCGGCGACGACTGTCTCGTCGAACATGACATTCGCTCGGTGGCCCAGGTGGCCCACGAGTACGACGCGATCTGTAAAGTGATCATCGAGACCGCGTTGTTGACTGACGACGAAAAGGTGCGCGCTTGCCAGGCAGCGAAGAAGGCCGGCGCTGACTTCGTCAAAACGTCGACCGGTTTTTCGAAAGGCGGCGCGACCGTTGCCGATGTCGCATTGATGCGACGCACTGTCGGCGCCGAACTCGGCGTTAAAGCATCAGGTGGCGTCAAAGGTCTCGACGACGCGCGCAAGATGGTCGAAGCAGGCGCGACGCGCATCGGCGCGAGTGTCGGCGTGAAGATCGCGCAGGAAGCATCCGGTAAAACGACGGTTGAAACGAGATCCCTGGCGTACTGAAGATTTTCCGTTTGTCATTTATCGTTTTTCATTTGTCATTTAAGAACGGCAAATGACAAATGACAAACGGAAAATGACAACCGACAAATAATCATGCCCGCGAGCACAAAACTCTTAGCCGTAATCCTCGGCGGTGGCGCCGGCAATCGACTCTTTCCGCTTACGCAACAACGTTCCAAACCAGCCGTTCCGCTGGGCGGTAAGTATCGTCTCGTCGACATCGCACTCTCGAACTGCATCAACTCCGACATCCTGCGCACGTTCGTGCTGACGCAGTACAACTCCGCGTCGCTCAATCGGCACATCGCGCAGACGTATCGCTTCTCGCAGTTCTCGAATGGCTTCGTCGAAATCATCGCCGCGGAGCAAACTCCGGAAAGCCCGCAGTGGTTTCAGGGAACTGCCGATGCCGTCAGGCAAGTCTTGCCGCATATCCGAGACTGGGGCATCGATACGTTAGTGATCCTGTCCGGCGATCATCTTTATCGCATGGACTATCGCCACTTCCTCGAACGTCATCACGAGTCGAATGCTGACGTGACTGTCTCGGTGATTCCGTGTGAAGCGCGAGCGGCCAGTGAGTTTGGTCTACTGAAGATCGACGATAGCGGGCGCATTATCGAGTTCAAAGAAAAACCGAAAGGCGACGAATTGTTGTCGATGCAAGTCGACACCGGGCGTCTCGGTCTCGACGCGAAGGAAGCGCAGCGCCGCCCCTATCTCGCGTCGATGGGCATTTACGTTTTCAAGTACGATCAGTTGGAACAACTGCTCGCCGAAGATCCGAAGGCCATAGACTTCGGGAAACACATCATTCCCGCCGCGATCAAATCGCGTAACGTGCAGGCGCACTCTTTCGACGGCTACTGGGAAGACATCGGAACGATCGGCGCTTTCTATCGCGCGAACCTCGACCTGACGAGCAAGATTCCGAAGTTCAACCTGTTCGACGCCGAAGCGCCGGTGTTCACGCGCGCGCGTTACCTGCCGCCGTCGAAGATCGAAGAGACCGAGATCAACGACTCGATCATCAGCGACGGTTGCATCATCAACGGCGCGAAGATCACCAACTCGGTTGTCGGCCTGCGCAGCCGGATCTCGAAGGGCGTGCAGCTTGAAGCTTCGTTCATGATGGGCGCCGATTTCTACCAGACGTTCGAAGACATGCGCGACGACATGGGCAAAGGACTGCCGCGCGTGGGGATAGGGGAGGGAAGTATCGTCCGGCGCGCCATCATCGACAAGAATGCGCGCATCGGGCAGAACGCGAAACTGTTGAACGAAGCCGGCATCACCGAAGTCGACGGCCCCGGCGGCTCGTACTTCATTCGCGACGGCATCATCATCGTCCCCAAGAACGCCATCATTCCGGACGGCACTGTTGTGTGAGTTGTCATGGCTCGTGGGTGGGAAAGCAAGGCAGTCGCGGATCAGATCGAAGACGCTGAACTGCGCGCACCGAAGCCTGAGCCTGCATCGGCAGAAGATCGTGAACGAAAACAACGGCTCGATTCGCTGTTACTGTCGAAGTCGCGTCTGCTCGATCAACTCGAACGCGCCAAACATCCCGCGCATCGCGGAGTTCTCCTGAACGGCTTGAAGGCAATTGAGAAAGAAATTGAAGAAAACCTTTAAAGTGATACCTTAAGGAATGCCTTCAATTAAGCTCCCCAAGGATAAGCGGAATCTCGAAGTTAAGATCCGCGATCAGGTTGTACGTCTCACCAATCTCGACAAACTCTTCTGGCCGAAGCTCGGCGTAACCAAGCGAGACCTGATCCAGTATTACATCGACGTGGCGCCCGCGCTGCTCCCTCACCTGCGCGACCGCGCGATGGTGATGAAGCGCTATCCGAACGGCGCGGCCGGCGAGTTCTTCTTCATGAAGCGTGCGCCGTCACCACGTCCTGACTGGATTGAGATCTGCCACATCGATCACGGGTCAAAAGGCGTGATACCGTTTCCGATGATCCAGGACATTGCGTCGCTGATGTGGGTAATCAATCTCGGTTGCATCGATCTGAACCAGTGGTATGGGCCTTGTGACGACACAGACCGGCCCGAGTATTTGCACTTCGATCTCGATCCGGTGCCGGGAGCGTCGTTTGAAAAAGTTTGCGAAGCGGCGTTGCTGGTGAAGCTCGGGCTCGACTCGTTGAAGATCCCAAGCTACGCGAAGACGACCGGCTCGAAAGGGATTCACGTTTACGTTCCGATCAAGCGTGGGCCAACGCAGAAACAGGTGTGGACATTTGCGAAAGGGTTTGCGTACGCGCTCGCATCGCATTCGCCGAAACTGTTGACGGCGATCTACCAGGTTTCGAAACGGCCGAAGGGCAGAGTGCTTGTCGACTACAATCAGAACGCGTGGGGCCGAACACTCGCGTCGCTCTATTCGGTGAGACCTAAAGAAATACCTTCAGTCTCGACTCCCGTAACCTGGAAAGAACTCGAGCGCGGGATCAGGACGGAAGACTTTCGGATCGACAACGTGCCGGCGCGAGTGAAGCGTTTGGGTGATTTGTGGAAGCCGCTGCTGGCGAACAAAGGCAGGTTTCGACTTGAGGCTTATCTTTAACGGTCGGCTTGCCTACAGTTCAGGTTAACAATGAAGATTTGGACAGTCGGACATTCCACTCGCACCGCTGAAGATTTCGGCGAGATCTTGTCGGCTCACAACATTGAGACCTTGATGGATGTGCGCACGTTTCCCATGTCGCGCCGCCATCCACAATTCAATAAATCCGTGTTGGCCGAGTCGTTGCTGAGAGCGGGAATTCAGTATCACCACGAGCCTCGATTAGGCGGACGGCGAGCGCCGCGCAAAGATTCGCACAACACCGCCTGGCAGAATGCCCAATTTCGTGGCTACGCGGATCATATGGAGACGGAGGAGTTCGCCGCTGGAATTAAAGAACTACTTGAACTCGCCAGCCGATCTCGAACGACGGTGATGTGCGCCGAAGCTGTTTGGTGGAGATGTCATCGCAGTTTGATCGCGGATTACCTGAAAGCGGCGGGGCACACAGTCATTCACATCGTCGACGCGAAGAAGACGGAAGAGCATCCGTTTACATCGGCAGCACGAATTGTCGATGGAGAATTGTCTTATCGAGGGTTGCTTTGAGTGGAGATGAAACTCAATACGTGTTCGCTTAACTCGCGCGGTTGCTGTGCCAGACCTTCGCCTTCGCACCTTTCTTGCGTCGCTTCACTCCCGTTCGGCGGGGAATCTTCTTCGGATCGCCAGACGCGGCTTTCTTAACATCTCCGCCTTCGTCCTCGGCAATCTCAGCTAACGAACGTCGCGTGAGGATCGACACGGGCGCGATCTCGGTTACGTCTTCGGTGGTCGTGTAATAGTCGCGATGTTTGATCAGCAACCACTGTCGATTGCGCGTGCGCACCAGCACCCACGACCCTTTCAACTTCTCGCCGTCGAGTTCAAACTTGAAGTCGCCTTTCTCCAGCGCCTTGATCGGATCGAGATCGCCTTCCGGTTTGTACGTTCCGTAATCCCAGACCATCACAGTGCCGCCGCCGTACTCGCTTTCCGGTATCACACCTTCAAACTTCGCGTAGTCGACCGGATGATCTTCAACCTGCATTGCAAGTCGCTTGACGGAAGGATCGAGTGATGGTCCTTTCGGCACGGCCCATGATTTCAGGACGCCGTCGACTTCGAGACGAAAGTCGTAGTGGAGTTGGGTGGCGCGATGTTTCTGAATGACGTACATGCGCCCGGTGCGGGTGCGCTTCTTCTTTGGACCAGGCTCCGGTGTCTTATCGAAGCTGCGCTTCTTTTTGTACTCGTCTAACGGCACGGATCAAAACAATTCTGTTTGAATCGGATCGAGGCCCAACGCTTCACGCACACGCGCAAAACTGCGCCGGTGAATTGGCAACGCGCCGAGAGATTTCAACGCCTGGCAATGCTCAGGTGTCGGATAACCTTTATGCGAAGCGAGACCGTAGCCAGTATAAAGCCGGTCCATTTCGAGCATGTGCGCGTCGCGTGTTGTTTTCGCGATGATTGAGGCGGCGGCGATGCTGGCCGAAAGCGCGTCGCCGCGAATGATGCCGCGCTGTGGCGCCGGGCAATTCGGGATCTTGCGAGCGTCGACGAGAATGAAATCGGGCGCGCAGCGAAGTCCCTGGACCGCGCGCTGCATTGCCAGGAGTCCGGCGTGATAGATGTTGATCTTGTCGATCTCTTCGACTTCCGCAAACCCGACTGACCAGCAGACCGCATCCTGTTTGATCTGCACGGCGAGTTCATCCCTTTTCTCAGGATCGAGGATCTTCTTGGAGTCGTTGAGGCCGCGCAGTTTGTAGTTCTGCGGCAGGATTACAGCGCCGGCGACGACTGGGCCGGCAAGTGGCGCCATTCCGGCTTCGTCGACTCCCGCAATAAACCCGAAGCCCTCCGCCCACAACTCGATCTCGAAGCGAAGCAGGTAATGAAGACGCTGGCCTTCGGAGCGGTTCTCGCGATAGCGGCTGCGAATGCGTTTGGCGAGTTGTTGCGCCCCCTGGCGAGGATCGATGTCTAAAGCTTCAAGTAATCCTTTAGGTACACGCCGCCGTCGCTCGACGTAGAGCTTGTTCAGTTCAGGTATTGATTTAGCAAGGA
>DATELZ010000033.1:0-10099 GCA_035276045.1 Pyrinomonadaceae bacterium | reverse complement strand
GGCATCTCGGCTGGCCCGAAGACCAACAGTTCTACATTCCCGACGAAGCGTTGGCCCATTTCCGTAAAGCGATCGAACACGGACAGAAATGGGAAGATGAATGGCACGCGCTCGTGAACAAGTATGCAGACGCGCATCCGGAAGACGGCAAACTCATGCGCCAGATGTTGGGTGGCGAGCTGCCCGAGGGCTGGGAAGATCATCTGCCGAAGTTTGAAGACGCGAAAGCGGTGGCGACGCGCGTGTCGAGCGGCGAAGTCATCAACGCGCTGGCGCCGGTGCTGCCTGAGTTGATTGGCGGCTCGGCGGATCTGGGCGTTTCAAACAACACCGACATCAAGAGCAGTCACAGTTTCGAAGCAGGTGCCTATGACGGCCGCATTCTTCATTTCGGCGTGCGCGAACATGCGATGGGTTCGGCGTTGACGGGCATTTCGTTGAACGGAGGATTGATTCCGTTTGGCGGCACGTTTCTGACTTTTTCAGATTACATGCGTCCGGCGATCAGGCTGGCGGCGCTGTCGGAAGTGCAGGTCGTTTACGTGTTCACGCACGATTCGGTCGGTCTTGGCGAAGATGGACCAACGCACCAGCCGGTCGAACATCTCGCGGCGTTGCGAGCGATTCCGCATCTGTTTGTGATTCGTCCGGCGGACCCGGCGGAAGTGAGCGAAGCGTGGCGTATCGCGATTCTGCGACGCAAAGCGCCGACGGCGCTCGCGCTGACGCGACAGAAGGTGCCTGTAATCGATCGCAAGAAGTTTGCATCCGCGGAAGGTGCGCGACGAGGCGCTTACGTGCTGGCAGAAGCTGAGACGAAGGAAGGCACGGCGACGACTCCGAAACTGATTCTCATCGGCACCGGCTCCGAAGTCTCGTTGACGCTTGAAGCACGCGAGAAGTTGCAGGCGGACGGTGTGCCGACGCGCGTTGTGTCGATGCCGTGTTGGGAGTTGTTCGACGAGCAGCCGGAAGAATATCGCGCCGAAGTGTTGCCGCCTTCGGTGACGGCGCGGCTGGCGGTTGAAGCCGGTGTTCGTGAAGGTTGGGATCGATATGTTGGCAACGCAGGCGATGTGGTTTGTATTGATCGCTTTGGCGCGTCGGCGCCGGGTGATGTTGCGTTACATAATTTAGGTTTCAATGTCGATAACGTGTTGAAGCACGCTCGTGCTCTCCTTTAATTTTATGTTGCGCTTGTCAGTCAAATTACTGTGCGCCCTCGTCCTCGCCGCCGATCTGATCTGTGCGCAGACGAGTCAATTGACTGAAGAGCAAGCGTTAACGGCCATCAATCTCGCTACTAATCCGTCGACAAAACTCGCCGCGGCGGAAGAGTTTATTAACCGCTTTCCCAAGAGCGGTTCGCGTCTCAAAGCCGCTGAGATCGTCGCGGCGGAGATTCTCAAGATCAAGAATGGCACGGTTGCCATCATGCTCGTCGAGCGTGCGCAGTCGATCTTTACGCTCGACGAAGAACGCGAAATTCTCAAGCCGGTGGCGCTCGAGGCGTACGCGACCGGCAACCGTCCGAAAGACGCGTTCAAGTTGGCGGAAGATCTCCTCGCCAGGAACCCGGATGACATTTACGTCCTGGTCCAGATGACGCAGGCCGGCGCCGATGAAGTCAGGAAGAGAAACCGCGAACACGCCGAGGTCGCGTTGCAGTATGGACTGAAGGCGATCGCGTTGATCGAAGCGGGCAAGAAACCGCCGAAGGTTGACGACCAGTCGTGGGCTGAGCACACCGCGAACCTGGGCCAGCTTTATCAGCAAACAGCGATTCTCTATCTCGGCACTGGAAATACACTTGAAGCGAAAGCTCGGTTGACGAAAGGCACGGAGCTGCGACCGGACGATCCATCAAACTACGCCTTGCTCGGCCGCGTGATCCATGCTGAGTACGTGAAGGAAATGGAAGCTTTCGAGAAGTTGCCGGACAACAAACAGAAGCAGGAAACGCGGAAGAAACTCGACGCTGTTCTAGACACGATCATCGACGCCTACGCACGCGCCGCGGGTCTCGCGCTGGGCCGGAGTGAGTACCAGCAGTTGATGCAACAAGTGATTCCCGATCTCACCAACTACTACAAATACCGTAACAAAGACTCGACCAAGGGTTTGAAAGAGTTGATCAACAAATACCGGCGCTAATCAAACCAATTCGAGCTCCGCTTCGATATCGCCAGTCTCTGCTTGCAGCAGATTCTTGAAATCAAACAACTGGTGGTCCAGCAAGTGCGACGGCACGGCATTGCCGAGCGCGTTGAGCATCGAAGCGCGAATGTGCGGGATCTCTTTTTCGAGTTCCGTAATCAGCTTCTTGATCTTTACTCGCTTCAGGTTTGTTTGCGACCCGCAGAGGTCGCACGGAATGATCGGAAACTCGCGAGCCGCTGCATACTCGGCGATGTCTTTTTCGGAGCAGTAAGCCAGCGGCCGGATCACGGTGTTGCGTCCATCATTGGAACGCAATTTCGGCGGCATCGCCTTCAACGTTCCGACGTAGAAGAGATTCAACAGCAACGTCGTGATGATGTCGTCCGCGTGATGACCGAGCGCGATCTTGTTGCAGCCTTCCTCCACCGCGACGTTGTAAAGAATTCCGCGCCGCAACCGCGAGCAGACGGCACAATACGTCTTACCTTCCGGAACGATTCTTTTGACGATTGAATACGTGTCCTGCTCGACGATGCGAAACGGCACGCCGATCTGCGCGAGGTAAGCAGGCAACACATCAGCCGGAAACCCAGGCTGCTTCTGGTCCAGGTTCACGGCGAGCAACTCAAACCGCACCGGCGCGCGACGCTGAATATTCAGCAACAGCTCGAGCATCGTGTGGCTATCTTTGCCACCGGAAATACAGACCATCACGCGGTCGCCGTCGTCGATCATGCCGAAGTCGCCGATGGCTTCGCCCATCCGGCGCAGTAGTTTGGTCTGGGTTTTTTGTTCGGTGTGCATTCAGAAATCCGGCTATGGATTATAGCGTTTGTAACTAAAATATAATGGCTTTCGGCCAATGTGAATGGCAATTTACCACTAGACACTGGCGCGAATTGTTGTCTATCATGGCTAGCCCGCTTCTGTGGCGGTCAATCATTCGTCGCTAGCATCCAGGCTAGCGAATAATCCACGAAAAAAGGTAAGCGCGTCGTTTCGTTGCTTCAAGGTTCCGACAGCCGGTGACTAAACATCCGCGCCCCCATCTTACGGAGGTAACTAATGCTCAGGATAGGAAAGAATTCCAAGGATCAGGAAGATAACGACGCCGCCAACCGTAAAACGGAGACTCCTGACTACTCCACTGCCAAAACCTACTCCTCCTATCAGGGAACAGGTGTTGAAGCAAAACCGGCTATCGAAACTCCATCGCAGCCACGTGGCGCGATGACCGAGAGCGAAACTCTCGCGCGAGATATTAAAGAAGGCACGCTCAGCGGTTTCGTGGGCGGGGGCACCGTGGTCACTGGAGAAGCAAACTTCAAGGCCATGATGAGAATCGACGGTCACCTGTCGGGCCGCGTCAGTTCTACGAGCGGTACGCTGATCGTCGGCAACAACGGTAAGGTCGACGCGAATATCGAAGTTGCCGTCGCCGTGATTCACGGATCGATTAACGGCGACATCATCGCCACGCAACGGCTCGAGTTGGGCCGCACGGCGAAAGTTAACGGCAACATTCAAACGCCGTCGCTGATCATCGAACAGGGCGCGATCTTCGAAGGTAGTTGCAAGATGACGCAAATGAGTGCAGCCGCGGACAAGGCGAAGAAAGAGACCAGGAAAGTCGAGGAGCCACTCGACACGTCCAGGATGCAACCACTCCGCGCCGCGGACACTCCCAAGGCAACCGAGATCCCGAGCGTTTCTACTGTCGTGAGCTAAAGCTCGTCGCGAACATGTTTATCGAGGGGTGGCCCAACTTTGTGGCCACCCCTTGCTTTTTAGTGATACCTTTTCCAGCCAATGCTTAATAAAAGTTCAATCATTCGATTAGTCCTGGCCTGCTTTATTTTGACGGGAACAGTTTTTGGTCAATCATCAATTCCTTCAGCTATATCATTACGGATTTTAAAAGCTGAGGATGAGCGGCGTTGGGACACGGATCTTAGAGAATTACTGGCAGATCCAAATGCCGCGATTCGCGAGAGAGCAGCCCTCGCGGCCGGGCGGATCGGCGACGAGGATTCGGTGAGCGCGCTTGCCGGACTGCTCGCGGATGCGAATACCGACGTGCGCGCCACAGCGGCGTTTGCGATTGGGGAAGTCGAAGTCGCAAGCGGCGCTGAGCCGTTATTGGCGATGTTGAAGAGTGCCGGCCAGCCGGCGGTCGTTCGCGCGCGCGTGATCGAAGCATTGGGCAAGATTGCGGGTGTGATGCCGCGCGAACAGGAAGCCCGGCGGCTTGAACTCGGCGCTGCGATCCTCGAAGCAGTGAAACAGGATGCTGACAGACCAACCGCCGATCGATTAAGCGCCACGCTTGGATTGACAGCCGTTCTTCGATCTCGTCCCGCAAACGCAGGCCCGATCGTTGCGAAGTTTTTATCGCACAAAGATCGGCGTGTTCGCGCTGATGCTGGAAACACGTTGGCCCGTTTGCGGTTGAAAGAAGGTAACGAGCAACTAAGAAAGTTGTTAGATACAGACGTCGACGCCGTCGTCCGTGCAAACGCCGCTCGCGTCCTCGGCGCGACCGAAGACAAAGCATCATTCGCTATGTTGTTAAAGCACGCGATCGGCGACGCCGATTCACGCGTTCGCGTAAGCGCGATTCGCTCCCTCGCATCGCTCAAGGACGAGAGCGCTGCGGAACCGTTGTTGAAACGCGGTAACGTTCTGGTCCAACGAAGACGCACAAAGTATGCGCCGGAAACAAATGAGGCGCTCGAGATTGCGACCACGCTCGGCCGTCTTCTCGCGCAAAAAGAGGACACCGCGGCGGTTACGTGGCTGCTCAATCTAAGCGAGAGTCTGGAGCGCACAGCGCCTGAAGTCGAAATCGCAATAGTCCGTATCTCACCAGACGCTTCCCTCAAACGTTTCCGGCCGGAAGCAAAGCTCATCGTTCAGCGCACGATGCTTACCAACTGGCGCTCCGCTTCAGGCATCGCCGCTGGGCTCGGAGAGATCGCTGCATTGCCGGATTCAGTAAGTAATAAGGCACGGTTTGCGTCGGTGGCTGAGTTGATCCTGCGCGCCATGCTCGACTACCGAAAGTCGGTCCTCAAATTAAACACTTCCGTCCATTCTGAGTACGCCATCCCGGACGTGCTGCGCGCCTTCGCTGCTTTCAAGCCAAAGGATCTTTCGGAGGTCCTGTTAAAACATATGAACGAACCCGACGCGATCGTGCGAGGCACTGCCGCCGATCTCCTCGGCGATCTTCCGCCGTCCGAGCAGCACACGAGCGCCCTGGCCGCCGCCCTCGCGCGCACGTCAACCGACCCGCTCAACGACGCCGCACTCTCGACTCTCAACGCCCTGGGCAACCAGAAGTCAGCGGCCGCAAACGACGCCATCAAAACGGCGCTCGATTCCCGCGACTACCTCGTGCGTCGCCGCGCTGTAGCATTGCTGAAAGCCAACGGCGCTGGCGATTTCTCAACCAGGATCGGCACTGTTCAGACAAACAATACAGAAGAGGATTACCGCCGCGCCCTCGGTCGAGCCGAAAGACGGGCCGGAAGAAAAGTGCGAGCCATAGTGACTACCACTAAAGGTTCGTTTACTATGGAACTTCTCCCCGAGGCGGCCCCCCTGACCGTAGACAACTTCGTTCAGCTTGCCCAACGCTCTTTTTTCAACGGCACCATCATTCACCGGGTTGTGCCCAACTTTGTGATTCAGGACGGTGACCCTCGCGGCGACGGCAACGGCGGACCCGCACAGCACCAGATCCGTTGCGAAATCAACGAAGTGCCCTACGATCGCGCTGCGTTGGGGATGGCGCTTTCAGGTAAGGATACCGGCGGTTCTCAGTGGTTCGTGACCCACTCGCCGCAGCCGCACCTCGACGGCGGCTACACGGTTTTCGGGCGCGTGGTGCTGGGCATGAACGTAGTCGATAACATCATTCGCGGTGATGTCATCAGATCGATAGTTATAAGGTGAGAGTTAACACTAAATTACTTTTGTTCGTGTTGATTTTTGTTGCCGTTCAGAACGTGAACGCGCAAACAAGACACGGATACAAAATCGACTTCAAGATCGACTTCGACAAGCTTTCCTACACCGGCACTGAACGCGTTCGCTGGGTAAATCGCGGGGAAAAATCCAGCAGCGTTCTTTACTTCCATCTTTACCCAAACCTGCGCGATCCGGCCGCGCCAGTCGCCGCCGACTCCGACGAACCGCGACTCGAAATCGTCGAAGTTCGCTCAGCCAGCGACGACACACCGCTTTTCAGTTCGCTCGACGATCAAGGCACGACGCTCCGCATCAACCTGCGCGAGCCCGTCGCCCCGGGCAACAGCACCGAAGTCTTCATCAAGTTCAAAGGCACTGTGCCCGAGATCGATCGGGACGAAACAAGCCTCACGACACACGTCGTGAAGCAAGTCAGCGCCGCCCTGCGCAGCGATCGCGAAACGCGGCGCGCTCGCGACATCAATTTTTATTGCCGCAACGTGATGCTGCTCGGCTCGGCGTATCCGGTGCTCGCCGTTCACGACGGCGACGAGTGGCGGCGCAAACTCGAACCTTCCGTCGGCGATTTCGTCTTCAACGAAGCCGCGGATTATGAAGTGACGGTGTCGACGCCGGCGGGCGTTGAAGTTTTCACCTCCGGCAGCGAGAAGATTGACAAGACCGGACAGACGTTCGCCGGTTCAGCCTTGCGTGATTTCGCCATCCTCGCCGGACGCGGCTTGCGCAGCGAACACACGGAAGTCAACGGCATCAACGTCAGATCGATCTATTTCGCTGAACACGAGCGCGTCGGCAGGCGCGCGCTGGCCGTCGCCGCAAACGCTGTACGCGTGTTCACGTCGACATTCGGCGAGTTGCCGTTCAAGACGATCAGCGTCGCGGAAGCTCCGCTTGTCGCCGGCCTCGGCAGCGTCGAGTTTTCCGGCATGAACATCATCGCCAGCGCCTTCTTCGTCGATTTCGATTCACCCGCCGTGCGCAATCTGCCCGAGATCATTCGCGAGCAACGTCCCTCGGTCGAAGAGAGTTTGGAGTGGACTGTCGCGCATCTCGTCGCGCATCAGTGGTGGGGCGCGGCGGTCGGAAACGATCCGGCGCGTGAACCAGTTCTCGACGAAGCACTGTCGTGCTGGTCGTCGTTGCTCTATTACAGAAGCACGTACGGCGAGCAGAGAGCGGCCGCAGTTTTAGACGATCAGGTAAAAGGGGTTTACCGTCTTTATCGCACATTCGGCGGCGACGACATGGACGCCAATCGCCCCTCGCGCGAGTATCGCAACACGTTTCAGTACGCCGCCATCGTCACGGCGAAAGGCGCGTTGATGTTTGTCGATCTCCAACGTTCGCTTGGCGACGAGAAGATCTTTGCCGCTCTGCGCAACTACTACCAGGCGAACCTCTACGAGATCGCGCAGATGGAAGACCTGCGCATCGCCCTCGTTGCGGAAGCGCCCGTCGAACAAAGACGGATGATCGGACGTACATTTACCCGCTGGCTAACCGCTAAGCGAGGCGACGAAGATATTGCGCCTCCCGACGCGGAGTTGGCGGCGACTTTGGGCATCCCCTCCAAACAGCCTCCGCAACGGTCAGGTGATAAAAACGCTTTCGGCGCATTGGCCAAGGTTGGGAAGTTCTTTTGGCAACAAATGACACGTATTCGGTAAGCCGGTGGCGCACCGCTGACTCGGAGAAAAGCCTCGACCGGCTGGCCTGGCTCATGGACGACCTGTTCCGGGTGCCTGTCCTCGGCTGGCGCTTCGGACTCGACGCATTGATCGGCCTCATCCCCGGCGCCGGCGACACTGCTACTTCACTCGTCTCGTTCTACATTCTCGCCGCTGCGGTTCGTTATCGCGTGCCGAAGATCACTCTCTTGCGAATGGGTTTGAATTTCGGTCTCGACTACGTCTTCGGATCGGTGCCGGTGGTAGGCGACTTCTTCGACGCGTGGTGGAAGTCGAATCGCAGGAACCTCGAGTTACTCAAGGAACGCGCGACGGTGTCGGCCGAAGATGCGCGCGCCGGCAGGACCAGTGACTGGTTGTTTGTCGGAGGAATCATCCTCGGCTTGATCGCTTTGGCGATCGCCAGCGCGGCTATCAGTTTGTATCTGGCTTACAAGTTGTTGGAACTCATGGCCGGCGTGAATTTCTTTTAGGCCGGGATTGTTTCCACCGCCAACACGCGTTCCAACGCCGATTTAAGCATGTCCAGTCCACGCTCGCCGGCTGCAAAGCTTCTTAATTTCCCTGCTTGATCGAAAAGATAATACGCCGGCACGAATCCCTGGTCGTTGTGAAACGCATCTTTGAGTTTGTGCTCGTTGTCTATCGCGACGGGTTCGGTAACGCCGTGAATGCCGATCAGTTCACGCACCTTTTCGACGTCCGTGTCGGTTTCGTAACGCGGCATGTGAATACCGATCACGCGTAGTCCCTGATCCTTTTTCTCATCACGCCACTCTGCGATGCGCGGCAAGTTGTCTTTGCAAATACTGCAGCTCGCCGACCAGAAATGCACCAGCGTCGGGCGGCCTGCTGATTCCGCCTCTGCGGCGGCCTGAGTTCCACCGAACCACTCCGTCGCCCCATCCAACGAGGGCATCTGTGTTCCAATTTTCATCGCCATGTTTTTACACCTGTTTTGAATCCGTGTTCTCCTTCTGCGTGGACACAAGGAGAACACGGATTGACCAACTTGTTCTTAGTTAAGTGTCTTCTGACCGGGCTTCCACTCAGCCTGGCACAAACCGCCGGTCTGCAAAGCCTGAATTACTCTCAACGTCTCTTCCGCCGAGCGTCCCACGTTCAGGTCGTGCACGACTTTGTAACGCAGGATGCCTTCCGGATCGATCACGAAGAGTCCGCGCAGGGCGATGCCTCGGCTCTCGATCAACACGCCGTAGTCGTTCGCGACTTTCTTCGTCGCGTCGGCAGCCAAGGGGTATTTCAGATCCGCTACGCCACCCTTGTCGCGGGCCGTGTTGAGCCACGCGCGGTGCGAGTAAACGGAGTCAGTCGAGATACCGATGATGTCGGCGCCGATGTCGACGAAATCCTGGTAGCGATCGCTGAAGGTCGTCAATTCCGTCGGACAAACGAACGTGAAGTCGAGCGGATAGAAAACCATCACGAGCCACTTTCCGCGGTAGTCCGAAAGCTTGACGGGCTCGTTGAGCTTTTCGATGTTCTTGGTTGAGGCCATTTCGAAGTCCGGCGCCGGTTGGCCCACCATTGCCTTGTCGATTGCCGCTGCTGTTGCTGCTGTCATGTATCCTCCAAAAAGTTGAAATAGATTTTATTAAGACCAGGCGGGTATTTACGAAGACCCGCAACAATCCGGACAAACCCCTCTGAGCGTTAAATGAACCGATTGCGGCCTGAAGCGCGACTTACGCGCTGCCGCCGGCATGAGCTTCGCGGCTTCCGGCATATCCAGGTCGACCAGCTTTCCACATTGATTACAGATCGCGTGGTCGTGACGTTCAAGGACTCCGTCGTAACGGCTCGCGCCGTCTGCAAAATTGATTTCGTGAACGAGTCCCGCTTCTTTGAGGTAGCGCAGGGAGTTGTAAACGGTGGCATGACTGATGCCGGGTAGACGTTTACGTGCCGCCTCGAAGATGTCGTTGGCGGTTGGGTGCGCTTCGCTTTCGCGTATCACCTGGTAAACCGCTTCACGCTGGGGCGTTAATTTCGCGTCCTTCTCTTTCACAGTGGATTTAGACTAATTCTAAATATGTGAATTGTCAAGTGAGGCTAGCGCAACGGGTGATCGCGAGTAGCGCCAACGAAAATGATAGCGAGGTAGCGCCAATGATCGCGAGGATAGCGCCAACGGCGCGGCATAAGGTAGCCAGGGGCAAGTGCGAGCGAAGCGCGCACGGAGCCCCTGGAAACTTTTGCATTTAGAGGAGAGCGCTGGAAGCGCGACAGAATCGGCT
>DATELZ010000032.1:0-5802 GCA_035276045.1 Pyrinomonadaceae bacterium | reverse complement strand
GAAAAATCAACCGCGCTCGCAGGAGACCGAAGGATCCAAACGCGCCTGCGGGTTCTAATCCCGAGACGGCAAAGAATCAATATCTCAGGATCGGCGCCATCGTTTTAGTGCTCGCGATCGCCGGAGCGGCGGTCGTTTATGTCATCACGCGGCAGCCAAGTCCCGCGATGGCTGAGGTGATCACTCCTTCCGGACTCAAGTACGTCGAACTCAAAGTCGGCGATGGTCCAAGCCCGAAAGTCGGCCAGACGGTCGTCGTTCACTACAAAGGCACACTCGAAAACGGCACTGAGTTTGACAGCACCACCGGCAAGCCTCCCGCAAACTTTCGCATCGGCATCGGCCAGGTCATCAAAGGCTGGGACGAAGGGCTGATGACGATGAAAGTCGGCGGCAAACGGAAGTTCACCATTCCGGGCGATCTTGCTTATGGTCCAATGGGCCGGCCTCCTAAAATTCCACCCAATGCCACGTTGCTTTTTGACGTCGAACTCGTCGGCGTAAAGTAACCGATCGCGCAACTTGTCAAATTTGTGTTCGTTTGAGCACCGATTTGATTACCACTACGCGCGGCGTTAATCTCCTCGCATGAGTCAGAACACCTTAACGATCACGGACAATCGAACCGGGAAGCAGTACGAACTGCCCATCGAGCACGGGACGATCAAGGCCATGGATCTGCGTCAAATCAAGGTCGCCGACGACGATTTCGGCCTGATGACGTACGATCCCGCATTCATGAATACGGCTTCATGCAAGAGCCGCATCACTTTCATCGACGGCGACAAGGGGATTCTCGAATACCGCGGCTACCCGATCGATCAGCTTGCAGAGAAGAGCACTTATCTCGAAGTCGCTTACTTATTGCTTTACGGCGAACTGCCCAATGAAGCGCAGCTCAAACAGTGGACCCGGAACATCACCTATCACACGTTCATCAACGAAAGTATCAAGAAGGTGATTGACGGTTTTCACTACAACGCTCATCCGATGGGCATGTTTGAAGCGACACTCGGCGCGCTCTCCACTTTCTATCCGGACGCCAAAGAGATCTTCAACCAGGAATGCCGCTGGAAACAGATCCACCGCCTGATCGCGAAGGTGCCGACGATCGCCGCGTTCGCTTTTCGACACCGCATCGGGATGCAGTATTCGTACCCGGACAACGATCTGAGTTACGAGGGCAACTTCCTCAACATGATGTTCAAGACGACGGAGCTGAAGTACCAGCCGAACCCGGTGCTGGAGAAGGCGCTGACCGTTCTTTACATCCTGCACGCCGATCACGAACAGAATTGCAGCACTAATGCGATGCGCAGTATCGGGAGCGCGCACACCGATCCGTTCTCGTCGCTGGCCGGCGCGGCCGCGGCGCTTTATGGACCGCTGCACGGCGGCGCCAACGAAATGGTGTTGCGCATGTTGAAGGAGATCGGGTCGGTCGAGAAAGTGCCGGATTACATCAAGCGCGTGAAGGCGGGTGAGTTTCGCTTGATGGGTTTCGGGCATCGTGTTTACAAGAACTACGATCCACGCGCGCGCATCATCAAGCAGGTCGCTTACGAAGTGTTCGAAGTTACGGGCAAGGATCCGTTGTTGGATATTGCACTCGAACTCGAACGGATCGCGCTCGAAGATGATTACTTCGTTAAACGGCGGCTTTATCCGAACGTCGATTTCTATTCGGGGATCATTTACCAGGCGATGCGTTTTCCGGTCGACATGTTTCCGGTGATGTTCGCGATACCGCGCACGTCAGGATGGTTGGCGCAGTGGGTCGAGCTATTAAACGACGAGGATCAGAAGATTGCGCGGCCGCGGCAGATTTACCTGGGCCATCGAACGCGCGATTACGTGCCACTCGCCGAACGCGTTACTCAATAATCCGCGCGGCGATTTCTTTTAACAGCTTCGCGCAGACGGTGCCGGTGATGTGTAGCGGATCCATTCGGGGATTGAATTCCACGATGTCTGCGCCGACGACCCGTCCCTTCATCTGTTGAATGATGTCGATGGTCTGGCGCGTCGACATTCCGCCCGGCTCGCGATGCGAAACGCCCGGCGCGAAAGCGGGATCTAAAGCATCGACGTCGAATGAAATGTAAACCGGCGAGTCGAACGTCAGTTGCAGGTGATCGCGCAACTGGTGCATCTCGATCGATTCGACGCCAAACTTCTTCGCCTGTTCGCGCTGGTGCGCGTTGAACGTGCGAACGCCTACCTGCACCAACCGCTTCACCAGTTTCTCTTCCATGATCCGGGCGAACGGCGAAGCGTGCGAATGTCGATTCCCCTGAAAGTTGTCGTAGAGATCGGGATGCGCGTCGAAGTGCAGGATGCTGAGACCTTTGTACTTGCGCGCAAACGCCCGCACGATCGGATACGTGATCGAGTGATCTCCGCCCAGCGAGATTGGCGACAGGCCGTCGGCGATCAGCGTGTTGAGCGAGTTCTCGATCAGCGTGAACATGTCGCTGCCGGCGACGGGTTCGATGTCGCCGGCGTCGAAGAACATCGCATCGTCTGAAAGATCGGTGCCATTTTCCGACGTCAGGTTCCAGGCATCGGAACGGAGCGCGGCGCGAATCTGTGGCGGCGCATCGGCGGCGCCTTTAGTGAATGAGGAATTTTCGTCGTAACGAATTCCGATCAGCGCAAGTTTGGCGCGCTGATCGGCGGGAGTTTGATCCATGGCTGTACTTATCGCGGTTATTAAAAGGGGGGCGATGGTACAGGCGGCAGGGCTCGAACCTGCGACCTTCTGATTCGAAGTCAGACGCTCTATCCAACTGAGCTACGCCTGCATCAACCACGGATTATACGGATCGATGTAATTTGTGGCTAGGGCTTCTTCTGAAACTCCGTCCGCACGTAGTGCACGAGGTGCGTGATTTCGTCCGCTGAGAGTTTGTCTTTGAAGCCCGGCATGGCTTCTTCGCCGCTCGTTACAATCTTGATCAATTCGTCGTCGGTGTGCTTGATGGCGTGATCGGCCTTCAAGGATGGAACTTTAATCTGCTTGTCGTCGACCTTGACCGGTCCGCCTTCGCCCGCTGGACCATGACATCCCTCGCAATGCTTGCCGAAGTTTGCCCGCGCGATCACGAGCGGATCTACCGATGGAGAAGGCGCTGGCGCTGCTGGTGATGCGGTCCTGGTGGCGGACGGCGTGTTCGTGGTGGTCGTGGTTTCAGTGCAGGCAACGCTGAGCAACGCGATGGCGGCACACGTTAAGACAAGCGAGATTAGTTTCATTAGACGTTTCTCCAGTTAAAGTTAGAACGCAAAGCTTAAAGCTTCACAACCCACTCTGCAATCTCTTTCATTTCGGCCTCGGACATCTTCGACGAAAACGAGCGCATCGGCGCTTGCAGTCCGTAAGCTTCCGGGTCTTTTAGTAGACCAACGATGTCGTCGACTGTGCGACGCGGCTTTGCGGCGACGCCGGTCAGCGGAGGATAGCGCAATGGTCCTTGTTGCGCGCCTTCGCCGTTGTTGCCGTGGCAGTTTGCGCACCATTTGATGTAGGGCGTTGGCGCTCCTGCGCGTGCTGAGTCTGCGCCGGCTCTCGAAAAGTTCATGACACTTGGCGTAAATGGCGCTGTTGTTTCCGCGGCTGCCTGACGCGCGAGTTGTTCGCGAACGCGTGGATCTTTGTAGTCGCCGATATACGAAGCGGCCGTCATGCCGGCGATTAACAACGAACCGCCGCCGAGAATCACGCCGCCGATCAATCTGCCGCCGCGCAACCAGCGCAACGAAACCAGAACTGCCAGCGCGATGCCGGGTAACACCAAACCGACGACCGATCCCAACCCGCCAGGCACGTATTTCAACGACTGATACAACCAGAGAAACTGTGCTCCGGGACGGGGCAGATAATCGGCCGTCATTTCTGTAGTCGATGGACCAAGCGGCGCATGAAACTTCAACGACCACAATGCCAGTGCGATAAACACAACGCCCGCGGCAATCGCGTTTCGTCGATGATTACGCCATTCGATGCGTTTCCACGCGAAGATCGCGACGATCAGCGCGGGTATAACCAGCACATGCAACGCAAAGAATCGCGACAGTGTTAGCGTCGAGATCTGGCTGCCGCCCAGCAGCCAAAGCCGCGCGTTTCCACCAATCAAAGGAAGTCCGCCGACTAGACCTTCAGCAATGCGAGTGCTGAAAAACGCACGCGCGTCCCAGGGCAGCGAGTATCCCGTTCCACCCGCGGCCATCCCCAAACCAAGCAGCACGACCGACACGATCCAAAACGCCGTACTATCGACGTAGGCTCGCGCAACAAAAAGCCGCACGACGTGGAGGAACAGGAACAATGTCAGCCACTGCGATCCGTAGTGATGCAGCGATCGAAGCCACGATCCCGAGGACAGCACACGCTCGATAAAAGAGACGGTCGTGTACGCATGATCCGTCGAAGGAACGTAGTAAAACGCCAGGATAATCCCGGTCAGAAACTGCACGCCGAGCAACATCAGAACGATGCCCGACGTCACGTCGATCCACGCGCGTATTCCGTTATCGTGTTGCATCATGCGCGGTTGGCCTGGTCTTGAGGCAAGCCATATTGCACTTGGAGTTTTCCATCCTGCACGCGCGTCGGTAACGGATCGAGACCGCGCGGCGATGGACCACTGAGACGCGCGCCGTCCGCGGCGAAGTAACTTTCATGACACGGGCACGAAAACTGGTTTCGCTGCTGTTCCCACAGCACCTCGCAACCTTCGTGCGGGCAAACAGCGGAAACGACTTGGTTACTCCGCGCCGGCAACACAAACACGTTGTGCTCTTCGGTTGTGATGGCCCAACCCGCGATGTGTTCGGCGACGACCTTTTTCGTGATTGGTTGTGAACCGGTGATCTCGTTGATTGGCGCGACGTCGAGCCAGCTATCGGTAGCAGCCGAGATCCGCGGACGTAAAAACTTGAACGCCGCGCCGGCGATCGACGCAAAAATTCCCAATGGGACGAGGAGTAAGAACGAGCGACGAGTTGGTTTAGGCGAATCCTTCATGTTTGTAGACACGGATTATAGACGCACAAGCGGCGGGGTTTCTTCCCCGGTTGCAATCAGCCACCAGACTGGGCAGAATAAACTTCGCATCGCCGAATCTCCAGGGTCAGTCATTATTTTCCGAGGTAAATACCCATGAGTAGTGAAAACGATTCAGCCAACGCCCGCGGCGCACTTCGTCTCGCACCCTCTTGCGCCGAAGTGGAGGTTGAAAAAGCAAAGCTTCCCCGCCAGTTTGTTAACTTCACCTTCTACCACACGCGGCCCGAGTGGCGGTTGCTTTCTGATGCGGACAAAGCGCGCTGCCGGGAAGAATTCGTCAAAACTGTCGACGAGTTTCGCTCTTCGTTGCTGATTCACTCCTATTCAACCGTGGGTTTGCGGACCAACGTCGACTTCATGATCTGGCGCATCGGTTACGAACTCGAACCGATCCAGGAGATGACCGCGCGGCTGAACCACACCGAGATGGCTAAATACATCGAACCGTCGCAGTCGTTTCTTTCGATGACCAAGCGTTCGATGTATATCGACAAAGACAATCCCGAACACGTCGAAGATCGGCTGCACATTGTTCCCGGCAAGTCGCAATACCTCTTTGTCTATCCGTTTGTGAAGACGCGAGAGTGGTACTCGCGGACCGCCGAACAGCGGCAGGAGATGATGGACGAGCACATTCGCATCGGTTCGAAATATCGCTCGGTAAAACTGCACACGACCTATTCATTCGGACTGGACGATCAGGAGTTTGTCGTCGCCTTTGAAACCGACTATCC
>DATELZ010000031.1:0-17219 GCA_035276045.1 Pyrinomonadaceae bacterium | reverse complement strand
GTGGACACTTCCGTATTTGACGGAGGGTAAATAAGAGGGTAAAGTTTCGGTGCTTCTTTGAAATTCGCGATTTTCCTCAGCAAAAGGTCAGCCCGCGTAGCTCAGTGGATTAGAGCGTTCGCCTCCGGAGCGAAAGGTCGCAGGTTCGACCCCTGCCGCGGGTACCACTTTCCCTTTCATCTATTTCATAACGATCGATGACGACCGTCTCAGATCTGGTCTATGTGGCGTTGTTTGCTGTCGCTGGGCCGGTTATTGATTACCGCGTCTTTTGGCCAGCGTTTCGGCGCCTGTCACAGGCCGATCCGGCCTGGGCACGGAGGTGGCTCTGGTTGTCGTCCATCGGTCATCTGTGGATGCTGATCGCGTTTGGGGCCGCGCTCTGGTTGGCGCGGGACCGATCATGGACGTCGTTCGGTTTCTCTGTTCCAGACGGCTGGCGATTATGGACCTCGATCGCGTTGGTCCTGCTGCTAGTGGTCTACCATGTCTATGCAATCGCGACCCTCGTCCGCAGTTCCGAGGCAAGGGCGAGCTTACGGCAGCAGTTTGGACCACTCACCGACGTCATACCGCACACGCGGATCGAAGTGTATTGGTTCAGCGGCGTGTCGCTGACCGCTGGGTTCTGCGAGGAATTTCTCTACCGCGGCTACTTCATCTGGGTCTTCGTCCCGTGGCTCGGGTGGTGGGGCGCCGCGGCGCTATCCCTTCCCTTCTTTGCGGTTGGGCATATTTACCAGGGCTGGAACGGCGTCCTCCGCACGGGAATCGTCGGAGCGTTCTACACGCTGACGGTGGCGATCTTCGACTCCCTCTGGCCGGCGATCGCGCTCCATGCTCTTCTCGATCTCAGCGCCGGAATCATGGCGTGGCTCGCGCTGCGCGAGGAGACGTCAAACGAGAGTTCTGTAATGCCCTTGGCAGTGGAACCATAGTATTCGGTGGCCGAATACCTATGGGAGACTGTCGATGAAAACTAGTGGCAGTGAAAACGTGCAGGCGGTCGGTGGGCTGTTTAATTGTCCGGATTGCCAGCACCGATGCTCAAACTTCGCCGAGTCGTGTCCTTCGTGCGGGCGTTACTTTCGCGTCTACGCGAGAAACTATACGGTCGCGCCGGGAAACGGGTGGTCCATGGCGGTGTTTTGGGGAATCATGCTCGCATGGATCATTCCGACGGTTGTCTGCGTTGCTCTCGTAATTATCCTGTTCGTCATCGGCGGGATCGGCGCGGCCACTCTTTCGCGGCCCAATACTCGCCCGGACATCACACTCGACCCGTAACCAAAAGAGCCACGGACACATTGCCCGTGGCTCTCGTCGAATCAACCAACCAACACTCAACAACGAGCGCACGGCGGCAACTTGACCGTCACCTGCACGTTCGGTGTCGTCGCTCCGAACCACTCGACTCCCTCCTGCAACATGCGCCACTGGAAGTTGTACTTCCCTGCCTTCCCAGGCGCGTTGACGTTGAAGAAGAATGTCACTTGAGCGCCGGGTGCGACCGATTGTGTCAACAACACGCGGTTCAAACCCCACGTCATGTTGTCCTGTAAATTCTGCGAACCCAGCTTGAAGACCGATCCCGCCGGCCAGGTCGTGTTGCCGGTGTTACGCATCGTGACCGAGACCGAATAAGGTTCACCGACAGTCATAATTCCCGGCACAGTTTGCGAAATAAACTCCGCCTGATTAAAAGGCGAAAGCACGGTGATCGGAACGTTCTGCGACACGTCGCCAAACCACTGCACACCTTCCTGCAACATGCGCCATTGGAAGTTGTAGTTCCCCGGCGTCGACGGCGCTGTCACAGTGAAATTGAAAACAACGGTAGTGTTCGGCGCCACGTCGTTCGGCAACGGCACGCGCGCACCCGCCCAACCCGGATTGCCAATCTCACCTAACCGATATGACTCGGCAGTGGTCCATGTGCCGGGACCAAGATTCCGCACCGAAAGCGACACGTTGATCGTCTCGCCCGGCACGACAACAGTCTTCGACACAGCCGGCACGAACATGTTAGCCGCCACATCAGGCAACCTCTTCCAAACCTGAATATGACAGTTGAACGCACCCGATCCGTTACCCGGAAGGTCGTCGTTGGTTCGCAGAAAGAGCCTCGCCGGCGTCGCGAACTGCTGCGTGGTAGAAGCGCTCCGGCCGATGTAAAAATTCTGCGCGTTGAGGTTTCCGAGCAATGAAAACGGACGCGACCCCGCCAACGGCAGCGACGGATTGCTGTCGATCGAGTTCCAGCCTTCCGGACCATTCTCGCCACTGAATACAACCCCGGAATTGATCGATCCCGTTCCGATCATCGCGAGCCACTCACCTGGACCAACATCGACACCCGAATCGACAAAAAAGTCTGACTCGTCGATCGGCGGCGCTGACGCTTGCCGGACAAACGAAGTATGAATACCCGAATAGAGCAGCAGATTGTTGGAACCCGGACCAAGATCGGCCACCCGGTTCGGCGTCGCCGCATTCTTGATCGCGCCTTCAACAACAGCGGGCGTCACATTCGGCAACGTCTGAAGAAAACGGGCCACGACACCAGTGACGTGTGGCGCGGCGAACGAGGTGCCGTTATCCGCAGTTAGATTGTTAAATACGCCATCGTCGAGCGCATCGTTATCAGCCGATGTAATCCCCTCGCCGGGCGCAAATAGATCGACGGCTGGTCCAAAGTTTGAGAAGTCCGATCTCTTGTCGTCGCCTTGCCTCATGGCCCCGACGGTGATCACTTCCGGCATGCGGGCTGGTGAAGTGTCTTTAGCATCTTCGTGGTCGTTGCCGGCCGCCACTACATACGCCAATCCCTTGAGGCGCATCGAGTTTCTGATTGCGTCTTCAACACCGTAGTCGATACCACTGCCAAGACTCATATTCACCACGGCCGGTTTGACGTGATTGCTCGTGACCCAATCGATGCCGTCGATAACGCTCCAACTCGTGCCGTTACCATCGCAATCGAGCACTTTGACGCTATGCAGCCTGACGTCTTTTGCGACCCCGACCTGTTTGCCGCCGATCACACCCGCGACAAAAGTTCCGTGACCGGCACAGTCGTTTGGACCGTTCCAATCCCACCACACGAAATTCGCATCGTGCGAAGCGCGAGTTGAACCCAATGACGACCGGAATTCTTCGTGCAGAATCTGAATCCCGCTATCGATGACGTAAGCATGCACGCCGGCGCCGGTGCTCACGTTGGCAAAGTTGTACCTGAGATCGCGCGGCAGATCGCGTTGGTCTATTCGATCGAGTCCCCAAACCGGATTGTTTTGCGTACTTGAAGCGGAAATGACGCCGTTCTCCTGAACATATTCGACTTCCGGCTCGCTACTGAGCGCAACCGCCTCCGCCTCCGACATTTGAATCGCAAAGCCTTTGAGCGCGTGTTTGTAAACGGATCGCGTCGTTCCCTGGTGCCTGGCGATCAACTTATTGGTTACAAACTCGACATCTTCCGAGCGTGTATCTTCCTTGAGAACAACGAGGTATTGCCCTTTGACCGGCTTCCTGACCTTACGGAATTTGCCAGCCTTTGCTTCCGGTTTTTCGGGCATGACTGCGGCACTGCCTCTGCGCCAGTTCACAAACGAGATAAGGGCCGTGATAAGCATTAGTGTGACGATCAATCTGTTTCGCATTTTTCTATCTCCTTCCAATCCTGATAAATCAACCTCCGGTCAGTAGTGGCGAGGATCGAAGAAACATCACACATGCATGGATTGACACCGTATGAGCTTTAGCCTTAAGTTCCGAGCCATGCCATTTTTGCGCCTCATCTATGCGACCCTGCTCGCCGGCTTAATCCTCGGAATGCCGGGAACAGCCGCGGCCCAGTGCACGAAAAAACTCGGCGAACTCCCCGCTGCGCCCGAGTTGCTCGGGTTCCGGCTGGGGATGACGAAGGAACAGATCAAAGCGCATGTGCCGCAAACCGTGTTTGGCCGCACTGACCACTTCGGCGTCTCGAAGACGACGATCAACCCTTATTTCGATCCGAAGATCGACAAGACGAAGTTTGAAGGCGTGCGCAGCATCTCGCTCGATCTGCTCGACGACCACCTGACGTCGCTCTGGATCGGGTACGACGACAATTTCAAGGTCACGACGACAGACGGTTTTGTGAAACTGATCTCGCAGTCGTTGCAGTTGCCGGTAGGAAGTTGGAGTTCGTGGCGATCGCGTGGGCAACAACTGCGCTGCGCGGATTTTCAGTTGATCGTGACGACGGTGGCAGGTGGTCCAAGTTTGCGCGTGCTTGACGTCGCCGCCGACGAGACGGTCGCAACACGCCGGCAGGCGAAAGAAGAACAAGATTCGATGGCCGCTGCCGGAAGCGACGTTGAAGAAAGCGAGATCCTCGCCGACAAGCAAACCAAGACTTATTACATCGGCACGTGCCGTCCGGAAAGAGAGATTGCAGAAGCAAACAGAGTCGTTTTCAAAACCACGGATGAAGCAGAAAAAGCCGGATTCAAACTAGCGAAGAACTGCCATTAAGGCATAAGGAGACAACAACATGTTCAAAGAATTCAAAGAATTCATCGCTCGTGGAAACGTTGTCGACCTGGCGGTTGCGGTGATCATCGGCGCCGCCTTCGGAAAAATCATTACTTCGCTCGTCGAAGGCGTGATCATGCCGCCAATCGGTTTGCTGCTTGGCAAGGCCGACTTTTCCAACCTGTTCATCGACATCTCAAACGCGAGCCCGCCGCCGGTTTCACTTGCCGACGCGCAGTTGAGAGGTCTGGCGGTGATCGCCTACGGCAGGTTTATCAACGACATCATCAACTTTCTGATCATCGCTTTTGTGATCTTTCTAATCGTCAAGGCAGTCAACCGGCTCCGCGCCGCGCCGCCGCCACCGCCGAACACGAAGGATTGCCCGTACTGCATAACCGCGATTCCGCTTGCCGCTAAGCGTTGTCCGGCTTGTACGTCCGAAGTCTGAACCCGGGTTAACTAAATGCGCGAATGCCCTCGTTGCGAAGTCTGCTACGAAGATGATATGACCACGTGCCCGACCGACGAAGCGGGCACAAAGCAGACGTTGCCGGGGGGCCGGCTTCTCGCCTCGCGCTACCTGCTTGAAAAACGGTTGGGCCGCGGCGCGATGGGCCAGGTCTACCTGGCCCGCGATCAAAACCTCATCACGCGCCGCGTCGCCGTCAAAACTGTTCGGCCCGACATTCTCAACGACGAAGATCTCCAGGAAGGCGAAGCAATCGCGCGTTTCGAGCGCGAGGCGCGATCCGCTGCGTCGATTCGTCATCCGAACGTCGTCGACGTTACAGATTTCGGAAAGAGTCCTGACGGCGTGTTCTTTCTGGTGATGGAGTATGTCGAAGGCGAGACGCTTTATCACCTGCTTCGCCGCGAAGGCACCGTGAACCCGCAACGCGCGGCCGCGCTCATGAGACAAGTCGTCGCCGGTGTGGAAGCCGCTCACGACGAAGGAATACTGCACCGCGATCTCAAACCCGCAAACATCTTCCTCATGCAACAGAAGCGAAAGACCGGCAGTGAAGATGGATTTGTGAAAGTCGGCGACTTCGGTCTCGCGAAGATCGTGAACGCCGATCGATCCGAGGTAACTTCCGCGAGTGGACCAGCTTCACAGGGAATAATCGGCACGCCCGAATACATGGCGCCGGAGCAGATGCAGCCAGGCATCGCGCTCGATGCGCGCGCCGACGTCTATGCGCTCGGGACGATTGCGTACCACCTGCTCGGCGGGCGTCCGCCGTTCACGGGAAACATCACGCAACTGATCGCGCAGAAGTTGACGCAAAGCCCGCCGGCGTTGTCGAGCCTCCGTTCGGACGTCAGCAAAGAGCTTGAAGCGACGATCATGCAAGCGCTTGCGCTCGAAGCGAAAGATCGTCCGGCGAGCGCGACGGAATGGTTCGAGGGTTTTGCCGAGGCAGTTGCTGCGGATTCCGGAGTGACGGCAAAACGCGTTGATTCGCGGCTTGTCATCATGGCGCCGTCAGGTGCGGAAGTTTACGTTGACGACGAACGATACGGCAGCGTCGGGCGATCGGGACGCGTGATTCTGACGTCGCTTGCGCCCGGACAACACGTGCTGCGGGTTTCCAAGCTCGGCGAACCTGACGACGAACGCGTGATCGAGATCCGCAGCGACATCGCCGAACAGATCATCGAAGCGCAACTCAAGCTCGGCGTCTCGAATAATCAACTGACGCCGTCGCGAGGCGGCAGTTTAGACAGTCATCATGGTCTAAATTCGACGACGCTCGTCGTCGTGATGTGCACCAAGTGCCAGTCGCGTTTCGCGGAAGGGGTGAAATTTTGCGGCCGGTGCGGCAACACGACGTTTCAACCCGTCACGGGCGGATTGGTGGAAACACCGGCCCCCACACCCGCGCCTGTGCCGCCCGCCAGCGGCATCACCTGTCCACGCTGCGCCCAGACCTATCCGACCGGCATTAAATTCTGCGGCCGGTGCGGTATTCCCATCGGCACCGCGGCGCTCGACTGGCGCCCGCCGAGGCCCGTTGAAGTGTTCTGCAAGAGCTGCGGGACCAGTTATCCAGCCGGGACAAAATTCTGCGGACGCTGCGGCAAGCCAATTCGCTCTTGAGAAGGCTTACGGTTTCTTATAATCTGTCGCTCATGGTCATTTTCCATTTTCCAGTTGTCATTTCTCATTTGTCATTCAGAACCTAATGCAAAATGACCAATGGCAAACGACAAATGGAAAATGCCTAAGTTCCTAACACATGAAGCGCTGCCCCACTTGCAACCGTACCTACGCCGATCTTTCCCTGAACTTTTGTTTGGACGACGGCACGCCGTTAACGACCGACGCCGCCACGCCGTCCGATCTGAACGCGACGATCAGGTATCCATCGCCGCGCGACACGTCTGAGCCGCCGCCGACTGAGATCTATCGGCCCACGACTCCACCGCCGCCAACGCCACGGCCGACGGCAGCACCACCGCCACCCCCACCCCCGTCGCAACCACAGTGGACGCCGACTCCAGCCGTTCCGCCAAAGAAGTCGAATGCGATCTGGTGGATACTCGGCGGGTTCGCCGCCGTGCTCGTAATCGGCGTTGGCCTGGTCGTCATGATCATCGCGCTCGCGAGCCTGAATTCGAACACGAATAGCAACATCGCCAACACCAACAGCCGCGAAACAAATCGCAACGCCAACGTGAACGCGAATGCAAACGCAAATGTCGCCAACACGAACGCAAACGCGAATACGTCGCGCGTCGGTCCACTAATCGACGATTTCAGTCAACAAAAGTGGGGCACGGGCACTTCGCAGTTCGGCCGCATCTGGTACACGAATGACGAGTATCACATGGTCTCGAAAGAGCGCACTTTCGTCGTCATGTACGCTCCGTCAAACGACTACAGCTCCGAGAATGCAACCGTTAAAGTGACGGCGCGCAGCGTTGAAGGCGGCGTTCCGTCGGCGGGTTTCGGACTCATGGTCCATGGCCAGCAAACCCGCGGTCAACTTGAAGATTACGCACTGCTGATCTTTCCCTCGACCGAGCCCGAGTACCAGATCATCATGCACAAGCAGGGCAACGAATCGATCGTCGTCGAGCGTACGAAGTCAACCGCGATCAAGCCGGGTTCGGCGCCAAACGAGTTGGAGATCAGAACGAAAGGCGCTGAGGTATCCTTTTATGTGAACGGCCAGTTTCTAAAAACGATCACCGATCGCGAAAACTTCCGGCGCGGGCGAGTGGGTTTCTACACCAGCGATGTCTTTGAAGTCGCGTTCGACGATCTCGAAATCGAGCGCGCCCAACCAGCCAACTGAGATCTGTAAGCGTTCATGCAGGTCAATTTAAAAGTCACAGCCGGTCCATACAAAGGCCGCATCTTTTCCTTCACGCAGCACGATAGCTTTCTGATTGGCCGCAATCCCGAGGCCCATCTTTGTCTGCCTGAAGATCGTTACTTTTCGCGTAATCATTGCCTGCTCGAGATCAACCCGCCGCATTCGCACGTGCGCGATCTGCGCTCGACGAATGGCACGTTCGTCAACGGCCAAAGAATTACGGATGCGTTTCTGAAGAACGGCGACCGCATTCAGTGTGGCGAGACGATCTTGATCGTCGAAGTTAGCGCCGCCCCATCCCGCGACCTTTCGGAAACGACTCAAGACGCGATGGTGACGCGTCCGGTGCTCGTCATGGTCGAGTGTCTCAACTGTGGCCGGCGCGAACAGGCCGAGGCATCCGCGCCGGATGAACGTCTGACGTTTCTCTGCGAAGACTGTCGCATCGAACTCAAGCGCTGCCCGCAAGAGATTCCGGGTTACGACACCGTCAGGTTGATCGGACGTGGCGGCATGGGTTGCGTGATGTTGGGCCGCGAACAGAAAACCGGCCGCGCCGTCGCCATCAAGACGTTGCTGCCGGAGTTTGCCGTCAGCGACAAATCGATGCGCCGCTTCATGCGTGAGATCGACGTCGCCGCCGCTCTCAAACATCCAAACATCGTCGACTTTATCGATCGTGGCACGCACAAGGGCGTCGTCTATTTAGTGACTGAGTTTGTCGACGGCGCTGACGCTTCGAAACTGGCCGAATTGAACGGCGGCTATCTCTCGTACAAAGACGGCATCACGATCATCTCGCAAGCTCTCGACGCGCTGGCGCACGCGCACTCGCAAGGCTACATTCATCGCGACTTCAAGGATCAGAACATCCTCGTCTCCGGCCATTCACCCAACCTCCTCGCAAAATTGACTGACTTCGGCCTGGCGAAGAGTTTCACGCATTCAGGCATGAGCGGAGTGACGATGGCCGGTGAGATGGCCGGGACTCTCGCGTACATGTCGCCCGAACAACTGCGCAATTTCCGCGACGTCAAACCGCAATCGGACATCTACGCCGTTGGTATGACAGCGTACAGTCTCCTGTCAGGCTCAATGGCCCTCGACCTCACGAGCAGATCGAACATCAACGACACGATCCGCGCTATCTTCGAACAACCAGCAGTGCCGCTAAAACAGCGCATGCCGCATCTTCCGGAACTCGTCTGCCAGGTAATCGACCGCGCGCTTGCAAAGGATCCTGCGCAACGTTGGCAAACAGCCGGCGCCATGCGCAACGCCCTCCATCACGTGGCCTGAACCCGTTTCATACGTGGTAAATAATCCTTTACTTGAACCGTTTTCGCCCGCATAATTTCGCGGGAGGAGAGCCCCTTTATGAGATCGATTTGGAAAGGCCACATACGTTTTTTATTGGTTGCCATCCCCGTCCGTATTTATAACGCCATCGAAACCGGCGAAAAGATTCAGTTCAATCAACTGCACCGCGAAGACTATGGTCCAATCGGCTACGACAAACGCTGCAAGAAGTGCGGCGAGGTCGTCACCAACGACCAAATCACGAAGGGCTACCAGTACGAACCCGAACGCTGGGCCATCGTCGAACCGGAAGACATTGCGAAGATCAAAATCAAAACGACGAAGGCCGTCGACATCGTCGGCTTTGTCGATCGCGAGGAGATCCCGACCACGTTTTACGATGCGCCATACTTTGCGGGTCCGGACGGCGCCGTGTCAGAGAAACCTTACGCGTTGCTGCGTGAAGTGATGAAACAGACCGGCAAGATCGGAGTCGGTAAAGTCGTGTTGCGCGATCGCGAAGATCTCGTAGCCGTGTTTCCGCATGAAGACGGGCTCGTGTTGCAGAAGCTTCACTATCCACACGAACTGCGCAAGATGGAAGACGTTCCCGATCTCGAGAACGTGCAGAAGCTCGACGCGCAGAAACTGAACAAGAACGAACTGAAACTCGCCATCACGCTCGTCCAGGAGATGGCGACCACACTCTCCGAGATCGATACGGCCGACAATTATCACGAAGCACTCCGAACGTTGATCGACTCGAAGATCGAAGGTAAGCAGGTGGCCGAGTACGAGGTTGAAGAAGTGCCGAGACTTGATATTATGAGCGCGCTCAAGAAGAGTCTGCAGGCGTCGAACCGCAAGCCGATGGTGAAAGCGCCTGTGGCGTCTGCGGCCAAGAAGAAACCGCAAATCGAGCTCGTAAAACCGCGCACGGCGGCGAAGAAGCGAAAAGTAGGTTAATTGCGTTTTAGCAGTAGATGAAAGATCCACGCCCTAAGGTAATCTCATTTCCCTCACCTGTCCCCTCAAAGGCAGATTACCAACGTGTCAAATCTTCCTACTCGATCAAAGAGATCAAGCAGCTCTTTGGTTTGAGTGAGAAGACGATTCGCCGCTGGACCGAGCAAGGCATCATCCAGGCGTCGCCCGCTTCGCAAGGTTCGGATTACGTTTACGACTTCAATGCGTTGACGCAGTTCAGGCGCGTGCGTGAGTTGCGCGCCCAGGGACACAGCATTCGCCAGGTCGAAGCCGAATTACAGGGACAACTCAACCTGTTTCGGGTGGAGACGCCGCGGCTCGCCCGTTTGCTCACGCCGTTTGAAGAAGCGTTGCTCCTGCACGAACAGGGCGACACTTCCGCCGCCGAACACTATAAGGAAGCGATCACCGAAGGCGATAACGTCGCCGAAGCTTATTGCAACCTCGGCATCCTCAATCTCGAACGAGGACAGATCGCCAACGCGCTCGACAACTTCACGCTCTCGCTGAAAAACGATCCGCGACACGTCGAGGCGCATTACAATCTCGCCAATCTTTATTACGACGCTGGCGATCTTCAGCTTGCGAAACTACACTACGAAGCTGCCGCGCGGATCGAGCCCGGGTTTGCACTCGTCTACTTCAACCTGTCGCTGGTTTATCACAAGCTCGGCGACATCGAGGCTGCATCTTCGACGTTGGAGAAGTACCGGGAATTGGAGCCGGAAGACGAAGATCTGGAAGTGCTCAACCAGCTTCTGAAAGCAATGAAGAGCGGCCCACCGGGTCAGCGTTGATTGTGTGATTGATTTGTGGCGGTGGGCAGGGGGGCTGCCCACCTGTCTAGTTCTGGATCGCAAGAAAGGTGAACGACCCGTCTATCTAGGTAATTAGTGAAACTCGCAATTCGCGTGGCGTTCCAAAGTGTTCGAAACGTAGGTTTTACGTGCGCTGTCGGTTAAAACGTTTCGGTCAGTGGCGGATTAGCCCACGCGTGAATATAATCGTCCTCTCCCGTACAGCGTCCAATCCGACAAAGCTGATAAAGTTGACCCGAAAACAAGGAGGTTCCCCGTTAATGTCCAGTCCTAAGTGTCGCGTACTGTGTGTCGACGACCATCACGATACGTCAGAAATGCTGCAACTCCTCTTGTCTGAAGAAGACTATGAGGTGCATACGGCGGCGACGATCGAAGAAGCCTGCAATATGGCCGCTGCCATCGAGTTTGATCTGTACGTCCTCGACAAGCGCTTGCCGGACGGCACCGGCTTGGAACTCTGCAACAAACTAAACCTGCTGTCGCCCGGAATCCCCTGCATCTTCTACAGCGGCGACGCATATGAAATTCATCGGCGCGAAGCCATGGCTGCCGGCGCTGCTGCCTACGTCGCCAAACCCAACATCGAAGGGCTCATCACAGCGGTCCACGATCTACTCGCCGAACGCGAGTGTGCTGGCGCAGTCGATCGATAGTAGTGTGTTCACTTAAAACCAAATAGCGACACCAGCGGTGAATGCACGCTGAATGCCGCAGTCTCAAATCGTCAGCGCATCATATGAAGCAGCACTCTCCCGGACTGACTTTCAGTCGTCGTCTCGCTTTCGTTGTGGGTGTCTTCACGCCACTGGCCGAGACTATCCGGCGTTGGCGCCAGCTCGGGGAGCCCGGCGTGTGGCCGATCTGGTTCGACGATCTGCTGTTGGGTGGCTTTCTGGTTTATGCGGCCTGGCGAACCGGTCGTGATCTTCGTGATGGACAAAAGTATCTTGCCGGCGCATGGGGCGTGACCGCGGGCATGGCTTACGGCAGCTTCTTTGGACAACTGATGCGCCTGGGCGAACCAGACCCGGCGCCAATCGGTACAGCATGGGTAGTTGGCATCAAGGGCATCGGCCTCCTGCTCGCCATCACTACTCTCGTAATAACTCTCAAGGCCAAGCCCCAATCTCAAAAAGGAAACACATGATCGCCAAAATCATAATGGTCATCGGAATCCTCGGCGTCTTGCTCGGGGCCGCTGTATTTCTAATCTCATTATTGCTGCCCGTGATAACTGAGGGGCGCACAAGTTGGGATGAGGCGCTACTCGGCATTATTCCAGGCGCCGTCGTCCTGGCAATCTCGTTTGTCATCTTTGTGGGTGGATTGATCATGGTGTTAATGCAAAGGAAGAAGAAGCAGCAGTTACGGCCGAGTGAACGGTGAACCAAAGTTTGTACTCGCTGCAAGAAATGGACTGGGTTGCGTTCCATTGCTAACGGTAACCGCCGTGAAACGCAAACATGGGAACGATTTGACGATTTGAGCGTCTAACTGACAATCCCAACCCAGCCATTTTTCCAGGGAGGTTCGAACAATGAGCAAACTTACCGTTCGCATCCTGACGGCCGTAATCACCTTTAGTATCGGAGTCGCAGTAGCCACTGCCTGGGTCTTCAATCGCAGCGAAGAACCACCAATCACCCCCGTCGAACTCAACTTAAATCAACCGACTATGGAAATGGTCTTTGTTCTGGACACCACCGGATCAATGGGCGGGTTGCTGTCTGGAGCGAAACAACGGATTTGGGGAATTGTTAATGAAGTAATGCAAACCACCTCGCTGTCGTCGGTAAAAGTCGGTTTGGTTGCATACCGGGACCGCGGAGATCAGTACGTCACCCAAGTACTTCCATTGACCGAGGATTTGGATAAAGTTTACTCGACATTGATGGACTACGAGGCTGGAGGAGGAGGCGACGAGGCAGAGAATGTAAGACGTGCTTTAGCGGAAGGGGTGGCTAAAGCCGGCTGGTCACAATCTTCTTCAAAGCACGCGCAAATACTCTTCCTGGTGGGCGACGCTCCGCCTCACGATTATGCTGATGAACCGGACACGCTCACTACCGCCGACCTTGCAGTTAAGCAGGGAATAATCGTGAACACGATTCAATGCGGCAATTCCGGCGCTACCAAACAAACGTGGGAAGCGATCGCCCGGCGAGGTCAGGGGCAGTATTTCCTGATTCCTCAGAACGGCGGCGTGGACACAATCTCTACGCCATACGATGAACAACTAAGTCAGCTTGGCTCACGTCTGGGAGGAACATACCTGGCCTACGGCGGCGGTGCAGGTGCGGAAGGTGAGAGCTATAGAGCCTCACGAAAAGAAATGGCGGATAGCACCGAGGTTGCCGTTGCCACACGTTCTGCACCAGCGGCGGCGGCGGAGAGATCGGTGAATAAGGCATTGAACTCGAAAGCATATATCGGTGATCTGTTGCAGGATATTGAGAACGGGTCTGCCAAACTCGAATCGATTAAGACTGAGGACTTACCATCAGAACTTAAGCAGCTTTCGGCCGAGGAACGAACGAAGGAGATTGAAAAACGACTCGCCGAGCGCAGTGAGATTCGCAAACAGATCCTGTCTCTTTCAAAGCAACGCACCGAGTACATCGCCGCGGAACAAAAGAAACGCAACGGCACAGCACGAAACGGTTTTGATGTAGCTGTGTCTGCGGCACTGCGAGCGCAACTCGCGAAAAAAGGACTTAGATAGGCAATCGCTGAAGAGAAGAGAGACACAGTGGCATGATTGCTTTCCACTGTGTCTCTCTGTTTGGTGCTTCTTTACTCTACTTTCCTTACAGCCTCCTTGAGAAACGATTCAGCCAGTGAAGAAAATTAACGGCCCCCTATCCCAATATGTATAAGATTAGATTGGCTCGTCTCTCCGCGCTCATCCATAGCTACTGCCCACACCATGTATTTCCCGGGCGTCAACAGTTTAAGCGAGACCGTATAAGTCGAACCTGAACGCGTTCCGTTGCCAATCAAGTTAGTGGGAGACATAAAGAACTTTGCCTCTTTCACGAAAAACTCGACTTGCTTGATGTCGTCGGAGAGGTCGGATGCGTTGGCGGCAACCTTAATATTTGCGCCGACAGCAAACATCGAGTTAGCGCCTGGCTGAGTCAGTCGAACAATGGGCGGCACGTTTTCAACTACTACTACAGTTGTATCCGTGACGGACTGTTGCTGCTCATTGTCTACCGCCACTGCCCGGACCCTATGCGCTCCCACTGACGCGCCCTGCCATTGGAAGGTATAAGGCGCTGTTTCATCTGTCGCAAGCAGTTTCCCATCCGCATAGAATGAGACCGACCGGATCTGCCCGTCTGTGTCCAGCGCCTCGGCTTCAATCGGAATAATCTGCTCGGTCTGCCACAGCGAGCCTGCGATCGACCGCACGAAACCTACATTGGGCGCGAACCCGGGTGCGGTTGGATTCGCGTACAGTTCCAGATCGAAAGTCAGGTCGGGACTGTCAAGCGCGTCCTGATGAATTTCGACTGCGATTGTGTTGCGGCCCTGACGCAAAAGGTCGGGACTCACGGCAATCGGAAAGAAGACTTCTTCCTCGAGTCCGTCCACCTCGCGGGTTGCCGTTGTTGACGATGTCACCGCACCTCCAGCCAGGTTCATACGGCTAACTTCTTTCCCATTCAAATACACTACCGCGCCGTCGTCACGTTTTAGCCGCAATGTCAGGCTTCTGTAAAAACTCGGATCGGCGACGTCGAAAGAGTGGCGAAAGTAGGTGGTAATCCGCCGTGCCTCTGGCGTTGCGCCGCTAATGTGTGTGACAGGTTCGTCGCCAAACCCTAACTCCGCACGGCCCGGCCGCCATTGCGAATCATCGAACTCAGGAGTTGTCCAATTTGCGGGGTCATCTCCGTTGTCCAGATAAAGCCACTCGCTTCCTGCTCTGACGAGAACGAGTTTCTGGAAATCCGTTTCAAAGCGTTGTCCGCCCACCACACCGTTGGGATTGTCGGGCGTGCCAAGCTGTATCAAGTCCATCCCGGGTATTACTCCCGGCGGCACCCGCTGATTTGGGTTCAGCGCAAACCGCACTTCTACGGGGAAAGTTTCCCCCGGTTCGAGCCGGATGTTCGTAAGCGCGGTCTGTGGGCTTGTGACTCTGATGGTGGTAGGCCCCACGACTTCGAACCCCGTACCGGCTGAATTGCCTTCTCGCCAACGCGCAAACAGTTCCGGTTTCATATCGACAAATATGTCACCGTAATCGAGGAACGAATGTCTTTGAAACGGTCTCCCCAGGCGTAGCTGTGCGACCACCACCTGAGGAAAGATGTTGCGAATCAAAATGGATGCAGCTTTAAACCGGCCGGGGAAATTGTTCACCACGGTGACATTTTTCCAGGCGATGTTGTTGTTGTTCTTTGTATTCGCGTTGACGTCTACGATTTCAGGAAACGTCATGCCGAATGGCGCAGTGGTGGATGTCTCGATACGTCCGAGCAGACATATATGACCCGGATCGCCAAAGCAGGCGAAGTCGGCAGGGTTGGGCGGATACCAGGGAACCTGTATGACCACGGCTTCGCCGGGATCCAGGATCGGAATGACCAGCGGCGCGGTGTCGTAGATCGGTGGCGAGACGACCGATGGGTGCATCGGATTCTTGGCCACGATATAACCGTCCGTATCTGTCCAAGGCCGGATGAGGCCGGCGCCTGTGCCTTTACCGTCCCACGGTTTCATGTCAGTCGTAATGTCGTAGTCCTTGAGCTGGTTGTCGCCATACGCCGTGTCTTTATCAAGCCGCTCCGTCTTATTCGGATCACGTTGCCACCTGGCCCAGAGCCGGTCTGCGTTGGTATGCAGCAGGAAGAAGAACGGGTCTTCCGCAGCCTTTTCGGGATCATTCATGTTGCCGAAGATCCCGCCGATGTAGACGTGCGAGCTGTTGTGCGGGCCGCCTTCCAATAATCGGTTGAAGCCGGTGGTGCCGGCATAATAAGTTCGCCCCAACAAAAAGTCATCTGGAGTTGTGGTCGGCGCAGGGGCACGATTACTGCCGCCCAGGTCGCGTATCACTAGTGGTGGAAAGAGCGTCGGCCCTCCCGCCGGCTGGAACGGAGGGCCGATGGCGGCTCCGCCGGCGCCGCTGCCTGACGCGCCCATAAAAGTTGTGGTCATGAGACTGGACGGATTGGTGGTCCAGTCCCAATAAAGCAGCGTGACGAGCGGATTCGCTTCCTGCAGCAGGATTTCGTAGCGATTGATGAACTCTCTATGCCACGGCAGAAAAGCGGAGGAGTTGTGTCTGTTCTCCGGGCCAAACTCGTGCACATCATCCTGCCTGTGCCAGTAAGACCTGCCGTCGGGAAATTCAAAGGCCGGTTGTGTTCCCACCGCGAGAATTGCATCGCGGTAAGCGGCACGCTCGGCCACGGTCGCCGTCGCCGCATTCTTACGCGGCTTGGTAACTTCCGCGCCGTAGAGTTTGGTTGGACCACAGTTGCTTGCCATGTAGTTCTCCCACTGCTCGCGCCAGCCGAGTCCGGTGGAGGCTTTGGCCCAGTAAAGCCGCAAGCGCTCGGTGCCGGTCGACGCCGCAGTGCCACGGTTACGCACGCGGATATACACGTAGTTGGGCGTGCTGAATTTGGGATCGCGATACTCAGGGTTCTGGTGTGGCAGCGGAGTCCACGAAGGGGTCAACTCGGGAAAGGGAGAAGGTTGATAACCCGGATCCGGACTGTTGCGCACCCAGATGTCTTCTGTCACCCACATGGGTCCAGTATCCGGGTTTGGCTCGATGCCTGTGTCCGCTGGTGTGTCCTTGATGTAGAGGTCAGGTGCTGCCTGACCGGCCTTGCTGATCTTGAGGTCGCTGACTTTAAGCACACGCATTTGACCGCCAGTCAATACAGGCACCAGCGCGACAACGAGCGCGAGGATGAGGCTAAGCATTTTCCTCTTCATGTGTTTTCTCCTTAAATAGGAGTCCTGCACCACAGGCGAGGGTAGACGTCAGAGGTGAAGACTCGGGGGTTGACTTAAGTCTTTGGTAAGTTGGTGGGTGAACGTGACTGCGTATGAGGCTCCCACTTCCTCATGCTTACTAGACTTGTTCAAACTCGGAGACGGTTTTATCTACCATGCGTTCTCCTTGTAGATGGCGACTTCAAGATCCGCGATTGAGGATTGAAGAGTCGCCAATTGAGTCTGACTGAGGTCAGAGAACGTGTTGACTGCGAGATGCTAGTGAATTGCGAGGGCGAGATCGCAG
>DATELZ010000030.1:0-10478 GCA_035276045.1 Pyrinomonadaceae bacterium | reverse complement strand
GAATAACTCGTGTCGTCACCCTCGGGCGTGATCTGCTGGCACAACATCACGCGCGCGCCTTCGTAGCGGTAGTTCTTCTGCGTGGCGACAATGTTTCCGACTACGCGAGCGAGAATCATCTTTGTGGTGGTCTTGGGACTTTGGTCTTTGGACTTGGCCGCACCGCTAACCACCAAAGACCAAAGCCCTAAGACCAAAGACCCTTCTTTAACGTGTTACGTGCGCTTCAGAATCGACAATGCCGACGATCGTGCAATCGGTCGGCGTGTCTTCGCGTTTGAAAGGAAAACTCGCTTCCTTCCCGCGACACCAAAAAACCAGTTCGCCAACACCGGCGCCGATCGCGTCGATTGCAACCAGTGGTTGTCCTGTTGGTTTCAACTGCGCATTCACTGTCTGCACAATCAACAGCTTGCGACCACTCAACGAGTCGTTCTTAACGGTCGAAACCACAGTGCCGATCACACGCGCCAGTTGCATTTGAGCTTTGTGCTTTGTGCTTAGTACTTTGTTTTGGTTAGTTGACCAAGGACAAAGTTCCAAGTACAAAGCTCTAACCTCCGTTCACATCAACCCGATCGATCACGCCGACAATTGCCGCATCCACCGGCACGTCTTTCATCCCCTGGGCCAGTCGCGCGCTCGATCCGGCAACGACCAGGACTTGCTCGTGAAAACCCGCGCCGACCGTATCAACCGCCACGACGTACCCGGTCGTGTCCGTGCCGTCTACGTTGATCGGCCTAACGATCAGCAATTTCTTTCCACTTAACCGTTCGTCCTTTTGCGTGGAGACGACGGAACCGAGGATGCGAGCGATGATCATTCGAGGTTATCGATCCATGCCGACCGGAAGACTCTCGTCAACACTGCCATGCGGACGCGGGATCACGTGCACACTAACCAACTCGCCGACACGACGCGCAGCCGCAGCGCCAGCGTCAGTCGCAGCCTTCACGGCGGCCACGTCGCCGCGGACGATCGCAGTCACGAAACCCGCGCCGATCTTCTCGTAACCGACGAGCGTGACGTTGGCGGCTTTCACCATTGCGTCGGCCGCTTCGATCATCGCGACCAGTCCTTTTGTTTCAACCATTCCGAGTGCTTCCTGCATTCAGATGCTCCTTTGAGATTACAGATCTGAGATCTCAGATTTCAGAAGACCTGAGATCTCAGATTTCAGATTTGAGATCTACCATTTACTGCCTGGCTCAACAACTCGACCAGCTCTTCGCGCGTCAGCGAGATCTTGCCGGCGCCGTTTTCCATTATCGGTTCACGCAGATAGCCGCACGCCTGGCCGCGCGCCGACTCGCCCAGGTAACCCGCCTGTTCGCGCACGTTGATCAACTTCTCGATCGCATCGGACGAGAGATTACGCGATCCGCCCAGCATACGCGACAGGATCGCGATCTTCGCCGTGTGCTCCAGCGTCTCCAAACGATCCCACGCCTGCCAAACGTCCGCGCCGTAAGCCACCGCGCCATGATTCGCCATCAACAGCGCATTGTGATGTTGCACCAACGGCTGCATCGCCTGCGTGAGTTCTTCCGTCGAAGGCGTGCCGTACGCAGCAAGCGGAACACAACCGAGCGTCAGGATCACTTCCGACAAGATCGGTTGATCGATCGGCAGTCCGGCAACGGCGAAAGCGGTCCCATTCGGCGGATGCGCGTGACAAACAGCCTTCACTTCCGGACGTTCGCGATAGATCAAAAGGTGCATCGCGAGTTCGCTCGAGGCGCGGCGATCGTTCAGCGGACGTCCTTCGAGATCCGTGATCGCGAGCAGATCCTCGCTCATTCGTCCCTTGCAAGTCATCGTGGGCGTAGCGAGGATCCGGCCGTCGTCGAGACGGATGCTTACGTTGCCGTCGGACGAGACAACATAACTGCGCTCGTACATCAAGTGACAAACGCGAATCAGATCTCGTTTGGCTGTTTGCTCATCCATGCTTGTTTTCTGGAAGCAGCGCGATGCGGCTGCGTGACGGTGCTGTTTGAAGGTTGCGAAAGGAAGTAAGAAAGCGATTCCAAAGACGTCGTCAAATCGACTGTCTTGACCTTCACTCCCCGGCGCGCAGTCAACGAGACCGGCGCGAAGTTCAGCACCGCTTTTATACCCGCGGACGTGATCTGGTTGAGAACTCTTTGCGCCGCTTTCGCAGGCACTGCGATCACCATCACGTCGATCGATTTTTCACGAATAACCTTCGCCAGCTCTTCTACGTCGTCGACGGCGATCTTTGCGTCGCCGAGCCGGCGGCCGATCTTCTGCCGATCGTTATCAAACAACGAGACGACGGTGAAATTCGATCTGCCGAAACCGTTGTAATTCGCGAGCGCGGTCCCAAGCCGTCCAGCCCCAACGATGCCGACGCGACGCGGCGTGTCGAGCCCGAGTATTCCCGTGATGTGATCGCGCAGATCCTCGACGTAGTAACCGACACCGCGGACGCCAAATTCGCCGAAGTAGCCAAGATCTTTCCGAATCTGGGCCGAGTTTAGATTAAACTGTGCGGCCAGCGCCTGCGACGAAATCGTCTTGATCCCAGCCTCGTGGAGCGTGTTCAGGCAGCGCAGATAAACACTCAAGCGGCTGGTTGTCAGTTCTGAGATTTTTTCAGACTTCATTCGCGGGAACCTGTCGCGGTCAGTATAATATCCGGCGCAAATGATTGCACACCTGAGCGGGACACTGCATTCCAAACATCCGAACTTGGTAATAGTTGACGTGTCTGGAGTCGGCTATGAAGTGAATATTCCGTTGTCGACGTACTACGAACTCGCCGACACGGGCTCAAATGTACAGCTCCGCATCTATACGCACGTAAAAGAAGATGCGTTGCAGCTCTACGGCTTCAAGACCTCGCGCGAGCGCGAACTGTTTATCAATTTCATTTCCGTAAGCGGCATTGGTCCCAAGCTCGGCATCGCGCTGCTTTCAAACATGGACGCGGATCAACTGATTCAAGCGATAAAAACCAACAACCTAGCCCGGCTGACGTCGATACCCGGAGTCGGAAGGAAGACTGCCGAGCGCCTCGTCGTCGATCTGCGCGAAAAGATGACGCAGTTGTCCGTGGACCAGGTGGACGAAACGCCCGCTAAACCCGACAGCGTCGAAGCAACATCGGAAGACAGCGTGCGCTCTGAAGCACTGTCGGGCCTGCTGAACCTTGGTTATCAAAAAGCGGCGGCAGAAAAAGCCGTCGACGCCGCGCTCGCCGAGGGCGGCGACATCACCGTCGAATCGATATTGAAACGCAGCCTGCGAAAGATCGGCTCGCGTTTGATTGGATAGCGCATGATGGTTTCTGTCAAAGACGGTTCTCCAAGCGACGACGATCGCCAACTCGATCTCACGTTGCGTCCGGCGCGCATCGAGGAGTACATCGGCCAACGCCAGATCAAAGAGAACCTGCGCGTCTACATGAAAGCCGCGCGGCATCGTCGCGAAGCGCTCGATCACGTGCTGCTGACCGGGCCACCGGGACTCGGCAAGACCACGCTCGCCAATATCATCGCCAACGAGATGGGCTCGGAACTGAAATCGACCGCCGGCCCCGCCATCGAGAAAGCGGGCGACATCGCGGCCTTGTTGACCAACCTCCAGGAAGGCGACGTGCTCTTTATCGACGAGATTCACCGCCTCCTGCCCGCTCTCGAAGAAAAACTCTACCCGGCGATGGAGGATTACCAACTCGATCTTCTGATCGGACAAGGCGCTGCCGCCCGTTCGATCAAACTCGATCTGCCGAAGTTCACGTTGATCGGCGCCACTACGCGCGCCGGCTTGATCACCGCGCCACTGCGCGGACGTTTCGGCATCGTCTTCCATCTCGACTTTTACCCGCACGAAGATCTCGAAATCATCTGCAAACGCTCCGCTGAAATTCTCGGCGTCGCGATCGACGACGAAGGCGCTCGCGAGATCGCGCGGCGCGCACGTGGAACCCCACGCATCGTCAACCGGCTTTTGCGGCGCGTTCGTGATTACGCGGAAGTCGATTACGACGGGCGCATCAATCAGGTGGTCGCGAACGATGCGCTGAATCGGATGGAAGTCGACACCTACGGTCTCGACGAGATGGACCGCAAACTATTGCTGACGATTATCGAGAAGTTCGGCGGTGGTCCCGTTGGTCTCGGCACGATCTCCGCTTCGATTCACGAAGAGAAAGATTCCATCGAAGAGATCATCGAACCGTATCTGATCCAGATCGGGTTTCTGGATCGCACGCCGCGCGGGCGCCTCGCGACGCCGCTCGCCTACGAACATTTCGGCATCAGGCCCCCCGGCTCACAAAGACCCACCTTGTTCGATCCACGTTAAGCTCGATCGCAGATCTCATGAAAGGCTCAGGCTTTTTTTCGCGGCACTCATTCGGCGTTCGGAATCGCTCGCCGTGGGCATCGATGGTCGGCCACGCGCTGCACCAGTTTCACGAGAACGATCTTTTCACGTCGGCGGCGGCGATGAGTTATTTCGGATTGATGGCTTTGTTTCCGGCGTTGGTGTTGCTGCTGGCGATCAGTAACAAGCTCGCGGCCGGCAGCCAGTTGCTGACGCATGCGGTTGACGTTTATCCGGGATCGGCGAAGTTCTTGCGCGATACGATTAGCGGGTTTTCACAGATCGGCGTCGGAGCAGTTGTTACGTGTGTGGTGCTGGTGTTTTGGGCGGGATCGTGGGTGTTCGCGGTAGTTGAGCGGGCGCTGAATCGGATCTGGGCCGCGACGTCGCGAACGTTCCTGCGTGGCCGCGCGTTGACGATCGGAATGGTTGGACTCGTGGGTTTGTTGTTGTCGGCGTCGGTCCTGGTGACGTCGTTCCTGGTGGCTCTGCGAGAGATAGCTAACCGGTTCTCGCCGCGACAGATCGAACAGTACACGTTGCTGACGACTGCGGGCAGCGTCTTTTGGCAGATCGTCTTCGCGGCTGGAAGTTATCTCGTGACGGTCGCGCTGTTTGTCGTGGTCTATCGCTTCATGCCGCGCGCGGAAGTGACGTTTCGCGACACGCTGCCGGGCGCGTTTCTGGCGGGACTGTTGTGGGAACTCGCGAAGTACACCTTCGCGTGGAGTCTGCACTACTTTCATTACGATCAGATTTATGGATCGGTCGGCGCCGTAGTCGCGGTGTTGACGTGGAGTTACGTATCGAGCCTGATCATGTTGTTTGGCGCGCAGTTAACTAAAGTATTTCATTACGAACATCCGGCTTAATGCACATCTCCGAATTCGATTATGAACTTCCTGACGAACTGATCGCGCAACAAGCACTCGAGGAGCGCGATGCCTCACGCATGCTCGTGCTCGATCGCGCAAACCAATCATGGCTGGATTCCACTTTCCACGAATTTCCTCAGCACTTGCGTGCGAATGATGTCGTCGTCGTTAACAATTCGCGGGTGATTCCCGCGCGGCTCAGTGGGCGTCGTCACGAGACTGGCGGTGCGGTCGAGATCTTTCTCGTTCGCGAGATTGAAACACGGATGTGGGAAGCGTTGGTCCGTCCTGGCGGAAGGTTAAAACAAGGCGCGAAGGTCGTATTTGGGGATGGAAAACTGATCGGGGAAATGTTGGACCAACCGGGCCATGAACTCAGGCGCGTGCGGTTTCACTGTGATGGACCATTCGACGAAGTGCTTTCCGAAATGGGATCGACGCCGTTGCCGCCGTACATCAAACGTCCGACCGGCGATTCGCCCGCGGATCGCGAACGCTATCAAACAATCTATTCAAGAAACCCCGGTGCTATCGCTGCGCCAACTGCCGGTTTACATTTCACTGACGCAGTTCTTGAAGACGTTCGCCGTCGAGCGTCCGTCGCTGAAGTTACGCTTCATGTCGGCTACGGCACGTTCGAACCCGTTCGCGTCGACGACGTGGGCCAGCATTCGGTCAGCAGCGAACGTTTCGCAATCTCGGAGGCAAGCGCGGAAACGATCAACCGCGCGCGTGCTGCTGGCGGCCGCGTGATCGTCGTCGGCACTACTACCATGCGCGCTCTCGAATCGTCTGCCGGCGACGAAGGCCGCGTGATCGCACGAAGCGGCGAAGCAAGTCTTACAATCAAACCCGGCTATCGTTTTCGTGTCGCCGATGCATTGCTGACAAACTTCCACCTGCCATGTTCTTCGCTGCTCGTGCTCGTCAGCGCCTTCGCCGAGCGCGAGTTTGTCCTGCGCGCGTATCGCCACGCAGTCCAGCAGCGCTATCGGTTTTATAGTTACGGCGACTGCATGTTAATTCTGTAGGCATTAGCAAAACCTCGATGGTAAACTAGCCGTGATTCGTTTTATCAACCAAAGGTTATGGCTGTACTAAAGAAATTTCGCTCCCGCTGGTGGTCGCAATCCGATCTTCCCTACGAGCCTGAGAAGAAAGACAAGGCGCCTTCACCATCGTGGGGTATGAGTTACGACATTCGCCCGCTCACCATTTCGCAACTCGATGAATGTTGGCGGCTCGATCAGCGCTGCTTTGTCGACGGTGAAGCTTACAGCAAGGAGACGTTTGACTATCTGCTGACCGCTCCGGAGTGCATCTCTTTTCGCGCGGTAACCTCGGGTGGCGTGATGGCGGGTTTCGTGATCGGGCTCGTCGAACCGGATCGCACCGGACACGTCACGACGGTCGGGGTCGCTCCCGAACACCGGCGGCGCAATCTCGCGAAACGGTTGATGAGCGAAGTTGAAGAGGCTTTTCGCAAACGAAACGTGAGGCTCGTGCGTTTGGAAGTCAGGACGATGAACACTCCGGCGCAGAAACTCTACGAGAGTCTCGGCTACACCACCTCGCAACGCCTGCCGAAGTATTATTCAAATGGCGGGGACGGACTGTTAATGCTCAAGTCCCTCGACTAGATCCTTTAACCACAAAAAGCACAAGAGACACAAAAGGCACAAAGAGCTTTCTCATCTGCCTTAATCTTTTGTGCCTCTTGTGACTCTTCTTTTGTGCCTTTTTGTGGTTTACCCTTTACGCAACTCAGTCAAAACCTGCTTCGCAACAGCCTTCAACGTGTCGAACACACCGACACCCGTCGCAGCCACTGCCTCAACCACCGGTTCATTCTTTCGCTGTAACTCCGCCGCCAGATCCTCGACCGGCACAATATTCCCAAGGTCCCGCTTGTTGAGCTGAAGCACGTAAGGAATCTTCATCAGGTCGTAACCCTGCGATTGCAGGTTCTCTTCCAGGTTGTAAAGCGACTCGATATTCGCGTCCATGCGTTCTTCCTGCGAATCAGCCACAAACACCACCCCATCAACGCCCTTCAAGATCAACTTGCGCGACGCATCGTAAAACACTTGTCCCGGCACGGTGTACAAGTGAAACCGCGTCTTGAATCCGCGCACCGTCCCCAACTCCAACGGCATGAAGTCGAAGAAAAGCGTACGGTCAGTCTCAGTCGCCAGACTGATCAACTTTCCGCGCGCCTGGGGAGCGGTCGAGTCGAAGATGTACTGCAAATTGGTCGTCTTACCACACAAACCCGGGCCGTAGTAGACGATCTTGCAGTTGATTTCTCTGGAAGCGTAATTAATAAAGGTCATAGCGCGTGCCGTTAACTAAATAGACTGTCGATGTCCTCGTCGGTGATGCCGGCAAAGGGCGAATCGTCGTCGTGATCTCCATTAGCGATCTCTTCAAACATCGCCGCCAGTTGGTGGGAGACTTGCTTGCTCCGCAGTTTGACCAGGCCGAGACTGGAACGGTCGTCGAAGACGACAACCAGTAGGAGCCTGCCAACCACCGAGATGTGAATGCTCTCTTTTTCGCCCTCGTGGGAGAGAGTCGGAAATTCCTTTTCGCCGATGAGCTGCGCCATTCCTCCCGTGGCGGCGACGTTGCCGGCCGCGAGAGACGCGAGGCTGGTTGTGTCAAGATTTCCCACTTCCCCCTGGGAAGCGATTTCCTGACCGTCTTTGTCCACCAGAAAGACCACCTTGGCGGAGGCATCCATCCGCAACCGAGCCAGGACGGCTTTTATCTGATGGTATTGCTGCTCGCGCAACAGGATTGGTGTGTCTGCCATTATGCGACTCGTAGTTGAAGACCGGGCGGGAACTATCTACCTGGAGAGTAAACCTGAAGCGCCTGCTTCCTTATCGCAACTTTAGAATCTAAAAGAGGTTACTTATCCGGTTGGGGCTAAGTGCCGAGGTGGTTTGAACCTCCGTAAGCCAAACGCACTTTAACATAGCCAACCATAGCCTTCAAGTGTTTTTCTTTGTTGGCACAATTATCTAAAGGGTGGACAGTTGAGAGGTTAAAGCACCCGCAAATACTTGTGTTCGTTGATTTAGGGGGGTGGTTGTGGTAAGCTGCGGGCGATTCCGGCGGCTGCTCAACAGTTAATGAGCAGCCCTTTTGAGATTCCACCCATGAGTAGCAGTCTCACAAAAGGCTTGCGACGGTCCCCTACACGTTCAAAGGCAAAACGAACCACGGCAAAGACCGCGAAGCGCGCTGTTAAAGCGAAATCCACAGCGGCTAAACCGAAAGCCACACGTGCCAGCGCCGCCAAGCCAGCGGCTCGTAAAGTCACGAAGGTTGCTGCTGCCCGCAAGACTGCTGCTAAACCAAAGGCCGCCGCGAAAGCCAAGCGGCCGGCGTCAAAGCCCGCAGCTCGCAAAGCTGCCTCGACGACAAAGAAAGTAGATGACCCCCGGGTCAAAAAGACGCAGAAGCTCGCGGCCGTGAGAGCTGTCAGACCCACGCAAGCGCCACCGCCTCCGCCACGGCAACCCACGATCGACGAATCGGCTGCCCTCGGAGCTTTCGAGCGCGCGCATAAAGAGTTTGTCAGGGGACGATTCGCCGAAGCTCGCAATCAGTTTCGGGTTCTCGTCGATAAGTATTCGCAGGTTTCGGAAGTGGCTGCCCGCGCGCGCACGTACCTGGCGATCGCGGAATCACGGCTGCGTACCGAAAGCATGCTGCCCCGCGATGCCGACTCGCTTTACGATCGCGGTGTTATCGAACTGAACCGCGGCGAGTATGTGGCCGCGCAGGAGATGTTCGAACGCGCCCTCAAGCGCGAACCGGAAGCGGCGCACATTCACTATGGTCTCGCGGCAACACGCGCGCGTCTCGGTTCGATCGATCTCGCGCTCGCGTCGCTACAGAAAGCACTGGCTATTCAACCCAATCTTCGTGTCCGGGCTCAGCACGATCACGACCTGAACCCCCTGCGCAACGATCCCGACTTCGATCGGCTGATCTCCAGTAACCCCTCCTAGTGCTTCTCAAAAAGCAGTAGTATAAATTGGCTTTCGATCTGTGTTACGGAGCTTCCTTTGCAAACATCAATCACAGGTGGTCAGAAACTGGTAGCCATCGGCGGCGGCACCGGATTGTCGACGCTGCTCGCCGGGCTAAAGCAGTTGGTGGGAAAGGCGAGCGAAGAGATCTGGATCGACAGTCTGTCGGCGATCGTCACTGTTTCCGACGACGGCGGCAGTTCCGGCCGGTTGCGCGACGAATTGCAGATGCTGCCACCGGGCGATATTCGCAACTGCATGATCGCGCTTTCGGAAGACGCGAACCTGATCTCTCGTTTGTTTCGCCATCGCTTTCGTGGTGACGGCGGGCTTGGCGGTCACAGTTTTGGCAATCTCTTTTTGGCGGCGCTGACGGAAGTCACTGGAGATTTCACGGAAGCAATCAGGTTGTCGTCTGAAGTTATCGCGAGCAAAGGTCACATCTATCCGGCGACGCTGAGCGACGTGAGACTCGTCGCGGAATTGGAAGACGGATCGATCGTTCGCGGTGAAACGCATATCTCGGCTTCGAAAGTTCCGATTCGCCGGCTGCACCTGGAACCGGAGCAATGTCTTCCGCTGCCCCAGGCGTTGAAAGCGATTCGCGTTGCGGACATCATCACCGTTGGACCAGGTTCGCTTTACACGAGCATCCTGCCTAACCTGCTCGTCGCGCAAGTGGCCCGTGTGATCGGCCAGAGTTCGGCGACGAAGATCTTCGTCAGCAACCTGATGACGCAACCGGGCGAGACTGATGGTTACACCGCGCGCGAGCATCTCGAAGCGATCAGAAAGTACGCGCCTGAGATTCACTTCGATTTCGTAGTCGTCAACAACCGGCGCATCAGCGACGAGCAAGCAAAGCTCTATGCCGCTGAAGGCGCTTATCAGATCGGCATCGACGATCCGATTGACGAGGCGCTCGATCAAACTACCGAGATCATGCGCGGCGATCTGTTGGACGAGGGCGCGAAGGTCCGTCATCATTCGAGCCGGCTTGCGCAGTGCGTGCTCAAGTGCCGCCAGCGAGCGCTCGCGCCCGTCACCGTTTAATTTTCGGAGATCTCTTCTTGCCCGATAACAACAATCTGAGCGTGGTGGTATTAGCGGCTGGCCTTGGGACAAGAATGAAATCCCGCCGCGCCAAGGTGCTGCACGAACTCGGCGGCCTGCCGCTGATCACGCACGTCGTTAAGACGGCGCA
>DATELZ010000029.1:0-5041 GCA_035276045.1 Pyrinomonadaceae bacterium | reverse complement strand
CGACTGGATCGAACCCCTCACGCCGAATCAAAACAGTATAGAGACTCCGGTGATCCACGTTGCTAACTTATCCGCCGGTGATTATCAGCTCACCCTCGAAGGCAAGGAACCCGATGGTTCGTTTGTTCAGGTTGCCCGCTACGCTTTCAAAATCATCAGGAAGTAAATCAGCGAAAAGGAAAATAAAACCATGTCACGAGTTCTATTGATTAGCAACTCGACGCTCTTCGGCAGTGGCTATCTCGATCACGCAGAAGGCGAAATTCGGGATTTTCTGGGCGACGTCAGGCGCGTGCTCTTTGTCCCTTTTGCGCTTTACGATCGCGATGGGTATGCTTCTACCGCGCGCGAGCGGTTTCAGAGGATGGGTTACGATTTGTCGTCTGTGCATAGCGCGAGCGATCCAGTCCAGGCAATTACGAATACAGAAGCAATCTTTGTCGGCGGTGGAAACACGTTCCGCCTGTTGAAAACGCTTTACGATCTGAATCTGCTCGATCCGATTCGACAACGCGTCGCCCAGGGTGCGCCGTACATCGGTTCGAGTGCGGGATCGAATATCGCCGGTCCAACAATCAAAACAACCAACGACATGCCTATCGTCCAGCCACCTTCGTTTGACGCGTTGGGCTTCGTGTCTTTCCAGATCAACCCGCATTATCTCGATCCGGATCCCAACTCGAAGCACATGGGCGAAACACGCGAGAAGCGGCTCACTGAATTTCTGGAAGAGAACGACACGCCGGTGGTTGCGATACGAGAAGGCGCAATGCTGCGAGTGGAGAACGGCCGGACCACGCTGAAAGGCTCAACGGGCGCGCGCATCTTTCGCCGGGGCCGCGACCCCATCGAGGTGCTTCCGATAGCCGGCATAGACGATCACTTAAACTGAGGACCTTCAAAGAAAATGCCAAACACTCCCCCGAGCGACGCCCAGCGGCTGGTTTCACTCGACGTCTTTCGCGGTATCACGATCGCCGGTATGGTCCTGGTCAATAATCCGGGCACGTGGTCGCACATCTACTGGCCGCTCCAGCACGCGCAGTGGCACGGTTGGACGCCGACCGATCTCGTGTTTCCGTTCTTTCTCTTTATCGTCGGCGTGGCGATCCCGCTGGCGTTTGGGAATCGACTCGACAGCGGGCGCAGCACGCGCGATCTCTACCTCAAGATCGTCAAGCGCACGCTGATCATCTTCGGCATCGGACTGTTTCTCAACGCGTTTCCGTACTTCGGTCTTTCAGACCTGCGCATTCCCGGTGTGTTGCAACGCATCGCGATCTGTTACTTCTTCGCTTCGATCATTTTCCTGAATACGCGAGTCGCCGCTCAGATCGCGATCACGATCGGATTGCTGATCGTTTACTGGTTGTTAGTCACTTTCGTCCCAGCGCCGGGTTATGCCGCCGGCGATCTGACGAAAGAAGGAAGCCTGCCGTCTTATATCGACCGTGTCGTAATTGGACCAAACCATGTGTGGGCGCAGGCGAAGGTCTACGATCCGGAGGGACTGCTGAGCACGATCCCCGCGATCGCGACGGCGCTGATCGGCGTGCTAACCGGCCAGTGGCTGCGGACGGAAAAGACGCGTTATGAAAAAGCGGCTGGCATGTTTGTCGCAGGGGCTGTCATTCTCGCAATTGGTTGGGGATGGAACTCGTTCTTCCCGATCAACAAGGCGCTGTGGACCAGTTCGTACGTGCTTTTCAGCGGCGGTCTCGCGTTGCAATTCCTCGCGTTCTGCTACTGGCTGATCGACATCAAGGGGCATCGCCGCTGGGCCAAGCCGTTTGAAGTGTTCGGCATGAACGCGATCGCGCTCTATGTTGGCGCGGGGTTGATGGCCGAATTGTTTGGCGTGATACGGATCCAGGGCGTGCCGCTCGGAGCGTGGATCTATCGCAATGCGTTTGCTTCGTGGGCCTCGCCGATCAATGCGTCACTCGCGTTTGCGATCTCGTTCGTGCTGGTTTGGTTAGTGCTGATGTGGATCCTCTACCGGCGCCGGATCTTTCTCAAGGTGTGATTTTGCCTTGTCGATGAGGAAATTGTTTCGCTCGTAACTCAGCGTCTCCGACTGCTCGGGCGGATATTGATGTTGCTGATAAACCGGGTACGCTTCGGTTCGCAGATGGGCCAGCATGTGATGTCCGCGACGGCTCTCGCGTTCATGACGCAACGCGGAGATATCGATCGGCGCCACGACGATCCGCTCGCCTGGTCCAGGTGATGCTTCCGCCAGCAAACGCCCGTCGAAGTCGACAATCTGACTGCCTCCCGGCCACGAGTATGGTGGGTAATGTTTCAAACTTGCGCCCTGATTTGCCGCGACGACGTAGGCCATGTTTTCGAGCGCGCGGCAACGATTGACTATGGTCCACCACGCCATCGGTTCGGTCGCGCCCCACGGGTCCATGTAAGCCGAAACGCGTATCAACACCTCCGCTCCATTCGCGGCTAACTGCCTTAACGCTTCGGGAAACAACCAGTCGTAACAGATCGCGCAACCGAGTTTGCCAATCGGCGTGTCAGCCACCGGAAAAAGTGGTTCGTCGTAGTCTTTGAGATCGTGAGGACTGGTATGGACCTCGTAAGGGATCCACGTATTCACTTTACGGAACTTCTGGATCAGTCCTCCTGGTCCAATGAGGCAAGTGGTGTTGAGAACGTGACCCGGCCACTTCGGATCGGCCTCCAGCATGGAACCGCTTTGAATGTAGATGTCGTGCTCTTTGGCTTTCTGTTGCAGCCGTTCGGTGTGTTCGTTCGGTATCGGAATCGCGAGCTTGTCGAGCAATTCAGAGACGGTGGGAAACACAGGCGCGGCGTGCGCAAACTCCGGAAAAACAACCAGCCGCACGGGCAGAAACGGCGCAGCGCCTGCCACTGCCGAATCGATCAGCGAGAGCATGCGATCGGTGTTCGCGCGCATCGAACGGCGATCGAGTGGGTTGGCAAAGTCAGTTTGGCACGCAGCCGCCGAGTATCTGATGTGGTCCATTAGTCCTTCCGCGTAAGCAGATCGAGCGCGATCAATTCGATCCCGATTGACGGCACCTGCGAGGTGACGACGCGCGTGTTGTAAGTCTCCAGATAGCGCCGGCGTTCGGGCGTCAGTGGATAGCGTTCGGGCCAACTGTATGGATAGCGGCTCATGCCGTGGAAAGGAAGTGGTCCAACCTGGTCGGGGCTGGCGGAGTTGATGTCCATCTCCTTGCTGAAGCCGTCGGCGTAGAGCAGGAACGTGCGCGTCCAGCCGGCGGGGAGCGGCGGAAGTTTGTCGGCGGCGAATGACAGGATTAACTCGTCGCCGGGACGCGAGATGACAAACATGTCGTCAGACGCAAGCAGCAATTCGCGCACGTCGCCTTCGCGTGTGTAGCGACCGGTCATCACTTTCCAGGGAGACGTGAATGAGATCTTTTTGTAGTCGTAGGTCATTGGCTGGCGGCCGTCGGGCGAGTATTCACGCGAGAAGCCGCGCCAGCGTAGATCCGCGATGGTTGGCGATAGACGCGTCAACTGTGTCGCCTGATTTCCCGCGGCGCCGGCGACAAGGATCTGATCCCAGTAGATGCGCATGTTCGTGACGATGCGCACGTCGCGACTGTCGCTCAAAAACTTGCCGGCCAGATCGACGACGATGGTTTGCGGACGTCCCACCGGAATGCCGATGTTTTCGACGACTGTTTTCCAGCGCCCGTGCTTGTCTTTTACTTGCAACTCCGGGAGGCGAAGGGTCTTGCCGCTTTGCGAGGCGGCGAGGTTGTCGCTGGACCAGGCGTAGTCAGTCCAGCCAGTCAACAACAGCAGCGGGTTCTTTTGCGTGTCGCCGAGTTGCAGCGTCAGCGTGTGTTCGTCGGCGTAGCCACGTATCTGGTGAATCTGAAAATCGTCCGGATACTGGCGATCGACGTGCGCGATGCGAGCAAGGACGTCGTGATCGTGCTCGTCGACGGCAGTCAGCGGCGGTTGCGCATCGCGTGTGGTGTAGAGTTTGAAACGTGGCGGTGGAATCGTTAGGCCTTCGTTTGGATAGACGTCAACGCCACGCGGATGCGCCACGGCGAGCAGTTGAACTCGATCCAGGAACGTTGCTTCTTCCAATTCGTTTGTGACGCGCAACTCGTAACGGCCATTGCGTGGTTTGAGCAGGTCGCCGTCGATGCGAACGTATTCATCCGGATCGGGCGTGTTGTAAGTTCCCGGCGCATCGAGGTGGCCCATCTCGCCGCCGCCGAGAAAGTCGGTTAGAAACTCGAAGCGCTCGCCGTTCCAAACGTACAGGTAAGGACACGAGGACGGTTTGCGATCCAGTTCCGTAAGCGACAAGTTCATGGCGGTCTTTGCGCTTGCGCCGATCTCTGTTTCGGCTTGCACGATTCCGGCCGGCCACAGTACGCGCACTGCATCGATGCCGGCGCGTTTGCCGATGCCGAATACAACATCGGACGGCGCCGGCGCGGGGAATGCCGAATACGTTTCGAGCTTTTGCGCGAGACTGCCGGAACGAATCTCGATCTTCGCTCCAACACCCGTGCGATTGCTCACTCGGCCGGCAAGCCCAACACGCAAGGAGCGATTGACGTTGCCGCCATCGTTGCGCGCGAAGCGGAGGCCGCCGGGAACTCCGAATATGAGATCCGTGTCGCCGTCGTTGTCGAGATCGCCGGAGGCAAGAACCTGGGAAGGAATGTCTATCCCTGTCTTTACTTCGACGAATCCGCTTCCCGTATTTCGTAAAACACGGATTCTAGTCGACGTAGATGTAACTAAATCCAGCAGACCGTCGTTGTCGTAGTCGAGAAATTGAGACGTGTTCGCTGCGGTTTCGTCACGCGTGAGTTGAAAGCGTTCTTTGCCGTTGCTGAGCGCAAACCCGGAACCGGCGAGATAAAAGTCGGTGTAGCCGTCTTTGTTAACATCGCCTGCGGCAACACTCGTCGATCCCTTGATCTCACCCAGCCCGACCTCGCTCGCAACATCGCGAAACGATCCGTCACGCAGGTTGCGCCACAGCGAAACTTTTTCTGCCGCGACG
>DATELZ010000028.1:0-30318 GCA_035276045.1 Pyrinomonadaceae bacterium | reverse complement strand
GTGTCCGCGCCGGCAAACGCGCGCCGTCCAGTGACGGCTTCAAACAAAATGCAGCCGAAGGAAAAGATGTCGGAACGGTGATCGATCTCTTTCGACTTTCCCTGCGCTTGTTCCGGCGACATGTAACCCGCCGTGCCGAGGATCAAACCGGGCGTTGAATGCTGGAGTATCGTCGGTTCTTCGCCGCTGATACTTCCTGGCGTGGCTTGCGGCGGTTCGAGGAGTTTAGCCAGACCAAAATCGAGAACTTTTCCATGCCCGTCAGACGTGACCATCACGTTGTCAGGTTTGAGATCGCGATGGACGATGCCCGCATCGTGCGCCTTCGCCAGTCCTTCGGCGACGTGTTGCAACGCGCGCAGCAGTTTCGGCAGCTCTTCGTGCTGTTCGTGAATCTTTTTTCGGAGTGTCGCGCCGTCGACGTACTCCATCGCGATGAAATGGAGTCCTTCCGCCTCTCCGACCTCGTAAATGTGGGCGATGCTCGGATGATTCAGCGAAGCAGCAGAAGTCGCTTCCTGTTTGAAACGCCGCATGCGGTCCTGACTCGAAGCGACGTCGGCGGGTAAAACTTTTAGCGCCACCCGGCGATTGAGGCTCGTATCGTGCGCGAGGTACACCTCACCCATTCCGCCAACGCCCAGTAATGAGCGGATCTCGTAGCGACCGAGTTTCGTGCCGGGGGCGAGGGGCATCGCGGCGCATTCTAGCCGAGCAGATTAAGAAGCGCACGGATTCGCGCGTTCTGTGTTATATTCCGTTTTGCTGGTATCCAAACCAGCTCAACCCCAAACACTCTCACACAATTCGAGAAAACGTCATGAGAACGCTCAGAAGCACTCTTAGTGTCCATACGCTATTGTTCGGCGTCACGATATTCGTCAGTTCGGCGCTACTCTTTTCCGTGCAACCCATGATCGCGAAGATGTTGCTGCCGCTTCTGGGCGGGACGCCTGCGGTCTGGAATACCTGCATGCTTTTTTTCCAGGCGGTGCTGCTGTGCGGCTACGCTTATGCGCTGCTCGTGTCGCGCTGGCCGTTGAAACGCCAACTGATCGTGCAACTCGCCGTACTCGCGCTCGCTTTCATAAGTTTGCCGATCGGTCTGTCATCTTTCTGGGTCAACTCAGTGCCGCCGGCTGAAGATCCTTCGCTGTGGTTGCTGTTGTGTCTCGGCGCGTCAGTCGGCCTGCCGTTCTTCATTGTTTCCAGCAATAGTCCGTTGCTTCAGAAGTGGTTTTCGCGCACGGCGACTGATTCTGCGAAAGATCCGTATTTTCTTTATTCCGCGTCGAATGCGGGCAGCCTGCTCGCGCTGCTGGCTTATCCGGTTTTGTTCGAACCTTACTTCACGTTGCGAACACAAAGCCGCATCTGGACTGTCGCTTACCTCGCGCTCGTGCTGCTGATTGGCGTTCATTCGTTACTGCTGTTTAGAAACACGGAGCAGAAGAAGACTGAAGAGCAACCCGTGTTACCGGATGAGAAGCTCACGGTAAAGCGACGACTCCGATGGTTGCTGCTGGCGTTTGCGCCGTCGAGTTTGATGCTTGGCGTGACGAATTACATCACGACCGACATCGCGTCCGTTCCACTCTTGTGGATCATCCCGCTTGCGCTGTATTTGCTGACGATGGTCTTCGCGTTCTCGCGCAAGAAGTTTTTCTCGGCGCGTTTTGGAGACTTGATCGTTCCCGCCGCGACTGTCGTGTTGTTGATGCTTTATCTCGCGGACAACTCGGGCCGCGGGTCGCGGATGATCGTGCTGCTGCACCTCGCGTATTTCTTCTTCGCGGCGTTGATGTGTCACTCACAACTCGCGGAAGACCGTCCCGGGCCACAACACCTGGCGCAGTTTTACGTTTGGCTTTCACTCGGCGGCGTGCTCGGCGGCATCTTCAACGCCATCATCGCGCCGTTGGTGTTCACCGCCGTCGTCGAGTATCCGTTGGCGATTCTGTTGTCGTGTTTGCTTTTGCCGGGATTGAAAGCTGGGCCGTCAGGTTTAAAAGAGCGTCGCCTGGACTTTGCCCTGCCGGTGCTGATCGCCGCGTTCACAGCCGGGCTCGGATGGGTTGCGAACAACGTCGCGCCACTGAAACTGAGCGGATCTGTGTTTGTCGTCGCGCTGCCGTTATTCATTACGTATCCGCTGCGTCGGCGTCCACTGCGGTTTGCGTTGTCGTTGGGAGCGGTGATACTCGCCGCCATGTTGATGGCTGGCGTAGGCCGCACGACGTTGCATGCTGAGCGAAACTTCTTTGGCGTGTTGCGTGTGGTAAGCGACGATCATCGCAACGTGCATTCGTTCCTACACGGCAGCACCGTTCACGGTCGACAAAACACATCGCCCGGACGCCGCTGTGAACCCGTCTCTTATTACCATCGTGAAGGACCATTCGGACGGATCTTCACGAATTTTCAAAACTCAAATAAGACGGCAAACATCGCCATCATCGGTCTTGGCGCCGGCGGCATGCTGGCTTATTCACAACCCAACGAGAAATGGACCTTCTACGAGATCAACCCGGCCGTTATCTCGGTGGCGAAGACGCCACAATACTTCTCGTATCTCAGCGAATGCGCCACAGCGCCTGTGGAAATGGTTTTGGGCGACGCCCGGATGAAACTGCACGACGCGCCCGATCGGTCTTACAACCTGCTTATTCTCGATGCGTTCAGCAGCGATTCGATTCCCATTCACTTGATCACGCTGCAAGCTCTCGATCTTTATCTCTCGAAGCTCGCGCCGGATGGACTGCTGCTGTTTCACATCTCGAATCGCAATCTGGATCTGACTGATGTGGTTGCTGATCTGGCGAAGAGTCGTGAGTTGAGCGCGTTGTCGTTGCTCGATCTGGCGCCGTCGCAGCCGAACGGAAAGGATCCGGCGCACTGGGTCGTGCTGGCGCGCAACAGTTCCGACTATGGCGCGCTCGCCAACGACCCGCAGGCGAAGCTCTTGCAGAGCGACGGCGCGGAAGATGTTTGGACCGACGACTTTTCCAACATCATCAGCGTTTTGAAATGGAAGAAGACGTCGCCGGCTTCTGCAAAAGAGCTTACTTCTTCTCGCTGATGCAGAACAGCGTGTTCTGCCCGCGCAGGAACAACTCGCCCGCCGCGATGACCGGTGTCGCGATGAAGATCTGATCGGTTAAGTGATTCGTGGCGATCACTTCAAACTTCTCGCCCATCTTCAACACGACGACATCGCCATCCTCAGTTGCGAGATACAACTTGCCGTTTGCGCCGACGGGCGACGCTTTTAAGTTGGAAGCCTTGGGCAAGCGAGTTTGATGATAGTAGGGCTCGCCGCTCGCTGCGTTGAAAGCGCTGACCATGCCGCTGTCGGTCACGACGTAGAGTTTGTTGTCGTAGAGAATCGGCGACGCCGTGTACGGAACGCCGCGCGTATGGCTCCAGACGATGGCGTCGGAACCGGTCACGTCGCCTTGCCGGCCGAGCTTGATCGCCATCATTTTCGGATCGCGATATCCGCTCATCACGTAGACGATTCCGTTTTGCGAAACAGGGACGGGGATCGCGTTTGCGCCCAGGCCACCTGATTCCCAGAGCACTTTTCCGGTTTCCGGATCGTAGCTGCGAACTCTCGTAGTGGCGCTGACGACGATTTCGGTGCGGCCGTTGTGATCGATCGCTAGTGGGGTGCTCCACGAACTGCGCTCATCGCGTGCAGCGCGCCACAGTTCTTTGCCGTTGCGTTTGTCGAGGGCGATGATGAACGACTCGGCTTCGTGATCGAAGACGAGGAAGAGACGATCGCCGACGAGCAGAGGCGCACTGCCTTCGCCGAAGGCAAGTCGCATCTTCATCTGCACGCCGGGATCTTTGTGCCAGATTTGTTTGCCGTTGAAGTCGTAGGCATAGATGCCGCGCGAGCCGAATGAGGCGTAGACGTACTTGCCGTCGGTGACAGGGGAGTTGGAAGCGAAACTGCCGTAGGCGCGATGGTAGCCTTCGTGCGGCGTGGCGACTTTGGCGGTGCGTTGCCAGAGAAGCTTGCCGGTTTTGCGATCGAGGCAGAGGAGTTCGAAGCGATGTTCGACCAATGGACCAGCGCCACCCCCTGCGCCACGTTGTCCCCCGCCCCCTGCACGTTGCCCGCTACCTTGTTGGCCCGGTTGAGCTTGATTCGTCGAGCCTTGAAACTGATTGCTGCCTTGTGGTGAACCGGTGGCTGGTGGAGTGGGCTTGTTAACCGGAATCGCTGTCGTAAGAAAAATCCGGTCGCCCCAGATCACGGGCGTCGAGTAACCGCGGCCGGGTATCTCAACCTTCCACTTGATATTACTCGTGTCACTCCACGTCGTCGGCGCATCGCCGCGAGCCATGCCATTGAAGGATGGTCCACGCCACTGCGGCCAGTGCGCAGCAGTCTGCGCCTGAACCATCAGCCCCCAACTCGCGACCAGTGAAACGACCAGACAAACGAGCAACGCAGTCTTCTTCATCGCCTTCTCCAGTTCTTTAGTTGACTCTAGGAACCCACGTAGTTTCGCGGATTCTAGCCGAGGTGTGGTTGCGATGGCTAGTTTTTGGAGTAGTGCCACGATCACCGGTACGTGATCACGCACATGCCTGCCGGACCGGAAACAAAGCTCCGGCGTGTCTGTTCGCCGGTTAAACGAACGGCGCCGGCGGAGCCGATGATGTTGATCTCTTCTATTGGGAACCATTTCGTGCGCTGCGAGTTGTCCTCAACACATTTACCATCGGTTTCCCGTTGTACGCGCAGTGCTTCCTTTGGCATCAGCGTCAGCATGACGGTGCCCGTTTCGGGTGCGAACGTGAAGCGCGTCGCCGGCAAAACCCGCCATTCGCTCTCTTGCTCCAGTTCCGCAACCAACTTGATCGCCGGCGCCTCCACCAGTTGCACTTGAGCTTCCGAATTGGGTGGCTTCCGCAAAACGTACCGGATCTGGATCTGGTCGTTTGACTCATTAACCACGACAAACGTAGTCGTGAACGAACAGCCGCTCAACACAACGCAAGCAGCCAGCAAACAAACCATCAGCAAGAGTCTCATAAAAGCAACTCCCAAATATCAATCCGCACCAATCACACGCGCCAGCGTGGGCCACATCTCGGTAGCCCATAACTCATACCCCTCGTCCGAAGGATGAAAACCATCGGCAGAAAAATACTCCGGATGCGACGGCAGATCCCGGCGCGTGATCGAGTAGATATCAAACACCGTCACCTCATGCCGCCGCGCGATCTCTTGCAACCGTTCGTTGAATTGCACGATCTGTTGCTGATACTGATTGCGCATTGCAACCGGAATTCGGGGCGCACTCGAAATGTCCGGAATATTCGTAACGACAATCGCCGCGGAAGTCTTCTCTTTCAACGTCCGCAAGATCTCGTCATAGTTACGCGCGAACTGCTCGATCGTAAACCCGTGTCCGATGTCGTTAATCCCGATCCCGAGCGTCACCAGGTCCGGCGACCGTTCGACGCCGCGTTGCAACTGTCCCTGCAACACATCTTCGGTCGTCGCTCCGCTCACGCAGAAATTCAATAATTCGGATCCCGCCCGCTGCTCCAGAAGCCGCTTATGGAGTCGCGCCACATACCCGCCGTCACGCGCGCCGACGCCCGATCCAGTTGAATCTCCCAGCGCAACATAGATAATCGCACCTGACTTCATCACTCTCCCATTGCCCGGCGAATTCGACGTCCCCGCCGGAACACCGTCCCGGTTACATCCGAAAAATAGAACACCGGTGACGCCAACGAAACACGCCGCATAAAACCTGCGTTTCAACCCCGTATTTATTCGGATACGCGAAAGATCCACTCGTTTTGTTTTCCTCTTGACTTTAGCCTGATGCCAGAATAATGTGCCTCGCACTTTCGTGGGAAGCCCAGATGATGTACCCGTGAATAGCGCGTCCTAGCAACTCCTATTCACTCCCGTGTCGCTCTACTAATTTTCGAAACTCTGATCGGCCCTGACACAAGGCCAATTCTCTCTCTCCCGAGTTTCAGTGTTTACCGATCCGCGTGCGCAGGACAAGATGAAAGGACCAGATTATGAAGAACAAGACGTTGGGTATTTGCTTACTCGCTCTCCTTGCCCTCGTAAGCTCAGCTCTTTGGGTTAACTCAGCCAGCCGCGCCGATAACGCTCCTGCCGATACAACAACGCAGGCAGCGGACACTACACTCGCAGCAGCTCTTTCTCTCGACGACATGGTTGACCAGTCAGACGTGATCGCAATCGGAAATTGCGTTGGCACGCAAAGCGTCTGGGTTGGCAACACTCTCGTGACGCTCGCAAACGTAACCGTAAACGAAACGCTCAAAGGCGACGAAGGCGCCACCAATCTTACCGTCGCACTGCCGGGCGGCGTAGACGCCAACCGCAAGTTCCCCATTGCGATGAACTATCCCGGCGCGCCAAAGATGCAGCCGGGCGAAGAAGTGTTTCTCTTTCTCAACAACGCCAGCGAAGTTGCCGGCAGTTACACCGTGGCCGGTTTTTCTCAAGGGAAGTTCTCCATCGTGAAAGACGAAGACGGCGAACCGATGGTCTCACGCGATTTGAGACAAACGTCGCTTCAACACAACAACGGAGTCCGTCGTGGTCAAAACAACATGACTCCTTTGTCGAGTATGAAGTCGGAGGTCAAGCGCAGATTGAACAGGCAATAACGCGCTACCCGTTCACGTTCTTAAACGATCTACTGGCAGCTCCGACCAATGATTCGGAGAGGAGGATCTAAAATGAGAAAGTTTACATCGATTTTGTTGACTATGGTCATGATGCTGATGAGCGTCGTACCAGCGCTCGCGGGTGGCGCGTTCGAAAGCTTTGACATCACCAACGCCCCGCCGTCCCCGATCGCGGGCCACTTGTTAGCGCGCGTGATTCCCATCAAGTGGGATGCGCGATCCATTCCGGTTCAATATCGCATCAACAACACGCTCGATCCGATTCCCAACCCGCTGGGCCCTGCTTTTCTAACCGTGGCCCAGGCGACCACCGTGCTGCAGGATTCCCTTGACGCATGGAACAATCTTCCCAGCTCTTTCATCAACTCGCAGATCGTCGGCACCAGAGCGAATGCCGGGTTAGTCGGCTTCGATATGGTCAACGAACTCTCGTTTCGCACTGCCGCCGGTTTCACCGCTATCGCTTCGTCTCCTTCAGTCAACTTCATCCAGGATGTGACGCTGGTAAACGGAGATCAGATTGACGGCGACGCCGATGCCGATGTTTCTTCGGCAATCACAGTGGCGACCGACGTCGACAACGACGGCGACATCGAATTCCCAGCAGGCACTTACAAAGCGGGAACGATCATCGACAACGACGTTCAGTTCAACACCAAGGCCAGCAACGGACTTCGTTTCACCATCGATCCGGCGCAGGCTGACGCTGTTACGCGTTCGGTCGATCTGAAATGCGTTGCGGTGCACGAGTTTGGACACTCGATCGGTCTTGCGCACGCGCAACACAATCAAACCAGCGCCACCGACGGAATGGGCTCGACGATGTTTCCGCTGATCGACACCGGCGACCCGGCGGCTGAATTGGCCCAGGCCACGTTGGCGCCGGATGATATCGCGTGGGCCTCGTACACTTATCAGGAAGGCACCGCAAACTCCGGTCCGGCAGCTCTGCAACCGGGAGACGTCGCCTTCAACAAAGCATACGGATTGATCACCGGCGAGTTACGGCACGGCGTGTTGAATCAACCAATCGCCGGCGGCACACTGTTCGCCGTCGATCGCAAGACCAACGAAAGGCTGGTGAGCTCTTACAGCGGCACCACTAATCTTTCGTTCAATCCGCTAAACGGCGGCTTGTTCTTCGTTCCCACTGTTGCCGACGCAATTCCGAACGGCAACTACGTGATACCGATTCAAAAAGGCAACTACGACGTGGGCGTGGAACCAATCGACGGCAGTCCGGTCGCGGCAGCGCAGGTTGGCTTCACCACGCAGATCGGAAACTTCTTCGGTCAACAGAACTTCATCGAAGAGTTTTGGAACAACAACAGCGAAGGCGTGGTTGAACGCGATCCGGCTGACGCCAAGAACGTTCACGTCAATGAAGGCAAGGTGAACAGTGGCACTGACATCGTCACCAACAGCGTGATCAATATCAGCAACTTCGGCGCTCGCAATTCGATCGGGTTTATCAACGTGCCTGCGTCGACGACTTACGCCGTAGCGTTTCCGAGAAACCTGCTGCTCGGGATCAACCCCGGCAATCCGATGCTCTTCCAGGCCGGCCTCTTCGACACGCACGTGGTCGATGCGTCGGTTCCAGTGTTGTTCGCCAAGGCAGTGCTGGCAAAAGGCACGATCAATCCGGGTGGCACCGCCACGATCGATCTTGCAAACCCGCTGGACACTTCGTTTGCATTCCTTGGACAGGACACGGACTTTGCGCCGTACTACTTCAAGAACCCGCACGAACTCAGCCGGCGCATTCAGAACGGCCTCGCTGACGGATCGATCGAGAACCTGTTCCTGGTCCTCCAGATTCAGGGAACGACACCGTTTCCGGGCGTGAGTGCTCAGCCGCCGTTGGTTGGTTTGAACACTACCGGAACGATCTTCGGTCTTTCGTTCCTCTCGCTCGACGCGGGCGCAACGTTCCAGGTGAGAACCACCCAGAACTTCCGGTTCTCGCTGATCATGTCAGAGCTTCCGTAGGAATAAATGGTCCAACGTTCGACAGGGAAACAGCGGTCAGCAATGGCCGCTGTTTTCTTTGTGCGATACATTTCTTCGTATTACAAAACCACTCGGACGGATAAAGAAAATGAAACTCCTCAAACTTGCCTGTCTTCTATTGTTGTTGGTCGTCGTCGTTCGGGCTCAAGCAAATCCGGATTTCAGCGAACTCGAAAAGCTCGTGCCGGATGAACTGAAAGAGCGAAACACGCCCGGCGCGGTGATCGCGATCGTGAGTGGCGATCGAGTCGTCTATCAAAAGGCGTTTGGACTCGCGAATGTCGAAACGCGCGCCGAGATGCAACCGGAGATGCTGTTTCGTCTCGGCTCGACGACGAAGATGTTCACGGCCGCGGCGCTCGTCACCCTCGCCGAACAGAACAAGATCAAACTCGACGAACCGATCGGAAACAGCGTCAAGGGTTTGCATCCTGCCGTGGCCCGACTGACACCACATCAGTTGTTGAGCAACTCCGGCGGCGTGCGCGATTTCGCCGCGCCCGTGATCTCGAATGACGACGCCGCGCTCGGCAACATGGTCCGATCCTGGAAAGACGAGATCTTCTTCGGCGGGCAGGGTGACGTCTACTCGTATTCGAGCGCCGGTTTCTGGTTATCCGGTTTCGTCGTCGAAGAGCTACAGGGAAAGCCTTACGCCGACGCCATGACCGAGCTTTTGTTCAAACCGCTCGGCATGGAACGCACGACGCTGCGGCCATTGATGGCGATGACTTATTCTTTTGCCACCGCTCATCAACCCGTCCAGGGCAAACCGGCGATCGTCCGTCCGTTTTTCAACAACGTCGCGATGTGGCCCGCCGGATCGATCTTCTCTAACGCAAACGATCTCTCGCGCTGGGTGATCGCGTTTCTCAACGACGGCAAACTCGACGGCAAGCAGGTGCTCTCGCCTTCGCTGATCGGCAAGATGGTGGGTCATCACATTCCTGTTCCCGGTGAAAAAGATTCTTACTACGCCTACGGCTTGACGGCTTTCAAGTTCAAGGACGTCGAATTTGTGGGCCACGGCGGTTTCAGCCGCGGTTACGGTTCGATGATTCAGATGGTGCCGTCGCGCAAGTTCGCCGTCATCGTGTTGACCAACAAAAGTGGGGAAACACTGCGAAAAAGTCTCAATAAAGCGACGGAAATCGGGCTTGGTCTGAAAGACGGCGAGGCTGAGAAAACTGCTTCATTCGCTCCGCTGACGACCGCGGAAATGGATCAGTATGTAGGTTCCTACACACACGCGCCGCAGACCTGGGAGATCTCAGTCAAAGAAGGAAAATTCTTCGTCAAGGTTGACGGAAATGAGCACCAGTTGACCCGGAGCGGCGAGCGGAGTTTCACCTTTGGCGCAAACAACGAGAACGAGCTGGTATTCGTCCCCGGCAAGAGCGGAAAAATCGAGTACCTCTTCACCCAACTTTACGCCGCGAAACGTAAGTAGTGCCTTAATTTGTGTTTCTCTGCGGTCCTCTGCGTTTCTCGGTGTTCTCTGCGTTGAAGTAGCTTTTTACGCCGAGAAACGCAGAGGACCGCAGAGAGAAAAGAGTGTTGAAAAACTGAAGACAGGAATATAATGGGACCCGCGCTCCAGGGGTTACCAGATGGACAATAAAGACCGCTCACCGGAAATGCTCCGGTATCGACCCGAGGCATGGCGTGACGACGACAACTCGTCCGCGGATGATCTTTCAGCCTCTCCGTCTGCTTCCGATCCCAGTGTGCGCGATCAGTGCCGTCTCCTCGATCTCCTCGGCCGCATCAATTACAAAATTCTGAGCGGCAAACGGGTTTATATCGAGGTGGATGGAGTCGTTTACAAGACCATCTACGGCGGCTACTGGCGCAGCGTCTTCACCGGCATCGAACATTATCTCCTGCGGTGCGAAAAAGTTTCCGGCAACGCCTGGACTGAAGAAAGCAGCGGTTCAGTCGATCTCCCGATCGCGTACTCGAACGAAGGCTGGACCGCGCGAGGGCACTCGCTCTCGTTCATCCTCAACCGCGACTTTGCTTAGACAAAAATGAAAAACCAAATCTTTGCCCGACTGCTCTTAATCGTGGTCTTCGTGTGCTCGGTGTCTCCCGCCGCTACGAGCCAGGCGCTGAAACTAACGGATCCGATGCCCGTCGATCCCCAGATCACGATCGGCACGTTTCCGAACGGCCTGAAGTACTACATCCGCGCCAACAAGAAACCGGAAAAACGCGCCGAGCTTCGTCTCGTCGTCAAAGCCGGATCGATCCTCGAAGACGACGATCAGCTCGGCCTGGCCCACTTCGTCGAGCACATGGCCTTCAACGGCACGAAGAATTTTCCCAAAGACGAACTGGTCAAGTTCATCGAATCGCTCGGCATGCGCTTTGGCGCGCATCTCAACGCGTACACGAGCTTCGACGAAACCGTCTACATGCTCCAGGTGCCGACCGACAAACCCGAAGCGATGGAGCGCGCTTTTCAAGTTCTCCAGGACTGGGCTCAAAACGTCACCTTCGATCCCGCCGAGATCGACAAGGAGCGTGGCGTTGTGATGGAAGAGTGGCGTATCAGGCGCGGCGCCGGCGCACGCGCCCAGGAAAAACTCTTCCCCATCATGTTCAAAGGATCGCGCTACGCGAACCGGCTTCCGATTGGCATGCCTGACATCATTCAGAAAGCCAAGCCGGAACGATTGACGCAGTTTTACAAAGACTGGTATCGGCCCGATTTGATGGCCGTCGTCGCCGTCGGAGATTTCGACAAAGCCGCGATCGAAAAACTCGTCAAAACTAATTTCGAATCATTGCCGAAGGCCGCCAGTCCACGGCCACGTGAAATCTATGACGTGCCGGATCGTGTCGACACCGGGTTCGCGATCAGCACCGACAAAGAGATGGGCAACACCAGCATCGAGATCGACACGCTCTTGCCCGCGCGGTCCGATGGAACTATCGGCGCTTACCGGCAAAAGACCGTCGATCGTCTTTTTTCCGGCATGCTGAATGCGCGCTTCGCGGAGATTACACAGCAGGCTAACTCGCCGTTTGTCCTTGGCTTTGCCGGGCGCGGTAATTTTCTCGCGCGCTCAAAAGACATCGCGTTTCTCGGCGCGCTCGTGAAAGACGATGGCGTCGAGCGCGGCATGCGCGCGCTGCTCGTCGAGGCGGAACGAGTCGCGCGTTTCGGTTTTACGGAAAGCGAGCTGGCGCGGCAAAAAGTTAATACGCTGCGCCGTTACGAACGATTGGTCCTTGAGAAAGACAACGCTCAGGCTTCGTCACGCGCCGCCGAGTACATTCGCAACTTCCTCCAGAACGAAACGCTTCCGAGTTCCGACGACGAGTATTCCCTGCACCAGCGCTTCGTTCCGGAGATCACGCTCGCCGAGATCAATAAACTCGCGCGTGAATGGTTTCCCACTACGGCGCAAAATCGCCTCGTGGTGGTGACTGCGCCACAGAAACCCGGTCTCGTCATTCCGGATGAACCAAAGTTAGCCGCACTGCTCAAAGAGCCTCCGCCGGCGGATCTCAAAGCTTACGTCGACTCGGTCGGCACTGCGGCGCTGCTCGAATCGCCGCCCGCGCCGGGCAAGATCGCCAAGACCACGAACAACGAGAAGGCTGGTTTAACGATCTGGGAATTGAACAACGGCGTGAAGGTCGTGCTGAAGCCGACTGATTTTCGTAACGACGAGATCCTGTTTGAAGCCAGCAGTCCGGGAGGAACGTCGCTCGCCAGCGATGCCGATTTGATTCCCGCGCGCACCGCGTCGCAGCTCGTCACTGCCGGCGGCCTGGCGAAGTTCAGCGTCATCGATCTCGGGAAAATGTTGACCGGGAAGATTGCCACCGCAAACCCGTATATCGGCGAGTTGGAAGAAGGACTGTCAGGCAGCAGCTCGCGCAAGGATCTCGAGACGTTGTTCCAGTTGATCTATCTTCGTTTCACCCAACCGCGAGCCGACGCAAACGCGTTTGCCGCGCAGGCAACACAAGCAAGAACGTTCCTCGGCAATCAAAGTGTGATTCCGGAGTTTGCCCTTTTTGAAGCGCTCAACTCCGCTCGCTACCAGAATCATCCGAGACGGCGAATGACGACCGTCGAGACTGTCGATCAGTGGAACCTCGACAAGTCGCTGGCTTTTTACAAAGAACGTTTCGCGGATGCGAGTGACTTCACGTTCTATTTCGTGGGCAGTTTCGACGAAGCGACGATGAAGCCGCTGGTCGAGCGCTATCTCGGCGCGTTGCCGTCGTTGAAGCGAAAAGAGACGTGGAAAGACGTCGGCGTCAAGACGGCGACAGGGGTTGTAGAGAAACGCGTCGAGAAAGGCATGGAGCCGAAGAGCATGTCGTATCTCGTGTTCAGTGGTCCATTCGTTTTCGACCAGGACAATCGCGTCGCGATCCGCGCGATGGCGGAGATACTGCAAACGAGACTGCTCGCGGTGATACGCGAGGAACTCGGCGGCACGTACGGCATCACCGCGAGTGCGGGATACTTTAAGAATCCCCGGCCGGAGTATTCGATCACGATTCAGTTCGGCAGCTCGCCGGATCGAACTGACGATCTGATCAAACGCGTGTTTGAGGAGATCGAGAAGTTTAAGAAGGAAGGGCCGACTGAAAAGCAGGTGACTGGTCAGAAGGAAAAACTCATCCGCGAGTTTGAGACTAACAGCAAACAGAACGGTTACCTGTTGGGCCAGATCACGCAGCGGTTCGTCAATGGCGAAGATCCGGCGGGGATCTGGATGATGCCGGAGTTCTATCAGAAGATCGATGCGGCGATGGTCAAGGAAGCGGCGAACAAGTATCTGAACACCGGATCGTACGTCAAGGTGTCGCTGTTTCCTGAGAAGAAGTAATTCGTGTTAGCTGTGTTTCGAGTGTGGTAAGAAGGCGATCTGCATCGCTTGCTGAGAATGGCATCGGCGGCCTGATTTTGAGTACGTTATGAAGCGGGCCGTCGCTGCCGATCAGGATTGCGTGATCGCGCATTGCGTTGACGATTCGTCCTGCTGTTTTTCCATCCGGTAACTCTACGCCGAGAAACATTCCGGAGCCACGGATGTCACGGATTATTTCGTGATCTTTTTGCAGGCGTCTGAGTCCGGCGAGCATCTGTTCGCCGATGTTCAAGGCGTGTGCTTGCAGGTTTTCCTCTTGGACGACTTCCAACACTGCCAGGCCGATCGCGCACGAGACTGTGTTGCCGCCAAACGTGCTGAAAAACTCCATTCCGTTGTCGAATGAATCTGCGATGGCGCGCGTCGTGATCACGGCGCCGATCGGATGGCCGTTGCCGATTGGTTTGCCGAGGACGACGATGTCCGGAATGACGCCATAACTTTCGAAGCCCCAGAAATGCGTGCCGATGCGGCCGTATCCGGTCTGCACTTCGTCGGCGATGCACACGCCGCCCGCGCTTCGCACCGCGTCATAAACTGAGGTTAGATAACCGGGCGGCAGGATGATCTGTCCGGCAACGCTCGGCATCGATTCCGCGATGAACCCGCAGATCGTCCCGGTGTTCTTGATGACGTCGATTACATGTTGGGCGTCCGCCTCAGAATCGGGAAGTGGGACCTTGTGCACCCACGACGGTGGACCACTGCCACCCGGACCGTCGTGTTTGTACGGGCTGAGATCGATCGCCGTAGTCGTGTTGCCGTGGTACGCGTGATCGAGAACTATCATGTCGCGCGCTTCGGTGCGCGCGCGCGCCAGCCTGATGGCGAGTTCGTTTGCTTCGCTGCCGGAGTTGACGAAGTAACAAACGTTTAAGGGATCAGGTAACGTTGCGGCCAGGCGTTCGGCGTAAGTGATAATCGTGTCGTGCAGATAGCGTGTGTTTGTATTGAGCACCTGCATCTGCCGCAGACCTGCTTCCACAACCTTCGGATGACAGTGGCCAACGTGGGCGACGTTGTTGTAAGCGTCGAGATACTGACGCCCCTCTTCGTCGTAGAGGTACTGCATCGACCCGCGCACGATCTTGATCGGATCGTCGTACGCAATACTCAAATTGCGGCCCAACAACCTCTTTCTCTTCTGAATCTGCTCTTCAATCCGTGTCATCCGTGTTCAACCAGCCTCGGCAAAGTTTCCCTTATCGCTCGCTGACTAATATCCAGATACTCATTCTCCGGTCGTTGTCTTCGCTGATGCGCCGCCAGACACATACTCATCGCCAAACGCAGTCGCACAAGTTTCCACAAAACCTCGCGCTCTTCTTTCAACAGCTCAAATTCTTCGTTGTAGCCGTCGATAACATGCTTTGCCGATGCCGCCGGATTTCCGAGCACGACGTACGCAAGCGCCACGGCGAGATTGCCCACCGTCCAGGTATAGACGATGTCGCCAAAATCGATCAGCCCCGAAACGCGATCCGCGTCAACCAGAACGTTGTAATCGTTTGCATCACCATGTATCACGCTGCGACGCAAATTCGTGTCTAATTCAAATCGGCACTGGCGGACCAACTCGCGTTCCGCAACCAACTCGCTGTACTCGTCAATTATTCGATTCCCGTTCGCGAGGTCCCAATGAAAATCACGATGCACCGCCGGATGATCGAAATCTTGCAGCACGCGATCCATGTAGCCAAGCTTGCCGCCGAGATCGTGTAGCAACTCGGGCGAGTGCGGAGTGATCTCCGCGAGCGGCACGCCCGGAAGATACGTCACCAATCGCACCAGGTGATCCGCTCGTCTGCCGATCATCTCGCCGTTCAGTGTCGGCGTGACGCGCGGCGTAAACGCAACCTCCTGCGCAAGACGATCCAGCACCGCATTCTGTGCCTCCAACAACGCCCGCGACTCCAGCGCGTTCGCAATCTTCAACACAAACTTTTCGCCGGCCTCCGTCGTAAGCAGAAAGTTCTGATCGCGTTCGCTCGGCAACGCGCGCGCAGTGGCGCTGATTCCGAAGATCTCTTCGACCGCAACTCGCGCGGAGTCGACATCGAAAGCAGGCGTGTGAACGAGTAAGCGCATGCTATAAGAAAACACGGATATTCTAAATCAGGCTAGTAATCTATAATCCGAAATCTTGACTCAACTGATCTCGACCATCGCCATCGCTATGGGCGCCTCGTGGGTTTCCGGCATCAATCTCTACGCCGGCGTCGCCACGCTGGGCATGCTCGGCAGGTTTGCCAACCTGCAATTGCCTGGCGAACTCGAAGTGTTGACCAGTTGGTGGGTCATCGGCGTCGCAGCGGCGTTGTACATCATCGAGTTCTTCGCCGATAAAATCCCGATCGTCGACAGCACCTGGGACGTCATTCATACGTTCATCCGTGTGCCTGCGGGCGCAGTTCTCGCAGCCGGCGCATTTGGCGATTTCGATCGCAGCGTTCAGATGATCGCGCTGCTGCTCGGCGGCGGACTCGCTCTTAGTTCGCATGGAACAAAAGCCGCCACGCGCGTCGCGCTCAACGCGAGTCCCGAGCCGGTCTCAAACTGGGTGGCGAGCATTCTCGAAGACATCATTGCGGTCGTGTCGACCGTGCTTTCTGTATTTTTGCCGGTGCTGCTTTTCATCGTCGTCGGCATCGGCCTGGTAATATCGTTCCTGGTTTTCAAACGCATTCTCCGGTTCTTCCGGCAGGTCCGGAGGACCGTTCGCGGGTGGTTTGCCCCCGCCACACCGTAGTTTCAAGAGCTTTAGCTTCGGCTTCGGCGGGCTCTAGCTTTCCCCTTGGCTTCGGCTTCGCCGATTGATGTGAGGCGAGGCTATGCCTCGCCGGAACGCTTCAACTGATCGATGCGGCTTCGCCGCTGGTTCGGGCTTAGCCCAAACTTATACAACCGCCTGCGGCGAGGCTAGCCTCGCCTCACATCAGCCGGCAAAGCCGTAACTGAGATCTCGAAAGTCTTAAGTAGAAGCGCATTACACAACGAACATATGTGGAGGACGATTGATGCTTCGGTTCAGTGTTCTCTTACTGATCACTTTTGTGACTGTTGCGGTCTGCGCGCAGACGCCGGATCCGAATTTCTACAACGGCCTGCGCTATCGGCTCGTTGGACCAGCGCGCGGCGGGCGCGTCACCGCTGTCACCGGCGTTCCTTCGCAACCGCGAACGTTCTACATGGGCGTCGCGAGTGGCGGGCTGTTTCGCACGACTGACGCCGGCGCCACGTGGCTTCCGATCACCGACGGCAAAGTGCCGCTCGGGTCGATCGGCGACGTGGCTGTCGCCAACTCCGATCCAAACGTGATCTATCTCGGCACCGGTTCCGATGGCGTTCGCAGCAACGTTTCAACCGGCCGCGGCGTGTACAAGTCAACTGACGCGGGAGAGACATGGAAGTTCGCCGGTCTCTACGACGCCGGACAGATCGGCGCGGTGCGCATTCATCCCACAAATCCCGACGTCGTCTGGGTCTCCGCGGGCGGCGACATCTTCAAACCCAACGACGAACGCGGCGTCTTCAAAACAACTGACGGCGGCAAGACGTGGCGCAAGGTGCTCTTCGTCTCGAACAGCCTCGGCGCGATGGACGTCGAACTGCAACCCGGCAATCCCAACGTCGTCTACGCCTGGCTGTCGCGCCTGGAACGTAAACCATGGACCATCATCAGCGGCTCTCGCGAAGGTGGCTTTTAAGAAAGCACTGACGGCGGGGAAACGTTCAAGCAAATTCGCGCCGGATTGCCCAACGAACTGATCGGCAAAGGCAATCTCGCCGTCACCGCCGCCAATCCGAATCGGATCTATGCGTTGATCGAAGCCAAACCCGGCGGCGGACTTTATCGCTCCGAAGACGCGGGCCAAACGTGGTCGTCGATCAACTCGCAAGGCTCGTTGATCCAACGTCCGTTCTACTACACGACGCTCGGCGCGGATCCGTCGAACGCCGACGTCGTCTACGCAGGCGCCGAAGGTTTCTTCAAGTCGGTCGACGGCGGCAAGACGTTCAGCGTTCTACGCACGCCGCACGGCGACAATCACGACATCTGGATCAATCCCAAGGACAGTCAGGTCATGGTCCAGGCCAACGACGGCGGCGCGAATGTTTCAACTGACGGCGGCCGCACCTGGTCCACGCAGATGAATCAACCGACTGCCGAGTTTTACGGCGTTTGGGTCGACAACCAGTTCCCGTACAAACTCTACGGCGCGCAACAGGACAACACGACGCTCATCATCTCGAGCGTCGCGGCGCCGTTTTCGACGGACGACTGGCGCACTGGTCCAGGTTGCGAAACGGGACCGATCATGCCGCATCCGCTCAATCCGCAAATCGTCTACGGATCGTGCAAGGGACAATATGGCGTGATGAACCTCGCGACCGGACAGGAGAAGAGCTACTGGATCGGCGGACAGTCGTTGTATGGCAATCCGGCGAGCGACCTGATCTATCGCATGCAACGCGTCTCGCCGATGGCGATCTCGCCGCACGATCCGGAGGTGCTTTACTACGGTTCGCAGTACGTTCATCGCACGCGCGACAAGGGCGTGACGTGGGAACGGATCTCGCCGGATCTGACTGCGCGTCCCGAGTGTTGTCAGGGCATTAGCGGCGAACCGATCACGCGTGACGTTACGGGCGAAGAGTTTTACAGCACGCTGTATGCAATCAGCGAGTCGCCACTCGAGAAGGGGGTGATCTGGACGGGCGCGAATGATGGTCCATTTCACGTTACGCGCAACAACGGCAAGACCTGGGCGAACGTTACGCCGAAAGATCTGCCGCCCGGCGGACGGGTGCAGTTCATCGAAGCGTCGCCGCATCGAAAGGGTTCCGCGTACTTCGCCGTTTACCGCTGGTTGCTCGGCGATTACGAACCGTACATCTATCGCACCGACGATTACGGTCAAACGTGGAAACGGTTAACGGACGGAAAGAATGGCATACCCGCCGATTGGCCCACGCGCGTCGTGCGTGTAGATCCGGATCGAGAAGGACTGTTGTACGCGGGCACGGAGTTCGGCATGTTCATCTCGTTTGACAACGGCGCGCATTGGCAGTCGTTTCAGTTGAATATGCCTAACGTCCCGGTGACGGACATCAAGGTGCATCGCAAGGATTTGATCGTTTCGACGCAGGGCCGCGCGTTCTGGATTCTCGATAACGTTACGTCGCTGCATCAATTGTCGTCGCAACTGAAAACGTCAGAAGTTCACGTGTTCAAGCCTCGTGATGGTTATCGCACGCGTGTTGGTTCAGCAAGTCTGGGACCGGCGATCGAATACTACCTGCCTTCAGCGGTCCGTGATGCGGTCGTGATCGAGATACTCGATGCGAAAGGAAGCGTGCTCAACGCCTACAACAGCGAAACGCCGGTGCTGCGCGGCGGACGCATCGCCAGCGGCGTCGGTCCTGGCATGCCGGGAGTCGGCGGCGCTGGTCCGGAATCACAGCCGCCCGATCCCGATGCTGCGCCGGTGCGACGAGCCGCGCCGCCTCCGCGCGTGACGAAAGTGGCCGGCATGAATCGCTTTGTGTGGGACGTTCGACACCGCACCGGTGTGACGTTGCCGCCAGGACGCTATCAAGCACGACTCAAAACAGGGGCAGTGACTTTAACCGAGCCCTTCACGGTCTTGATCGATCCGCGCGTCGCCGCCGACGGCGTGACACAGGCCGACTTGCAGGAACAGTTCGATCACAACCTGCGCATGCGCGAGATGGTGAACAGCGTCAACCAGCTCATCGCGCGCGTGCGTGCCGCAAAGAGCAAGTCACAAAGTGATGCACTCTCCATCGTCGAGAAAAAGCTTGTCACTGAACCTGTGCGTTATGGTAAACCCGGACTCCAGGCCCACATCACATACCTGGCGAGCATGACGGCGAACGTCGATCAGAAGATCGGCCGCGACGCGATCGAACGTTACGAAGTTTTGAAAAAGGAACTAGACGCCATCCGGGTGGGACTCGATCAACTTCTTGGTCCACCATCGTCGTCGGCCAATGGCGCTCCACAATGATGATGAACAATCCTCGCATCGTTTCGTTTCTTCCGTCGGCAACCGAGATCGCGTGTGCTCTTGGTCTTTCTGATTCGCTGCTCGGCATCACGCATGAATGCGATTACCCGCCCGAAGTGCGGAGTAAACCCGTCGTCGTGCGCAACGTTTTGCCGATCGAGCAGATGAGTCAAGGCGAGATCGATCGCGCGGTGGCGGAACGCATGCGCGCCGGGCTTAGTCTCTACCAGATCGACGAGAAGCTCCTGGGCGAGATCGCGCCGGACCTGATTCTCACGCAGGATCTCTGCCAGGTTTGTGCGCCCTCGGGAAACGAAGTCTCGCAAGTGCTGAAGTCACTGCCGAAGACGCCGCAGATTCTCTGGATGACGCCGCGATCGGTAAGCGAGATATTCGACAACATCCGCGACCTCGGCGCCGCGACCGGACGCAGCGACGAAGCCACGCGACTCATTGACGACTGTCGTGCGCGACTCGACGCTTTATCCGCCAGCACTTCAAAAGCGGCCTCGCGCCCCCGAGTCTTCTGCATGGAGTGGCTCGATCCGGTCTACGCGAGCGGCCACTGGGTCCCGGAGTTGGTCCAAGCCGCCGGCGGCATTGACGAAGTCGGCCGCCCTGGCGGCGAATCTGTCCGTGTCTCCTGGGACGACATCTCCTCCGTCGCCCCCGAAGTCCTCGTCATCATGCCCTGCGGTTTCAACCTTCAGCAGACGATGAAACAGATCCTGAGCGTCTTCGGAGCGTATGGCACACGCGCCAACAGTCCGCACTTCTTCGACCTCCCGGCAGTCCGTAACAACCGCGTCTACGCCGTCGACGCCAACTCCTACTTCGCCCGCCCCGGCCCACGTGTCGTCGAAGGCGCCGAACTGCTGGCGCACTTGATTCACCCCGAACTCTTCAACCACGTCCCCGAGGTCTTCGCGAACGCCTTCCAACGCGTCGACATCGACCTCCTCCGTGGCAACCTGCTCGAAGGACGCGACTACACCGTCGAAAACGGCGCCATGGTCTTCACCTCCAGCTACCTCCAACGCCGCGGCTACTGCTGCGACAACGGCTGCCGCAACTGTCCTTACTGAAAAACACGAAATCCGAGACGCTTGCCTCAAAGTCCTTGAGGCGGCTCAGCGCAAGTGCAATAAACATTTAGCGAGTTAGGCCTGAGATTTACCGCTGCCAGAACAATGGGTAGTGTCTTAATTTCGACTCGGCGTTCTCTGCGTAGCTCTGAGATCTCTGCGTAAACACTGACCTCCAAATATTTAACGCAGAGTTCACCGAGGAACGCAGAGAACGCAGAGCCAAAAATAAGACACTACTGAACAATCCCCTCGCTGTACAACCGCGTCCACGCGCCAATATACTAACCAACTCTGCGTATCTCCCCGGCGGTCCCCCGTCGCGAACCCAAACAGATAGGAAGTCAACTATGCGCCCTTCGTTTATTCGCAGCCTTATGCTGCTTCTCGCCATCACGGCGATCGTTTCGATCGTCGCTAAGGTTACGCACGATACCAACGCAATGAATGCCAATACCGAAGTCTCCACAGCCGAGAACCCGCTGCTTGCTAAATGGGAGGGCCCGCATGGTGGCGTGCCGCCTTTTGACCGCGTGCAGATCCCGCTCTTTAAACCGGCGCTCGAAACCGCAATGGCCGAACAACTCGGCGAGATCGACAAGATCGCCAAAGATCCCGCGGCGCCCACGTTCGAGAACACCATCGTCGCTCTCGAGCGCGCCGGCCAATCACTCGATCGCGTGACGACCGTCTACGGAGTCTGGGGCGCGACGATGGCTGGTCCGGAGTACCAGGCCGTGCAGCGCGAAATGGCGCCGAAACTCGCCGCGTTCAACGATCAGATCGCGCAAAACGAACCGCTCTTCAAACGCATCGACGCCGTCTACAACTCGCCCGAAAAAGCGAAGTTGAATCCCGAACAGCAACGCGTCACCTGGCTTTACTACACCAACTTCGTTCGCGCCGGCGCGCGTCTATCGCCCGAAGCGAAGAAGCGCCTGTCTGAGATCAACCAGAAGCTGGCTGGCTTGTTCACGAGGTTCAGTCAAAACGTGCTGGCCGAAGAGACCGATCAGTTCATCGTGTTGAAGAGCCAGGAAGAACTTGCGGGACTGCCGCAGTCGTTGCGCGACGCCGCCGCAGCCGCTGCCGAATCAAAGAAACAACCCGGCGCGTGGGTGCTCATGAACACACGCTCCTCGATCGATCCGTTTCTGACTTACTCGGATCGCCGCGACCTGCGTGAGAAAGCGTGGCGCATGTTCGTAAATCGCGGCGACAACGGCGGCGAGCACGACAACAACGCGATCATCACCGAAATCCTGCAACTGCGCGCCGAACGCGCCAAGCTCCTCGGCTATAAAACTCACGCCCACTGGCGGCTGGAAAACTCGATGGCCAAAACGCCAGAACGCGCGATGGAGTTGATGGAAGCTGTTTGGAAGCCTTCGGTTCAGCGCGTGCACGAAGAAGTCGCCGACATGCAGGCACTCGCAGACAAAGAAGGCGCGAAGATCAAAATCGAACCGTGGGACTATCGCTACTACATGGAGAAAGTCCGCAAAGCGAAATACGACCTGGACCAGAATGAGATCAAACCGTATCTCCAACTGGAGAAGTTGCGCGAAGGCATCTTCTGGGTTGCGGGCGAGCTTTTCAATTTCAACTTCACGCCGGTGACCAACGTCGCGGTGGCCCATCCCGACGTTCGCGTTTGGGAAGTCACCGACAAGACCAGCAAGAAGCACATCGGCCTCTGGTATTTCGATCCGTACGCGCGGGCTGGAAAACGATCCGGCGCGTGGATGAACGCCTATCGCAGCCAGGAACGAGTCGACGGCGAGATCACCACGATCGTTTCCAACAATTCAAACTTCGTTAAAGGCAAACCCGGCGAGCCGGTGCTGATCTCGTGGGACGATGCTACGACGATGTTCCACGAATTCGGTCACGCCTTGCATGGCTTGAGCTCGAACGTAACTTATCCATCGGTGTCAGGCACGAATGTTCCGCGTGACTACGTCGAGTTTCCGTCACAACTCCTCGAACACTGGCTGACCACGCCGGAAGTGCTGCAAAAATTTGCGCTTCACTATCAAACCGGCAAACCGATCCCGCAGGCACTCGTCGACAAGATCATGCGTTCCGCGACTTTCAACCAGGGCTTCGCGACGGTTGAGTATCTCTCGGCGGCTTTGATCGACATGAAACTCCACCTCGCAGGCGACCAGAAGATCGATCCCGACGCCTTCGAGCGCGAGACGCTGGCCCAACTCGGCATGCCGAAAGAGATCGTGATGCGCCATCGCACGCCGCAGTTTCTTCACGTCTTTTCAAGTGATGGTTACTCGGCGGGTTACTACAGTTACCTTTGGTCCGACGTGCTCACCGCCGATGCGTTTGGCGCGTTTGTCGAAGGCAAAGGTGCATACGACAAGGCGGTCGCGGAACGGCTGCGAAAGAACGTCTTCTCGGTGGGCAACACGATCGATCCCGCTGACGCGTACCGCGCATTTCGCGGACGCGATCCGAAGATCGATGCGCTGATGAAGAAACGCGGCTTTCCGGTGAAGAGTTAATCAGTGATGTCAGACATCGACACGGCCTTTTCAAACTGGGCCGTGTCGGTGTACTGCTGAAACCTCACAATCTTCCCATCCTGAAATTTGAAAACATGCGCAAACTGGGCGCGCACTTCACAATCGGTAACCAGGTACTTTCCCGTGTAATGTCCACAACTGACCACAGTCTCCCCTGCGTCCAACACCTCGTCGGGGATAGCCTTAAATTTCTCCCACTCACCCGCGAGGCGGGCAAACAAGCCAGAGAGTATTGCCTGTGGTCCACGATAAGGATTCTTGTCGGCGTACACAAAACTCTCTGCTTCCCACCACTCAATCTCGGGATGAAAAAGGCCGAGAATGGAAGGAATATCTCCGCGTCCAAACGCCGCGTACAGATCTTCGACGGTCTGCTTATTCTGGGCTGACATGTTTGTCTCCTCTTTGGGGCTTAATGTGTCGGCAGAGTATAACGTCACTATAATCAAATCCGTATTGACAAGCGGGCGCGCGTGCGGGAATTATCGGATGTGACGCCTTCGTGGTCCAAAAATAGAGAGATTTTCAGGAGGACTGATGATTCCCAGAAGCTTATTAACCGCTGCCGTGGTCGCTCTGTTCGTTTCCACTGCCGCTTTCGCGCAGTTTGGCCAGTCAAGCAGATTGACGAACCAGGCCGAACGACTCTCGCGCGATGCCGAGGCTTTCGCCGACGCGACTTACAACGGCTACACAAATTCTAATCGTAACAACCGCACCGAGATCGAAGCGGTGATGCTGTCGCAACAGTTCGCTGCTTCGAGCCGCGTATTTTATCGCATGGTTGTCGACCGTCGTCGGAACCAGGACTTACGCGACGCGTACAGTCTGCTGCAAGATCTGGCGCGCTCCGTCGAACGCAATAACACGCAACGATCCTCGTGGTACAACGTGCAACGGTCCCTGCAGGACGTGGCCCGCGAACTGGATCTTGATTCGTCAGGTAACCAACCACCGGATACTGGCGGACGCGGTGGCCGCATGACCTGGAAGGGCCGCGTCGACGACGACGTGCGCATCACGATTCGTGGCGGCAGCGCCGACGTGCAAACACTCGGCGGCACTCCGTACTACGATTCGCAACCAAACTTTGGCGCGTCATTGCCGCCGCGCCGTGTTACGGTGAGACTAAACGTCAAGCGATCTCGCGGCGAGGTCTACATCGAGCAACAACCTTCACGCGACAACAACTTCGCGGCGGTGATCAGGATCAAGGATTCGCGCGGCGGAGCATCAGACTATGAATTCGAATTGACCTGGTAGCCTTTGAGTGAAGACAACAGGTCTCCCGCAATGGGCGCAAAGAAAGACAGCAGAAAGGCGATAGCGGGCTTTGCCTCAAAAGGTCCTTTCATTCTCACCTGGCTTCAGCCAGGTGAAGCTCGGGGCTGCTTACTGAGAACCGTTTTAACGGTTTCCCTAACGAATCACGAGAAAACCGTTGAAACGGTTTCTCGATCTTGGCGAGCCTTACACCTGGCTGAAGCCAGGTGAGAATGAGAGGACTTTTTGAGGCCAAAGCTGCGATAGCGCTTTGCGCCTTTGCGGGAGACCTCTTCCTTCATCACTCGATAATGATTTCGTCGACGAAGATCCACGCGTCGCCGCCGCTGCCGGGGTGCCACGCGGGGATCTTCCCGAAGTTCACAGCCCTGATGCGAACGTAACGCGCCTCCTGGCGCGTTATGTTTTTAACGAAGTCTTTCGCGAGCGTGCCGACGTTGATCTCGGGATTACTGCCGTCGGGAACGTCGTTCGCGATCGTCAGGACGCGCGTGAACGCCTGGCCGTCCTGCGACAGTTCGAAGTCGACACTGCGCGGCATCCAGATCCACGAACCGGCCTCCTGCAAAAAGCCCGCGCCGAGTTTCGAGATCGTTTGCGACTTGCCGAGATCGACAACGGCAACGAAGTCGCTGCCCCAGTAACCCTGCCACGCGCCGCCGCTCCAGTTCGTCGTGCCGCGAACGCCGTCGATCACGGCGAGGTCGCCACCGCCGGGATATTGCGCGCTGTACTTCGAGAGCAGCGTGAGTTTCCAATCATGCGGAATGTGATGAAACTTCGCCGTCGCAACACGACTCGTTCCGCTGCCATTGACGGCTATCGCTTTGACGGTCGCCGTCTTGTCAATCGTGAAGGGATTTGTGAATCGCGGCGAGCGAGCCGTTGGTTCTGAGCCATCGGTCGTGTAATGAATTGTCGACGCACGGTCGAGAGCACGGATTTCGATCGAATGAGTATTCTTGAAAGTCTGGCCGGCGCTTTTAATCACCGGCGCCGGAACGATCGATGTCCCGGAAATACGTGATACAGGTTCGTTACCCGCTCCAGTTCCCCAACTCCGATTCGGACGTGGTCCCATCTGCAAAACCAACTGGCCGCCCGCCATCAGATCCGCGTGGTCGATAAACGACTTGCGGTACGGCCGGTTGTTGAGCGACGCGGATTGGATGTAGATATTCCGATCGGAAACGCCATGCGCGACGATGCGAAACGATTTTCCATTCTCCAGGTTGAACCGGACCTCCGGAAACAACGGCGTCCCAATCGCGTAAGTCGTCGAACCGGGCGTCACCGGATAAAATCCCGCGGCACTCAACACGTACCACGCCGACATCTGTCCGCAGTCTTCATTGCCGATCAACCCATCGGGCGTGGGCGTGTAAAACTGGTCCATGATCTGCCGCACGCGCGCCTGCGTCTTCCACGGCTGGCCGGCGTAGTTGTAGAGATACGCCATGTGATGGCTTGGCTCGTTTCCGTGCGCGTACTGCCCGATCAATCCCGTGATGTCGGCTTGCTCGCGGCCCGTCGTCTTGCTCTCTTCCGCAAACATCTGATCGAGCCTGGCGGCAAACTTCTCGCGTCCGCCCATCAGGTCGATCAACCCGTTGACGTCTTGCGGCACAAAGAAACTGTACTGCCACGCGTTTGCTTCGGTGAAATGAAAGGTAACTTCGCGTGGATCGAAAGGCTCGGTCCAGTTGCCGTTCGTGCGCGGGCGCATGAAACCCGTCGCCGGATCGAAGACGTTCTTGTACGACTGTGCCCGCGCCTGGTAGCGGTGGTAATCATTCGTCTCGGCGAGCATGCGCGCGATTTCCGCGATGCACCAGTCGTCGTACGCGTATTCGAGCACTTTCGATACCGACTCGCGTTCGTCTTCCGTGCTGATGAAACCGTTGTCGATATAAGCGCCGAGACCGTAATGCCGCAGCTCGGCGCTGTGCTTCATCGCTTTGAAAGCTTTCTTAAGATCGAACCCGTCGATGCCTTTGACGGCGGCGTCGGCGATCACGGAAACGGAGTGATAACCGATCATCGTGTCGGTTTCGTTGGCGGCGAGTTCCCAAACAGGCAGGCGTCCGCCTTGTTCGTACTGGACCAGGAAAGTGTTGATGAAATCGCGCGTGCGTTTGGTGTCGATGATCGTGTAGAGCGGATGCGCGGCGCGAAACGTGTCCCACAACGAGAAGACGGTGTAGTTAGTGAAGCCGTTTGCCGTGTGAGTTTTGAAATCGCGGCCGCGGTACTGCCCGTCGACGTCCATGAAGAGATTGGGCGCCGTCATCGCGTGATAGAGCGCGGTGTAAAAGTTGGTGAGTTGCGCGTCAGTGCCGCCGGTGACTGCGATCTTGCCGAGTTCGCGGTTCCAGGCGGCGGCAGCATCGGCTTTGACTTTATCGAAATCCCAGTGATTGATCTCCGCGCGAAGATTTCGCAACGCGCCTTCTTCGCTTACCGGCGAGATTCCCACGCGGACAATTATCGGCTTTCCATTCCGCGCGTCGAAGCGGAAAGCGGCTCTCAAACTATCAAATCCGTGTTCAGTAAACGGTTGGGAAAACTCGATCGCAAAGTAGACAAGCTGATCTTGCGCCCAGGCTTGCGAACGTCTCCAACCAACGACCGTCTGCCCCTCGACCTTCAAACCTGAGTCGAGCACCTTATCGCGGTGAGCAAGATCGAGAATGACGTTCGCTTCATTCGTCGCGGAGAACGTGTATCGATGCATGCCGGCGCGCGCGGTCGCCGTCAGTTCGACGAAGATATTGTCGTCGTCCAACCGCACCGAATAAAAACCCGCCGTCGCTTTTTCATTTTTATGATTGAAACGCGACGTGTAATCCCCTTTTGGATCGCCGACAGTGGGCATCAGCAACACGTCGCCGTAATCGGAGATGCCGGTTCCGCTCAGGTGTGTATGGCTAAACCCGTAGAGGACAGAATCGGAATAGTGATAACCCGAGCAGCCGTCCCAACCAGTCAGCCGCGTGTCGGGGCTGAGTTGGACCATGCCGAACGGCACGATCGCGCCGGGAAACGTGTGACCGTGCCCGCTCGTGCCGATGAAGGGATCGACGTAACGCGCGAAGTCTCGCTGGGCATATTGAGCGTAGACCTGCGCCGGCAACAGCAGAAGTAGCAGAACGAGTATTTTCACGGCTCACTCACACGGACACGGCGCGGTTGCGAGTGCATGGACCAATCGTTCCAGCGCTCGTAAGTCTGCCAGGTCGAGCACTTCCACGGGTGAATGACTGTAGCGTCCGGGCCATGATAGACCAACGTGCAACGCGCCGTAGCGAATAAAGTCGGAACCGTCAGTGCCGCCGTTTGTCGCGCCTACCTGCAACGGAATGTTCTGCGCTTTCGCAATCTCGAGTATGCGATCGAGTTCCGCTGGTGGTGCGACCGAAGAGTTGTCGAGCCCGCGAATAACTGCGCCCTGGCCCAGCGGCGCATGCGCGAAGCGCGACGTCTCGATTGGTGAATCGGACGAGACAAGTGTGTCAACGCTGAATACGCGTGGGACGGACGTGCCGTAGTGTTTCGCCATCGCCATCGCGCCTTCGAGACCGGTCTCCTCGCGGACGGACCACGCGAGAATCACTTTGCGTTTCAGCGTCGCCGGATCGATTCGCCTGGCTGCCAGCACGAGCGCGGTCGAACCGGCGCGATCGTCGAGACCGCGCGCGGTGAAACGCGCCGGTCCTAAACGTGTGGCTTCTTTCGCGGCGGTAACGGAAAGACCGTTGACGACGCCGAGCTGTTTCAGCGTTGCGCCGTCGACGCCAAACCACGCCGTCACTGCTTCCGGTTGTTTTGTGGCCGCCGTGTCTCGCGGAACGAATACGCCCGGCAACGAGGCTTTATTCACCGGCGGATCGAAATGCAGCAACGCCGGTTGTCCTTCCCAGAGCGAGGGAAACAGCCCGCCGCGCGCGCGTAACGACACCATTCCATCGTCGGCAACGTTTGTCACTTCGAAACCGACCTCGTCCAGATGCGCGATGAACATCACCGGATCCTGATCCGTACCGGCTTCGACGATCAAATTCCCTTCCGCATCCGTGTGCGCCTTCGCTCGCGCCCAGTCTGGAAGCTGCGCGAGCACGGCTTCACGCACTTTGTGCTCGTGACCGGATACGGAATAAATATCCGCTAACGTCTTGAGCACGTTTGCAGTGCCCGTAAATTGATCCGCCGCACGCGCCGCCTGGTCGGATGAATTGCGTAACTCAACCCACTCGCGACTCGCCTGCGTCACACCCGCGGCTTTCTCGACTTCCCCGCGCAAAGCAACTGCATCCGCCAAATCAACACTCTCGACGAGCGTTCCCGCATAACGCACTCGCGGCGCAAGAATCGTGAGCGACGTTAGACCAGTCGACTCCGGCAAGTACGCCGGCTTTTCAACTTTCCGTTGCGAGACACCACTCGCCGCCGCTTCGGCTGTTTGATCCAATAACGTCACCTGGTCCACGCGGCCCAACGATCGCAGCGCCGCTTCCAAACCGTCGTGGCCGAAGCTTCTCAGCGTCGTCAGCAGAAAGATCGTCTCGCCTGCTGTGACCTGGCCCGTCGCTGCCGTTACTAATGCCGCACAACCAACACGAACACCCGCAAGCTGTCCCGCGACGAAATTCTCGTAGGCCCAACCCGTCGACTCGCGCACTACCGGATCGAGCATCTCGATCCCGAGTTGCTTTACGTCCGCGCGAGATGTGGCGCCGACGTCGACCCACATATCGTCCAGCGTTGTCGGTGGCGCATTCGGGTTACGGCCACGCTGAAGGTGCGAGCTTTTCACAGTGGCCACAGCGGGAACGATGGCGCCGCGCGTCAGCACTCGCAGCCGCTGGCCTTCGTGAAACTGGTTCCAAAGCGGATGCAGCCGCATGCCTCCGACTTCGCGCAATCGTAAGTATCCCTCGTCGGTGATCTCGGTGACGGCAAAGCCTGGACGATCGAGTGCGCAAGCCACTACGCGCCGCGGACTGCCGCTGCCTTTGTGCAGGATGAGATTGCCGAGTGGATCGCGTCTCCAACCCCGCGACTGCTGCATGATGATGTCGGTGGCTCGATGCTCCCATCCGGGAGGCGCGTCGAGCGCAAGCCAACTGCGCAGTCGGGTAGAAAGAGTCGGGCCGTTTTGTGCGAACGATTGAGGGGTAAAGAAAAGACCTAATAGCGCCGCCAATGTCAGCAACGCCGCACGGCGCAAGACAACAGCATCTGTGCTCATCGGTTATTTAGTTGTGTTCTTTAAAATTGAAAAACCGTGTTCCCTGATTTCTCGGGGAACACGGATTTTAACGGAAAGACTGAAAATTACCAGCGTGGCTCGCGATTGCCGTAACCGCCACCACCACCGCCACGGTTGCCGCGATCGCCACCACGTCCGCCGCCGCCGCCGTAGCCGCCACGACCGCCGCCGCCACCACCACCATAACCGCCGCGGCCACCACCACCGCCACGATTGCCGCGATCTTCACGCGGGCGAGCTTCGTTGACCGTCAGGTTACGGCCGTTGAATTCCTTGCCGTTGAACTGCGAAATGGCATTCTGGCCATCTTCCGGTGAAGCCATTTCGACGAAACCGAAGCCGCGTGAGCGGCCAGTGTCGCGATCTTCGATCACTGAGGCAGACTGGACAGTGCCGGCCTGCGAGAATAACTGTTGCAATTCCTCACTGGTGGTTTGGAAGGCGAGGTTTCCTACGTAAAGTTTCGTGGACATCTAAAATGCTCCTCTCCCGTTG
>DATELZ010000027.1:0-9676 GCA_035276045.1 Pyrinomonadaceae bacterium | reverse complement strand
TTGTATTCATCAACTCTTCGAAGAGCAGGTGGAGCGCGCGCCTGGGGCCGTTGCTCTCATCTTCGAAGATCGGCAATTAAGTTATCGCGAGTTGAATTGCCGTGCCAATCAACTGGCTAACTATCTTCAAGAACTGGGTGTCGGGCCAGAGTCGCTGGTGACTCTGTACCTGGACCGTTCGGCCGAGATGGTGATCGCAATGCTGGCAGTGCTCAAAGCCGGTGCGGCCTATCTGCCACTCGATATGTCGTCGCCGGCTGAACGGGTAGCGTTCATGTTGCAGGATGCGGGTGCGTCAGTGCTTGTGACGCAACAACGTTTCGTTGCAGAGCTGTCTGGCGCCGGAGCCGTCAAGCTCGTTTGTCTGGATACTGAGCAGGCGAGGATCGCAGAGCAGAGTGCGGCGCAGCCCGATAGTGGTGTCGGACCTGAGAACCTGGCTTACGTTATCTACACGTCCGGCTCGACTGGAGAACCAAAAGGGACGTTGCTCACGCACGCGAACGTCACCCGCCTGTTGGCGGCCACTCAGGATGTTTTCCGCTTCGATGAGCGAGACGTCTGGACGCTCTTCCACTCCTACGCTTTCGACTTCTCAGTTTGGGAGTTGTTTGGTCCCTTGCTTTCGGGCGGACGCGTAGTCGTGGTGCCCTACCTGGTCAGCCGTTCTCCGGCGGAGTTCTATCAACTGTTGCGGCGAGAGCAGGTGACTGTCCTCAATCAAACTCCCTCCGCGTTCCGGCAGTTGCTGGTCGTCGACGAGCAGAAAGAGCAGCGCGAGCCGCTGGCCTTGCGTTTGGTGATCTTCGGCGGTGAAGCGCTGGAGCTGGAGAGCCTCGGCGGTTGGTTTGAGCGACATCCAGAGCGGCCGCAACTGGTGAACATGTACGGGATCACCGAGACGACCGTACATGTCACGGTGCGGGAAGTGACGAAAACGGACGTCGAGAATCAAGCCGGCAGTGTGATTGGCAGAGCCATTAATGATTTGCAGTTGTATGTTTTGGATAGCCGGATGAAACCAGTGCCGGTGGGTGTGGCCGGCGAACTGTATGTGGGCGGCTCGGGCTTGGCGCGGGGCTATTTGAACCGGCCGGAGTTGACGGCGGAAAAGTTTGTGCCGCATGGGTGGAGCCAGCGCGGTGGAGAACGGTTGTACCGGACCGGAGACGTAGGGCGCTGGTTGAGTGACGGCAGCATTGAGTATCTCGGACGGCTGGACGAACAGGTGAAGCTCAGGGGCTTCCGCATCGAGCTGGGTGAGATTGAAGCCGTGCTGCTCAGGCACGAGCAGGTTAAAGAAGCCGTCGTCATCGTAAAGAAAAATGAATCGGGTGATAAGCAAGTGGTGGCCTATCTTACGGGCGAGCCCGGACTCCTCATTACCGAGTTGCGCGGCTCCCTGAAACAGCAATTGCCCGAGTACATGATACCCGGCGCGTTTGTCGTGTTGGAGAGTTTGCCGCTGACGCCGAATGGAAAAATTGATCGTCGCGTGCTGCTGGAGATGGAGAGCGGTAGAGCGAAAGCGGAGCAGGAAACGATCCAACCGCGAACGCCGATTGAAGAAGTGCTGCTAGGCATCTGGAAGTCGGTTCTGAGACTGGAAGAGATTGGCGTCGAAGAAAACTTCTTCGAGCTGGGAGGGCACTCGCTGCTGGCGACGCAGGTAATGAGTCGAGTGCGCGAAGCGTTTGGTGTGGAAGTAGCACTGCGACATTTGTTTGAATCGCCAACGATCGCCGATCTGGCCCAACAGATCGAGCAGTCGCTCAAGAGAAGGAGTGGCCTTCAATTAGCGCCGATCCGGCCCGTCTCGAGAGACGTGGATGTGCCGCTCTCATTTGCGCAGCAGCGGCTCTGGTTCATCGATCAACTAGAGCCCGGCGCCGTTTCCTACAACATCCCGGCGGCCGTGAAGTTGAATGGCAAACTTGATCGGGAAGCATTGCAGCAAACACTGACTGAGGTCGTCAGACGACATGAAGTGCTGCGAACCAGCTTCCACAATCGAGACGGCAAAGCCGTGCAGGTGATACATCCGGCAGCGCCGGTGGAGCTGCCGCTCACGGATTTGAGTCAGTTGCCGGAAGCAGAGCGAGAGGCTGAAGTCCGGCGCTTAGCGCGGATGGAAGCCCAGCAGGCTTTTGATCTCAGTCAGGGCCCGCTCTTTGTGGGGACGCTATTGCGGTTGAGCGAAGCGGAACACGTGGTGCTCTTGACAATGCATCACATCATTTCCGACGGGTGGTCCATCGGGCTCGTTATCAATGAGGTGGGGACACTCTACAAAGCTTTCCTCGAAGGACAACCGTCACCGCTTGAAGACCTGCCGATTCAATACGCCGATTACACCTGTTGGCAGCAGGAACATCTGAGCGGCGAGACGCTGGAAACCCACCTGTCCTACTGGAGACGCCAATTGGCAGGTGCGACCGGATTAGAGCTAGCGCCGGACAAGCGGCGTCCTGCAGTTCAAACTGCTTCCGGCGCCCATGAATCGTTTTCTTTGCCGGCGGAATTGAGCGAGCAATTGAAGTCGTTATGCCGCCGCGAAGATGTCACGCTCTTCATGTTGTTGCTGGCGGCGTTTAATGCTTTGCTTCACTATTGCACGGGACAACAAGACCTCACTATCGGCACTCCCATTGCGAATCGCAACCGCGCCGAAACCGAATCGCTAATCGGGTTCTTCATCAACATGCTGGTCCTGCGCAACGATCTCTCCGGTGACCCGACTTTCCGTCAACTGCTGCAGCGCGCCAGGGAGGTCTGCCTCGGTGCTTACACACATCAGGACGTGCCATTTGAAAAACTGGTGGAAGAGCTACAGCCGGAGCGTAGCCAGAGCCATTCTCCTCTATTCCAGATGATCCTCACTTTGCAAAATGCCCCACTGGGGACACTGGAATTGCCGGGTCTCGAGTTGAGCGCCGTTGATTCGGGACAGGAAACAGCCCAGTACGACATCGCCTTAGTGATGTGGGAAACAGAACAGAGCATCAGTGGGACTTTGACTTATAACTCAGATCTTTACGAAGCCGCGACTATTCAGCGATTGGTCCAACTGCTGCAAACAGTTTTACAGAATGTCGCCGAACAGCCGGAGATCCCTCTGCACAGTCTCACTGCGAAGCTTGGCGAAATTGATAAAACCGCGCGTCTCGGCGAAAGGAAGAAGCGCGAAGAGTCAGGATTTGCGAAGCTCAAGAGTATGAGACCTGCGCCCGTCAGCGTGCAGCAGGAAAATTTCGTTAGCACAGGATTTCTATCAGGCGACGAGATGCTGCCCCTGGTCGTGACGCCGGCTGTCGACGATGTGGACCTGATCGATTGGGCCGGCAGTAATCGCGCTTACATTGAGACACAGCTCGCAAGACATGGAGCGATACTCTTTCGTGGCTTTAAGTTGAGCACGGCGCCGGAGTTTGAGCGGTTTGCCGAGTCGATCACTCCAAACCTGTTCCAGGACAATGGCGAGCATCCACGAAAATCCGTCAGCGGAAACGTTTACACTCCGACCTTCTATCCTTCCGAGCAGAAGATCATCTGGCACAACGAAAACTCTTTCAATTATCAGTGGCCCACGAAAATCTGGTTCTGCTGTGTACAACCGGCGCAGCAGGGTGGCGAGACGCCGATCGTCGATAGCCGCAGAGTCTTCGCCGCTCTTTCCCCGAGTATCAAGGAGCGGTTTATCCGGAAGGGCATTATGTACATGAGAAATTACGGCCGGGGATTGGGCCTCGACTGGCCGGAAGTTTTTCGCACCTCAAACAAAGCCGAGATTGAAAAGCATTGTCGCGCTGCATTCATCGAGTTTGAATGGAGGAGCGAGAACCGCTTATGCACACGCGCAGCGCGCCCTGCCGTTGTCAAACATCCCGTCACCGGCGAGATAACCTGGTTCAATCAAGCTCAGCACTGGCATATCTCATGTCTCGATCCGCTTACGCGAGAGTCTATGGTGTCGTTGTTTGCCGAGGAGGATCTTCCGAGGAATTGTTATTACGGCGATGGTTCGCGGATTGAAGACTCGGTGATGAATGAAATCCTGAGTGTCTACAAACATCTGGAAGTCACTTTCCCCTGGCAGAAGGGTGACATTCTGATGCTGGATAATTTATTAACCGCGCACGCGCGTAATCAATTTGCCGGCCCGCGTCAGATCATGGTGGCAATGGGCGACATGCTGGATTACGGTTCAGTCTGCACCACTGCTGATTGAATGGTTTGAGTATGCAAAACCAGGTCAGCGGTTTCCCGCTATCATTACAGCAACGACAACTCTGGCGTTTGCGAAACGAGAGCACGGCGTTTCGCGCCCAATGTGTCGTGCTGCTCAAAGGAAACCTCAACAAAAATATTCTGGCGGAAACATTCAAGGAGATCGTCAAACGCCACGAGATACTGCGCACGACCTTTCGGCAAATACCGAGTCTTAAGTATCCCATTCAGCTCATCGCTGAAGACAGTTCCATTGAGCTCGAAGAGATTGATCTGACGGCGCGGATCTCGCACGAGCAACAGCACGAAGTCGAAGAGGTCGAAAGAGTTATACGGCAAAAAAGAAACTTGCCTTTCGATTACGAGCGCTGCCCGCTACTGCATTTGTCATTGCTCGCGCTCGCGCCGGATGCGCACATGTTGGCGCTCACCTTACCGGCCCTCTGCGCAGACGCGCAAACGCTCGACAATTTAGTTACAGACATCTCGCGTGTTTACGAAGACTTCGCTCAAGGCCGGACGTCAACTCTGGATGAGCCGATGCAGTTCATTCAGTTTTCGGAATGGCAGAGCGCGCTGCTCAGAGATGAAGAGGCTGCGCCAGGCAAGGAATATTGGCGCAAGCTGCTGGCCGCGGCTAATCACAACGGGGTGCTTCCCTTTGAAAACAATTTCGCCGGCGCCAGCAGCTTTGATCTTGCTCAACTCGAATTGAGAATTGATTCAGATGTCGTGGCAAAGATTGACGCGACGGCGCAGCGCTACGATGCGTGTACGGCAGACATTCTGCTGGCTTCTTGGCACATGCTGCTCTGGAGACTGACCGGTCATGCAGTCGTCAACTGTGTATTCGACGGAAGGAAGTACGAAGAACTGCGAAGTGCGGTGGGTCTGTTTGCCAGATCGCTGCCGATTCATTGTTCGCTTGACGAGGAAAACAGGTTCTCGCAAGTCATCTCAAGAATTGGTGAGGCGAGACGTGAAGCAGAGAGCTGGCAGGAATATTTTACCTGGGAACAGGAAACGGAATCGTTCTACTCCTATGGATTTGAGTATCACGCTTGGCCCACGCCACAGGCAGCCGCCGGCGTGATGTTCTCAATACACACTCAGTACGTATGTTTCGATCGTTTCAAGATAAAACTCACCTGCACCCGGCGTGGAAATTCATTGGTGGCAGAGTTTCTTTACGACCGAAATCTGTTTTTGTCCACGGACATCGAGCGTCTCGGCGAACAGTTCAAGACTTTATTGAAGAGCAGTAGCGAGAAGCCAGAAGTTGCAATCCGTGAATTGGAAGTGGTGGGCCATCTGGAGCGTCAACTGCTGTTGGCCGAGTGGAACGAAACGGATGCCGCCTATCCGCGAACAGCTTGCGTACATGAGTTATTCCAGGACCAGGCCAGGCGCGAGCCGAATCACATCGCAGTTGAATTCGAAGGCAAGTGTCTCACTTACAAGGAGCTTAACGAGCGGGCCAATCAAGTGGCGAACTATCTGCGCCGGTTAGGCGTCACGGCCGAGGTAAGAGTTGGAATCCTGATGGAACGATCGCTTGAAATGATCCTCGGATTGTGGGGCATCCTCAAGGCAGGTGGAGCTTATGTGCCTTTGGAGCCGACCCTTCCCGAAGCGCGATTGAGCTTCATGCTGGAAGATGCCGGCGTGCAGGTGATATTAAGCCAGGAGCAGTTGAGCCAGCGCTTGTCCGGCTCTCAAGCCACCACGATCTGCCTCGATTCCGGCTGGAACAGAATCGCCACGGAGAGCACCATCAGTCCGGTAAACGAAACTGTTGCTGAGAACTTGGTCTACGTCATCTACACCTCCGGTTCTACGGGGCGTCCTAAGGGAGTAATGATCTCTCATCGAGGATTGGTTAACTACCTGAGTTGGTGCACCAGGGAATACGCAGTTGCCGAAGGGAATGGCACGCTGGTGCATTCTCCGTTGGGGTTCGATCTAACGGTGACGAGCCTGATTTCTCCATTGCTGGCAGGGCAGCGAGTGATTCTGCTCGCCGAGCAGCCTGAGATCGAATCGTTGCGTAAAACACTGCGCGCCGGCGCAGATTTCAGTCTGGTCAAAATCACACCGGCACATCTTGAGATATTGAGTCATACCACTCCCGCCGGCAGAGTGCAGGAATGGGCGGGCGCTTTAGTCATAGGCGGCGATGCGCTCTTTGGCGAGAATCTTTCCTTTTGGCGCAACCACGCGCCTGCAACCCGACTTATCAACGAATATGGACCAACTGAAACCGTTGTCGGGTGCTGTGTCTTTGAATTGCCGCAGGGAGAGATTCCGAGTGGCGCCGTGCCTATCGGGAAGCCGATAGCGAATACGCAGCTATACGTGCTTGACGAGCGACAGCAGTTAGTCCCGGTTGGTTTACCGGGCGAGTTGTATATCGGCGGTGACGGCCTGGCGCGTGGTTACTTGAATCGCCCGGAACTGACTGCCCAAAACTTCGTGCCGCACCCGTTCAGCGCAAAAGCTGGAGCAAGGTTGTACCGGACCGGCGACATTGCGCGCTATCTCCCGGACGGAAATCTGGAATATGTGGGGCGAGCGGATCATCAAGTCAAGATTCGCGGTTTCCGTATCGAACTGGGCGAAGTCGAGGCGGCCGTGGCGCAGCATCCTTTGATACGCGAGGCGGTCGTGATAGCCAGTGAAGATCAACCGGGCAATAAACGCCTTGTCGCTTACTATGTCCCACGCGAGGTCCCACGCAAGCAGGACGCTTCTTCGCAGACGCGGAACGGTCATCCCTTATCGCCCGACTCTTTGCGCGACTATCTGCAGAAAGAGCTCCCGGACTACATGATCCCTTCTGAATTCGTGAGGCTGGAGACACTGCCGCTGACCGCCAACGGTAAAGTAGATCGCCGCGCTCTCCCGTCGCTTACCGGTAACAGCTCTGAAGGGTCCGAAACATTCATCGCTCCGCGCGACCTTCTGGAATTGCGGCTGGCGCAAATCTGGGAAGAGATACTTGGTCGCAGGCCTATCGGCATGAAGGATGATTTCTTTAAGCTCGGCGGCCATTCAATTCTTGCTGCCCGCCTGATGGCGAGGATTCAGCAGTTGCTTGGCATAAATTTACCGCTTGCCACACTCTTCAAAAGAGCGACGATTGAATACCTGGCGAGCTTGTTGCGCTGGGAACAACCTGCCTCAAGTTTCTCGTCACTAGTGAAGATTCAGTCAGGCAACTCAACGCCGCCATTCTTTTGCGTCCATCCGAGCGGAGGAAACGTTCTTTGTTATGCCGCTCTGGCCCATCACCTGGGCCCGCAACAAACTTTCTACGGTTTGCAGTCGTGGGCCTTGAGTGGAGTTAATTTCCCGCACACAACCATCGAAGACATGGCAACGCACTACCTGAACGAGATGAAAACTGTTCAGCCTCACGGTCCATACTTTCTCGGTGGGTGGTCGATGGGAGGTGTCGTCGCCTTTGAGATCGCGCAACAGATCCGAATGCAGGGAGAGCAGGTCGGTCTGCTTGCGCTGCTTGATTCCAGAGCGCCGGCCCCAGCGCCGGGCAGCAGCGAAATCTCCGAATTACTGCTCATGCAAACTTTCGCCCAGGACCTGGGACTTGATTTGAAGTCGATAAAATTTTCCGAGAGCGAATTAGAGCGTTTAGGACCCGATGAGCAGTTGAACTACTTGTTTGCCTGCGCGCGGGCAGCAAATATTTTGCCGCCGGATCTTGAGCTGGACCAGCTTCAGCGCCTGTATCAACTCTTTAAGATCAACCTTGGCGCAATGCTTAGCTACATGCCGCAAAGTAAGCAGGACCGCATTACGCTTCTACGTGCCGAGGAATACTCGACGGCGAATCCGCACAAACGAGCAGCCGGTTGGGAGTCGTTTGCCACTGAAGGCGTCGAGGTCCACTTCGTGCAGGGAAATCACTTCAACATGGTCCGCGAACCCTTCGTACAAACTCTGGCAAATCAACTCAGAGCATGCCTCGATGCGGCGTTTGAAGAAACCCAAAGAGTAGCCGTTGGCAGTCAAACCGACGTTCAGTTTGCTTAACCCCCACTTACCTCGTTTTCCACAATAACCAACCTTTTACCGGTCAGGCTGATCTGTCGTGGATGTTTTGCTAATCCGCGGTGACCAACCATTAAGAGAGATTTCGGGGACATATGAACATCACTTTCGTGCATACACCAATGGCAGCCATCACAGTGCCGGAGCGCGAGCTGTTTTGGCGTAACTTCGACATTCAATACCATGCGGCTCATCCCGGTCTGCCTCACATGGTAAACAACCTGTGGGAACTCCCACACTGGATGCACTGGCTCGGAGGGGTCTTAGTCGCCGAAGGATTCACGCAACTCCGGACACTCGATTTTTATACATCCCAGACGGCGCTGAGCGGCATCGATCGGCAGGACGTCTCCAGGACGCTCTTGGAGCACGAGGAGGCTGACGTATACCTCTTCTCACCGATGACACCCAATATAGATTTCGCCTATCAGATTGCCGAAGTCATAAAGGCTTTGTATCCGCGGAGCGTCGTTGTCTTCGGCGGCGTCATGGCGACACCTCGTCATCGAGAGGTAGCCGGCCACCCTGCCGTGGATTATGTGGTGAGTGACCGGGGCGAGTTCGCGCTCCCTAACCTTTTGAAGACGTTGCGGGATCGCGGCGACATTACCAAGGTTGGGAACTTGACTTATAAAGCCGGTGCCGAAGGCGTGCGCACAAACCCGATGCGCTACCCTTACCCGGCGGTCGAGAAGATACCTTTCCCTAAGATAGATCTTTTCCCCAGAACCGTCGGCCAGGACATACGCTATCTCCGCGTAGTTCACGCGCTAGGCTGCCCGTACAAGTGTCCTTACTGCACGATTCAAACGATTGGCCGCAAAGCTAATTATTTCCCAGTCGAAAGAGTGCTGGCCGAAATCCGAGCCTACAGGGCCTATTATGGCGAACACCACAACATCTATTTTGGGGACGAGACGTTCACACTCAATCCCACCCATACCATTGAGTTTTGTGCCGCGCTCGAAGAAGAAGGCGGCGTTTACTACGATTGCCAGACGCGCCTGAACTGTCTTACAGACGTCGAAATAATCAAGGCTCTTGCCAGAAGCGGTTGCCGGTGGGTTGAGGTAGGGCTCGAAACGGACAATCAGGAGAGTCTTAATCTCTATAAGCAAGGTATGAAACTCAGCCCGACGGAGGAAGTTCTCACACGCCTCCGCGATGAAGGGCTCGCCGCGTGCTCTTTCATGGTCAACGGATTCCCGAACCAAACCCTTGACGATATGAAGCGTTCGACCGATTGGATCTGTTCACTGATCCAGCGAGATCTTCTGCAAGCCTCCTACCTGCAAGTTCTCGTGCCGTATCCAGGCAGCGATATGTACGACAATCCCGACAAGTACGGGATGAAACTCCTTCATCACGATTACCGCTA
>DATELZ010000026.1:0-37717 GCA_035276045.1 Pyrinomonadaceae bacterium | reverse complement strand
CCAAAAACGCAGTCTATAACAAAACGGGCGGAGGCGAGTTAAAAGACACTCGCGACCGCCCGCAAAAACCAACTCAGGAAAAGAAGCACCCAAAAACTAAATGTCGTAATACAACGAAAACTCCAACGGATGCGGTCGCATACGCAACGGCGTGATCTCGCGGTCGCGCTTGTAGGTGATCCAGCGCTCGATCAGTTGCTGACTGAAAACGTCACCCTTCAACAGGAAGTCGTGATCGTTTTCAAGCGCCTTCAACGAATCATCCAGCGTTCCCGGCAACGTCGGCACGTCTTTCAACTCTTCCGGCGAGAGATCGTAGATGTCCTTCTCCAGCGGATCACCCGGATCGATCCTGTTTTGCACGCCATCAAGCCCCGCCAACAACATCGCCGAAAACGCGAGATACGCATTGCACGACGGATCGGGCGGACGAAACTCCAATCGCTTCAACTTCGGATTCGTCGAGAACATCGGAATACGAATCGCCGCCGAACGATTGCGCGCCGAGTAAGCCAGATTCACGGGGGCTTCAAACCCCGGCACGAGACGCTTGTAACTATTCGTCGTCGGCGCAGCAAACGCGACGATCGCCGCCGCATGTTTCAACAAGCCACCGATATAATGACGCGCCATCTCCGACAGTCCCGCGTAACCATCGCCGGCAAACAACGGCTTCTCCCCTTTCCACAACGATTGGTGACAGTGCATTCCCGATCCATTGTCGCCGTAGAGCGGCTTCGGCATGAACGTCGCCGTTTTGCCAAACTGATGAGCAGTATTGCGAACTACGTATTTGAATATTTGCAGATTGTCAGCCGTTCCCAACATCGTCGAGAAACGGAAGTCGATTTCACACTGGCCCGCAGTTGCAACTTCATGGTGATGACACTCGACGTGAACACCACACCGGCCCAGCGTCAGGGAAATCTCCGAACGCAGGTCGATAAGCGAGTCGATTGGAGCGACGGGAACGTAACCTTCCTTCGGCCGAATGCGATAGCCGAGGTTTGATCCGGCAAACTCATTCGCATCGCGGCCGCTGTTCCAGTGGGCTTCGTCGGAGTCGAGCGTAAACCCGGCAGAATGCGGTTCGCAGTGAAACTTCACCGAGTCGAAAACGAAAAACTCAGCTTCGGGACCGAAGAAAACCGTGTCGGCAATACCCGTAAACTTTAGATAACTTTCGGCGCGTTGCGCGACGGAACGCGGATCGAAAGCGTAACCCTCCTTGGTGATCGGATCGACGGCGCTGCCGATCAGGCAAAGCGTCGGTTGTTCGGCAAACGGATCCATCCAGAAACGCGTTGCATCGGGGACAAGCAACATGTCGGATTCGTGAATTGCCGCCCAACCGCGAATGGAAGACGCGTCGAAGCCGAAGCCGTCTTCGAACTGGTCTTCGCCGAGTTCCGAGATTGGAAAAGTTAGGTGTTGCCAGGAGCCAGGCAGATCCGTAAAGCGAACGGAGACGAATTTGGCGCCCTGATCTTCAGCGTATTTCAAGACAGTCTTCGGGTTCATGTTTTCTCCTGAGAATTGGGAGTGTCGGGGGTTCTCTTCGCCCGGCGTTGGTTTGTGGTGCGAAGTATTTTGGAGTGGTTACGGACTCTCGAAAAGCAAACGAGCGTCATGGAGCGACCGCGCGTAAAAAACTGCCATTATAATTACGTGCGGCACCATGTCAAGAGCGATCTCAGCGGTCCTCTGCGCCCTCTGTGATTTAATAGGCGCCGAAACTTATTGACCGCAGAGAACGCAGAGGACCGCTGAGATACGCAGAGAGGGCACAGATGAGTTGCGAAATCCTTAATGTTTTCGCGCAAAACCGTAGTTTTACTGGCAGTTATGAAACAAAAAAGTTATAGACCGCAACGCCCGTTTTCTGTTACATTGCGCGGCTAAAGCGTTCCACCCAACACAACTCCGCAACTCGAATCGGACTAATGTACATCTATGCTTTTGTTGAGAGGGGAATCCAGTTCGATCAAGTCTTTACTTCCAAGGCAGGTGACCGCTAATTGACCACGGCAATCGAGCAGACGCTCGAAACTTACGGAATCGAAAACTGGGGTGCTGGCTACTTTGACGTAAACCGGAAAGGAAATCTCATTGTCCGTCCGGTCGAAGGCGACCCCCGCTCGGCGGACCTTAAAGAGATCATCGACGACCTTGCCAAACGCGGTATCACCGCGCCCGTGCTCCTGCGCTTTCCGCAGTTGGTCGCGGCCCAGGTACGAAAACTTCAACGCGCGTTCAGCCGCTCGATCCGAGAGTTTGAATACCAGGGTTCTCACATGTGCGTCTATCCGATGAAGGTGAACCAACAACGCGCGGTGGTAGAAGAGTACCTGCGCGAAGGTTCCCGCTACGATTTCGGCCTCGAAGCCGGCTCCAAAGCCGAACTCTACGCCGCGCTCGCCATGGAACAACCCGGCGACAGCCTGCTGGTCCTGAACGGTTTCAAAGACGAAGAATTCATCGAACTTGCTTTCGCCGGAGCGCGAGTCGGAAAAAGAGTCGTAATCGTGATCGAGAAACTCAACGAGCTCGATCACGTGCTCAACGTTGCGCAACGACAGGAAACCGAAGGACTGCTGCCGATGCTCGGCATGCGCGTAAAGCTCTACTCGAAAGGTTCCGGACGCTGGGAGAAATCAGGTGGCGAAGCAGCCAAGTTCGGACTGACCACCACCGAACTGCTTGAAGTGATCCGCCGTCTCGAGGAAGCGGATCGCACTGACATGCTCAAGCTGCTCCACTTCCATATCGGTTCGCAGCTCACCGACATCAAGCGCATCAAGAACGCGATGAAGGAAGCAGCCCGCGTTTACGCCAAGGTCTTGCAGATGAAGGTGCCGATCGATTTTCTCGACGTGGGCGGCGGCATGGCCGTCGATTACGACGGTTCGAAAACGGCCTTCGATTCGTCGGCAAACTACACCGCGCAGGAATTTGCCAACGACGTCATCTACACGATCAAGCAAGTTTGCGACGACGAAAACGTGCCGCATCCGACGATCATCCAGGAGTCGGGCCGTTTCCTGTCGGCGTATCACGCGATCCTCGTCACGAATGTTCTCGACGAAATCGAAACCGTGGTCGAAGACATCACGCCGATCGAGATCGGCGAAGATGATCCGCAGGTGGTAATCGAACTCGGCGATCTGCGCTCGTCGATCACCGTCAAGAACTATCGCGAGTATTACCACGACGCGCTCGAACATCGCGAAGAGTTGTTTACGTTGTTCAATCTCGGCCTGATCTCGCTCGAAGATCGCGCGAAAGGCGAGGTGCTTTTCTGGGACGTTTGCGAACGCGCCGACAAGTATGCGCAGCAGGCGAAATACGTCTCGGAAGAATTTGACGATCTGCGCCGCTTGCTCTGCGCGAAGTATCTGACCAACTTTTCGGTGTTTCGTTCAGTGCCGGATCATTGGGCACTCGATCAACTGTTTCCGATCGTGCCGATTCATCACCTGAACAAACAACCCAACGAATACACAACGCTGTGCGACATCACGTGCGACTCGGACGGCATCGTCGACAAGTTTGTGGATCTCCACGACGTCAAACAAGTGCTGGAGCTGCACGCTCTCAATCCCGAAGAGCCTTACTATCTCGCGTTCATGTTGGTAGGCGCGTACCAGGAAGTGATGGGAAACAATCACAATCTTTTTGGCGCGCCGCACGAAGCCCACATTCATATCGACGAGGAAGGGTTTCTGATCAAGAAAGTCATCAAGGGGACTACGGTAGGCGGCGCAGCGGAGCGGGCGCGTTACGAGCGCGGTTTCCTGCACGACGGCTTTCGCCGCCAGATCAGTCGTCGCGTAAAAGACGGAGAATTGAGCGAGGCCGAGGGTTTCGAGCTGGCCCAATTCTACGAATCCAAGTACGACGCTTACACGTATCTGGCCGTCAATGGAGTGAAGGCCCGCTCGCGGCGGCGTACGGATTATTAAACGGATTATCACTATGTAATACCCAAGAACACTAATAAGTTCGAGAGGTTGACAACCTGCATGGTCACTCAACGAAAACCTAAAGCATCGAAGTATTTGACTACTCCCACCCGTCCAGTTCAGGTCGATCGAGATCGTTCAGTGGCCGGACTGCTCGAAAAGATGGAAGGCACGGGGTTTGGCGGACGGCAACTCGCCGAGGCCCATCGCATCTGGCTCGACATGCTCGGCGACAACACGACGATCATGGTCTCAGCTTCCGGCGCGCTTATCCCCGCCGGCATGCGGCGCCTGCTGGCCTACGTAATCAAAAACCGTTTCGTCGATGTTTTGGTGGTCTCGGGCTCGATGCTGTTTCACGATCTGCACGAGACGCTCGGTCGCTATCACTTCCAGGCGCACCCGACGATGACCGACGCCGAATTGGAGTCGGCGCAGATCAGCCGCATGTGGGACCTGCTCGCGAGTGACGAAGAGTATCGCGAAGCGAAAGAATGGATCGGCGGTTTCACGAATCAACTCGATCAAACGCGCGCGTATTCAGCTCGCGAGTTTCTCCACCTGCTCGGACGCGAACTCGCGGAGATCGCTTCCGAAGACGGCATACTCACTTCGGCTTACAAAGCGCGCGTGCCGATCTTCTGTCCCGCCATCGCCGATAGCGGACTCGCCGTCGGCATCGCCGGCGCGCGTTTCGAGAAGAAGAATAATTTCCTCTTCGACGTCATCCAGGACGTGCTCGACATGATGAACGTGATGGGCCAGGCGCGCGTCTCGGGCATCATCAATCTCGGCGGCGGCACGACCAAGAGTTTCATTCAACAGGCGACCATCTCGTCGTTCCTGCAAAAGGAACATCATCACGGGCATAAGTACGCCATTCAGATCTCGACTGACTCCGCTCATCCCGGCGGCAGATCAAATGCCGTTTCGTTTGACGAAGGTTTGATCTATGGACGCCTCGCGCGTGGGGCGCACACCGCTTACGTTCCCTGCGATGCAACCATTGCGCTTCCGATTCTCATCACTTCACTATCTCAAACGGCCGCGAAGTACATGAAGGGACGCAAGCGTCCTAATTTCCAATTCGGCCGTGAATTGATCGTCGAAGCACCATGATCCGCAACTTTTCGCGATCCGTTGTTGTCTGTGTTTTGCTGCTTGTTCTACACGGATATTCGATTGCCCAAACGGAAGCGGAAGTTAAAGCCAACTACACAAAGATCGAACAGATGATCCCGATGCGGGACGGAGTGAAGCTCTTCACGGCGATCTACCTGCCGCGAGATCGATCGCAACAGTATCCGATCATGCTCACCCGCACGCCTTACACGGTTTCTCCGTACGGGCCGGAGCAGTACAAAACCTCTCTTGGACCATCGCTTTTCATGCAACAGGAGAAGTACATCTTCGTCTACCAGGACGTGCGCGGAAAATTCATGTCCGAAGGCGAATGGGTTGAAGTGAGGCCACGCCGGAAGAACCCAAACGAGATCGACGAGAGCACCGACACGTACGACACGATCGAGTGGCTTTTGAAGAACGTGCCGAACCACAACGGTCGCGCCGGCATGTGGGGCATTTCTTATCCCGGCTTTTACACGTCGATGGGCGCAATCGACGCGCATCCGGCTTTGAAAGCCGCGTCGCCACAGGCGCCGATTGCCGACTGGTTCATCGGCGACGATTTTCATCACAACGGCGCGTTCTTTCTGCCGCACGCGTTCAACTTCTACGCCACACTCGGCAAGCCGCGTCCGAAACCGACGAGCGAGATACCGGCACGTTTTCAACACGGCACTCCTGACGGTTACAAGTTCTTTCTCGAGATGGGCCCGCTCGCGAACGCCGATCGCAAGTATTTCAAAGGCGACGTGAAGTTCTGGAACGAGATGATGGCCCATCCGAACTACGACGCCTACTGGCAGGAACGCGACGTGCGCCCGCACCTGCGCAACATCAAACCGGCCGTGATGACTGTCGGCGGCTGGTTCGACGCGGAAGATCTCTTCGGCGCTTTGGAGACTTACAAGACGATCGAGAAGACGAATCCCGGCGCGCACAACACGCTCGTGATGGGACCGTGGTTCCACGGCGGCTGGGCCCGTAGCGACGGCGACTTCCTGGGCGACATCAACTTCGGCTCCAAGACTTCCCTCGCCTACCAGGAAACGATCGAGCTGCCCTTCTTCAACTGCCTGCTGAAAGACAAGTGCGGCGCGCAACTGCCCGAAGCGATGGTCTTCGAAACCGGTTCGAACCTGTGGCGGCGCTACGATAGTTGGCCGCCAAAGAACATTGATTCAAACGCTTTGTATTTCAACGCGAACGGGAAGCTCGCGTTTGCCGCGGACACGAGCGTCGCAGGTTTTGACGAGTACGTGAGCGATCCGGCGCGTCCGGTTCCGTTTATCAACGGCACCGCGATCGGCATGACGCGCGAATACATGGTCGAAGATCAACGCTTCGCATCACGCCGTCCGGACGTCGTCGTCTATCAAACGGACGTGCTCGATCGCGACGTCACGCTGGCTGGTCCAATCAAAGCGACGCTTTACGTTTCGACCACCGGAACTGACTCTGATTTTATCGTGAAGTTGATCGACGTGTTTCCCAATAGCGCCGCCGACCAGGATCCAAATCCGAAGGACGTGAGAATGGGCGGGTATCAAATGCTCGTGCGTGGCGAACCGATGCGCGCGAAGTTTCGCAACAGCTTCTCGATGCCGGAAGCGATGCCGCCGGGAAAAGTCACGAAGATCGAGTTTACTTTACCTGACGTGAATCACGCTTTTCTGCGCGGGCACCGGATCATGGTCCAGGTTCAAAGCACGTGGTTTCCGCTAGTCGATCGCAATCCGCAGAAGTTTGTGGACATCAATCGCGCGACCGAAGCAGATTTTCAAAAGGCCACCCAACGCATTTATCGATCGGGCGCACACCGGTCGCACCTCACTGTAAGCACTCTGAAGGCGACTCCTGTCTCACGGAACTGATTCCACGCAGTTCGTTGCGTTGCGCGTACATCGTCTGGTCCGCAGCTTCAATCGCCTGGCCCAATCCGGTTAGTGATTCAAAACCAGCGACGCCGTGTGAGACCGTCACGGTCACCGGCATGCCCGTCCAGCGCCGGCAATTCTCTGCCAGAAGCTCGTTGAGCTTTTCCATCCGCCGGTTCGCTTCTTCTTCCGGCAGCTTGAACATCAACACGAGAAACTCATCACCGCCCCAGCGAAACAGCATGTCGTCGGCGCGAATCAACGAGCGCATCGCCCGTGCGACCGCGCGAATCGCCTTGTCGCCCGTGCTATGACCCCACGTGTCGTTGATGGGCTTGAGATTGTCGATGTCGATCACGGCGACGCTGCCTGACGTCATCGTGTCCGCGCCCTCTTCCGGATGACGCAACAGCGAATGAAACGCGTGGCGGTTCAAAGCCTCGGTTAGCGGGTCCATCTTCGCGAGCAGTTCGAGTTGATCGCGGGCGCGCAGCAGTTCCTGGTTCGCCTGTTCAACTTCGCGGCGGCAGCCGGTGATGAACACGCGGCCGAAGACGTACTGGCCGACGAAGTAGAGCGCGTAGAGAATCGCCGGCTTGAGCGACACGTGGAAGATGACGAAGAGAATCAGCAGTGCCAGCGACATGCTCGACCAGGCGATGGTCCAATATTTCAGGGACACGCTCTTGATCGTCGATCGCATGAAAACCGCCATCAACGTGAAAAACAGAATGCCGAGGCACTGAATAAACAAACCAACATTCGAATCCATAAACGGGGAACCTCGTTTCGGTAACAACGAGTGAGAAAAAAGGTAAGGCTCAAAGACGGGCGAGGTCGAAAACTCGGAGACGGGAAGACAACCCCATCGGTGTTGATTTTAGCCGAGGCGAGGTGGCTCGGCCAAGAGTTTTCTTTAAATTTTTTTGTTTAGTTGAGGAGCTTAGTTGCCATTTTCGCCCCATTTTTACTGGCTATTGGGGACTTTTGCCTCGACGCAAACAATTACAGCAGCCTGACGTTGTTGCTGAACTACTCCCTGCATCTGAAGTTGACTGCCACGAGGTCGAGGACAACCCCAAGCAGGATGAAAGCGTCTGCGGTTGGCAACCGCAGTTCTTTAGCAGTCGCAACAACTGTAAGTCGTTAGCAGCATCTCTTTTATTTAGTTCAGGAGCCAGGTAAAGAGATGTCTCTCTTCCACTAACCGGCTGGGACAGGGTAACTGTTCCAGATTTTGGTGGAAGCAGGCTTGTTCTGTTGAAAATTGTGATCTCAGGCCGGCCCTTGTGCGCCGGGCCTGAACTGGATGGATCGGCGTAGACTAAAAACGTTTCGCCGATCTGCCCTACCGGATAATATGAGCAGCCCTCTATCTGTGAACGCCACAGAACGTTCATTTCCCGGGCTTCGGTTCCTTTCCATGACTCCTGGATCTCGAACCTGACAACATAGTCAGTTGTAGACAAGGCGCCGTTGTCATCACGAGCTGCCGCGACGTTCACAATCTTTCCCACAAAAACTGCTTCTGCCCGATCAAGCGCTCCGGGCACCCCGGGCGCAACACAAATGCTCGCGCGCGCAGTAGAGGTGATCGCCAGAAATATTCCGACAATAAAGGTCGCCGAAACTATCGTCTTCATCAGCATCTCCTTTGACCTAATCCGCACCGCGATGATCACCGATGCTAGCGTCAATGGTTCGTTGTGGCCTGGTCCTGTCGAGTGGTTGTAAAGATCTCAAATCACGCCAGCCACTGCAACACTTCTTCTTCACTCGACTCGCGCGTGCCGCCTACGACGTGGATGAAATACTCCTCCAGCGAGACCGGTCCTGACGATGGTCCATCGCCATCCACGCGTATGCCTTTTCGCAGCTCGTCCAGCGATCCGGAAGCGAGCAGCTTGCCTTGCGCGATGATGGCGATGTGGCTGCATAGACGTTCGACGATTTCGAGCACGTGCGAGGTGAGAAAGACAGTCAGGCCACGAGACGTGAGCCGCAATAACAGATCCTTTAGTGTGCGTGAAGCGATCGCATCGACGCCTTCGAATGGTTCGTCCAGGAAAAGTATCTCCGGCCGGTGAATCAAGGCGCACGCGAGGGAGAGTTTCTTCTTCATGCCGTGCGAGTATTCGACGATCAGCTTCTTCGGCTCGTCCGTCAACTCCATCAATTCGAGCAACTCTTTCGAACGTTGCGCGATCTCGTCGGGCCGCACGCCGTACATGCGTCCGGTAAACGAGAGCATCTCAGCGCCGGTCAGTCGTTCGAAAAGATTCAGATCCTCCGGCACGACGCCGATGCGCCGTTTGACCTCCATCGGCTGTTCGGCGATATCGAATCCAAGCACACGCAACTTGCCGCTCGTCGGCCCAAGCAGACCCGTAAGCATCTTGATCGTGGTCGACTTGCCCGCGCCGTTCGGGCCAAGAAATCCGAAAAAACTGCCGCGATTTACCTGTAGATCGATGTGATCGACGGCGACAAAATCGCCAAACTGCTTCACCAGCGAAAAGGTTTCTACTGCGGGCGACTCAATGGAGGAAACGTTCTGCACCGGCTAAATGTAAGGTACAAAGTGCAAAGTTCAAAGAGTACCGATGCCTTAAGGTGATGTCCTAACCTGAAAAATCAACCTTTGCGCTCTCTGCGTTCTCAGTGTTCTCTGCGTCGAATATGAAGGAACGCAGAGGTCGCAGAAGCACCGCGGAGATCGCCGCTTTAGCCACGCAATAGTTCGTTCGCATTGTCGGCGCGAACGCACTCCGGGAGGTTCCGGTGCGTGCTCATGAGAAAGGCGTTCGAGCTCGATTGCAGCGCGTTGCCGTGAGTCGCAGCGAGGCGGACGAAGCGTCCAAAAGGAGACCAGCCGTAGTAGTAACCGTCGTCAAGGCTGATGAGAATGTCGGCGGTGTGCTTCACGCGCGAGGTGAAGAGCGACTTGTAAAGATTTACGACCACGTCCGGATAGCGATGCGCGTTGGTCTTTTCAAACCAGGTTGACTCACTCAAACATCCGTTTGCTTTGGAACCAAGTTGAAGCGGATCGCCTTTGGCAGCGACATAACGATAAGTATCGCCCTCGCGCTGGATTCGCGCACTGCCGCTCGCGCCTTCGACGACGACCTCGAGACCGTCGCGATAGACGACGAAGTCAACACCCGGTATCTCGACGAGCGCGCAGGCAGTTTCAGGCACGTACTCTTCGTCGCCACAATACACGGCCGCGTAACTGCACAGTCCAAACGCCGGGATCGAAACTGCACGCTTCTTGTTGCCCTTTGCGAACCGTGGTCCAACCTGGTAGCCGCGTCGCTGTAGCTGCGCAGTGAGAGGGACGCGCCGGTTTTCTTCCAGGTTCATGCCGTGATCCGAGAACATCACGATCTCGGTTTCGTTGCCGCAGTAGTCGCCGATCTCGGTGAGGATCTGGTCGAGCGATTCGAGCGCGACGTTCAAGCGCGATGGTCCCTGCGCGTGCAGCAGTCCGTCGGTAGCTTTCAGAAACGCGAAGTAGTCGCGATTTTGCGGCGCGGCGCGGAACTGTTCGCGAAACCGGCGCATGTCGGCGCGCCAGACTTTCTCCGGCGCAACGTAGATCAGAAACTCGAACGGCAGCGGTTCCTGGTAATCGAGGTCGTCCATGTACGACGACGGAATCTTGTCAGGCGTGCGGCGTCCGAGATACTTCCTGATGCCGCCGCGCAATTCGCCGGCTCGCTTGTCGAAATAGAGGCTCTCGTAACCGGCTGGAGGCGACGCGTCGAACATCGCGGAGAGCGCGACGTTGGTCATCGTCGGAAACGGCGACAACAGTCGCGTCGGCGGACCGAAGTTGTCGAACAGTCCGCGTTGTTTGGCGTCGACGATCAGCTTGTGAGGAACGCCGTCGAGACAAAGCAACAGCCGGCGCGGGCGCGTTCGGGGCAAGGATGTTTCTGATCTCATGTGAGTTCCGCCTTGTATGCTTTTTGCAATCCACGTTTCGCTGCGTCGTGTGCGTCGTAAACGTTTGGCCGGGCGAGCACGACCTTGTACTGCGCCAACGCTTCGTCGCGTTTTCCGCCGGCGTCGTAAGCATGCGCAGCGTAAAGGTGGGCCATCGTCACCAATCCTTCTTCGGCGCCCGATGCTTTAGTCGCCGCTATAAATTCCCTGGCGGCGCGATCGTGATAACCAGCCGTAAGCAGCACTTCGCCGTATTTGAAGTGAATCAGATCGAGCGCTCGTGACGCCGCGTCGCGAACGTTGCGATCGCGAAGCAGTTCGTCGAAGACTGCAAACGCTTCTTTTTCCGACTGCACCGCGCCCGCGAGATCTTTCTCTTTGCGCTTTTGGGCGGCAATCCCGACCAGCGCGTCGGCAGTTTCGAGTCGCAGCAGATAATTGCGCGGATATTTGGCGCTCAGTTCGCGCGCAAACTTGAGCACATCCGCAAATCGTTTCTCACGCGTGTACAGCACGATCAACACACTCTTTGCATCGTCCTGTGCCCAGCGGCCTTCTTTCGCGACCTGTTCGAGCATCGCGAGACCACGTTTCTTCGAACCGCGATAACCAGTCGCGCCGGCGAGTATCTTCACCGGCAACGGCAACGACCCGACGACGTATTCATAAAGCCCGATGGTGATCTGCGCGTCGATATACGCCGGATCGAGTTTCAACACTTCGCGATGATGATTGACGGCGTCGTTGCCGTCGCGCAACGCCGCGTAGTGACGCCGCTCGACTGCTTCTTCAAACGACGCTTTCAATCCTTCGGTGTTGGCGAGGAAATCAAGTGCTTCGACGTTCTTGGGTTCCTGCTTCAATTTCGCTTCCGCCAGCCGTCTCGCCTCGCGGGTGAGGTTGCGAAACTCGGTCACGATTTTCGGATCGACTTTGTCGTCGCCATTCGTATAAAACCCTTCGGAGCTGTAAAGCGACGACTGCAAGCGGCGCGATTCGTAAAGCGTTTTGATCCACACACGCGCCGCGAGCAGTTGATAACCGCCGGGATGATTGGGCATCAGCCGGACGATCTCTTTGAAGTCGCGTTCTGCTTTGTCGTAGTCGATGTTGTAGAGCGCGTCGAGTCCGCTGCGCCGCAGTGTTTCGAACTGCTCGCGTTGCGCGTCAGTCAACCACGCTTGTTGCGCCGAAGCGCTAAAAGCAACCACCAACAACAAGACAAGAACGCTTAGATACTTCACTTAATCCTCCGGTAATCCGTCTAATCCGTGGGTTCGAACGACTCCATGTACTTCACCCCCGAGCCCGTATTGAACAACACCACCCGTTCACCCGGCCTAACGTCACCTGAAGCGATCAACTGCCGCAAAGCAGGCAAACAAGCCGCGCCTTCGGGCGCACAGAACACTCCTTCAGCAGCACCAATCTCACGCGTCGCTTTGATCAACTCTTCATCCGTAACCGCCACCGCGGTCCCGCCCGAGTTGCGCAACGCATCAAGTATCAAGAAATCGCCGATTGCTTTCGGCACTCGCAGTCCCGAAGCCGTGGTCGCTGCATTCGGAAACTCGTCGGCGAATCGATTCCCTTCTTCAAACGCGCGCACGATTGGCGCGCAACCAGCCGCCTGCACCGTCACCATTCGCGGCCGGCGACTTCCGATCCAACCCATCTGCTCCATCTCGTCGAATGCTTTCCACATACCGATCAATCCGGTGCCACCGCCCGTCGGATAGATGATTACGTCCGGCAGTTCCCACTTGAATTGTTCCGCCAGCTCGTAACCCAACGTCTTCTTTCCTTCGACGCGATACGGTTCTTTCAAAGTCGAAACGTCAAACCAGCCTTCCGCTTCTTTCCGGCGCGCGACTTCAGCGCCACAGTCGGTGATGAGACCATCCATCAGCGTCACGTGCGCGCCCGTCTGTTCACATTCGACGACGTTCGCGCGCGGCGTGTCGCGCGGCATGAAGATGTAGCACTGCAGTCCCGCCCTCGCGGCGTAAGCGGCCAGTGCGCCCGCTGCATTTCCGGCCGAGGGAACGGCGAGTTTCGTCGCCCCTAACTCTTTCGCCATCGAAACTGCCGCCGTCATGCCACGCGCTTTGAAACTTTGAGTCGGATTCTGCGACTCGTCCTTGATGTAAAGCTCGTGGATTCCTTCTTTCTTACCGATCTTTCGCGCGCGCAGCAGCGGCGTCCAGCCTTCGCCAAACGAGACGATGTTGTCGTCGGCGTCGACGGGCAGCACTTCGCGATAGCGCCAGAGATCGGCGCGTCTGGCGGCCAGTGATTCTCTTGTCAAAGTTACTTTCGCGCGCTCGAGATCGTAGCGAACCAGCAGGGGTTTGCCGCACGCGCTACAGACGTTGTGCAACCGACGTGCCTCGTGCTGCAGTCCGCACAACGCACATTCAAGATGAGTGACATTCATTAGCAGGGTGTCCTCGCATAAAGGGTAAATTAGGGCGAACTGGTGCAGTATGCGATAGAAATGTGAACTTGAGGTAATTGGGACGATAGCTGGGCAATTTTCCGGTATTTCAAACGAGGGTTAATAGTTTTTCTGACAGGTGTCGGAGAATGATGACGCGCGAAAAACAAAACGTTGACAGCAAACATTTGGACAAGTAGAGTCTGTTCGCCCAAGTTATTTAACTCAGTCCCCTAATCAGATTCCTCCCTCAACAACGAGGTCCACAATCTCATGCCGAAACTTCTCGCGTTTATCGTGCTTCTATTCGCTGTTTCGCTCGCTCACGCGCAGACAAACACAGGTCAAATTCGCGGCACGATAAGAGACAGCACGGGCGCGGTCATTCCAGACTGTGCGATCACAGTCACGAATACCGCCAACAACATCAAATACGATCTCGTTACAGACCAATCGGGCCAGTTTCAGTTTCCATCTCTTCCGGTAGGCGAATATGCGTTGAAGGCTTGGGCCAACGGCTTCAAGCAGTTGAGCAAGACGGGAATCGATCTGCACCTCGGCCAGGTGATCGATCTCAATCTGGAGTTGGCGATTGGTGAGTTGAGCGCGGTGGCCAATATAACCACTTCTGATGGCTTACTGGCTACGGCGACGGGTGAAGTCAGTGAAGTGATCGATAAGAAACGTGTTGCCGAACTGCCGCTGAACGGCAGACAGTTCCTCCAACTTGCGCTGCTGAGCGAAGGCGTCGTCAGGCCTCCCGGCGGCACTCGCGGCGCCGCATTGCAACAAGCAGGCGAACTCGTAAACGTGGCCGGTCAACGCAGCGGACATAACATCTACCTCGTCGACGGCGTTAAAGTCACCGACGAATACTTTAACAACTTGGTGATCAGTCCTTCGGTTGATTCGATTCAGGAATTCAGGATCCAGAAATCACTCTACGCCGCCGAGTTTGGCGGCAAAGCTTCGGCCCTGATCAACGTTGCGACTAAATCAGGGACCCGAGGATTTCATGGCAACGCTTTCGAGTTCATGCGGAACGCAAAACTCGACGCCAGGAACTTCTTTGACGATCCAAACCAGCCGATCCCGCCTTTCAACCAGAATCAATTTGGCGCAACGCTTGGTGGTCCAATTGCATTTGGAAACGTTGAGCCAAAAACATTCTTCTTCGGCAGCTACGAAGGACAACGAATCCGGCAAACGCTGACGAAAACTTTTTCCGTGCCGACGGCGGCAATGCGCGCTGGAGATCTTTCCGCGTTTCCGCAAATTTTCGATCCATTGACGACTGACGGTTCTGGCAATCGCGCGCCGCTGGTTGGGAATCGCATCAGCCCCGAGCGACTGGATCCGGTGGCGCTGGCGCTGCTCGCAAAAATTCCGTTGCCAAACCTGCCCGGCATTTCGCGCAACCTGCTTTCAACTGAAGAAGAAAGAACCAATGTCGATAGCTACTCGATCCGGATCGATCATCAGGCGACGTCGAAAGACACGATCTTTGCCCGGTTGTCAGCCTTCAACGCGCGCGCGTTTCAACCGTTCGGCAGCGGCAAGTTGAACGAAGCTCTCCTTCCCGGGTTCGGACGGACTCTGACGACCAAGGCGATCAACCTGGGCGTTAGTTACACCCATTTCTTCACGCCTAACTTTCTCAATGAAGCGCGTTTTGGATTTCTGCACGTCACCGGCGGACAGGCGAGTCAGAATCAGGGCGTTGATTTTGCGCCGACGGTGGGTTTGCAGGGCGTGACTACCAATCCCGCGGACGTCGGCTTTCCGCAGGTTTCGCTTGCCGGTCTGTTCAGCAACATTGGCGATCCGACTGCTTTTGTAACTCGTCGAGACACGAGTTTCGAGTTCTACGACAACGTGTTTCTCAATCGCGGCGCGCATAAGTTCAAGTTTGGCGTCTACTTTTATCACCTCAGTTTCAATCCGGTGAATCCGGACACGGCTCGCGGCGCGTTCACGTTCAACGGGCAGTTCAGCAGCGCGCGCGCCGGTCAGCCGGGAAACCCGCTGGCCGATTTCCTGCTGGGTTTTCCGGGCAGTGGGCAGGTCGGACTCGGACGCAGTGAAGAGAATGGGCGCTCGATGTGGTTGCATACTTACGTCCAGGACGACTGGAATCCGACACCTAACCTGACCATCAACGTCGGGCTGCGCATCGAGATCAACCAACCGATGCGCGATCTGCAAAATCGCCTGTCGTCAATCGACTTCACCGTGCCGGGCGGGCGTTTTGTAATTGCCAGTGACGATCAGGGAAATATCTCGCCGTCAGCAGCAGAGTTGCTGCCGTTGATTCCGGTTCCGTTCGTTACTTCGGCTGAGGCTGGATGGGATCGTTCGCTGCTGCTTAATAATCCGGTGCGTTTCGCGCCGCGTTTCAGCTTCTCCTGGCGGCTGCCGGGTAAACGCGAAACAGTGTTGCGTGGCGGTTATGGCATCTTCGCGAATCAATGGGCCTATTCGGTGCAACAAGCGCTCGCCCGCAACTTACCGTTCTTCTTGCTCAAGAACATCAGCTTCGCGTCAGACACTCCGACGCCGACGTTCACGACTGAGAACATTCTCACGTCAACAGCTATTGGAACGATTGGCGGAAACGGCGTCGATCATGATTTCAGTATTGAGTACGCGGGAACGGCTGGTTTGAGTTTGCAGCATCAGATCACGCCGACGACGGTGATTGAGTTGTCCTATCTCGGCTCGAATATTCAGGGCGCTGATAGTTCGACAGTGCGCAACGTGCCGGTGCCTGGGCCTGGACCGATTGGTCCACGCCGTCCGATGCCGGCGCTGGCTTCGTTCACCAGTTTGCGTTGGGATGGTTATTCGCTGTATCACGCCGGGACTGTGCGCATCGAGAAGCGTCTCTCGCGCGGTGTGTCGTTCAACGCGAATTACACTCTCTCGAAAGCTATCGACGATGCTTCCGATCCGGGCGCTACCACTAACGAGGCGAACCTGCCGCAGAACGTGCGCGACCATCACGCGGAGCGCGCGCTGGCGAGCTTCCATCACGCGCACCGGTTCATCGCCAGTGGCATGTATGAACTGCCGTTTGGCAAGGGAAAACCGTTTCTCAATGAGTCGGGGGTTGCGTCGGCAATACTCGGTGGCTGGAGACTCACCGCAATCGCGACTTTTGAAAGCGGCGCGCCATTCACGGTCAACGATCAAACCGATCGCGCAAACATCGGTCAGGGCCCGCCACAACGACCGAACTGCCTGCGCGATCCGAATCTTTCGTCTGGCGAGCAGACTGTCGATCGGTTCTTCGATACCTCCGCGTTCGTCCCGGCAGCCTTCGGCACCTTTGGAAATTGCGGGCGCAACATCGTGATTGGCCCAGGCACGAAACTCTTCGATCTGGCGGCGACAAGAAACTTCCGTTTCGACGAATCAAAGACCCTTGAATTTCGTGTCGAGGCCTTCAATCTCTTCAACACGGCCAACTTCGATCTTCCCAACCGCTTCGCCTTCACCCCCAACTTCGGGAAGATCTTCAGCGCCGGCCCGTCCAGACAAATCCAACTCGGCCTGAAGTTCTCGTTTTAAAGCCAGATTACTGCCATCGTGCGCGTTTAAGATCACATTTTGTGATCTTAAACGCGCCGGAAACCAATCTGTCGTTTCGATGGTTTGGTGTCGATAGGCAGCAACAACGCTCGAATCTGTTTGAACAGTTGCAGGATTGCTTTCTCGTGAATGTCCTGACGAGCTGTCAATTTGCGTTCTAATTCTCGAAGCTTTCGTTCCAGGGCTTCATTGCCGGTTGCGAGTTCTCGCAGTTTAACGAAGGCTCGGACAACGTAGACGCTCATTGTCACTGCTCGATCGCTATTGAGAACATTGGCAGCCATTACCACTCCGTGTTCTGTGAAGGCGTAAGGCAAATACTTGATATTTGTTCCTCGCTTCAAGGTCACATTTTGTGACCTTGAACGCGCCGCTGTCTTAGCTTCTTCCCGTGTTAACTGGAACATGAAGTCCGGCGGAAACTTCGCGGCATTTCGCTTTACAGCCTGAGTCAGAGCTTTAGTCTGCACGCCATAAATTGATGCGAGGTCGCGTCCGAGAATTACCTTCTGACCGCGAATATGATGGATTACGTCTTCTATAATCGGCTGTTGTGCGATTGCATTCTTCGATTGTGTTTTCTTTGGCATGTGAGGATTCCTGTTATGACGACGTTGTGAGAAAACGCTACGGCAATACAAAGAGCCACCTTACTCCAACGACTCGCTGGAGGATGGGTGGCTCTCGCTTTGTTAACGCCGCCGGGTGCGTGGGGGCTCAGTGTTCGTGGCCCCGGTTGCCGTCGATCTGGCTGCGGATTTCGCCGCCGGGCCAGGTCGTGCTGTGAACGTTTACGTAGGTTGCGCCGGCGCGGATGGCTTTGATCAGTTCGCCGATTTCGCCGGTGTTGATGCCCTGGGTACGGGCCGCTGCGGTGGCCGGAATGTTCGGGCTGACGTCGGCAGCGAAGATGGTGCCTGAGATCCTCGCCGGCGCCGCCGGACAGGCTTGCATTCCTGCCGGACCATTGCCGAGGTTCGTGCAGAGGAACACGCTGATGCCACCATTCACACCCTTCTGTCCGAAGTGAATGTGAGCTTGCTGGACAGCTCCTTCGAGATCGTCATAGCTCAATTCCCACTCGATGCGCGTGCCATCCCTGCTGATACGAGCTTCAAAGTCGCCCGTAGCGGTGGTGGAAACGGAAGGAACTTCCTCGTATCCAGTTAAGAACTCATTGATCTTCTTAAAACCCTGCGCCCAAACAACGGTTGACGCCGACACTAACACCACGACGGCAACGGACAATGCTACTCTTCGCATTCCTTTTACCTCCAAGATTCGTGTTGTATGAGAGGGGGGCGCGAATAATATCAGGAAGGACCAACTGATGGAAGAGCTTTGTACTTGGATCGTAGTGCTTTGAACTTTGTACCTTGTTATTTGTATTTCAAGGCAAAATACAAAGTTCAAAGTACAAAGATCGAAGCTCACCTTTTGCCTTCCGACTCATCTTCCTTTACCTTGTTCGTCTTTATGGCGATAAGTCTTCTGGCGCTGGATCTGGACGGCACCCTCCTCAATAGCCGGGGCCAGATTTCTGATCGCAATCGAATTGCAATTGAAAATGCGCGCGCCAGGGGTGTGCGCGTCGCACTCGTCACGGGCAGACGTTTTCGCGATTCGCGTCCGATCGCTTTGGAGCTGGGACTCGACGTTCCCGTCATCGCGCACAACGGCGCACTGACGAAGCACGCCGCGACGTTGCAAACGGTTTCTGTTCTGCCGTTGCCGCTCGCCGCCGCTCGTGAAGCGTTGCGCGTCGGCCGTTCGCTTGGGGCCGATCCGCTGTTGAGCGACGATCATGAAGGCTTGGGAACGCTCATTTACGATCGACTCAGCGGCGAAGATGCTGCGATTCACAAGTACGTCGCGTGGGCGCGCCGCATTCACGGCGACGAAGAAGGACAGCAATCGGTGCGGCAGGTAAATACGCTCGAAGAGTATTTGGACCACGATCCGATCCATCTCGCCTTCTCTGGCGCATGCGCGAAGATGGACCAGTTGGAAGAACTGCTGCACGCCGAGTTGGGAACGAGTGTAAAAGTGCTCGGCACCAAGTACAAAGAACAGGATTTCACGTTGATCGACGTGGTTAATCCGGCAGCGTCCAAAGGCGCAGGCGTGGCGGCAACGGCGGCAGAGTTGGGCGCGAAACCGGAAGCGATCATGGCCATCGGCGACAACTACAACGATCTTGAAATGTTGTTGTTCGCCGGCATTGGCGTCGTGATGGCCAACGCGCCGCTTTCATTACGCGAGATCGCGGGCCTGCATCCGACCGCTTCGAACAGCGAAGACGGTGTCGCGCTGGCGGTCGAACAGTTCATTTTGAATAACAGTGAGGAGACAACATGGCAAACCGAACGGCGGTGATTCAAACAAACAAAGGCACGATTCGCGTCGAGTTGTTGGAAGAAGACGCACCGAAGACAACGGAAAACTTCATCACGCTGGCTGAGCGCGGCTATTACGACGGCATCATCTTTCATCGCGTGATCAAGGGCTTCATGATCCAGGGCGGCGATCCGACCGGCACCGGCCGCGGCGGCGAGTCGGCGTGGGGCGGACGTTTCGACGACGAGATCGATCGCAGCTCGCCGGTGTATCAAACAGGATACAAAGCAGGCACGATGGCGATGGCGAATGCTGGTCCAAACACAAACGGATCGCAGTTTTTCATCATGCACGTCGACTACCCGTTGCCGCCGAGTTACACGATCTTCGGACGCGTGACGGAAGGGCAGGACGTGGTGAACGAGATCGCGACGTCGGCGACGGATCGGAACGATCGGCCGGCGGAAGAAGTGAAGATGGAAAAGGTGACGATCGAATAGATCCGTGTTTCACAACGGTCGAGCGCCGTGGCCGATCCGCGGCGCCGACTGTAAAACACGGATTTGTTGAGTGATATAGCTTTTTGCTGAACGTATCGCGCCGTCCAGTGTCATCCCCTGGCCGAGATACGCGGCGATAGCAGCGGAGAGCGTGCAACCCGATCCGTGTATCTCGCCTACTTCGAGATACGCCTCACGAAATTCGACAAACCCGTTTTCATCCAGCAACAGATCGGTGGCTTGATTCTCGATCGCGCGATGCCCGCCTTTAACTAACACAGCCCGCACGCCCATCGACTTGATCGCCTCCGCCGCGCGCCGCATATCGCTTTCGGATTGAATCGAGAAACCCGCGAGACGTTCGGCCTCGGGAATGTTCGGCGTAACGACACGCGCAACTGGCAGCAGTCGCGTCTTCAGAACTTGAAACGCTTCGTCGCCGATCAGATCGTGTCCGGAAGTTGAAACCATCACCGGATCGACGACCGGCGCCGGCAATGCTTCTTCACTAAACAAGCGCGCGACTTCGGCGACGATCTCCGCGGTCGGCAACATTCCGGTCTTCGCTGCTTTGACGTCGAGATCGCTAATCACAGGTTCGACTTGCGCGCGCAGCGTCTCCGCCGATTGATGCTCCGCGCCAAAGACACCGGTCGTATTTTGATACGTGATCGACGTGATCGCCGCTGCCGGAAAGCCACCGAGCGCGTAGATCGTTTTGATGTCGGCGACAATCCCCGCGCCACCCGACGGATCGAGTCCCGCGATCGTCATTACTACTGGTCTCGTCATTGAAATAAACTTATTCCCGCGATGCCACTTGCTCCCGCGCTTAAACATTCATCGGCATTCGCGGCATTGATACCACCAATCGCCAACACCGGGAACCCCGCCAACGCATTGCTGACCTCGCGCAGTTTTTCCAACCCCTGCGGCGGTCCAAAAGCACGCTTCGATTCCGTCTCAAACACCGGTCCGAAGACGATGAAGTCAGCGCCTGCTTCTGCTGCCGATTGCGCTGTTTCGAGCGAGTGTGTTGAAACACCGATTAAGAAATCCTGACCACAGATCTCACGAACCAGGTTTGCAGGCAAGGAGTTGGTTGTCAGGTGAACACCGTCAGCACCCGCGGCACGCACAATGTCGAAACGATCGTTGATCAGCAATTTAGTGGGTGTGTGCAGCGTGATTGCGGCCGCGCGTCTCGCCAGTTCATAAAGAACTCGCACGCTCATCAACTTCTCACGTATTTGAATTAGAGAGACTTGCGCGGCGACCGCAGCTTCGACCCAGCGAAGCACGGCGGCAAACTCAGGATCGTCAGGAGTTGTTTTAGCTGTTGTCGCGCCGCTCGTTATCGCGTAGCTGATCGGACGTGGAAGATTGAGCGGCATTGTTAGTAGATCTAGTTGGGCGTGTAACCTGTTGCTGAAGCGCGGCGACGGTTCGTTTGAAGTTGAGGATCTCCCAAAACGCGATTCCGAGATTCAAAATCCCCACCCCGCTGACTGCGCCACGCACCCAACCGGAAGCAACCACGGCCTGCAAACCCTGGTAACCTGTCTTGTTCGCAGCATATAACAGAAAGTAGTTGTTGCCCCAGTCACTGATTCCCCACATGCCCTGCGGCCACCACGGCAGCACGGTCAGAAAGATGCCGATCTCGAAGCAGAGAATGATATAGAAGATAACGCTTAGTTTGGCTGACATCTGCTCACTTATTCTTCAACTGACTCAACTTGTCAGCGACTTCCCGATAGGAAACATCGACGCCGTAAACCGCCGTGTAAAACTCGCGCGCGTTCTTGAGATCGCCAAGCTCCTCGTACGCCGACGCGAGTTCATAACGCAATGCCTGGTACTCGTCTTCCGTGTGTCCCGGCGCGGCGAGTCCTTTCTTGAACCAAATCACTGCCGCCTCGGGCATTCCTTTCTGCATGAAACAATGACCCAGCATATTGCAGCATTGGAGAAAACGCGACGTGCCGTCACCGGGTTTCACCAAGTTCGCCGCAGTCTGAAACTCCTGCACGGCCTCGTCCATCAGATCCATCTCTTTGTAGGCCGTGCCCATGTTGTAATGGGTTTCGAAGTCTTCCTGGACGGTGTCGCCTTCCTCGGCGGCGCGAAACTCTTCGAATAACTCGGCCAGACCGGCGTCGATGCCCGAAGCAACCGGCGCGACCGGCACGGCAACTGGCGGCACGGCAACTGGCGGCGGCGCCTGATGCCCGTCATCCGCGACGGTCGCAAAAGACGTTTCAGCTTCGAAAGGTATCGCTTCAACCGGCGTCGCTTCCGCAAACTCCTCAGCGCCGCCAAACTCAAAAACCGCAGCCTCCGCTGCCGGCGCGGCTGAGGCGCCACCCGCAAGCCTGTCGCGACGCGCCTGAATATCCGGATGTGTCCCAAACTGCCGTTCGAGCATATCGAGCGTGTCGACCGCGATGTCCGAGTAACCCTGCGCGATGTAGAAATCGACGCTCTCGAGTTCCTGGCGCATCATGTTTTCGAGACGCGCCGTCTCCGCCGGACTGTCCGCTGCCGCAACCGGTTCGGCCGCAACCGGCGACGTCATGCTGAAATCGACTTCCTGAAAATCGGTGTGACTAGTCGGCTCAAACTCCTCGTTGAGATCCGCAAACGACGCCGTCGGATCGGAGGCGAACCCATCGTTCGACGTTTCAAACTCCGCGCCCGGCACTTCATTTGTTTCGAATTCCGCGACTTCAAAACCTGGCGCAACAGCAGGTTCGTCGTCATCCTCGACGACGGCGAATGTCTCAAACTCCGGAACATCACTGCCGCTCGGCTCCGGCATCGCCGCGAGATCGCCGGCAGCTTCTTCCTGCAAGCCGCCGAGCATGTTCAACCGTTCGAGGTAGCGCGGCTCGTCAGGCGCAAGCCGGGCCAACTGCGTCAACGCATAGCGCTCTTCGTCGATCAGTTCCGAAGCTTCGGCAGACTCCGCCAGACGTTCGAGCGCAGAACGCAGCGCGTCCATGTCTCGTTGCCACCAGTGAATGCGAACCAGCATTCGCAGCGCCCCGACGTGATCCGGGTTACTGACCAACACCTGGTTGACGATCTCGAGCAACTCGCGCTCTTCACGTCCGGCCAGCATGCGCTCGATGATCGTCGAAAGGATGCGAATCGTCTCGTCAACCTCGCCGACCTTCAAATACAAACGCGTAACTGGCAGATACTGCGGATAGTTCGCCGGATCGCGTTCCATCAACAGCGCCGTGGCCCGTTCCGCGCCTCGCGGATCCTCAGCTTCGAGATAGGCGCGCGCGAGCATCAACACCAGATCCGTGTCGTCTTCCCGGCCCTGCACCACGCGTTCGAGCACTTCGGCGGCTTCGTCAGCCGTACCGCGCGCGATGTGCGTTTCGAGCATGCCGCGCAAGGCGTCGAAATCGTCGCGCACGAGCCCGAGTGCTTTTCCGTAAGCGTCGAGCGCCTTGTCGTTCGATCCGATCTGGTGCAGACGATTCGCGGCCTGGATAAACGCATCCGCCGCATCACGCTTCATGCTCTCGTTCAAATAACCATCGGCGAGCTTGAGCCGGATCTCGGTGTTGTTCGGATCGAGATCGGCGATCTTGTGCAGGATGTCGAGGGCTTTCTTGTTCGCGCCGGCGCGGGTGTAAGCATCGGCGACGACGAGATACTGGGCGCGGGCATCGTGGACCAGGCCCTGGGTCGCGTAAAGTTCGGCGAGTTTATGTGCGATGATCGGATCGCGCGTTCTGATACGCTCGATCTTCTTGTACATCGCGATGGCTTTGAGCGTGAATTCCTGGTTGCTGTAGTGTTCGGCGATGCGTTCGAAGCACGTGACGGCTTCTTCTTTCTTGCCGGCGCGGACGTATAGATCACCCAGCATATTCAAGGCGGTAAGGTCGTTAACGTCGTTGTCGACGATCTGACGATACTCTTTGATTGCTGCGTTGAACTTCCCTTGGGACAGGAATTTCTCAGCGTTCTTTAGAACCTTAGCTTTGTCGAAAGCCATCAGGAATCTTATGTATCATTAAAACGGGTTGCGGACTAATCGTAGCGGCGAGCAGCGGGGACTATTCGGTTCCTGGATAAACGAATTGTCAAAAACTCCACTCCAACTCCGGCAGACAGCCGCGGGATACGCTAACATGCGTAAATAAAGGGTGTCAACGAACCTATTTTGAAGCGCTTAGCGATTTTGAGACACGGATTTCCGGCTTGCTTTCGCACGATCCAAAATGTCCTCAGTTGCCAGTGATCATCGCCCTCTTGCCGTATTAGGACAGCGGACGGCGCTCGTCGGATTAGTGCTTTATGTCGCGTTCGCGCCGCATTCAGTCGCGGCGAGCGTGATCGGCGTCGCGTTGGCGGGAATCGGATGGTTGTTGAAGATCGTTTCGACGGGCAGTTTGGGCCTGCGGCGGTCCAGGTTTGACTTGATTATTTTGCTGTCGCTGCTTTGGACCGTTGCTTCGTCGCTGTTGTCGGAAGAGCCGCGGATCAGTTTGCTGAAACTGCAATCGTTGTGGGTCGTGTTTCTCTTCTACGTAGCCCGCGCGGTTGTGACGAAGCGTTCGGCGCTCGGTTTGGCGGCGCTGCTGATTGTTTCGGGCTGCGCGGGAGCGCTTTACAGTGCATTCGATCTGGCGCGTGGGCGTGGAGTTGTAATTGAGTCGATAACGCCGGGCAGCCCGTTTCACCGGGTTGGAATTCAAACCGGCGACACGATTTGGAGTCTCAATCGCACGCGGGTTTATTCTGTTGAAGAGATCGAACGGGTATTGAAATCTGCGTCGCCGGGGACGCCATTCGTGGCCGGCATCATTTCGCGTGGTGAAACTGTTGAGCGTCCGGGTTTGGTTGTTACAGCGGCGGAATACGGTCTAACGAGCGGTTTGACAGGTGACGCGCGTAGTCATCGTTTCCGGGCCTCGGGATGGACACGGCATTACGTCACGTTCGCCGGGATGCTGCAAATGATCGCGCTACTCGCCCTCGGACTCGCACTCGCTCACCTGCGAAATCACGGGCCAAACAAGTATTTCCGAGCAGCGCTCGTCGCCGCGGCGATCCTGACGATGGGCATCGTCTTCACTGCCATGCGAACAGTGATGGTCGCATTTGCCATCGGCGCGGCCGTGATCGCCTGGCGATCGTTACGCGGCGGATACAAGATCGCGTTTACGTTCGCGCTGTTCTTCGTGCTTGCCTTTGGCGCAGTCGTCGTTTCGCAAACGCGCGCGCGCGATGCGCTGTTCCTGGGCGACGACAGTTCGTCGTTGCGAGGCGAAGTGGCGCGCGTCGGGCTGTCGCGCATCCTTATTCATCCGGTCTTTGGTCACGGGATGGACGCGATGAAACTCCACTGGAACGAGTGGGGATTTCCCGGCCGTGACATGCTCCATCTGCACTCGACCCCGCTCCAGTTGGCTTTCGATCGCGGACTGCCGATGCTGGCCCTCTGGCTCTGGCTCATGACCGCCTTTTGGTTCTACATCGCACGCGGCGAAAAAGGCGCTCGCGATCTAAGCGATACCAATTCCTACGGTCTCCTGCTCGGTATCCTCGGCGCGTTGACGGGCTTCCTCGCGAGTTCGTTAGTCAATTACAACTATGGCGACGCCGAAGCGGCGATGATGTTTTGGTGGCTGATGGGCGTGGGCGTCGTGCTCGCGAGTCACGAAAAACACGAAAATCTGCCTGAAAATCACACGTTATAAAGGAAAACATTGTTTTTCCCGTCGTTTTAGGTGTATCTTTGGAACCCTGCGGGGACTTACTCACTCCGGCTCTACGACCCGCAGGCCCCAATCGACCCAACTAACCCGCAATCCAGGAGCGTCGCATGAAGAGGTGCCCGCAGTGTGAGTTTATTTACGAGGACGACCAGAGCCTGTGCGACATGGACGGGGTCGTGCTCGTTCTGGATTCTCGAACACTCCCAAACCTTCATTCGCTTGCGACAGTCCCGGACGTGCCTGGCAAAGCAGCGGCGGCGCGTCGAAACCGGATGGTGCCGGCGTTTGCGACGATTCTGCTGACGCTCGTTATCGCGTCGTTCTATTACTTTGGGACGCCACGCAACGGCGCGCCGGCAAACAACTTCTCGCCGCCGAACGTCACTGTTCCGCCCGCGCCGACGCCGGAATTGCCACAAGCTCAACCGCCGGCAGTAGCTGAGGAACCGAAACCGGCAGAACCAGCCAAACCAACCGCACCAGCCAGGAAAACGACAACCAAACCTGCCGCCGTGAAACCCGCCAACCCCGTCAAACCCGCCGAACCAAAGAAGGACGATTCGAAAGTCGGGTCGATCCTCAAGAAGACGGGCAAAATACTCAAGAAACCATTCAGGTTCTGATATGAAACGCTGCCCCCAATGCCTCTTCATCTATCCTGAAACCGACGAGCAGTGCGACTTCGATAAGACACCTCTCGTAGCCGTCGCCGATTCGGAGATCGATCGCGCCACAAAACCCAAACGGAACCACGGATTTGTCTTGATTGCTGGCGCTATTGCAGTCGCGCTTGTGATTACGGTTGTTTATTTCATTAGGAACACGGATACAGCAGATTCAGCTCCACCCATCATTCCCGTCGTCGCCGTGGCGCCGGCTACACCTGCGCCTCCGGCACCGTCACCTTTGCCATCGCCATCGCCTTCGCCATCTCCGACACCAACTCCAACCCCCTCCTCCACCCGCACCGCAACGTCACACACAAGCACGAGTCTCGGTCCGGTGTCTACGAGCGGACCGGCCAGAAGCAGCGGCAAACCAGTGATACTTCTGAGCAGTGGCGGCAAAATCGAAGCCGACGAAGTCTGGCGCACCCGCGACGGCATCTGGTACCGGCGAAACGGCGTCGTCACGTTGCTCAAGCATAGCCGCGTAAAGGCCGTCCTGAACCGCTAGCAGGTCCGTCTAATAACAAAAGAACGATATAATGGCCGGCGAAATGAGTTCGGCGGCTTTATTGACCCAGGCAGTAACTTCCGGTGACGCGAAAGCTGTTAGCGCAGCACTCGCTAACGGAGCCGACGTCGACGAACGAAATAACGGCGGTCAAACCGCGATCATCCTCGCCGTAATCTTCGGTCACACACATCTCGTTCAACTCTTAGTCAACTCCGGAGCAGATCCGCGACTGCGCGACAATCTCGGTCTCGACGCGATCGAGTGGGCCCAGCGTCGTGGTCTGACTGAAGTGATCGAGATTGTCGGCGCGCCTGCTCCCACTCAACCAATCCGTCAACAAATCCGTGTTGAAGAACCTCCGCCAACAGAAACACGGATAGACACAGACGATGAAAAGAGTCGCAAGTGGCTCGCAGGCGTCAAACAGAGAATCCAGGAACAAGCTCGCAAAGAGATCGAGGTTCAACAATCTGTACCAGAACCTACCCCGATCTCTAAACCCGAACCCGTCGTGCCACTCGTCGAAGCCGACACGCCGATTTTCGAACCGGCGCCTTCAAACCCGGCGCCTTCAAACTCGGTCACCAACACACCGTTGCTGCTGCTCTTCATCCTAGTCACCGTCAGCATCGGCGCGTTCACGGGTTACATGATCATGTCGCAACTCTCGAACGGCGCCAGTCCCGACACGCCAACCGCAACGACGCAACAACAACCGCAACCGCACAGCTTCCTGAAAGGCACTCCAGTCGCAGCCGGAGATCTCGCCGGAAAGTCGATCCAACTTCCCGACGCCGAGTGTCCCGTCTTCGAAAACGAACCGAGACCGGCCAACACCGCCTACACCGTCAACGTCCACATCAAGATCGACAGAACCGGCAAAGTGTTCTGGGCTCGCGCCGAAGGCGGCGACGAACCGTTGCGCCGCGCCGCCAGCGAAGCCGCCAGCAATTCCACCTTCTCACCCGACAAACTTCGCAGCCGCGAAACCGAAGGCAGAATCACCTACACATTTGAGCGGTGATCTCAGATCTGAGATCTCAGATCTCAAGTGGTAAACTTTACGCGTGCCCGATTCCCAGCAGACCCAACTTCTCCCCGATGAATTGCGTGCCGCCAATATTCCCGCGCTCGGCACCATCCTCCGCGATCGCTACCGGCTCGACAGCGAACTCGGACGCGGCGGCATGGGCACTGTCTATCGCGCCACCGATCTCGAACTCCATCGCGAAGTCGCCGTAAAAGTCCTTTCCGGCTCCGGCCAGACCAGCGACGGACGCGAACGCCTGATTCGCGAAGCACGCGCCGCTGCCGCGCTCAATCATCCACACATCGTCACGATTCACGACGTCGGCGAAGCAGGTGGACTGCCGTTTCTCGTGATGGAACTGGTCAATGGACCACGTTTGTCAGACGCCAAGCCAACCGACCTGCCACGCGTGGTCGAAATCGCCGTCCAGATCTGCGCCGCACTCGAACACGCACACACAAACAGCATCGTCCATCGCGATTTAAAACCCGACAACGTCCTGCTCTCGGGCGCAAGCGGAACCAACAACGTGAAGCTCGCCGATCTCGGCCTGGCATTGCCGGCTCACGGCGCGCGCATCTCCCGCGCCGGTCTGATCGTCGGCACCGCGGCATACATGGCGCCGGAACAAGCGCTGGGCCAACCAGTCGACGGCCGTTCCGATCTTTACGCCCTCGGAGTCTTGCTTTACGAGCTTACGACCGGACGCCGTCCATTCACCGGCGACGATCCGTTGACGATCGTTTCGCAACACGTTCACGCGCCAGTCGTTCCACCGCGCGTCCTCCGTCCTGACTTACCGCGCGCGCTCGAAACGATCATCGTGCGGCTGCTCGCCAAAGATCCCGGTCATCGTTTCGCCACCGCCGCTGAAACTCGCGCCGCCTTAGCCGCAGCGTTGATCGGCGAAGACGAAACGGCCACGACGGAAGCCGCTTCCGCCGTCGCGATTCTCGACGCGCTTTCACGCGGCCGCCTCGTCGGACGCGCCACCGAACTCGCCGAAGCCCGCGAACTGTGGCATCGCGCCCGCGAAGGACGCGGCCACGCAGTGTTGCTGAGCGGCGAACCCGGCGCAGGCAAAACGCGTCTCGCGCGCGAAATCACGATCCAGGCTGCGGTTGACGGCGCGCTCGTGTTGACCGGCGGCTGTTACGAATACGAAGCGACAACGCCGTACCTGCCTTTCGTCGAGGCCTTTCGCCGTTGGGTGCGGGAAGAACAGAACGACGACAAGCTGCGCGAGATCCTCGGCGACTCCGCGACTCAGATCGCCAAGCTCGCTCCCGAGATCGAAACGCGCCTCGGTCCGTTTCCCGAACGTCATCAACTCGCGCCTCACGAAGAACGCCTGCTCTTCTTCGACGCCGTGGCCCAGGTGTTTTCCAACATCGCGCGCCGTCAGTCGCTGCTCTTCTACGCCGACGATCTGCACTGGGCCGATCGCGGCACGCTCTGGCTGTTGGGCCACCTGTTGCGCCAACTCCGCAACGAGCGGGTCCTGATCGTCGGCGCTTATCGCGAGACAGAGCTCGATCGCGCGCATCCACTCGCGAAATCTTTAGTCGACTGGAACCGCGAACGATTGATCACGCGCATCGTGCTCAGGCGCTTTAACGAGTCGGAAACAGGCGATCAACTCAACGCGTTGTTAGGCGAGAACGTCAGCGGCGAATTCGCCGTGGCGGTGCATCGCGAAACGGAAGGCAATCCGTTCTTTGTCGAGGAAGTTTTGAAGGCTTTGATTGAGAGCGGCTCGGTGCGTCGCGAAAGCGGCCACTGGAGCCGTTGCGACATGGACCAGTTGCTGATCCCGCAAAGCGTCAAGGAAGCGATCGGACATCGTCTCGATCGCGTCAGCCAGGAGTGCAACGAACTGCTCCGCCTCGGCGCGATTCTCGGCAAAGTCTTCACGTTTGACGAACTGAGCGCCGCCGCCGAACAAAACGAGGACGCGTTGCTCGACGCGCTCGACGAAGCCACTGGCGCGCAACTGATCGCGCCCACCTCCAATGAATCGTTCAGTTTCACACACGATAAAATTCGCGAAGTCCTGTACGAGGAACTGAATCCGATCCGCCGTCGCCGGCTGCACCGTCACGTCGCCGAGAGTCTCGAAAAGAACTGCGAAAAACATGTGTGCTCAGTTGAGAAACTGGCCCATCACTATATTCAGGCCGGAGATCACGAACGCGGATTGCAGTACGCGAAACAGGCAGCGCAGGAAGCACGGCGCGTGTTTGCGTTTGACGAAGCCATCGCCGCTTACGGACGCGCGCGTGATTGCGCGGAAGCGCTCGGGCTCGTCGCCGAACAACTCGAACAGGAAGAAGCGATGGGCGAGGTCTACATGCTGCACGGCGAAACGGTGCTGGCCGGCGAACACTTCGAACGCGGCCTCGCACTCGCAACCGATCAGGCGACGCGCGTCCGGTTGCAATGCCAGGCTGCGTCGTCACTCGTCACCACCGGCGACACGCGCGGGCTCGAATACCTGCGCGAAGCTTTGCAGGTGCTCGATCCCGTAGTCGATCCGATCGAAACGGCAAACGCACTCGCCACCGAAGCACGCTTTCATCACCTCGCGGGCCGTCACAAGAAAGCGATCGAGATCCTGACTCGCGCCGTCGATCTCGTCGAACCAACAGCCAGCGGCAACGACACCTGCTCTTTCGCCGCGCCGATAATCGCTCAAGTCTATGCCTACATGGCCGGCGCGCATCAGCATTACGGGCTCTACACGGAAGCCGATCGCTGGGCGCGTTGCGCGATTGATTTTGGCGCGCGACAGAACGTTCCGTACGCCGAAGCTGCGGGTTACGAGTTTCTCGGCGAAGACGCGATTCACACCGGCGCTTTCGCCGCCGGTCTCGAATACGCCGCGACCGAGATCGAAATCGCGAACCGGCTGCATTCGCGCGAACGCCGTGCGTGGGCCCAGCTCGTCACGGCGCAATGCCGCGCTTTCCTGGGCCAGACAGCACAAGCCGAACAGGAGTTTCTCGCGGGACTCTCGCTGGCCGAGTCGATTGGCGAGGATCGCGTGCGCACCTTACTCGGTGCAAACCTCGCCGTCGTGCAGTCAAAGTTGGGCCGTCATGACGACGCATTGAAAACCGCTGCCGATAACCTCCAGCGGTCCTGTCCGACCTTGCTCTACACGCATTTCGAATCGCTGCGCTGCATGGCCGAGGTCCACCTCCGCCGTAATGAACTGGACGATGCTGGGAAATTTTGCGACATCGCGGATGCGCTCGTGTCGCCGACGGAGTCGCGGGTGAGCCGCCTCTGGCTTGGACCATTACATATCGACGTTCTCCTGGCCCAGGGTAAAAATGACGCAGCCAGGAAAAAGTTAACTGCCTACCAGGCGCTCGTCGCCGACTGCCAATCGCCACGTTTCACCGCCGAAGCGGGGCGTCTCGCCCTGGTCCTGCAATAGTGCTCTGCGATAGTGCTACGCGATTGTTTGAGAGATGCCACGATTTCGCAACCAATCGTGGTCCAACCAGGTTGAGAATGGGCCATCCCTCGAAAGCACAGAACCCCAGGTTGATCGCTAACCCTTGGTTGACCCGAGAGCCCAGCAGTGACGTCCACCGGGGAGAGCACTCAGAGCGTTAGAGACGACATCGAGTAGTCCCCCGCCATGCAAAGACGCAGGGATGATTGGTGGTGTGTGTGGGCCCTGCGTCTTTGCTTTCTATTAACGGCTTAACGGCTGCTCATCGAGTCGCCGTTCTTCAAGTAACGATCGAGAAAATCGAGGATCGATTTGTAGGCGCGGATCTCGTTCGCTTTCTTCGTGAATCCGTGTCCTTCGTTGTCGAACAACACGTACTCGACCACGCCGTTTCGCTTCTTGATACTCTCGACGATCTCGTCCGACTCCGCCTTGATCACGCGCGGATCGTTGGCGCCCTGCAACACGATCAACGGCTTCACGATCTTGTCAGCGTGAAACAACGGCGACGTGGCGCGCAGGTTTTCGAGGTCTTTTTCCGGATCGCCGACCTCTTTGTAGAGAGACTTGCGGAACGATTCCCAGTAAGGCGGAATTGACTGCAAGGTGCGCACCCAGTTCGACACGCCAAAAATATCGACGCCGACGGCGAATTCTTCCGGCTTGAACGCAAGCGCGGCCAGCACCATGTAACCGCCGTAAGAACCACCCATGATTCCGATCTTCTTTTCGTCGACGTAACCGAGCGTCGCGAGATATTTCTTCGCCTCGATGCAATCCCACAACGGTTCGCGTCCGTGCTTGCCGTCGTCGGCGGCGAAGAAAGTCTTGCCGTAACCACTCGAACCTCGATTGTTGACACCCAGCACGACGTAACCGTGGTTGACGAGATATTGCGTCAACGGGCTGTAGCCCACGCGCGTTTGCCCGCCTGGTCCACCATGAATCAAAAGCACGGCCGGCGCTTTCTGTTGCGCGCTCGCCTGTTTCGGTTTGTAAAGAATCGACGGTATCTGCATGCCGTCGAACGATTTGTAACGGATCACTTCCGACTCGACGAGATCGGCGGCATTGATCTCGGGGTTGAGACTCTCAGTCAGCTTCGTCGCCTTCTTCGTGGCGAAGTTGTAGACGTAAAGATTGCTCGGGCTGCGATCGCCGTTCAGATAGAAGGCCATCAGCTTTTCACTGGGAGAGATGTTGACGCCGGTGATCACGCCGTTTGGCAGTTGCGGCAAAGGAACGGGCTTGCCGGTCGCTTGATCGTAGATCGTGATCTTCGTGCGCGCGTCTTCGTTGAGTGCCGTGACGCGGTATTTTCCGGTGCGCGAGAAATAGGTGTAGGCAAAATCCCAGGGCGCTTGCTCGACCTTCTCGCTTTTGCCGGTGCTGAGATCGTAACGCGCGACGTATTGGTATTCAGCGCCGGCATCGCTGAGGTAGTAAAGATATTTGGAGTTGACGTCGAACGCCTGGGGACTGTTTGCGACATCACCCGTGTGCTGGGTGATGTTTTTCATTTCCCTGGTCGCAGTGTTGAAAAGATAAACGTCCGAGTCGGCTTGCGAACCGCCGTTCTTCTGAAACGCGATGTACTTCTTGTCGTTGGAGATGTCGCCGAAGTCGAGACCGGTCTCGTCTTTATAGACGAGAGTTGGCTTCATGGTGTCGATCGGCATTTCGTAGAGATCGAAAAAACGGGCGTCGCGTTCGTTGGTCGCGAAGTAAAACGACTTGCGATCCTGGGTCCAGCCGATGAAGTTAGCTTTCGTTTTTTCGCCGGGCGTCAGATCGCGTTCGGCGCCGTCGAGTTCGCGCAGGTAGATGTGAGTATTCTCATTTCCGCCGCGATCGTACGAGTAAAGGATGCGATTGTCTGCCGGAAAATAGGAGACGGCGAACGTGCTTTCCTTCGTGGAGTTGGTCATTTGCGACGCCGCGCCGCCCGTGACGGCAACGGTGTAGGCGTTGAAGATGCCGGTCTTGTTGGATGAAAACAGGATCGACTTTTCGTCGGCGGAGAATGAACTGCCGAGCGTGCGGGTCGTGTTCATGAACTGTTCGATCGTGTATTGCTTGACTGGCTTCGACGGTTGGGCTTGTTGGGCCGGTTGGGCCACAGCCGTTGAAAGCAAGACCAGGAACGTAGCGACGAGCAGGGAAAGCTGTTTGGGGCGAGTCATTCGGATTGTCCTTTCTGTATCAGGTCCACGCCCGAGGCGGCAAAGCGACGGGCATTAGCGGCGGATGAATTAACTAAAAGTGCCAACTCCATTATCCGGCCAAGCGTTAGAGCAAAGCGACGAGCGCCCGCTTCTAACTCCGATCGATCCGAGATCTGTGTAAACCAATTCGTCGCGTGATCGAGTGCTGGAATTTTACCTGCCAGTCTCGTTACAACAGAGCGAAAAGCGGTGAGTGAATCATCGTTCAACGCGCGCAATGTGTCGAGCGCGAGTACGTTCGTCGTTCCTTCCCAGATGGGCAGCACCTGGGCATCACGCAGCAAGACCGGAAGTCCCGTGTCTTCGACGTAACCAGCGCCGCCAAACGATTCCAGCACTTCGCTCGAAACCGCCACGGCCTGTTTCGCGGTGGTGAGTTTCATCACCGGCGTCAGCAAACGCAACAACAATGCATCTTCTTCGCTGATCTCTCCGGTCTCGCTGCGGCCCACCAATTCCGCGACATAGAATGCGAGGTGAAACGCGCCTTCAAATTCTGCTTCGAGACCGGCGAGAGTATCCATGTGCAACGGCTTTTCAGACAACGGCGCGCCAAAGGCGAAACGTTTGCTCGCGTAGTCGCGGCTGAGCGCGAGACCGCGGCGCATCAATGAGACAGCGCTGATCCCGTTCCAGAGCCGCGTGATGTTCAGCAACGGCGCGATGTTTCGGATGCCGTCAGTCGTTCCCATGACGAGTTGCGCCGGTGTGCCGTTCAACGTCAATTCCGCAGTGGGAACTTTCCGCGTGCCGAGTTTGTCTTTGAGACGGTTGACTTCGATGTTGTTTGGCCGTCCCTGTTCGTCGCGCGTCTCGACGTAGAAGAGCGCGAGCCCGCGACCGCCTGCCGGATTGCCTTCGGGGCGCGCGAGCGTCAGCGCCATCTGCGAACTGATAGCGGAAGTGAACCACTTACGGCCGTAAAGCCGATACGTTCCGTTTTCCTCGCGAGCGATCGTTTCAGTTAGACCAACATCCGATCCGCCGGTGAGTTCCGTCATCCACTGACCTGACGTCCAAAACTCTTCCGGCTCGCGCGTGATCAAATGCGGCAGCGCCCGATCTATCAACGCCCGATTGCCGGATAACATTAACGTGCGCGCAGCGCCGTCGGTCATCGCGAGGGGACAACTGTAAATGTCAGTCGACGGCGTGAAGAGATAGGCCAACGCGCACTGATGCACGCGCGAGAAGCTGCCGTGCTTCTGCTCGTAAGCCGTGGCGACGACACCGTGTTCGACGGCGATCCGTTCCGCCAACCGCCACACCGGCGTCAACTCGATCTTGTCGACGCGATTTCCCCACGCGTCCCATTGCGTCAGTCGTGGTTCGTTCAACCGATCCGCCAACTGCAATTCGTAGAGCTCGCCACCCGCAAGCCGTCCCATCTCGGACAGCGAACCCTCGATCGCGCGCAACATCTCAGGCGGCAACACACGCGCCAGGTACGAGCGCAACACGCGATCGTCGTCATACTGATTGCTAAGCTCCGGGGGCGCTTGTTGGAAGGTCATCGGTTAGAGGTTTACACAGATAGGGCAAATCAGCAAAATAGTTTTGTACTTTGTACTTGGATCTTTGATCTTTGTCTGAGTACAAAGCACAAAGTACCAAGCACAAAGCTCAATCCAAACCCAACATGTCATACGAGCACCTACAACAAGATCTCTTCCTCAAATGCCTCCTCGAAGCGAATGTCGACGGCATCATCGCCTTCGATCGCGAGTTTCGTTACACGACGTGGAACCGCGCGATGGAACGGATCTCGGGAGTGAAACGCGAAGAGGTGCTCGGGAAATCTGCTTTCGACGTCTTCCCGTGTCTCAAGGACACTGGCGAAGATCAGTTTTACCGTGAAGCACTGTCAGGCAGCAGCGTCGTCGCCGAAAATCGTCTTTACCTGATTCCACAAACTGGCCGGCAACGGTTCTTCGACAGCTACTACTCACCGCGACACGACGAACATGGCGAAGTGATCGGCGGCGTCGCCATCGTCCGCGACGTTACCGATCGAAAACTCGAAGCGACAGCGATCGACGATCACAAACGGCTCGCCTTTCACGTCGAGAATACGCCGCTCGCCGTCGTCGAATGGGACAACGAATTTCGCGTGCTGCGCTGGTCGCCGCAGGCGCAGAAACTTTTCGGCTGGGGCGCCGAAGAAGTGTTCGGCAAGCGTTTCAGCGAATGGCAGTTTGTCGTGCCGGAAGATCTGGAAGCAGTCAACCAGGTGGGCCACCTGCAAAACCAGGGACAGGAACAACACAACATCTCTCGCAATCGCAACTACACGAAGCTCGGCACGATCCTGCATTGCGAGTGGTACAACTCCGCGCTCTACGACGAAGCCGGAAAGTTGATCTCCGTGTTGTCCCTCGTGCTCGACGTCACCGTTGCCAAACGCATTGAAGAAGCACTGCGGAAGTCGGAAATGCAGTACCGGCTGCTGTTCGAGTCAAACCCGCAGCCGATGTGGGTTTACGATCTGGCGACCTTGCGTTTTCTCGCGGTCAACGATGCGGCGGTTAATCACTACGGTTATTCACGCGCCGAGTTTCTCGACATGTCGATCGTGGACATCCGGCCTGATGATGAGGTCGATTTACTGCACACGTACATCGCGGACGGCAATCCCGAAGTCGATCACGCCGGAGAATGGCGGCACCGCAAGAAAGACGGCGACATCATCAACGTCGAGATCACTTCCAATCGCGTGAACTTCGCGGGCCGCGCCGCGGAGTTTGTGCTCGCCAACGACATTACCGAACGCCAGAAGGCCGAAGACGCGTTGCGCATCAGCGAGGATCGTTATCGCGACCTGGTCGACAACAGTCACGAACTGATCTGCACGCACGATCTCGAAGGCCGCGTGCTTTCGGTCAATCCGTGGGCTGCGCGCGCGTTGGGTTACCCGCAGGAATCACTCGTCGGTCTCAACATCCGCGCCGGACTGCTGCCGGAATATCGCATGCATTTTGATGACTACCTGCACGCGATGAAGACTGAAGGATCGGCGCGCGGCGTGATGAAAGTGAAGACGGCGACCGGCGAGGTGCGGCTTTGGGAGTACTACAACACGCTGCGCACGGAAGGAGTCGAGACGCCGATCGTTCGCGGCATGGCCCACGACGTGACCGAGCGCCGCGAAGCATTGAAACGTGAGAAGGAAGCGCGGCTCGAAGCTGAAGCTGCGAATCGCGTCAAGGATGAATTCTTGTCGACGTTGTCGCACGAACTGCGCACGCCGCTGACGGCGATCATGGGTTGGTCCGATCTGTTGCTGCACGACGAAGTCGAACCGGACAAACGGCGGCAGGCGATCGAGACGATCGCGCGCAACGCAAATTCGCAATGTGAGTTGATCAACGATCTGCTGGAAGTCTCGCGCATCATCACCGGGAAGTTGCGGCTCGAGTTTGTTGCTTGTGAACTGCAAACGGTGATCGAAGCGGCGGCGGAGAGTATTCGGCCCACTGCTGAAGCGAAGGGTATTCGTTTGCAACTCGATCTCGATTGGCAGGCTGGTTCGGTGTACGGCGATCACGAACGGCTGCAACAGATCGTTTGGAATTTGCTGTCGAATGGCGTGAAGTTTACGCCGAGTGGCGGATCGGTGAACGTTAGCCTGCAACGGATCAATTCGCACGTCGAGATCGTGGTTAGAGATACCGGTGTCGGCATCAGCCGCGATTTCTTGCCGCACGTGTTCGATCGTTTTCGACAGGCAGATGGATCGACGACGAGAAACTATGGCGGGCTCGGATTGGGGCTCGCGATCGTTCGGCATCTCGTGGAGTTACATGGCGGGACGGCTTACGCGGAGAGTGGCGGCGAGAACCAGGGATCGAAGTTCACTGTGCGGCTGCCGCTGATGACTTCCGCCGAGCCTCATATCGAAGTGCCGGTCAACGTGCCGGCAGTGGCGGCGGCAGTGCGCGAGCGACAGATGTCGCTCAGTGGCTTGCGCGTGCTGGTGGTAGATGACGAGGCCGATGCGCGCATGTTGTTGACGGCGATGCTCGAACGAGGCGGCGCGGAAGTGATTTCGGTTAACTCGGCTCGCGAAGGATTGGAAACACTCGAATCGTGGCGTCCCGATGTGCTCGTCGCCGACATTGGCATGCCGGTCGAAGACGGTTACGCGCTGATTCGCCACGTGCGCGCGTTGCCGAAAGACAAAGGCGGCCAAACCCCGGCACTCGCCTTAACAGCCTACGCACGCACCGAAGATCGCGTCCGCGCCCTCTCGGAAGGCTACCAACTGCACCTCGCCAAACCCGTGGACCGTGTTGAACTCGC
>DATELZ010000025.1:0-12594 GCA_035276045.1 Pyrinomonadaceae bacterium | reverse complement strand
GGTGTTTGCACTGTTGAGAGAGCGGTGATTGATGAACGGACAAGCTAGAGCTTTGATCGAGTCCATGCCTAACGACATCGGGACTGAGGCGGTTGCTCCGCTCAGTTTCGACGAAGCGTTTACCCTCCATCACCGCGCCGTGTTTAGAACGGCAAGGGCGGTCGTCCGCGACTCTGCCCTCGCCGAAGACGTGACGCAGGAAGTATTTTTAAGACTGTATCGCAACCTCAATGCCACGCCGGGCGAGGAACTGCTGCGGGCGTGGCTTTTGCGCGTGACTCTCAATGTCGCGCGAAACACCTTGCGGGGCCAAAGCCGCTCGATGGTTCGCGACAACGAGTATCACAAGGAAGCAACGGACAACGGTTCTGCTGCTGCCGAAGCGCCGGCTGAAGACTACGAACGCCGCATGGCAATCGAGGAAGCACGCCGCGCTTTGGACAAGATCAAGGAACCGATGAGAAGTTGCCTGCTGCTCAAACAGCAGGGACTCTCATATCGCGAGATCGCCATCAGTTTGTCGCTCAAGGAGACAAACATCGGCAGTTTGGTGGCTCGCGGCCGGAAAGAGTTTGCGAGGGTCTACGGTAAGATCGGAGGCAGACGATGACAAGGTGTTTGGACGAAGCAACGCTGCAATGCTATTTCGACGGCGAGCTTTCTCCTAAGTTAATGGAAAGTGCAACGGCGCACCTGGCTTCATGTGCGGCCTGCGCTGGCGCCGCGCGTGAACTGGCGGAAGAAGCGGCGTTTTTGGAGTCCGCTTTGACGGCGGAGCTTGATGTGGCCGTGCCCACGGCGGCGCTGCGCGAGCGTATCGACGCGGCCGTGTTGGGCGAACGTGTCGCCAGGGCCGGACGCGTTGAAAAGCCCGGCTTGTTTGCCTCTCTTGCAAGTGTCTTCAGTTTCAACTCTCAACGTACTTTGGGATACGCGAGCCTGGTTGTCGTGCTCGCTTTTGGAGCAATCTTCGGAATCGTGAAGTTCCGCCAACCGGAAGCAGCGCCACAGAACACGGATTTTCAAGCGAACGTACCGTCAAGTCCAACGAATTCAACTTCGAACCCTGTTAAATCAAACCCGGTCGAGGTGGTTGCGTCTGCGGGAACTCAAGCCGTGGTTTCTAAACCGATCGCAGTCAAGTACACCCCGCGTCCTTCAACTCCCAAAGTTATTCCCGTAGAAGCGAATCACGTACAACTCCTCCCAGGCGAGCGCTCATATTTAAAAGCCATCGCGCGACTCGATTCGACGATCAAGCAGAACAAGAGCTCGATGAGACCGTCGTTGCAGGTGGAATACGAACGCAACCTCGCAGTAGTGGATCGCGCCATCGCCGCCACGCGTAATGCGGCGAAGAGCAATCCAAACGATCCTGACGCGGCTGATTTCATGTTTGCCGCTTATCAGAGCAAAGTTGACCTCCTCAACACGATTGCCGACGCGCGTCTTAGTGGAGGTCGCTCCCACTGAAAGGCCGGGTCTTAAGTTGACAATGAAGTTGTTGGTAGTTTCGGCGGTAGCCGGCCTTTTCTTCTCCCTCGCAGGTTCGACACCCGCAAATACATTAAAAACAGATCCCGATCCGGGCGAAAAAACCGAACGGGCAATGCCTGTTGGCCCGCAGATTACCGTAACTCTGTGTGTCGCCTCGGGAACGTTGACGGTTAACGGCTCTGACAAAAACGAGCTGCGGGTTACGACGTCTGCCAAAGTGCTCGATCTTCGACGGCTCGATAAACCGCGAGACCCTTCAGCTCCAGCAGCGCGCGTCGACGTGATGATTTTCGAGTCTGCTGCGAAAGCAACTCAGAAATTTGATTGCTCGGCGGTTGCCGATGTCGATATGCAAGTGCCGGCCGGCGCCGCGGTCCTGGTGCAGACGCGAGACGGCGACGTTCGTATTACTGGCGTTGCGGCTGCGTATGCCGGTTCTCAGAACGGAGACATCACGATCGTAGGCGCGACGAAGCTTGTGGACGCGGGCAGCATAGGCGGCAGTATTACGTTGAGAGATTCGGGTGGCCGCGTAAATTTGAACTCGGCGGGTGGAATCATCGAAGTCTCCAACGTTAAGGCCGCGACCGGCGACGACACGTTCGAGGTGGGTACAATCAGCGGCGACATCCAGTTGGAGCGGGTCAGTAACCCGAAGGTGTCAATCCGGACTACTAACGGCAACGTGACGATGCTGGGGCCGCTCACAAAGTCGGGTCATTACGTCTTCAACAACATGACCGGCGACGTGATACTGGGCTTGCCGCATGACGCCTCGTTTAAATTGAGCGCGAAAGTCTCTGAAAGACGCGACATTGTTTCGGATTTTGCCCTCAAGTATTTACCGGACACGCCGCCGGCGGGAACGCCGGTCCCGGAACCTCCGAGTCCTCCGGCTTCAGCGTCGCCCACGCCAAAACCCGGTCCGCCAGGGGCTGTGGGGCCTGTGAGTCCTGTCGGGCCGATCACCAGGCAGCCTTCTGCTATTGCCAAGGGGCATCCGCCGCAGAAGACCGGTCCGGTTATCAGTGTTCAAATTGAAAAGCCGATTGTCGTTCCGCCTTATGTCCTGCGGCGTGTGAACGCCATCTGCGGCTCGGGAGACGCGACGATCCTCGTCGCCTCTTTCGGCGGCACCGTGCGTCTTAAAAAGCTTTAATCCCGCCCCGGAAAAAATCCGACACAAACCTAAATAATTTATTGCCACAAGCTCGCGGGGTTCGGTGTTCTCAATACAGAGCAACGCAGAAGGGCCGAGAGTGGTCGGTAGGGTTTATTTCAAAACTGACTGCTCTCGGCCTTAAAAGATTAAGGGTCAAGGCAATGAACAACGTGGGTCAAAGCGGCGACAAGAAATCCTACCGGGTGATTCTACTTCTAGTAGTCGGGCTGACAGCATTCTCCAGCGCCATGAAGGAGTTGAACCAATTACGCGATTTCGCGCGTGATGCTGGTACTCTGATGGCGAGTTTATCGAATGCGCTCACGCCGTCGCATCCGGCTGAGAAACTTGCGCCGATCGATGTTCCGCGTACGGCTGTCAGGCTTGAAGCCTGTGACTCCGTCAATGTGCATGCGCCTGAAGCCGCCGAACAGCAGGTTCAAGTAGACGTCGGCGTTGCTCCGGCGGCAAGAGTCGAGCAGGGGGCAAGGGCAGAGATCAAGGACGTGGGAAAAACTGTTGTCGCCAGGCGAAACGAGTCTCGGACAGAGCGTCGTGAACTAAACATTGCGGCGCTGCCGAAACATCGCGTGGACGGCATTGAAATGATTGAGTTGCGGAGACAGGCGCGTCGTTTAGCAGACCTCAAATTCACAATCGTGGCCGACGATGAGAATGAGGCCGAAATTGCTATTCCGGGCAAGGTGGATTTAAAAGTGCCGAAGGTGAAGAACCACCGGCAGATAATAATCAACACGATTGCCCCGGACGCCTTGAAGAACTTGAACCGCAGCCTTAATCTACGCAGCGCAGGCTGAGGAAACTTTCTTCCTAAGGAACCGAAAAGATGCTTACCAAGAGCCTCATCACCACAGTTATTTTACTGCTCGCCCTGGCGAGTTCCGGTTTGGCGGCCGCGTCCGGCTTGTTTGGTCAGGACTTGCAGGGCATTCGGCCGGTTCCGTCAGTGCCGTCGACCGAGAGTCGCACCGCCGTCGAACCTGGCGTCGAACCTGGCGTTGAGCCCGGTGAGGAGTTGCGCGAAGAGTTTCATCAGACCTATCCACTGTCGGCCACGGGACGCGTCAGTCTCGAAAACATCAGCGGCGGCGTGCAGATCAAAGTTTGGGATCGAGCCGCGCTGCAACTCGACGCCGTCAAGAAAGCTTATCGGAAAGACCGGCTGGCAGAAGCCAGAATCGAAGTTACGGCCAGTGAAGAGAACATCAGAATCAAAACCGAGTATCCGCAAGACAGTCTCAACTTCCGCGGCGGCGCCGGGCGCGTCGACAATCCTGCGAGCGTCGAGTACACCCTGACTGTTCCGCGCCGCGCCGTGCTCGATTCGATCGAGCTGATCAACGGCTCCCTCGAAATCGAAGGCGTCGAAGGTAACGTCAAAGCGTCGTCAATCAACGGCCGCGTCACGACCAACGGCCTCCTGGGTGAAGCAAAACTTTCGACCATCAACGGCCAACTGCAAGCCACTTTTACCCGCCTCCACGAGACCAAGGCGATCGCGCTCAACTCCGTAAACGGCAATGTCACGATCGTCATTCCGTCGGATTCCAACGCGACGATTCGCGCCGGCACGGTACACGGCGGCATCTCCAACGACTTCGGCATGCAGGTTCGTCATGGTGAATACGTAGGCCATAACCTCGACGGGCAGATTGGAACTGGCGGGCCACGAATCAAGCTCGACAACGTAAACGGATCGATCAAGATCAGCAACGCGCAGGATGGACGCTCGATGAGTCCGGCGACTTCGGTGGTGATCGATCGCGACAAGATTCGGGAAGAAATGAATCGCTCGCTGGAAGCGGACCAAACGGCGCTCATAGTTGACCAGGCCAGGGTGATAGCCGAGACCGCGCGCGCCGGTATCGAAAGCGAGCGTTTGACGCGCGAAGTTCAGCGCGAGGCGCAGCGGCAGGTAGATGCGGAATTGCGGAAGACCCAACGTGAAATCGAGCAGTTGCAACGTCAGCAAATGCAGCAACTCCGCAATGACATCAGAGTGTTGAAGAAAATAAGACCTGCGGTGGGCAGCGGAGGTGGTGCTGGCCCGGCCGTTGTTTCCTGGAAAGCCAAGAGTCAGGAATCAAAAGTTTTCAAAGTCAACGGCGCGCCCAGCGTCAACATCACGACTTTCGACGGTCACGTTACCGTTCGCGGTTGGGACAAAGCGGAAGTCAGTTACAACGCCACCAAGCACGCAGAAGACGCTGAAACGCTCGGGCAGATCTCGATTCGTGGCGAACAGCAAGGTCAAGTGATCTCCGTCAACGCCACCAACCCGAATCAATACAACGGCAGCGTCAGCCTTGAAGTGTTCGTTCCGCGCCAGTCGACCGTGCACGTGTCGTCAGGCGATGGCGCGGTAAGTCTCGACGGCGTTTCCGGTGAAATCACCCTTCGTTCCGGCGACGGCGCGATTGAAGTGGCAAACAGCGCCGGCCAGTTAAAGGTCAACACCGGCGACGGCACGATTCAGATTTTGAAGTTCGACGGTCAGGTAGATGCGCGCACTGGCGACGGCGCCATTGCCCTCGATGGTATTTTCAATGCCCTTTCAGCCCGGACCGGTGGTGGCGAGATCTCGTTAAAAGTGCCGGCCGGTTCCAGCTTCACAATCGAAACCAATGCCGCGGATGAAATCAGCAACGAGGGCTTTATCGTTGCGGAAGACATCACCCTTTCGCCGCGTCTAAAGCGGTGGAAGATTGGCAACGGCGGGAAGGTATTCGTTCTTCGCACTGGCGACGGACCGATTTCCCTGCGTCCTCGTAATTAGTCCGTGCTTCGCGACTGAAGCAACACGGATCGCACTAAGTTCTGCGTTAATGAAAACTCCCATAGGTCTTTCTGCGCTCCTGCTAGTCGTAGCCTGCGCGCTTTCAGCTAATGCCCAGACAACGGCAACACCCACTGCCGTCGCCGCTTCTACCCCCGCACCCACTGCTGCCGCAAAACCATCGCCCGCTGCGCCTGCTGCGCCCGCTGCCTCTCCACAAACTTCAAACTTAGCTCCCGCGCCGTCTGCCGCTCCCAAAGGCAGCTTCGTGTTACCTCCCGAAAAATCGAAACCGGTTGTGCTACCCAGGTTCGACAAAATACCGGTTATCGACGGCAAACTCGACGAAGAAGTCTGGCAAAAAGCAGTAGTTTTGAAAGACTTCTACCAGATTCAACCCGGCGACAACGTCGCGCCTTCAAAACCGACTGAAGTCTTACTCGGATTCGATTCCAAGTTTCTCTACATCGCTTTCAAAGCCACCGACGAACCTGACAAAATCCGCGCCACCGTTGCCAAGCGCGACAACATTTTTCAGGACGACTACGTCGGCTTCATGCTCGACACCTTCAACGACAAGCGCAAAGCGTTTGAAGTCTTCTTCAACCCGTTCGGAATCCAGGGCGACGGCATCATCACCGAGGGCCGTGGCGAAGACTTCAGCGTCGACCTGCTGCTGGAGTCGAAAGGCCTCGTTCACGAAACCGGCTACGACGTCGAAATCGCGATCCCGTTCAAGTCGCTGCGGTTTGAAGCAGGAAAAGGCAAACTGTGGGGCGCGCATTTTTTCAGGCGCATTAAACGTTTTGAGAACGAACTCGATTCGTGGATGCCTTTCTCGCGCAGCAACGACAGCAACCTGGCCCAGGCCGGACATCTCACCGGACTCGAAGACATTTCCGTCGAACGCACGATCGAGTTGATCCCGAGTTTGACTGTGTCGCAAAACAGCCGCTTCGTGAGTTCGTTCTCGCCGCTCGTGCCCTCCACCGATCCGGGCCGGCTCGTGAATGAACCAGTCGGTCTCGATCTCGGGCTGACCGCTAAATTCATCCCGAGTTCAGCCGTGACGGTGGACCTCGCGATCAATCCTGACTTCGCGCAGGTCGAAGCCGATCAGATCGTCGTTACTGCCAACCAGCGCTTTCCGATCTTCTTTCCCGAGAAACGGCCGTTTTTTCTCGAAGGCATCGAGATCTTTCAAACACCGGTCACGGTGGTCCATACGCGCGCGATCGTCGATCCGGACGTCGCCGTTAAGACCACCGGTAAACTCGGACGCAACACCTTCGGCGTGATGGTAGCCAGCGACAATGGTCCGGGAAACCTGAGTGCGGACGATCGCGGATCCTTGAACGGTTGTATCGAACGACGCACGCTCGATCCACTCGTCACCTGCAACAGCGAAAAGATTCTCGACAAGAACGCCTACATCGGCGTGCTGCGTCTCAAGCGTGACATCGGCAAAGAGAACTCGCTGGGCATATTGGCGACCAGTTACAACTTCATCGAGAAGCACAACCAGGTTTTGGGAATCGACGGACGTTTCCGTCTCGATAAATCGACTACCACCAATTTCCAACTGATCGGCACCACTTCACGAAACTTCTTCTTCGATCCGAATGACGGCGAAGCTGTTGAGGGAACGAGGTATCGCACCGGCAACGGCTTCGGCTACACGGCGAATTACAACTTCTCGGGCCGGAACTGGGGTTGGGAAGTTTACGGCGAAGGATTTACGCAGGACTACCGCGCCGACGTCGGCTTTGTGCAACGGACCAATTCCAATTTCAACTCGTTTTCCCTGCGCTATAACTCCGATCCAAACCCGAAGCAGAAGATCATTTCCTACCACGTTCACACCTTTAACCACGCCGATTACGACTGGCAGGGACGGATGTACACGTGGGAATCGGAGAACCTCGTCGAGTTGCAACTGCCGCGAAACAGTTGGGCCGGTGTTTGGTGGGAACCCGGCTACGAGCGCCTGTTTGACTACGAGTTTGGACCAACGCGAGAAGCGAAGCCCTGCAATCCTTTGTTAACCTGTACTTTCTTCGGACCGAGTAATGAACGGTCGTCGAGCAAGCAGCACCTGTCGTTCTACGGCGGCTCGAATCTCAGCAAGAAGATTCAGTTCAACGCGCAGGTGACAAATCGCTGGGGCCATTTCGATCTCGATTTCGGAACTGGCGCCGATAAGTATCCGCGCGTCAGTCCGTCGGCTTTGTTGTTTGGCGAGGATGCTCCGCTCGATCCCGGCCGCGGTAAACTGCTCCAGTTCAACGGCAGCATCACGTATCAACCGACAAACGAGCTGCGCGCTTCGTTCAGTATCAACAGCCAACAGCTCAAGCGTTACGATACCGATCGCTACGCCTTCAAGATCAACATCCTGACACTGCGTGGCACTTACCAGTTCACAAAAGCGACGTTCGCCCGTGTAATTTTCGACTACAACACGCTCAACTCGAGATTGCGATCGCAGGCGCTGTTTGGTTGGACCCCGAGCCCGGGCACCGCGTTCTACGCCGGCTATAACGACGACCTGAACTACGCCACTCCCCATCCATTTACCCGCGAGATCGTTCCCGGCTTTCGCCGCAATTCCCGGACGCTCTTCATCAAGATGTCATACCTGATCAGGCGTGGTTTCTGACAACACATACGGCATTCCAAATTTAGTCGGCCCACGTGTTAAACTGCCGAGGATGTTCGAGCGCAAGATTTTCCTTCTAGCTGTGCCGCTCTTGTTGGCGGCACTATTCGTCACTTCCTGTAAAAGCGACTATCAAGCACAACAACGCCAGGGACAGGGCCGGCCCGGAGCGCAAACTGGCACGCGGCAGGTTAAGACCGCCGCCGTCGCCGAAACACCATTCGGCGAAACCGTCACCGCCAACGGAACTCTCGCTGCTTACGATCAAACGACCGTCAGTGTGAAAGTCCCCGGGCGCGTGCGAGTGATCTCAGTAGATCTCGGATCGGTCGTTAAGCAGGGGATGATTCTCGCGCATGTCGACTCCGAAGATTACCGGCTGCGCGTTCAGCAAGCAGAAGCTTCGCTGGCCCAGGCGCGCGCGCGTTTGGGATTGCCTCCCGACGGCACTGACGATCGCATCGATCCTGAGCAGACGGCGACGGTGCGACAGGCGCGGGCCGTGTTGGACGAAGCGAGGTTCGCTCGCGACCGAGCGGCGAGACTGGTCGAGCAGGGCATCATTGCGAAAGCCGAATTTGATTCCGCGACCGCAACGTTCAAAGTGGCCGAGGGACGTTACCAGGACGCGTACGAAGAGATTCGCAACCGCCAGGGCATACTGGCCCAACGACGTTCTGAACTGGCGCTCGCGCGGCAACAGTTAAAAGACACGGCGGTCGTGGCGCCGATTGACGGCATCGTTCAGGAAAAACGTACGAGTGTTGGCGAGTTTCTCGCGGCGGGCGCACCGGTTGTGAACATCGTTCGCATGGATCCGCTGCGGTTGCGCGCGCAGATACCTGAACGCGAAGCGAATACTGTTCGCACTGGTCAGGACGTGCGTGTCACCGTCGAAGGCGACACGAATGTCTATCTCGGCAAGATCATGCGGTTGAGTCCGGTAATCGCCGAACAAAACCGCGTCCTGATGGTTGAAGCTGACGTGCGAAATAGTGGGAGCCTGCGGCCGGGATCGTTTGTGCACGCCGAGATCGTGACGAACGACGCCAAGATGGCGGTTACCGTTCCGAACAGCGCCATCGTCACGTTCGCGGGAATCGAGAAAGTTATAACCGTACAGAATGGCAAAGCGCTCGAAAAGCCGATTACTACAGGCCGTCGTAATGCGGAGTTCACGGAGATCGTCGCCGGAATCAACGTGGGCGAGAAAGTAATCGTCGATCCGGGCAACCTGCAATCGGGCCAGGCAGTCGAAGTGGTTGAGTAGTGGGACTTTGGTCTTGGGTCTTCGGTTTTTGGTCTTTGTTCTTGGTGCTTAGTACTTGGTAAAGACCAAGATCAAAGATCAAAGACCAAAGACCAAAGCACAAAGCTCTAACATCACATGCAAAAACTCGCAGAAATCTGTATCCGCCGACCTGTCTTTGCGACGATGATTGTGTTATCGCTGGTCGTGGTCGGCGCGGCGGGGTTTTTCAGGCTCGGCGTCGATCGTTTTCCGGCGGTCGATCTTCCTACCGTATCAGTTCGAGTCGGACTTCCGGGTGCTGCGCCTGAAGAAGTCGAGTCGTTAATCACCCAGCAGGTTGAAGAAGTAATCAACACGGTCGACGGCATCAGCGAACTGCGCTCGGTCTCGGGCCAGGGCACGTCGATGGTGATCGCGACCTTCAATCTCGATCGAGATCTCGAATCAGCGGCCCAGGACGTGCGCGATCGTGTCAACACGCTCGGTCGGCGTTTGCCGGAAGATTCAACTCCGCCAGTAGTTCAGAAGTTTGACAACGACAGTACGCCGGTCCTGACGATCGCGCTCACTGCCGATCGATCGCTGCGCGAACTTACCGAACTCGCCGATAAAACTGCCCGGCCGCAGCTCGAGCGCATCGGCGGCGTCGGCGAAGTGCGCGTCGTCGGCGGTCTGGACCGCGCCATCAACGTTTGGATCGACGCAGAACGACTCGCCGCTTACCAGATCTCGATCTCAGCGATTCGTGAAGCACTCGAACGCCAAAACACGGACGTGCCCGGTGGAAACGTAACCACCGGTAAAGAAGAGCTAACGCTGCGCACGCTCGGAAGATATACGGACCCGCGACAGTTTGGCGATCTCGTGATCGCAAACGTGAACGGCGCGCCGGTCAGAGTGCGCGACGTTGGCCGCGTTGAAGATGGAACCAAAGAGCAGCGTTCGTTCTCGCGGCTCAACGGTGTTCCGACAGTTACGCTCGACATCCGCCGTCAGTCAGGCGCGAATACTGTTGAAGTAATCAACGGCCTGAAGGCGGCGTTGCCGCGTATCGAAGGGCAACTGCCAAACGACGTCAAGGTGGAAGTCATTCGCGATCAGTCGCGTTATATCGAAGCCGCGCTTCACGAGATCCAGACGCACTTGATCCTCGGCAGTATTCTGGCGAGCCTCGTCGTGCTCGTGTTCATGCGTTCGTGGCGTTCGACTTTGATCGCCGCGGTGGCCATTCCGTGCTCGGTTATCTCGACCTTCGGCATGATGAAGGCGCTCGACTTCACGCTCAACAGCGTGACGATGCTCGCGCTCGTGCTGATGGTCGGCGTGGTTATCGACGACGCGATTGTCGTGCTGGAGAACATCTTCCGCTTCATTGAAGAGAAGCGAATAGAAGCCAAGGAAGCGGCGCGTGAAGCGACGAAAGACATCGGCCTGGCCGTTCTGGCTACCACTCTGTCTCTCGTCGTCATCTTCCTGCCGGTGTCGTTCATGTCGTCGATCTCCGGACGTTTCCTTTATCAGTTTGGCATCACCGCGGCTGTCGCGATCATGGTCAGCTTGCTCGTTTCGTTCACGCTGACGCCGATGATGAGTTCGCGCTTGATTCGCGTGAGCGACGCGAAGGGCGGTCACGATGAGCCCGCTTCGCGAAAAGGTTTTTATCGTTATATCGACGGCGGCTACTCGTGGCTGCTCGCGTTTGCTATGCGTCATCGCATGGCAGTCGCGTTGCTTTCGTTGGCAGTCGTGCTGACGAGTATTCCGCTCTATCGCACGGTGAAGCAGGAGTTCATTCCAACCAACGTCGACGAAGCGGAATTTGAAGTCGGCATCAACGGCCCCGAAGGAACCAACCTCGCGGTGATGAATGAAACCGTCACTGCGATGGAAAAGGAGATCCTCGAAACTCCGGGCGTGACGATGGTGTTGGCCTCCGCCGGCGGCGGGTTTCTTGGCGGTGTAAACCAGGGCGATATGTACGTCCGAATCGCTCCGCACGAGGAGCGAACTCTTTCGTTCAGTAAGTTCTGGCATGAATTGAAGAAGGGATCGCCGCTCAACGCCTTCAAGGGAAACTACTCGCAGCAGGACGTGATGCAGGAAGTGCGGCGGCGCTTGCGCCGGTACTCGCCGATGCGCATCAGCGTGCGCAATGGACGATCGTTCAACTTTGGCACCGGCGGCCGTTCCGATATCGATTTCGTGTTTCGTGGTCCTGACATTGTGGCGCTCGCCGGTTACGCAGACGACCTGGTGGCGCGCTCGGAGAACCTCGGCGGCATCGTCGACGCCGACACTACGTTGAAACTCAACAAGCCCGAGTTGCGCGTCCGCATCGATCGCGAACGTGCTGCCGATCTCGGCGTCGACACTTCCGACATCGCGACGAGCCTGCGTTTGATGGTCGGCGGTGAAGAAGAAGCGTCGCGGTTCAGAGACCAACAGATCAACGAAGATTACGACGTGCAGTTGCGTTTGACCGAAGCCGATCGACGTGACGTCGACACGATCAGCAGGCTGTACGTTCCGTCTTCGCGAGGCGGGCTGGTGCGTCTCGACAACCTCGTGAAGATCACCCGTGACACGAGCCCGTCGCGAATCGATAGACTCGATCGCGAGCGCCAGGTTTCCGTGCGCGCGTCAGTTGCACCCGGCTACGCGCTGGCCGATCGTATCGAGGCGTTGCGCGGGGCGGTGGGCGAGATGAACCTGCCGATCGCGTACACGACGACGGTTTCCGGCCGCGCGCGCGAGTTGGAGAAGACATTTACGGAGTTCATCTGGGCATTCATCCTGTCCGTGATCTTCATGTACATGATTCTCGCCTCGCAGTTTGAGAGCACCATACACCCGCTGACAATCCTGTTGAGTCTGCCGCTGTCAGTGCCGTTTGCTTTGCTGGCGTTGTGGGGCACTGGCGACACGCTGAATCTCTATTCAGCGCTCGGTGTGCTCGTCTTGTTCGGCGTGGTGAAGAAGAATGCGATCCTGCAGATCGATCATATGAACAACCTGCGCGAACGCGGCATGGAACGTTACGACGCGATCATGCAGGGGAACCGCGATCGTCTGCGTCCAATCCTGATGACGACCCTCGCGCTCGTCGCGGGCATGTTGCCGTTGGCGTTGGGCACTGGTCCAGGCGCTGAAGAGCGACGCTCGATCGCCATCGTCGTTATTGGCGGTCAAACGTTGTCGCTGTTGCTCACCTTGATCGCGACGCCGGT
>DATELZ010000024.1:0-114529 GCA_035276045.1 Pyrinomonadaceae bacterium | reverse complement strand
TCCACAGGCGCCTTTCTGGCCGCCGTCCTGGTGCTCCTGGTTTCATACTCCTTTGCATCGGCGCAGCCGAAGCGCCTCGTCATCATCAAGTGCGACGGTCTTCCGTACGACTTCGTTGATCAACTGGCCGGACAACGCGATCCACAGTCAGGCAAAAGCATGCTGCCGTGGATCGATCACATCTTCTACCAGCGCGGCGCGCGGCTCTCGAATTTCTACGTGCGCGGCATGAGTCTCTCCGCGCCGTCGTGGTCGTTGCTCGAAACCGGCCAACACCTGCAGATCAGAGGCAACGTCGAATTCGATCGCTACACGCTTCGTTCTTACGATTACCTTAACTTCTTTCCCCTGTACGTTGGGGGTATCGTCGGCGCGCGCGTTGACATGCCGGCTGTCGAGATACTCGATTCGCTTGGTTTGCCCTTGCTCGCGGACGCCTACGCCCACGACGAGCGTTACATGACGTTCTCTCTATTCCTGAGAGGCGGTCCGCGTTATTCAACTCTCCAGGGCGGTTTGCAAAATAAGTTCTTGAGACCTCCGAAAGAACTCTTTGATGAATGGACGATGGGTCTCGAGATCCGGAACGTCGTTACGGACCAGCTTGTCAGGGAATTGATCCAGAAACTCGAAAATCCGAAGATCCGCTACGCGGATCTCTTCTTGCCCGATTTCGATCACATCGCGCATCACAATAACGACAAGCAGTCGCAGGTTTTTGTGCTCCGGCAGATGGACTCGATCATCGGCCAGGTTTGGACCGCGATCCAGAAGGGCCCTTACGCAAACGAAACGGCGCTCGTGCTCGTTTCCGATCACGGCTTCAATACCGACGAGAAGATCTATAGCCAGGGCTACAATCTGGTGAAGTTGTTGGGCAGCCGCGCGGGCGGCGGTCATCACGTGATCACCAAGCGCCGGTTGATGCTCGACTACGCCATCAAAGGCGTCAACCCGCTCGTGCCGCTTATCACGACGACCACGCCGGACTCTTACTATCTCAAAGGCGAAAGCACCGTCTATCCGACGGCGATGCTCGACTTCGACGGCAACGAACGCGCGTCGGTGCACCTGCGCGACAGCGATCTCAACCTGCTCCACATCCTGCTGCAACAACTCCAGCGAAACGATCTGCGCGCTGATGTTCGTCAAGCTGCGACAGACGCATTCTTCACAACGCTCAATCGGCGGCGCGAGCAATGGCAACAGGATTTAAACGAGTTGCGCAGCGAATTGGGCGTGCTCAATGTCGCAATCGAGCAACAGCGCAAACTCTTGGAGTCACAACCGAAGAAGTTCACCAAGGAACAACAGAACGCCGGGCTGGACGACGCGGCGAAACGAATCTTCGTGCAGTACGATCGCTGGCGAAACGAACAACGCGAGTACAGCGAGTTTGCGTTGGTCCTGCACAACCTGCTTTCGCTCTCGCCCGAAACTTTCGCGCCCTCGAAGATGAAGATTCGCGACTTGATACCGAAAGAGTCGATGGGTGATCGCAACTCGATCTATCAACTGCAAAACTACACTTACGCACTCGCGCCCGGTGGACTTGCACTGGCCTCTGACGGATCGCTCGATCTCGAACGCAGCTTCCAGCGGCTCGACTACTTCGCGCTGCTACACGGCGTTACCGTTCGCAACAACGTTCAGCGTGGAATCACGAGCCGGCCTGTAGATCTGATCGCGACAAGGCTGTCGCGTGATCTCGTGCTCCCGTTAATCGCCGACAAAGATATCGACGAAGACGTGATCTGGATCAGCGCCGGCGCCGAACGTCAGGCCTTACTGCTCTCGCGCCGCAATGGCGAGGGCCAGTTGAGTCTGCGCTACCTGCCGGTAAGTAATCTCAGGCAGGGTGCTGATGGTAAACTGCAATTCAAGTTGATCGATTGGCAAAACAGTCTGCCGCTCCAGATGTTTGAAGATCCTAACCTCGTCGTGCCGGGTGGAGATCGCGCGGCGTGGCTCAGCACGTGGCACTCGGATGTCGAATGGTTGCGCGCAATCCACCGAACGCACTATTCGAACGGCTTCATCGGTCTGCATGAAGAGCTTGCGCGTCATGCGAACGAAAGACTTTCAACCGCCGATCAGTCACTCGACGACGACGCGAAAACGATGCGCCGCTACGCGCGTCGCAAACGCGAACTGGTCGAGCCTGACATACTGATTGTCGCCAACGATCATTGGAATTTCGACGTGCGTGGCTTCAATCCCGGCGGCAATCACGGCTCGTTCTTTCGCATCTCGACGCACTCGGTTTTCATGATTGCGGGCGCGCCAGGCACGAAGATTCCCCAGGCGGTGACGATCGATACGCCTTACGATAGTTTGAGTTTCGTGCCGACGCTGCTGGCACTAACCGGCGATTTACGCGATGATAACAATCCCGTTCCGAAACTTTCGGACAAAGGATTCAGACGTTTTCCCGGACGCGTTGTAAAAGAACTGCTGCCAAACGGTCTGGAGAAAAACATCACGGTTAATGGAGTGAACGCCGCGCCTTGAGTGAATCGACCGAAGAGTTGGCTGACAACTGGCAAGCTGTAAACGAAGATGAAGAACTCTCCGAAGCGCCGGACGCTGCGCCTGCCAGTAACTCTCGCCGTTCCTTCATCTGGCTCCAGGCACTCGCGTTTCTTTTAGGTCTCGGCCTGCTCGTCTACGTGATCAATCGCGTCGGCGTGCAACCGCTCTTCGACGCGCTGTTGCGCATCGGCTTCGGCTTCTTCATCATCGTCGGCCTCAGCGGGCTGCGCCATGTACTGCGCACGATCGCGATGCGCGCAGCCGTGCCGCCGGAACATCGCCGCATCACTTTTCGCCAGGCTTTTGCCGCCCGGCTCGGCGGCGAAGCAATCAGTTTCCTGACGTTTACCGGTCCCCTGCTCGGGGAAGCAACGAAGGTTGCGCTACTCAGAAAACGAGTGCCGCTGACCTACGGCGTGCCTGCGCTTGTCGTCGACAACCTGCTCTATAACCTCTCGGTCGTCTTTTTCATACTCAGCGGCGCAGTCGTGATGCTGATCAAGTATCCGTTGCCGCGAGAGGTCAACATTGTCCTGTTGATCATCGCCGCCGTCGCTGCCTCGGGAATACTGGCCGCGGCGATCGCCGCCAAGCGTCGCGTGATGCTGCTGACGTGGATCATCGATCGCCTGGCCCAATTGCGTCTCAGCCCCAAGGTCATACTCAAACGACGCCATCACATCTATCACCTCGAATCGAAGGTCTACGATTTTTACAAACATCATCCGGGCGCGTTCTTCGCGATGATCGCATGCAACCTGCTGGCGCATGCGGCGAGCGTTGTCGAGGTCTACCTCGCGCTGCAAATGCTCGGCTTCGAAACGCAGGTGGCCCAGGCTTACATCATCGAATCGCTCACGAAAGTCATCAACGCGGTCTTCGCCTTTGTTCCCGGCACGATCGGCGTTTACGAAGGCGGCACCGAAGTCATACTGCAAAAAGGTTTGGGCTTCACACCCGCTGCCGGACTCGCGTTGGCTCTCGTTCGCAAGGCGGCAATCGTTAGCTGGACCTCCGTTGGTCTCCTTGTGCTCACATGGCGCACGCTGCCGAATGCGTGGCGCCGCATCCTGGACCGCAGCCCCCGTTTACAACGTCTTATGGACAGTCTCGTACTCTCAAACATCGCTCATCGACCTGCGCGCACAGCCGTCAGCATTCTCGGAACGGGAGTGGGCGTGCTGCTCATCGTTTTCACCGTTGGTCTCTCGCGCGGCGTCCTCCATGAACGGGGACGGCGAGAATCAAACATCGGCGCGGAGATCATGATCCGTCCTTCCGGAAGCATCGGTCTCGGCGCGGCGCAGTTTCGTTTGCCCATGGCGCACGCAGCGGAACTCGCTACGATTCCCGGCGTGCGGGCTGCAACGCCCGTGGGCCAATCACTCGACAAGAGCGATTCCGGTTTTGGTCAACGATTGATCGACGGCATCGTCTATGAGGAATACGCGGGCATCGCGCGCATCACGATGCGTGAAGGGCGGCCACTGCAATCCGGCGACGAGGCGATTGTCGATCCCGAGTGGAAAGAACGCCGGCGCGCAAACGTCGGCGACACGGTCCAACTATTCGAGCGTCCGTTTCGCATTGTCGGCGTCTACGAACCGCCCGGTGGCGGACGCATCAAGATTCCGTTGTCGACGATGCAGGAACAGGAGGGCGCCGAAAGTCGTGCGTCGGCGATTCTCATCGCCTGTGAAGATCCGGCGAAACAGGACGAAGTCGCAGCGGCGATTCTCCAGCGCTTTCCCGACGATCAACTGATCTTCACCCGTGATCTGCCCGAGATCTATGCCTCCGGTGTTCCGGCGTTGAATGTGTTCATCAAGGTCGTCGTCGGCGTCGCGGCCTCGATCAGTATGCTCGTTATCCTGTTGGCGATGTACACGACTGTTACCGAACGCACGCGTCAGATCGGGATCCTGAAATCGTTGGGCATGTCGAAGACGTCGATCGCGTGGGTGATCGAACAGGAAGCGATTATCGTTAGTGTTCTCGGTGTTGCCGTTGGGGTTGGACTGACGATGCTGGCGCGGTTGGTCGTTACGCGCACGACAAGCCTGACGATCGAGATCGAACCGCGCTGGGTGCTGATTGCGCTGGCAGTCGGATTAGTCGGTGGCAGTCTGGGCGCTCTGTATCCGGCCCTGCGAGCGGCGCGGCAAGATGCCGTAGAAGCACTTAGTTACGAATAAATCGAAACCTAAGCGGTCCCAGGCACGTTCTCGAAAAAGCACGTTCTCGAAAAAGCACGTTTCGGAACGTACATTCGAACAATCGAGGCTCTCCCACTATGTACTGTCCCCAGTGTGGCACAGAATCTCAAGCCGCGGCGATGCAGTACTGCCGCGTTTGCGGCGCTAATCTCAAAGTAATCGGGAAAGCAGTTTCTTTGAGTGAAGCGATCGCGAGGAGCGACCGCGGTCCCCTGCCCAAGCTCAAGGAGATGGTCAAAGGACTGAACGTCGACAACGTCACCGAAGAAGTCTCAAAGGCGCTGGATCGAATGAATCAGGAACTGGCGCAGATGTCGTCCGAGAAGAAACCGGCAAAGCGAGAGCCCTGGGAGGGCCACCACGATCTGACGCGCCGCCGGACAAAGAAAACACCGGAAGAACGGCGCGAACAGCACATCACTTCCGGTATCGTCTCGTTGTTTTCCGGTGTCGGCCTGACGATCTTTCTGTATTACTTGTCGGCGGCGTTGGTGTTGAAATTGCCGCCGGAGTTCGTAGTGAAGGTTCCGTTTGAGATCGATCCGGTCGTGAGAATTATTTGGGCGTTGGGTCTAATCCCAACGCTTACCGGCCTTGGACATATCTTTGCCGGTTTATTAGTTCGCCCCCGGCCAGTGCCGGAGTTGGAAGAGCGTCCGGTCTCTCCACCCCGCGACCTCACTGAGGGCGACGCTACTACTAAGGTAAGTGCGCCCGATAGTGTTACCGAGCGCACCACCAACCTACTCGAACACAACTACTGACGCTTCGGACGAATGCGGACCGCATAGTCCGGCCAGCAATCACGCGGATCGAAGTTCTCCACCGAGCTCGAATCCGAATTGAAATTCAACTCGTCGTCAAACCCGAATGGATTCGGCAGTGCCGCCGGCGCCGGCGCGGCAAACTTCGGATCGAGCGCCTTCGCGATCTGATCTCGTGCGTCAGCCAGGTGAGCGCGAGTTTGGCGATCGACTGCGCGCGGCATTGCCGCATTGAGCGCCGTGCTCAGGTCGCGGAGTTCGGCTTTGATCAACGCACGGTAGTCGTCGATTACTGCCGGCCTGCCGTTGAGTTTCGCCGAAAGCAGATCGATGTAGGAGTTCTGAAGATTGCGACGGTAGACGTCGATCTTGATTGGTCCAGCTTCGATCTCGCTCCAGATGCCACGGCGGACGTCCGACATGAAATCAGCCGGTTTGTAAGCCACCATGCCGTCGATTGCTTCCTGTTCGATCAGGCGATCGAATCGCGTGTTGCTCAAAAGCGCATTCAGCACGCGTTCCTGCGCTGCGTTGACTCGCGTCAACGCGCCGGCCGGTTCGATACGCCGCAGGATGTCCGTCTTCAAGGCCCATGAAGGCGTCGCGAACGCGTTCTCGTTGAGAAAGCGCACCGCTGCCGCCTGTTTTTCTTTCGGCACGATCACGAAGCGCACGCCATCCTGACCGTTGTGTTTCTGCTGCGAGTTAAAACCGCCGACGATGGCCGTGACGTGATTCAACTCGGTGGCCCATTGGCCCAACATGCGACCGTAAAGCTCTTCGAGATCGTCGTACGGCTCGCCTGGCGCGGTCGTCGCGGTGAGAAGCATGTCCCCAACTCGCTTCAGGTTCTTGAGACCGAGAGTGGTCGCCGCGATCGCGTCGCCATCGCCCACGGCTTCCGTGTTTTCACCCGGATCTGAGCCGCGCGCATCGGCGGTGGAGAAACGCAGGTAGGGTTTCGCGTCCTGTTCGCGGGCCCATTCGTCGAGGGTCTTCTTTTCGTCCTCGGCAGACCTGGCGCCCGGAATTGGTCTGTAGCCCCACATCGTGGCCCATTTGTCGTATGGACCAATCTGCGGAATGAGTTGCTCGAACGGAATCTTGTCTTCCGGTTGAGCGACGTAGTTGAAGCGCGAATAGTCCATCAGCGTCGGCGTATGGCTCATCGTCTTCAGCCACTGTAGATCGCGCAGCTTGTCGACCGGATAAGTCGCGCTGGCTTTCATGTTGTGTTGAAAACCGAGCGTGTGGCCGACTTCATGGGCCACCACGTACTGGACCAAACGTCCCATCACGTCGTCAGACATCGGCAGCTTTTGCAAACGCGGTTCGAGTGGACCAATTTGCAGGAACGACCACGAACGCAGCAGGTTCATCACGTTGTGGTAATACTGGATGTCTGATTCGAGAATCTCGCCGGTCCGCGGATCGTTCACGTGCGGTCCTGAAGCATTCTCGATCGTCGACGGCAAATAACGAATCACCGAATAGCGCGCATCTTCCGGATCCCAGTATGGATCTTCTGACTTCGACGGGGCTTCCTTGGCGATGATCGCGTTCTTGAAGCCGGCCGCTTCGAACGCGGGCTGCCAGTCTTCGATTCCCTTCTTGATCCACGGGATCCACTTCGTCGGCGTCGCCGGATCGACGTAGTAAACGATCGGTTTCACCGGTTCGGAGATCGCCGCGTTGGGATCTTTCTTTTCCAGTCGCCAGCGCGTGATGTAGCGACGTTCGGCAGCGCGCTGTTCGTCGAGACCGTAGTCGACCTTGCGGATGCTGAAGTAGCCGACGCGCTGGTCGAACAAGCGCGGCATCATCGGGTTCTCGGGAAGTTTGACCATGCTGTAGTGCATGACCACGGTTGCATTGGTTCCTGCGCGCATACCCGCTGCAAACGGATTCTGGGGTTGTTGTGGACCACCGCCGCCGGGGTTCATGTCCGGTGGCGAAGTGTACGTTTGCGAGACTTCGACTTCGATGTTGGTCGGGAACGACTTCGACTTTTCGATAAACGAACGCGTTGCGTCGAAACCGCGAGCACGCAGACGAGTGCGGGCGCTGAACTCGGTCACCTCTGTAGTGAACAAGCGCGTCACGTCGATCACGGCTGCGTCATCTTTGCCGATCGCTTCGACGTTGAACGCCATGATGATCGTGTCGTTGTTGGCGGCCTGGACCGCGCGCGACACGGGCAGTTTTGGATCGGCGATCACGTCGTAAGCGATGCTGCGCAGGAGAATGCGATTTCCCTTGCGTTCCCACTTGACGACGCGATTACCCGCGGCCTGTCCGCCGTAGCCGACGCCGAGCGTCGTCCTGGCGATTTGGCTCACCCAGAGGAACTCTTTGTCGAGTTCGCCCTTGGGGATCTCGTAATAGACCTTGTCCTTGATCGTATGAACTTTGAAGATGCCGTCGTCTGTTTTGGCTTCCTTCGTGATCACACGGTCGTAAGGCCTCGGCTCAGTCGACTGATCGGGCCGGCCGCCGGGGCGTTGTGGTTGGTCCTGGCCGCCGCCACCGGCAGGTGGTGTTGGTGGATCCTGTGGGGCGTTAATCGCTTCTGAGCGTGGGGCCAGAAGAAAGATGGCTATAACGAAAGCGAGGACGAGAACGGAGACAGATAGAAAGCGGGATCGCGCACGCATGCGTAAGCTCCTTCCGAAAGGCTAGTTGTTGTGGAATCCAGGTACTTTGGAACTGCTGCGAACTGCGCAAAACAATAAGGCAAGGTGCGGCGAGGAGTCAAACTTTTGAAGGCAAGAGAGGCTCGCCGGTGTTTCTACTCAGAAGATTGATAGTCAACGCAATAGTCTATCCAGACAAAAAGTCTGTGGTGGGCACCCTAATGGCAATCCATTCTGTGTTCAAGGTGGTCCGGCAAATATATCGTCGATAGCAACTGATCCCCATTAAACTTGACCAAATCTGGCACGTAAAGTATAAACGGCCCACGCTCACGGCATGTGCAGTCTGGCACTACCCTGTAGTAGCCGAGCCCGTCAGGCGATAACCGTCACAGTTCTCATCGTCTTTAGCCTGACGTCTTCGTTAACTGATAGTAAGGATTGGCCGGAAACACTCCCAATCGCAAGGCTTATTAGCCGTGCTGAGATGTTACCCGGTTCGCCCGCACCGTTTCTAGGATCTAATTGTGAACGCTTTTCCCCTATCGCCTTTCCTCTACCTCCTCATGTCGGATGGTATTTCCATATCCTTCAAGGACTACGATCGAATAAGCACTGTTCTCAATACCGGCGACGATTGGAGCCTAACAAGGTTACGCGGTGTGCTGGTAGCCATTCTCGCGCACAACAAAGAAGAAGCTGAACGTATCAGGCGACGTTTCAATGGCTTTTTTATGACCCCTGATAACTATACGTTATCCACTGAGGAAGTAAGGAATTTGCTCGAAGGGCTCCGCCGAGCAGTAAAAGACGAACCGCCTATTCCCTCTGTGGATCCAGTGGTCGAGCACCAACGGATTAACGAAATTACTAAGACAGCACCTATTCCTCCGGATAAAGCACGCTGGAAGCGTCCCTTGCTATGGTGCGTTATTGTTACTGTGCTCTTTGGGGCAGTTATCGCTTTTCAGAGCTTTCGTGATGGTACGAAGACGACAATATCGAACCAAGACACAACTGAGCCGACTCCAACCGCTACTCCTTCGAATATCGGCGGGGACGTCACCGGGAGAAATCCTACCGGTTCCGACGATAGTATCGGACGCATACGTCCATCGTTTTCCCGCGCAAGTGCACTACGCCTGGACTCCGTTGGCACAGTAGAACCGGCACGCTCGAGACATCGCTGGACAGATCTATTGGCTACCGTAGTTTCGTTTCTTTTCCTGGTCCTACTCTGGTTCGGCATAGCGGCGTTGGTGTCCAAAGCGCTTCGAGATCCTCCACCTCAGTTCGATCCAAACAGTCCCCGCATTTTTCCTTTCAGTGCTTTGGGTGAAGCCGAAAAGCCACACCTTGATGGTCCTACCTTGGATCGTCTGGCAGATTCAATCAATTATTACTTAAGCACACGCCCAAGTAAGCACCTTGACATCCGGCGCACTATCAAAGAAACCGGACGGAATGCCGGAATGCCAGCTTTGTGTTTCGAGCGCCAGAAGCAAGTACGACGCGTGTGCATATTCGAAGATTCCCTGGCTGAACCGCTAATTTGGAACACGGTGCCTCAGGAACTGGTAGAAGGTCTTTCAAAACGAGGTGTTGATGTAATCCACGGTCGATTTGAACGCAACCTGGAGCGGTTTTTCTTATCAGATGGTCACACCTACTGGTTGGACGATCTCGACAATGAACGAAGAGACTCTCTATTTCTCTTCTTCAGTGACGGCAAACACCTTGGCACTCATCGCGATTCCTTTGCTTTGGAACGATTGTCCCGGTTACCACTAGTTGCGTGGTTCGATTTTCGCGATCGGAAGTTCTGGGACGAAAGCGCGCTCCTGATTAAAACCCACGGGATACCGCTCTATCAGGCAAATGCAAGAGGATTGATGAGTGCTTTTGATCGGTTCCTTATGGAGTCAGCTACCGAGCGCGACGACGCCAGCACTGTATTTCACTGGCGAGGCTTTCCACCATATACCGATGGGCAACTAGCTGTTTATATCGAACACATGCTGGGCGATGCGCTTGTTTGGGCTCAAGTGTGCGCCATGATTCAGCCTCTCTCACTAAAAATGGCGCATACGCTACGGCAGAAGTTTCAGCCTCATTTGCGTCCTGAAAGAATAGAAAGATTGTTTCGGCTTCCAGGTACAAACTGGCAGGGTTCCTGTCTGCGATTCTCCCGAGAAGTTATAGCTGCATTGAGAGGAGGATTTGCAGCAAGACTCTCCTCTGAGGAACAGGAGAATATTCTCCAGTTCATACAACGTCAGATCCAGGCGCTCGAACCCCCAAAGGAGGAGAAGAGTTTGAGACGGCTCGTCTGGGAATGGACGCTTAGACGCGTGCAACTGGAGTCATCGCCCGATGAAGTCTTACCGATTCTCTCTCAACTCTCACAAACACCGTTGCGAGCCGAAATCAGAAGTGACCTGTCGCATCTAGTATTTGTGGATCAAGAAACGTCAGCAAGTGGAAATTTGGTGATGGTTCCCCTGCGCTCTCGACCAGTTACACCCAAGGGAGTTGCTTACCTGAAGGAATTTTCTCCACACATTATCATGACCGGAAGTCTGCCCGGTAAATTCGTGATCAGTTGGAAACGAGTGCAGTTCATTCTGAGAAGGATCTGGAGGTACACCTGGTCCCAGGTCGTCATCGCATGGACATGGCTTCGGCGGGAACACTTAGACACGGCAACTGCGAAGTACAAGAGTCCTTTGGACGATCCACAAAGGATTATTGCAGATCCTTCAGAGATCACTCTGATGCGACTGCTCGTTGGAGATATTAGAACCTGTTCCATCACTTTTCGATCTACTTCGGATCTTGGTATCGCGGGTCGAATCGTTTCTGATAACGAATGGCTGAGAACCAATCCCTCTTATTGTGATGAAGTGCAAAATGAGAAGGCTATCACTATAGTCGTTGATACCCGGACGCTAAAAGCCGGTAAGCGTGCGGGAAATATCACCTTTATACCTGCAGATAACTCAGAACCTATTGACGTGCCGGTTCAACTGCAACTTTATAAGTCATGGAGAGATGTGGTGATTGATTGGTGTAAAACCCATCGGCCAAAACATCCCGTGCGAGCCTTGGTTTCCTTGACGGCTGTCCTTGCTGTTCTGGTTGTAGTGACTTTCAAAGTGCTTCCAGCAAACTGGCCCAATAGAATTTACAATCGGCCCCCTAGACTACTTTCGGTAAAGCCCTTACATGACGCCAATCTCCCCAACACGATGATTGCATTCGAAGGCGTTACCGACGATGTCGAGCGTGACGATATGCAATATGAGTGGACAAGCGACTGGGGCACGGTGGTTGGTGATTGGCGGAAACCTGTTCTCATGGCCGCGGATTCGAGCGTTCCGGAATCAGTGAAGCTCACCTTAACGCTGCATGACAGCCGCGGTGGTTACGACAGTTATTCAACGATTATTCAGTTCGGCCGGCAAGAACGATACGAGGATCGCTTTTACCCTCGATTTAACGATAGTTATTTTTTGTTAGATGCCTACGACTATCCAGATCTAAAACTGCTGCTGGAGGGCCTCAAAAGCTCTGATCCCCGAGAACGTTGGATTTCTGCCAATTCACTGTCGTACGTGACGACAGAAGCGACAGAGGTGATTCCTGCACTCGTCAGGTCCCTTGACGATTTTGATCCGAATGTAACCTATAGAGCAATGGTAGCTTTGGCGCATTTGCGATCGAAAGAAGACTTGAGGCCTGTCGTGGAAACCGTGATCCGCCGTCTGAAAGATGATCCATCTGTCAATACTCGCGTCGCTGCGGCACATGCCCTTGCTGGTTTCGCGAGCTACCGTGATTTAACCATACCCGCCCTCCTTAGCGCTTTGCAGGATGGAAGTGGAGCAGTCAGTACTGCGGCTGCCCGCTCTTTAGGAGAAATAGGTCCAGCGGCGAAGGAAGGGCTCATAGAACGCTTGAGAAATCCATTATTCAGGTTGCCGGTTAAACGTTTGGCGGCAACCGCTCTGGCTGGGGAGGGTATGGAGCGTGGGGACGATATAACCAACGTACTAATTGATGTATTGAATAATCCTGATAATGACATCGAACTGCGGCGCCGCGCAGCCTATTCACTCGCACAGCTTAGACCATCTGATCCTGATAGAATCCGTCAGATTATAGGTAATGTCACAGACAAGTCTGCGGCGGTTCGTAGTGCAGTGCTTTCGATTCTCTGGAGTGTCTCAGCGCACGACAAACTAAAGGAGACAATGCTTCCAGCGTTGCTGGAAGCGACAAAGGACGGCAATGCCGAGGTGAGGACCACTGCTTTAGGCGCACTCGGAAATATGAGTCCTGTTTCGGACGAGATCGACAAACTTCTGCTGGAAATGCTTCAGGATTCGGATGCCAAAGTACGCCACGCCGCGGCGATAGCACTAACTCACGATCCTACGCGCCTTCTTGTGCCGAAGCTGATTTCAATCCTGAAGGATCCAAATGCACAGAGAGCGGGAGCAGCGGAAGCAATTGGCAGAATGGAGTTTACTGCCGACAGTGGTGTGTCCGTTGCTGAAGTTGTGAACGCATTGAAGGTTACCTTATCAGACTCTGATGTGGAATTACGGCGTACGTGCGCGTATAGCCTTGCCAAACTAGCTTGGTTAGATGAAAAGGCAACTGAAGCCCTGCTCAATTTTCTTGACGATCCCGATCCCTACCTGAAGGATGCGGCAATCTCGGCACTTTGGGAAATCAAGGGACGAGACATTCAACAGAATGTTGTTCAGAGTAATGATAACTTCACCAAGGAACTGCGGTCGGCTTTAACCCACGAGGTCTCCTTTATCAGACAACATGCTGCCATTGTTTTGGAATTCGGGACGGATCGAGATAGCTCCGCAGTGTCCGACCTGACTACTGCTGCTCTCTCAGATACCGACGCCACGGTTGCGAACGTCGCCTTAAGCGCTATGTACAAAACACCGAATTTCTGCACCTCCGCAACACAGCTTTTAAAAAGCCGTTTCACCTCGGTGCGCGCTAAGACTGTTCGAGGGCTCGCCCGTGTAGATTGTTTTGATAAGGTGCCGGAACTTACAGATCAGATAGTGGAACTTATTAGTCATGATAGCACGGTAGTTCGTACTGCTGCTGTTGAGGGGTTCCTCGATCAACTGTATTTCGATGGCTTAATTAACACGTATTATTATCACCTCTACGAGCATGACACACTGCCTACATCTCAACCGCGAGTACAATGGATGTATCAATTGGCCCAGAAACTTCTTGATAACTCTCATTTCCAAGTTCGTATGGCCGCCTTAACTCTGCTTGCCGCAATTAATTCAACGGAAGCGTTGTCGTTGATTGCTAAGTCACTGCGAGATGAAGATCCCAGAGTACGCCGTTGTGCAGTAATCGCTTTAGTGAGCACCGAGCGGGAAGCAGCAGTTTCTTATCTGAGCGGACTTCAGGACACTGATCTTCGAGTCTATTATGCAGCACGTGTGGGTACGATCGAGTTGCACAAGAAATTAGGTTTACAACCTTACTCAGAAGAGAATTTCCAGATACTCAAAGACATTTACACCAACGGCGATTCATACAGCAGCGGTCGTGCGAAAGAGCTATTGTGGTATTTCAGCCTTTACCGCAGACTCGATACTGACCTGTCGACTTACGATGTGGATCGCTGATTCCAGCATAACTCATGAGTTATCTCTATTTTGTCAACATTGCAGCCAAAAACGGTTCTTACAGTTGTTCCTTGCACGAAGTCTATTCCTCGAAATCCTACCCTGAATTTGGAGTCCAACTCGGCGCAAACGACTCTCTCACTATCAAGGGAGAAACACTGTCGTTCAAAGCCCTACTAAAGAAACTGGCTGACTACAAACCCGATGATCTGGCCCATTTTTTTGATGATCGAGGTCAGTTGGAAATAGGCCAACACCTATTCAATGAGATATTTCGTTTACTGAGCGAGCCGGAGCAAATCAGGTTGTGTAGCGCAGCAGTGGAAGTGCGCATTGTAACCGGTGATGAGCACATTGGAAGGCTCCCTTGGTGTTTGTTAGCATGCCGCGAAATCTTTTTGACGACAGAGAAGTGGTCAGTAGCTCTCTCCGCAAACCTGGGGGATTGCATTGACTGCCTCTTGCCTCCCTCACCTCGCGTGCTTTTCGTGATTCCACAACCCAAAGACTGGGGCGACACGGAAGGGGAGAGCCATAGCAGCGAATTGGAGCAACTACTTTCGACTGCCAATCAGTTACATACTCTCGGAAAGCACTTGCGAGTGGTGGAAACCTGGAACGAATTGGTCTCCACTCTCACGTCCTGGCAACCCCACATCCTCTATTTCTATGGGCATGGAGATGCAACTCCGAATGCCTCGCGTCTGGTCTTTTCTAATAGTGTCGGGAAGGGCGATATTAGATCTGTTGCCGATTTAGCCAATCTTCTTCGATCGCAAAGCGACCAGCCCAAGGTCATCTATATAAACTGCTGCAAAGGTGATGTCGGCGGGTTGTTGGGGGTTAGTTTCCAATTCGGGTCGTTCATACCTTCTGTGATTACTAACTGTACCACCGCGCGCGTTGATGCCGCGCGAGAGCAGGCCCGAACCGTGTGGAAGAATATTCTCGTAAACGGCATGGCGCCCCACGAAGCAATCATCTCGATGAGGAGGCATGTAGCTGGCGCAAATTTCTCATTTAACGACATTAGATGGATGACGCCGGTCTTACATTACCGTTACAAGAAATGGGAGTTTAAGGCCCCCGCCAACGAGTCAAGATTACAACTCAAACCCAACTGGGACAATTTGCTCAATCGTACTAAACAAACCGGTGAAGTAATTCTGCGCGTAGGCTCGATGCTTCACTCCTACAACCGTAATTGCCTTGCCTTTCTTTGGCACGGGCATCAGGGTCAGGGAGTCGAACAGTTTTATCAACGGCTCAAGCTTGAAATACAGGACCACTTTCCAGAGATCGCACTCTATGAGGTAACTCCTGCGTGGCCTCAAGAGTTGCATAATTTCCATCGGTCTATCAGCGACATGCTAGTGCAGGCTTTTGAGGTCGCAACAATAGATGAGATACCACATGCAATTCGTTTCCAGATGCTGAAAAAGGGGGCGCATCGAGCTGTTGCCTACCTCCGTCACCCAGTTTTAGATGGCGGGACTGAACTGGCTGATCCGACTCAACTCCAAAACTACCTGGAATGGCTAGATAAGAATCTTGCCGCCCAACTTGACGAATCGACCTGTCTGCTCATCGGCTTTGGCCTTGAATACAACTCTCAATCTCCGGTCAGTTCTGGAATACCCTCCAGACGAAAAGCATATGATGAGTTGGAGAGCGTTGAATTCAATTGGCTTACGTTTTATATACTTGAGGAATTAGGCGAGGTAGTGCGGCGTGACTTGCTCGATTTTATGTTGGTACATAATTACCAGTTACCAAAGAGTATTCGCGAAAACCTGATAAAGAGAATCCTCGAGAAGACAGGGGGACAATACCAAAAAGTTCTACAAGAACTGAAAGACGCCTTTTAATGGATGGTCTGGCTCCTTGAGACCAGGGCCTTGAAAGAATTTCGCGACCTTATCTTGAAGTATTGAAGGAGAATGTGATGAGTTATCCATTCCGGATCGTCAATCATCAATCGCCGCCATTGACAGAGCCTTCTATCTTACAAAATCGTCCGTTCTCAAAAGGCTACAACTCTTTTACCAGTGACGCCCGGCTATTTGTGCCAGGCGAAGAGTTGGAGACCGCGATCAATACTGCATTAGCTGTAGGCGCACCGTTGCTAATGACCGGCGAACCTGGGACTGGTAAGACTCAAGCCGCCTATTACACAGCATATAAGCTCGGCCTCGAGCCCGTTCTGCACTTCCAGGTGAAGTCAGAGAGCAGCGCCGGCGATCTGCTCTACTATTTCGACGCTGTTCGTTATTTTCACGATGCCAATACGCGTTCGAATGACTCCAACAAAGCTCTGGATAAAAAACAATACGTGGAACGCCGGCCGCTTTGGCAGGCGTTTGTGTCCGAAAAACCCAGTGTCTTGTTAATCGATGAGATTGACAAAGCGCCTCGAGATTTCCCGAACGACCTTTTGCATGAACTAGACAAGATGGAATTTATTGTGGCGGAAACACAGGAGCAGATTCGCGCAACTCCCGACATGCGTCCTATAGTATTCATTACTTCAAATAGCGAACGCCGGCTCCCGGAACCCTTCTTGCGAAGATGCATCTATCACAACATCCGCTTCAATGAACCCCTGCTTCGTCAGGCCATCGAACAGCGCCGCCAGGAGTACGCTCAGTTGAGCGAAGGATTTTTAGAGATGGCACTTCGCCAGTTCTTGGCACTGCGTGCCCGCCCTCTTCGTAAAACGCCTTCGACAGGTGAGTTGCTCGTCTGGCTACGTGTGCTTGCCACTGCTATAGGCACTTATCCCGAAAAAATTGATAGCCTCGCGCAATTGCCATTTCTCGGAACGTTGCTAAAAGATCAGCAAGACATTCAAGAGTTGGGCATTGAGTAGACAGGCAAAAACCCTTTTCAGGAGGTAAATTTCTTGGAAGAGCCTAATATTCCTGGACACAAGTCGGACAACTCCTCACCGAAGAAGAGTGAAGGCGAAGGAGTCGGTGTTCTACAATGGTTCCGGGAAAGTATTGCCGGAATCATCAGCTTAGTCATTCTCGCAGTCGCCGCGCTAATGTTGCTTGGCACCTTCAACTACGCCAAAGAAAACCCACTAAACGGAGATGCTACCACTCTTCAGTTGCGCAAGGACGCATACGATCGACAAAAAGATATAATGCTTTATGCGCTAGCCTTACTGGGTACTGTTACCGGTTATTACTTGGGCCGCGCACCGGCGGAACTCCATGCCCAACAGGCTCAGAAATCTGCAAATACTGCTCAACAGCAGCTTGATAAAGCACAAACAAAACTGACGGAAACCGCTTCAGATGCCGCAGCCGCAGCAGCCCACGTTGCTACAGCGGAGAAGACAAAGGCGGCCGTTCAGTCAAAGTTAAAAAAAGCGACTGAATGTCTCAACGTGGCGAATGTAGCCATCTCGCAAACGCTCTTACAGTCAACAGAAAAGACTTTGGGAGAACGAACCGGGGAAGGCGCCCTGAGCAAGTCAAGCCTGCGAGAAGCTAAACAAGAAATCGAGAGGACGTTGCGGGACATCAATGATCTTTCTTGACTCACATTGATTGCTAACCTTTCAGAATGTAAAGAATCGCCTTGAGTTAATTGAAATCAAGAACATCAATGGATGCGACCGACACACAGGTGCAGGCCAAGATTAAGGAGATCAAGTCTGCGTTTGAGATCTAAGAAACGCGAACGCGGTTGGTGATGCGTCGGACGGGGCGGGTGCTTGGGGTGGTGCGGGTGATGGTGGGGGCGGGGCGGTCGGTGATTAGGGGTAGGGGGTTGATAGCGCCGCTCATACTATAGATTCCGAAGTGGAGATGTGGCGGCGTGCCCTGGGCGTTTCCGGTAGTGCCGACGAAGCCGAGCAGGGTGTTGGTAGAGACGCGGTCGCCGACTTCGAGGCCCGGTGCGTAGGCGTCGAGGTGGGCGTAGTAGTAGACACGCCCGCCGGAGCTGATCACGGAAACTGTTTGGCCGCCGAGATTGTTCTCACCGATTCTGTAGACGTAGCCATTGGTCGCAGAAAGAATGCGGGTGCCCTTCGGGGCGAAGATGTCCTGCCCTTCGTGTCGCCGGCCGCCACTGCGCGGCGCGCCCCAGGTGTCGGCGACTTCCCTTTTCGTGACGTCTGCCACCGGCATTTTGATCTTTGTATGGGGTTCTTCCGTGTAGAGTTTGGCGACGCGGGCGTAGAAGACCAGGGTGTCAGCCAGCGCGCCCCCCGCGCCGGTTATCACCAGCAAAAACAGCCCCATCCCAACAACTACAAGTGTTTTCCACCTTCGTTTCATCGAAAAGTTGGGATGCTTAGTCAAAGGCGGCATGTTGTCTGGAACGAACATGCCGCCTCACAAGTTTCAACCGCGGATTAACCGGACTTAGTTGCCTTTTGTCGAAATGTTCTCCGCCAGAATCCAACGTTCAGGGTCGAGCTGGACCTTCGACGGCGCGGCCGGCAGCCTGATCTGGAACGGAGTCGATGGTCCTTGAACGATGACCGTTCCCATCGCTTCCTGTTTACCACTAAAGCCAAACTTAACCGGCAACACCATCACCCAATTCTCCCCCGCGTTCTTCTGCGTGATGGTCCCTGACACGACCACTTTTCCGTCCGCTTCCGGCGTGACCTTGTACTGCATTTCATACGACGGAAACTCCGATTGATAAACCGCCTGGCGAAACAGCCAGTTCAAGTTCTGCATGCCATACTTCTGTGCGATCGGAGACTTGGCAAAGTGTTCGTTGACGACCTGGCGGAAGTCGTCAGTCGACGCCATTTGATTGCGATGTCGCTCGACAAAGTCAGTCATCATGTTGAAGAACGGCTGGCCGTCGCCCGTCGCCGGATTACTGAGCATGAAATGAAGCATGCGCAACACCAGCGCGCCCTTGTTGTAGATCAATGTGCTGTAAGCCCCAGCGGTCTTACTCGTGTTCAGCCGGTGGCCCAGGATGATTGGGCCAACATCCACGAGGCGGCCCTTACCGACACCAGTCAACGTCACCGGCGGTTCCTTGAGCGAAGACCGCAATTGTCCAAGCAGATCCTCTTTCGCGCCTTTGCCATCGCGCAACCCCGTGTAGAGAATGCCGGAGTACTCGGCAAATCCCTCACTCAGCCACTGATCGCGATACGAGCGCCACGCGACGATATTGCCCCACCACTGATGCGCCGTCTCGTGCGCGATGAACGCGTAGGTGTACTTGCTCGCGCGGTCCGTGTTCGGAATCATCAACATCGTGGCGATGCCCTGTCCGAACGGATACGGATGGAAGGTTGCGCCAAACCTCGGGTAGGGATAGTTGCCGAAAGTTGCAGTGAAAAAGCGGACCGTGTTGTTGAGTTCGGCGATGATGAAGTCTTCCTTGATCGCGGCCAGGTCGCCCGGCAATGAACTAAACTCGAGCGGCGTAGGCGGCCCGCCCTTTTCCCACTTGATCGTGTCCACGTGACGCTTGAATGGACCAAGCGCGAAAGTGGCGAGCGCAACGGGAAAGTCCATCTTGTACTTCGAAATCGCGCCGTCCTTGTCTTCCGCATCAGGTTCCTCGCTGAGCCGCGTGCCGACGCTCGCCACGTGCAGACGTTTCGGGTGCCTGAACGTCATATCAAACGTCGAACGCTTGAGATAACCATGGCGCGGATACCACGAGGTATTCGAAGCGGGATACTGGCAATCTTTGAACGCATCATGCCCGCGCATGAAATCGCCTTCGATTTCGAGATCCAACTCGAGTTTGTCACCGGCCTTCAACGCTTGCGGCAGCAGGACTGTAAACCCGCCTTCCCAGGGTTCCTGAACAAAGTCGAGTTCGGTGCCGCCGCTGCGGACTGTCTTCACCTTCATCTGTTTCTTCTGCCGGATGTTGTCGTAGGCGGTCAAATCCTCGCCGACGTTGAAGCTGATGGCCCGTACGTCAGGCTGCACAGCCTGGGCGGTCATGTGCGACAACACGCGCAAACGATTGTTGTAGTCGCGCAGGTCGACGTCCATGCGGTAGTTGGCGATATTGATCTGGTCGTTGACGTCGGAGTAAGCCACTTTACCGAGCTGATAATCATCAAGCCCGTAAAAGGCGAGCCAGACTTCGGGAGAAAAAATTCCCTGGTTGTAGGCCCAGATTAAGCCTTTTTCGCCTGCGTTGATGTCGAAGTTGGCGAGCGGAATGCGATTCTGGTGATCGAGTACCATCGAGAAACGATCGCGCCTGCCGCCGTCAAACTGGGCGAAGAAAAACCCGGGCTTCTCGCCGTTGAGAAGTGAAACTGCGAGACGCGCCGGCAGGTTCGCGCCAGTTTCCTTCAACATGCGTTCGTCGATTTCCTGCGCGAGTTTCTGGGCGCGCGGATCGGCCGCGCCGGCTGCCGGTTGTCCGAGTTGTGCTGCTGTGTCGTCGGTGAATCGGAAGACGGCGGTCTTGAAATCCGACTCGACGTTTTCAGCGCCAAGCAAACGCTTCACGTTATCTCTTTCGAACTCGTTAGGCGGAGTTTCAGCAGTGAACCGGCCTTCGCCGATAAAGACTGCGCCGGTGATCCGACCGTTGATCGGTTCCGCGAAATAGACCGTCCCGTCGAGAGTGATCTGAGCGCGATCTTTCTTCAACACGAGTGCCTTGACCTGCGCTGAGCCGCCGGTTAAAGCAAACGCTTTGAGTTGGTTATAGGTCTGTTTTTCCTTCGATCCGGCACTATCCTGAGCGAATGCCGAGGGAGCAACGAGAGTCAAGGCAAACAGCAGACAGCCCAATACAAACAGGGGTCTTTGGGAGGGATAAATCTTCATTTGAGGGAATCTCCGAGGTTAATGTAGTTATTGTCGGACGAAAACAGGTGTTTTCGGGACCGTACAGTGAACCAAAAAGATGGTCTTTAGTCCAGCCGGTTGCACGGCATCCGTGATATTATCGGCCACACAAACAACACCAATGACAAAAGAAGTTAGCAGCACAGACGACTTTCTGCGGGACTTTCACGCGACGGTAATGGAGGCGACTTTTCGTTTGCAGGCGATCACGCCGGAACAAAGCGCGCAACAGCCGTCGCCTGACAAGTGGTCGATCAAGCAGGTCCTGGGTCACCTGATCGACTCCGCCGCCAACAATCACCAACGATTCGTGCGCGCTCAGTTTACCGACGACCTCGTCTTTCCGGGCTACGAGCAGGAGAAATGGGTCGACGCGCAACAGTATAACGACGAGCCGTGGGACGACCTGCTCCAGTTATGGCATTTCTACAACCTGCATCTCGCGCACGTGATCGCCGCCATTCCTGAAGAAAAGTTAATGCAGGCGCGAATCCACCATAACCTCGACGAGATCGCGCTGCACGCGGTGGACAAGAAAGACACCGCCACGCTCGACTACTTTGTGCGCGATTACCTGGTCCATATGAAGCACCACCTGGACCAGATTTACGCACTACAGAATTCTTAATTAGGGAACAGTCATGAAAAAGAGTGTCAATCTGAACGTGAACGGTGTCTCTCGCACCGATGAAGTCGAGCCGCGCATGCTGCTCGTTCACTATCTGCGCGACGTGCTGGAGTTGACTGGAACACACGTCGGCTGCGAGACATCGCTCTGCGGCGCGTGCACTGTGATGGTCGACGGAGAGGCGGTGAAGTCGTGCACGATGTTCGCAGTGCAGGCGGAGGGATCGTCTATAACGACTATCGAAGGGTTCGCACAGAACGGCGAGTTGCATCCGGTCCAGGAAGGCTTCTGGGAACGGCATGGACTCCAGTGCGGCTACTGCACGCCGGGTATGATCGTCACCGCGGCGCAGTTGCTCGACCGCAATGCCAATCCTTCACGCGAAGAGATCTGCCACGGGCTCGAAGGCAATCTCTGCCGTTGCACCGGGTATCAGCACATTATTGAAGCCGTGGAATACGCGGCGAAGAAAGCGGCGGGGTAGGGTCTTAGATCTCAGATCTTAGATCTCAGATCTTAGAGCTTGTTAGCTGGCGAGCGTGCCACATAGCCTTGAAGACCCAATACCCAAAGACCCAAGACCCAAGACCTAAGACCAAGAACAAAGAACAAAGAACAAAGCTCAACCCCGGAGGGGTAAACATGTCAAACAAATACGTCGGCCAGCGGGTGAAACGCACCGAAGATCCGCGACTGATCAAAGGCCTGGCCCACTATGTTGACGACATTGGTCTGCCGGGCACGTTGCACGTCGCTTTTGTCCGTTCCGTTTATGCACACGCGAAGATCACGGGCATCGATGCTGCGGCAGCGCTGGCGACACCGGGAGTAGTCGCCGTTTACACCGGCGCCGACGTCAACGAAAAGGTTGGACCAGTGCCCTGCGCGGGCGCGCTGCCGGATCTGAAAGTTCCAGATCATCGCGTTCTCGCGAAAGACAAGGTCTACTTCATGGGCCACCCGATTGCCGCCGTCGTCGCTAACGATCGCTACGTGGCGCGCGATGCTGCCGATCTCGTGATGGTCGACTATGACGAGCTGCCGGTCGTCACCGACGTGGAAGAAGCAGCCAAAGGCGGCACGATTATTCACGACGGTTATCCCGATAACATCGCGTACCGGTTGACCTCGGGTGAAGGCGATATCGAAGCTGCGTTTTCCGCCGCGGACCGCACCGTAAAACAACGCGTGCTGCACCGCCGGCTCGCGCCGATCGCGATGGAGCCACGTGGCGTGCTCGCCCGCTATTACCCCGGCGAACAAGAGTTGACCTTGTGGTCGTCGACGCAGATTCCGCACCTGATGCGCACGCAAGTCGCGCTGATGATCGGGATACCGGAAAATAAGTTGCGCGTGATCACGCCGGAAGTCGGCGGCGGTTTCGGATCGAAATTGAACGTCTATGCGGAAGAAGCGCTGCTCGGTTGGATCTCGATGCAGTTAGGCAAGCCGGTGAAGTGGATCGAAGGCCGGCGCGAGAACATCCAAGCCACGATTCATGGACGCGGACAAGTCGGCGATATCGAGATCGCATTTAAGAACGACGGCACGCTAACGGGTCTTCGTTACAGCGTGTTTGCCGATCTCGGCGCATATCATCAGTTGTTGACGCCCGCGATTCCGACGTTGACCGGACTGATGCTCTCGGGCGCGTACAAGATCCCGGCAATCCAGATGAACATCACGGCATGCTTCACGAACAAGATGGCCACCGACGCATATCGCGGCGCGGGCCGTCCGGAAGCGACGTACATCGTCGAACGCGGACTCGATCTCGTCGCCGCGGATCTCGGCATGGATCCGGCGGAAGTGCGACGCAAGAACTTCCCAGCGCCAAACGAGTTTCCGTTTCATACTGCCACCGGTCTCGACTACGACAGCGGCGACTACGAAGCTGCATTGGATAAAGCGCAACAGATCGCCGGCTATGCGAAACTCCGCGAAGACCAGAAGAAAGCGCGCGACGAAGGACGGTTGATCGGTATCGGTATTTCGACGTACGTCGAGATTTGCGCGCTTGGACCATCGCAGGCGATGCCCGCCGGCGGTTGGGAAAGCGCGACCGTGCGTATCGAGCCGACCGGCAAAGTCACCGTTTTAACAGGCGCGTCTCCACACGGTCAGGGCCAGGAAACGTCGTTCGCGCAGATCGCCGCGGACGAACTCGGCGTCAGTATCGACGACGTTACCGTCATTCACGGCGATACCGGCGTGGTCCAGTACGGCATCGGCACGTTCGGCAGTCGCGCGACCGCGGTCGGTGGCACGGCAGTCTTTATCGCGCTGCAGAAGTTGAAAGAGAAAGCCGACAAGATCGCCGCGCACATGTTGAAGGCTGATGCGTCGCGTGTTTCGTTTGAAGGCGGAAAGTATTCGTTGCAAAAAGCAGCCGCAGCCGCGACTACGGGAGTTTCCGAGCCCGTGGTGCCGGTCGGCCAGGCGCCCGCCGCCGCCCTGCCGGAACCGGAGATCGAAGGTCAGTCGAGCGTGACGATCCAGGAGATCGCGCTCGCCGCTTATATCGCAAAAAATTTGCCGCCCGATACCGAGCCCGGTCTTTCCGCGACTTATTTCTTCGAGCCAAAGAACTTCACGTTTCCTTTCGGCACGCACATCGCAGTGGTCGAGATCGATCGCGAGACTGGCGACATTAAGTTTCTCCGTTACGTCGCCGTCGACGATTGCGGCAAGGTGATCAATCCGCTGCTGGTCGACGGTCAAGTGCACGGCGGCATCGTGCAGTCAATCGGACAGGCGCTGTACGAGGAAGTGGTCTACAACGAGGATGGACAGTTGATCACCGGGACGCTGATGGACTATGCCGTACCGCGTGCTTCAAACATTCCAAACTTCGAACTCGATCGCACCGAAACGCCTTCGCCAGTTAATCCGCTGGGCGTCAAGGGAGTCGGCGAGGCTGGAACAATCGGCGCGACGCCGGCGATTGTCGGCGCTGTTGTCGACGCGCTCGCGACGTTCGGAGTGAAGCATTTGGATATGCCGATCAAGCCGGAAAATGTATGGCGCGTTATTAATGGGTCTTAGATCTCAGATTCTTATAAGACCAAACTTCCAAGTCGAGGAGCAACCATAATGATTCCCGCACAATTCGATTACCAGGCGCCCGCTACTCTCGAAGAAGCTATTTCACTGCTCGCGGGTGATCCGGACGGCGCGAAGGTCCTTGCCGGCGGCCACAGTCTTATTCCGGCCATGAAGCTCCGCCTGGCTCAACCGCAGTTGCTGATCGACATCGCGCGCATCAAGTCGTTGTCTTACATTCGGGAAGAAGGCGATCACATCCTGATTGGCGCAACTACGACGCATTACAAACTCGAATCATCCGATCTCTTGAAGAACATCTGTCCGTTGCTGCCTGCCTGCGGTGGCGCCATCGGCGATGTGCAGGTGCGAAACAAGGGAACAATCGGCGGCAGTCTCGCCCACTCCGATCCAGCCGGCGATTGGCCTGCGGCATCACTCGCGCTGGGCGCTGAACTTGTGTTGCAGGGACCAAACGGCGAGCGAACGGTAAAAGCCGATTCGTTCTTCGTCGATCTGTTGACGACGGATTTACAACCGGGCGAGATCTTGCGTGAGATCCGGATCAAAAAGCCATCGGGACGATTTGGCCAGGCATATCAAAAGGCGCCGCATCCTGCTTCGGGGTATGCAGTCGTAGGCGTGGCGGTCCACCTCAGTTTGAATGCGGATGGCTCGTGTGCCGCAGCAGGTGTTGGTGTGACGGGTGTTACTACGAAAGCCTTTCGCGCCCACGGTGTCGAGTCCGCGCTCGCCGGCGCGAAGCTCGACGAGCAAACGATTGCAGCAGCAGCGGCGAAGGTCTGTGACGGCATCAATCCGACATCAGATCTTTATGCTTCTGGCGACTATCGCCGTCACCTCGCCGAGGTGCACACTCGCCGCGCCATTCAAGCCGCGCTGGCGAGTGCGAAATAGAATCGCGTTACTCGGACTGCCGTCGCGCCTTCGCGATGAAATCTTCGATGTCTGCGATCTTGCGCGGCAGCGCTTCGCTTAACCAACGAACGCCGTTCTCCGTGATCAGCATGTCGTCCTCGATGCGCACGCCCATGCCTTTGTACTTCTCGAACGCCGGACGAATCGCAATTTTGAACTTCTCCCAATCCACGGCGCTCCAGCCATAGGGCATCTGGTCCAACGCTTCGGGCCGCACGTAGATGCCCGGCTCGTTGGTGAACACCACGCCCGGCACAAACTTCGCTCCGCCACCAACGTCGTGCACGTTCATCCCCAGCCAGTGCGACGTGCCGTGCATGAACCATATGCGATGCTGGTTCGAATTGCGATCCGTGATCAAACCGAGTTTCAAAAGACCATCTTTGATCACTTCTGTTCCTGCCCTGTTTACGTCTGATAGTGTCGCGCCCGGACGCGAAGCTTTCGCGACCGCTTCCTGCGCGTCGTAAACAACCTGGTAGACCTCGGCTTGCGCAGGGGTGAACTTTCCGTTGACGGGAAACGTGCGCGTGATGTCGGCGGTGTAGTGATCGTATTCCGCGCCGACGTCCATCAACAGCAGATCGCCCGGTTTCACCGGTCCCTGCGATTCTATGTAATGCAACGTCGTCGCATTTGGACCACAGCCGACGATATCCGGATAGCCCCAGTTGTCGGCGTTGCGCAGTTTGAACGTGTAAGCGACTTCCGCGTCGACTTCGTATTCCCATTTTGCAGTCGCCGCCGCCACCCACGATCGCTGGTGCGCTTCGATGCTGATGTCGATCGCATGTTGCAGGATGCGTATTTCCATCGGCGACTTCACCAGTCGCATCCCGACAAAGATCGGCCACGCGTTTTTGATGCTGTAACCCGACGCCGTCTTGGACCAGTCAACGGCGAAACGTTGCTCCGGCCGGTATTCGCGGCTCTCGGCGTCGCCCGGCATCAGCATGAACAATCCCGCTTCATTCTTCCCCGCCGCTTCAAACAAAGTCCCAAACCCGTGATCGTTGCTCAACGGCAGATCGAGCGGCAGGTCGGACATGAAAATGTTCTCCGCTTTTGGGCGGTACGGCTGCCGGTTGCGCAACGCTTTGATAAACGGCTCAAACTCACTCGCCTGCCAGATTTCGCGAATACCCGAAAGCTGATGCGCTTCCTGCGCGCTGTACATGTGGCCGGTCCACGTTTCCATCGCCGGATTGCGGCGCGGCATGAAAAGCACTTCCTTGAACTTTGTATTCCCCGGCAGCAGGACAAGCGTCGCGCCATTTTGCTTCAGGTTCGTCAGGTAATAGAGATTGTTCTCCTGGCGATACGGATAGTCGACGTCGTACGCGTAAACACGCGGTTCGGAGCTGAAGAGAACGAGAAACGACTGTGGACCAACGCTCTGGGCCACGCGCTCGCGGCGCTGCATCAACTCGGCTACTCGCTCTTTGTCGTTGAAGACCGGCGCGGGTGGAGCAAGTTTGATATTTGGCGCCGTGCGCCGCTCATTTGTCGCGGTGACGTTCGTGGTAACAAAAGCCCCGCCCGGCGCGAACAGCACCAACGCGATACAAACTGCCAACAATACAAAGGCAACACGTGTCGCTCTTAACTTTTTCATTTCTTCTCCTTGGCGAACAAGTTTCCCGCAAAGGCGGGAAACAACGATCATGATTACGGCGATGGCGATGGCGCAGGTGCTCCCGGTGGCCGGCGAGGAGGCCTGCGGGGATTTAGCGTTTGCCGTTTGCCGTCGGGAGTCACAAAGACGCGGTTCCCGTCTGGCGTAGTGATCATCTGCGATCCGTCCGGGAACTTGCGAATCGTTACGCCGCCAGGCAGCACTTGAGTTTGCGGCACTCGTACCCGCGGAACTCGCGGCGGATTTGGCACTTGCGGATCGACCCGCGGCTCTTCCTCATGCGTCTGCGTCTCAGCGTCAGCGCGCGCCTCGGCATCAGCTTCAGCCTGGCGTCGTTTCCGTTCAGCCTCTTCGCTGCGGGCAGGCTTCTTCGCTACCGGCGCGTCGCTCTTCTTTTCTTCTTCGTCTTGTTCGTCCGCTTGCGACTGCTCGTCGGGCGAAGGCTCGGCGGTGGGAGAGCGGGTGGCTTGCGTAGCGGCAGGCGATGGAGATGGAGGCGCCATGTTGATGACCGGCGATTCACTCCGGTTTCGGAACGCGAAGAACCCCAGCACGCCACACGCCAACAGCACCAACGCGGCAACTGAAGCGATCAATGGCAACGCGCGTTTCTTACCGCCATCTGTCAAAGGCCTGACGACAGTCGTCTCGCCGGCGCGAACCGTTTCCTGCCGAACTGCGGTTTTAGTTGGGGCGGCGATAGTGCTTTCCGCGGATGGCGGGAAGAGCATTGTTTGCGCTTCACCGCGAGGCACAACTGTCGAAGCGGAGTCCGACGCTTGCAGGCCTTTGCGCATGTCGTCAGCAGTGGCGTATCGCTGGTCGCGATTCTGCGCCATTGCTTTCGCGAGAAACACGTCGACGTCAGGCGGGACTGCGGGATTTGCCACACTTGCCGGCGCGAGCGGATCCGGTTGTCCGTTGACGAGCGCTGCCGCGCGGGTCAGAGCGTCAGGCGGTTTCACGCCCGTCATCAGGTGATAGAGCGTGGCCCCCAGTGCATAGAGATCGCTGCGCGAGTCAGTGCCGAGTCCCTGGATCTGTTCGAGTGGCGCGTAATTCGGCGTGTAGCCGAAGATGCTGGCCCCCGTTGTGACGCGCGAGATGTCGCCTGCCTGGCCTTTTGCGAGTCCGAAGTCGAGCAGAATGATCTGACCGCGCGGCGTCAGTTTCAGATTTTGCGGTTTGATGTCGCGATGGACGATCTGCGGATCCTGTGTGTGCAGGTAGTCGAGCGCGTCGAGCAGTTGATCCGCCCAGGTCAACACTTGATCCGCAGGGAACGGTCCGCGTCTGCGCGTCATCTTCTCCGCCAGATCGTCGCCGGGGATGAACTGCATCACGAGAAACTGACCGTCGCCCTCTGAAAAATGGTCGCTGACGCGTGGCAGCGCCGGATGATGTAAACGCGCGAGCAGACGCGCTTCGCGTTCAAACTGCTTTCGCAGACGCTCGTCGCTGAACAACGTCTCTTTCAAGGCAACGGTCGTGTCGAGACGTTGATCGATGGCCTCGTAAACCGCCCCCATGCCACCTTGCCCGAGTTGGCGGACGATACGATAACGGCCTTGCAGGATAGTTTCCGGCGTCAGCATCAGTAGGTAAACACCGCGAAAGCGGCAAACGGGGCGATTATACACGTTTGTGCTTGGAGCTTTGTACTTGGAGCTTTGTGCTTTGGAGCTTTGTGCTTGGAGCTTTGTGCTGGAGCCTTGTGCTTGGAGCTTTGTACTTGGAGCTTTGTAGGAGCCCGGCAGCTTAACGACCAAGTACAAAGCACTAAGCACAAAGCTCCAAGCACTAAGCACAAAGCTCCAAGCACAAGCACAAAGCACAAAGCACAAACACCATTGAGCCCCGCGCATAATTAAATGTATCCTACAGCGCGTGAATGTGAAAAATTCGGACGTGATCATCGAGGTTGGCCCACGCAAACGCCGCCGCTGGCGGATTGCGCTCATCGTGGCGGCCATTGTTTTGCTCTTTTCGTTCTCCCGGATTGTCTCGGTTTACCTGTCGGCGCTGTGGTTTGGCTCGCTCGGTTACTCAGACATCTACTGGTACGTTTTCAAAACAAAAGCCGCGCTCCTGATCGGTTTCACAGTCCTGACTGCGCTTCTGTTGAGCGCCGTCTTCCTGCTGTTTCAACGACTTTTCGGCGCCTACGCTTTCGAGAACCGGACGATCATTCTCAACAATCAACCGTTCCAGTTCTCGCCCGCAAAATTCATCCGGCCGCTGGGCTGGATCGTCTCGGGCCTCGTCGGCCTGATTTACGGCTTCAAACTCAAAGACCATTGGCGCGAATTTGCGCTTTACTGGCAGCAACCGGCGACCGCGCTCAACGATCCGATCTTCGGCAAGCCGCTCGGGTTTTATCTTTTTTCACTTCCGCTTTACGACTCGCTGAGTTCGTGGCTGATGGGCGTCACGTTCATCATCCTCGTCGCTGCGGTCGCATATTCGCTCTTAGGATTACCGCAGACTGTTCTTAAACCGAGCGTCCGTTGGTCGTCCGGCGCGGCATTTCGCGCCGTCTGCTGCGCGCTTGCGCTGTTTCTGCTGGTGATGAGCTGGCGCACTTACCTGTCGCGCTTTCCCTTTCTCTGGCAGGACCACCAGACGTTCTCCGGCGTAACGTACACAGACGCCAACTACACGCTTCCCGCGCTGTTCATCGTTTCGATCGCATTGATTGTCGCGGCGATTATTTTGTTGGTGAACGCCTTCGTCGCGCGCCGGTTTAGCCTGTTGCTGATCGCGCTCGCGATCCCGTTCGCCGTTTACCTCGTCGGCGTGGTGTTTGTCCCGTCTTACATCCAGAGTTTTGTCGTCAAGCCAAACGAGATCGAACGCGAGACGCCGTACATCACCCACAACATCGAATGGACGCGCCGCGGTTTTGCGTTGGATCAGGTCGAGTTTCGCGAGTTTGATCCGGAACCGTCGACAGCCGCAATCGATCTGCCCAACAATCGCGAAAACCTCGAAAATATTCGACTTTGGGACTGGCGCGCGCTCCAGGACGCGCTGCGACAAATCCAGGCAATCCGCACCTATTACGACTTCAAGGATGTCGACGTCGATCGTTACACGGTCGGCGGTCACATGCGGCAGATGATGATCGCGCCGCGGGAGATCAACGACGAGAAACTCCCCGGATCATCACGCAACTGGATCAACGAGCGGCTGATTTACACACACGGTTACGGCGTAACGATGAACAGCGCTATCGGGTTCACGCCGGAAGGTCTGCCGCAGTTTGTCTTATCAAATATGCCTGTCGAATCGACCGCGCCGGAGATCAAAGTCACGCGTCCGGAGATCTACTTCGGCGAACTGACCGATCGCTACGTCTACGTAAACACACGCCAGCACGAGTTTGACTATCCGCAAGGCGACACCAATACCTACACGACGTACCAGGGAACGGGCGGCATTCGCATCGGTGGTTGGGGACGAAGGATGTTGCTGGCGTGGGGCATCGGCGACATGTCGAAGCTGCCCTTTTCGGATGCGGTCACGAGCGAGAGCCGCGTGTTGATTCGCCGCACGATTCGTCAGATTGTGAATGGCGTCGCGCCGTTTCTGGTTTACGACCAGGATCCGTATATCGTCGTCAGTGCCGACGGCCGCTTATTCTGGATGATGGACGCGTTTACCGAGTCGTCATACTTCCCGTACTCGAGTCATCACGACGTCGCCGGCAATTCGATCAACTACATTCGCAACAGCGTGAAGGTGGTAATCGACGCCTACAACGGCACCGCTCGTTTCTACGTTTTCGATAACCAGGATCCGCTGATCGCGGCCTATCGCCGCATATTTCCGAGCCTGTTTGTGGATGCGAACCAGATGCCTGCCGACCTGCGAGCGCACGTCCGTTACCCGGAAACGCTGATACGCGCGCAAGGTGAGGTCTACAGTCTCTATCACACGCAAAATCCGAGAGTGTTTTTCCAACGTGAAGACGTTTGGAGCATCGCGCAGCACATCACGCTCGATAACGAAGGCAAGCGGCAAAGCTCGCCGATCGATCCGTATTTCGTGTTGATGCAGTTGCCGGGCGAGCAGCAGAAGAATGAGTTTGTGTTGATACTGCCGTTCACTCCGGCCAATCGAAACAACATGATCGGCTGGATCGCCGGGCGCAGCGACGGCGAGAATTACGGGAAGCTCCTGGCTTACAACTTCCCGAGTTCGCGGTTGATCGATGGACCAACACAGATCGAAGCTCGTATCGATCAGAATGCCCAACTCGCCGGGCAGTTTACGCTTTGGAACCAACAGGGATCGCGCGTAATTCGCGGACATTTGCTGGTGATACCGATCGGGCGTTCGCTGTTGTTTGTCGAGCCGATCTATCTGCAGGCGCAGCGAAGTCCGATGCCGGAGTTGCGCGTCGTCGTGCTCGCAACACAGGAGAAACTCGCGTACGGGGCGACGTTTGCTGAGGCGATGACCAATCTCTTCGGTGAAGCGACGGCACAGCCGCCACCGGCTTCCGGTGAGCAGCCTCCACAGGAAGGGACGCCACAAGCGACTCCATCGCCGTCAATGTCGCCGCCGAGTCAAACAATGCAACAGCTAATCGAGCGCGCGATCCAGGAGTTTGACGATTACCAGCGCTTGCTGTCTCAAGGTAAGTTCGCCGAAGCCGGGCAAAAACTCGAACAGCACAAACGCACGCTGGACGAGATCCGCCGCTTAAACCGGTAGCCTACCCAAGGGTAGCTTTATCCTGGCCGAGTAATATTCTCCGCGTAACTCTGCGGCCCTCTGTGTTCTCTGCGTTATACCTGCCACTCACGCTATTCAAACGCAGAGAACACAGAGGGCCGCAGAGTTCAATTTACCTACCGCCGGGCGCTTGCTTCAATCTTTTCTAACAGCTTCTTCGCCCTCGTCACAGCAGTGTTGTGCTCCGCCATGTACTTCGGATCGGGGGTCGTAGCCATCAACGTTTCGAGTTGCTTCTTCGCTTCCGTGTCGCGATTGTCTGACTCGAAGGCTTCCGCCAGGTGAAAGCGCATCAACGAGTGGTTCGGATTGAGTTTCACCCCCTTCTCCAGGTACTCAATCGCTTTTGAAGTATCGCCGCCGAAGGGACGTGGCGCTTGCAGGTACAACCGGCCGAGGCCGAGATACACGCTGTATCCCTCGTAGCGCTCGTCGATCTTCAGCACCGCGTCCATCTCGCCCTTGATGTCCTGAAAACTCGAGAGATTCGCAATCGTGCTGTGCGCCGCAGAACCGCCGTAGTTCGCGCCGAGCCAGAAATGGCCTTCGGCCTTGTTCGGTTCTAGTTGGACCGCCGCCTTTCCGGATTCCGTTCCTTCACGAAACATGTCGTCACGTTCGTCGTCGTTATCTGTATGGTCGCCGACATAGAAACTGGCCCGCGCGAGTTTCCACGCGGCTTCGTAGTTGCCGTAATCGGCGGTTCGCGCCTGCCTGAGTGCAGCGACAGCGACCCTTGCCTTCTGCAAATCCTCACGACCTTCCCAAAGCGGCTCAGCCTCGGCGATGCGGTCGGCCGCCATCTTGGCGTCATTACCGCCACCCATGCTCGCGCCGGAGTTAGGAGGCGCGTTATCACAGGCCAAACCGCTGAATGCGAGCGAGAAAAAGGCACATCCAATTAGGGCAGATCGCAGTTTTTGCTGGCTTTTCTTAAGATTTACCATCCAGATTCCTCCGATTGTCTAGTGTCGCCATACAGTTTGTAATACTTTTGCTTTCAAGTTATCCAAATTCGATCGAATACGGTATATTGGCCCAGCGAATAATATCCGGGTCGCTGGAGGAGCCGTTGGCGGGGGCAGCATTTTACGATCTCGAAGGGACGCTGGTGAGCACCAACCTGGTGCACACCCTCTCGTTTTACGCGGGCCGCCAGCAAGGCCTGATGGCCAGCCTGAAGAAGAGCGCGGCCACGTACCTGAGCCTCCCAATGTTCGCGATCACCGACCAGTATAGCCGAAAAGTCTTTAACGACCTCTACTTCAAGCGGTACAAGGGCCAATCCGAGGACCGGCTGCGCTACTTCGCGCAGGACTTGTTTGAGGACGTGATCAAGCCCGCCGTCTTCCCCGGCACTTACGAGCTGATCGAGAAATCACGGAGCCTTGGTTTGCGGCAGGTGGTGATCACCGGGGCGCTGGACCTGTCGGTCAAACAGCTAATGGATCACCTGGGAATCGAAGAGTACGTGACGAACCGGCTCGAGTTTGTAAACGGCACGGCGACAGGACGGCTGCTGCCGCCAGTGATGGCTGCGGCGACAAAAGCTTCATGGATCAGGACTTACGCCGAGCGTGAAGGGATCAGCCTGAGCGATTCCTACGCCTACACTGACAGCATGAGCGACCTGCCGATGCTGTCGATCGTAGGTCATCCGGCCGTGATAAACCCGGACATGAGATTGCGACAAACGGCCCTGCACCACGATTGGCCCATACTGAACTTAAAATAATGGCGCTTCAACTCAGACGAAAAACGCACGAATCGGTAGTCTACATCGACCGCGACAGCGCTCCGCGCATCATGCCCTCGGGCGAGGACTTCATCCTCGAAGACTTACCGATCGGCACGCGCGTTCTCTATCCAAACCCGTCGATCAAAGGACTGCCGAACCGCGAGGCCGCAATCCGTTACGCGCTCAATCATCCGCACGGCTGCGACCCGTTATTCGCTCAACTCGAACCGGGAATGCGCGTCACGATCGCCGTCGACGACATCAGTCTGCCGTTGCCGCCGATGGCCACGCCCGACATCCGGCAAACTATTCTCGAGATCGTCTGCGACATGCTCGCCGGTCACGGCGTCGACGACGTTCACATCATCATCGCCAACTCGCTGCACCGGAAGATGACCGAGTGGGAGATGAAGCGGATGGCCGGGCCGCGCATCTTTGCCGATTACTACCCGGATCGTTATTACAACCACGACGCCGAATGGGCCGACGGCCTGATCAAGATCGGCGAGACACGACACAAAGATCCCCTCGTCCTGAATCGACGCGCGGCCGAAAGCGATCTGCTGATCTACGTCAACATCAATCTCGTGCCGATGGACGGCGGTCACAAGTCGGTGGCGGTCGGTCTTTGCGACTACCAGTCGTTGCGCATGCATCACGAGCCGCAGACGATTCGCGATTCCGACAGTTACATGGATCCGGCGCGTTCGGCGCTGAATCACAAGGTCGTCAAACTCGGCAAGATCGTCGACGAGCAACTCAACGTCTTCCACATCGAAACCGCCATCAACAATAAGATGTACGGCGGCGACATGGATTTTCTGCTGCGCAACGAAGACGACTTCAGCGCCTTCGATCGCATGAAGTTTGAAGCGATGCGCTACACGATGAGCAAACTGCCGCGTCAGGCGCGTCGCAAGTTGCTGCACTCGCGGCCGGCGGCATACGAGATGATCGCGTGTCATGCCGGCAAGACCGAGCTGGTCCACGAGAAGATCGTCGCGAAAGGTTTTGAGCAGTACGCGATTCCGATTCGCGGCCAGGCCGACATTTTGATCACCGGCATTCCCGACATCTCGCCGTACAACGTCTATTCGATCCTGAACCCGTTGCTGGTCCAGGTGATGGCGCTCGGTTATCACTTCAACTTCTATCGCAACAAGCCGCTGCTGAAGAAAGGCGGCGTGATGATCGTTCATCATCCCTGCTTCGACGAGTTCGATCACCAGTTTCATCCGAGCTATATCGAGTTTTTCAATCGACTGTTGCCGGAGACGCGTGATGCTTTTGTGTTGCGCGAGAAGTACGAACTGGAGTTTGCGAACAATCCGAGTTACATCGAAATGTATCGACGCGGCAACGCGTATCACGGCGCGCATCCGTTCTTCATGTGGTACTGGGGCGAGAACGGGCGGCAACACGTCGGCCGCGTGATCGCCGCCGGCGCCGAGAACGCGCACGTGCCGGCAATGCTCGGTTGGGAACGCGCCGACAACCTGACCGAAGCGATAGCAATGGCGCGTGGTTACATGGGCAATTCAGCGCAGATCACGATGTTGCATCAACCGATAATCGGGATCGCGGACATGGAGTAGTCATTTTCCATTTATCGTTTAGCATTTGTCATTTCCCATTTGTTGGAAATGACAAATGAGAAATGGAAAATGGAAAACGGAAAATGTTATGAAGCTCTCTCCGACCGAAATCTTCAACGATAGAAAGATCTTCCTGATTGGAAGCACCGGCTTCCTCGGCAAGGTGACGCTCAGCATGCTGCTGCATCGCTTTCCGAACATCGGCAAGATCTATCTGACGGTGCGCGCGCGTTCGCAGGAAGAATCCGAAACCCGGTTCTGGAACAACATCATCACCGCGCCGCCGTTCGATCCGCTGCGCGAACGCTACGGCAGCGCCCTCGAAGGTTTCGTCAACGACAAGGTCATCGTTCGCGGCGGCGACATCGCCGAAACGAACTTTGGTTACAGCGAAGAAGAAGCCCAGGCGGTCGCCGACGACGTCGACATCATCATCAACTCCGCCGGCAACGTCACTTTCAATCCGACGCTCGAAAGCGGCCTGCGCACGAACGTAGTCGGGACGCAAAACGTGATCGCGTTTGCGAAACGGATGAAACGGCCGGCGCTGGTCCATGTTTCGACTTGCTTTGTGGCGGGTAATCGATCGGGCGCTGTTTGGGAGAGCGATTCTGTCATCGGATACTTTCCGCGCCAGCACGAAGCCGAGATGAAAGGCGTCCAGTTCTCGGTCGAACAAGAGATTGCGGACTGCGCGAAGCTGGCTGACAGAGTCCGCGACGAAGCGCGCGATGCGATGATGACGGCGCGTTTCCGCGAACTCGCTCGCAAGCGTCTCAACGAAGAAGGACGTGACGTCGACGATCCCGACGCACTTGGTCTCGCCGTCGCTCGCGAACGAAAGGTCTGGACGCGCACGCGTCTAACAGATCTCGGCGTCGAACGCGCGGCCTACTGGGGTTGGCCCAACATCTACACCTATACCAAGTCGCTCGGCGAACAACTCGTCGCGGCGGAACCGGGACTCGTTCGCAGCATCGTGCGGCCGAGTATCGTCGAGTCAGCTTTGTCTTTTCCGTTTCCGGGTTGGAACGAAGGCTTTACGACGACCGCGCCGATCATCTTTCTGATCCGCAAGGGACAAACGCAAATCCCCGCAGATCCCAAGCTGATTCTCGACATCACGCCTGTGGACCAGGTCGCTTCGGTGATGCTTGCCGTTTCGGCGCAGGCGTGCGTCGAGGAACCGCGGTTGGTGTTCCAGGCTGCCACTGGTGATGCAAACGCCAACAACATGGAACGGATCGTCGGTCTCTGCGGGCTCGACAAACGCCGCCACTTTGAAGAAAAAGACACCGGTGTCGGGATTCTGAACCGCCTCTCGGCTCGCATGGAGCCACGCGTCGTCACCACGTCGAAGTTCGATAAAACGTCCGTTCCGATGTTCAACTCGGCGGCGAAGAAAGCTTCGTCGCTGCTCGACCGGGTGCGCCCGCGTTGGGGTGGCGGGCGCGTCGGCGAAGTGATCGATCTCGTCAAGAACAACGTCGAACGAGTCGAAGAATTAACTCGCGAAACAACAGAAGCATTCGACATGTTTCGGCCGTTCACGGTCGAAAACGCTTACGTCTTTCGTTCCGACAACGTGCGCTCGCTGTTCGATCGCATCAGCGAAGACGAGCGCTCGCTGTTGACCTGGAACCCCGAAAAGTTTGACTGGTACGACTACTGGCTCAACATTCACCTGCCCGGCCTGACGAAGTGGGTCTTCCCGACGCTCGAAGACGAAATGCGAGCGCAGCCGAAACGCGTTTACACGTATCGCGATCTGCTCGAACTCTTCGAAACCTCGACCAAACGTCACGCAACACGCGTCGCAATGCGTATCGAACGCGACGGCCGCAAAGAGCAATACACTTACGCCGATCTGCGCGAGCTAGCGACGCGCGTCGCCGGATTTCTGGCCAGCCACGGAATCAAACAGGGCGATCGCGTAATGCTCGTCAGCGCCAACGCGCCCGAATGGGGCATGACCTATTTTGGCGTGTTGAAAACGGGCGCGACGTGCATCCCGTGCGATCCCGAAAGCTCAACCGCCGAGATTCTCAACTTCGCAAAAGCCGGAAACGCCGCCGGCATCATCACCAGCCGTGCCATCGTCGACGATCATCCCGACCTGCAAGAGCAGTTGCGCGAACAGGGACTTACTCGCTTCTGGACCTACGACGACGTCTTCGAATTACCCGACGAGCAGACCGAAGACGAACGCATCGCGCTGTTGCCGCAACGCGCGCACGCGCAGGGTGTCGCTTCGCTGATCTTCACTTCCGGCACGACGGGCCAACCGAAAGGCGTGATGCTCTCGCATCGCAACCTGACGAGCATGGTGTCCATGCTTTCGTCAGTCTTCGACATGAGCACGAGCGACGGCGTGTTGTCAGTGTTGCCGTTGCATCACACGTTCGAGTTCTCGACCGGATTTCTGACGCCGCTGAGTCGTGGCGCCCAGATCACTTATCTGCCGGAACTCACCAGCGACGCGCTTGCACGCGCCATCAAGAATGGACACGTGACGGGCATGGTCGGCGTGCCTGCCCTGTGGGAACTGCTGCATCGCCGCATCAAAAACCGCCTCTACGAACGCAGCGACTGGATCGGCAAAACTGCCGACAACATGATCCGCGCGAATGCCTGGCTGCGTGATAAGACCGCGGTCAACGCCGGACAGGTGCTGTTCTACCCGATTCACGAAGGACTCGGCGGGCGCATTCGTTACTTCATCAGCGGCGGCTCCGCTTTAAGCGAGAAGATCCAACGCGACTTCTACGGTCTCGGATTCACGATTCTCGAAGGTTACGGACTGACGGAAGCATCGCCCGTGTTGACGGTCACGCGTCCGGAGAATCGCATGCTGAGCGGAACAGTCGGCAAGCCGCTTCCGGGCGTGGAAGTGCGGATCTCCGATCCCGATCCGACCGGCGTCGGCGAGGTGATCGCGCGTGGTCCAAACGTGATGTTGGGCTACTACGAAGACGAAGCGGCGACGCGCAAGACGCTCGTCGAACGCTGGCTTTACACGGGCGACCTGGGCCGCGTAGACGACGAGGGCAATCTGTATCTCGTCGGCCGTTCCAAAGAGATCATCGTCGATACAAACGGCAAGAATGTCTATCCCGACGAACTCGAAGAGCTTTACGAAAATACTCCTTACGTAAAAGAACTCAGCATCGTCGGCTTGCCTGACGGCGCGGGCGAGAAAGTCGCGTGTCTGGTAGTCGCCGACGACGAATTCGACATTGCGCTCTCTCGCGCGGCGTTGCATCGCCACGTCGAAGAACACTTCCGCGAAGTCTCTGCTTCCCTGCCCTATTACAAACGCATCAAGGTGATGCATTTCACCGATATCGAACTGCCACGCACGGCGACGCGCAAAGTTAAACGGCGTGAAGTGGTCCAGATCATGGAAGCGCTCGAAGAGACGCAAAAATCAGGACGACAGTCGACCGCTCGCGAAGCGGCTGACGCCGATGCGGTGTGGCTGATGGGAATCGTGGCGAGCGTCGCGAATCGTCCGCGTGCTGAAGTCTCCATCGATTCGCGCCTGAGCGATCTCGGTTTCGACAGTCTGATGTTTGTCGAGCTTGCTACTTCGATCGAAGGTTCCGGCGGCTCGATCTCCGCGCCCGAGCGATTCAACGAGATTCAGGACGTGCGGGAGTTGACGACGGTGGTAAGCCGGCGCGGCGGCGCTTCCGTCAAACAGGAAATGCGCACTGACGAAAAAGACAAGAATGACGAGATTCACGTTCCCTCGTTCGTCCGCACCGCCGGCAACAAAGCGGGCGACTTCCTGCAGCGCTTCCTTTACGACCAGTATTTGAAGACGTATTACGAAGGCCGTTCGAACATACCGCCGCACACCAATTTCATCGTCGCCGCGAATCACTGCTCGCATCTCGACATGGGCCTGACGAAGATGGCCCTCGGCGAAGCGGGCAAAGACATGGTCGCACTGGCCGCCGCGGATTACTTTTTCGATACGAAGTACAAACGCGCCGTGATGGAGAACTTCACGAACCTCGTGCCGATGGAACGCACCGGTTCGCTCAGGCAGTCACTGCGTCACGCGCGCTCGTTCCTGGCCCAGGGATACAACGCCCTCATCTTCCCGGAAGGCACGCGTTCGATGACGGGCATCCTGGCTGATTTCAAACCCGTCGTCGGCTATCTCGCGCTGCACGCAAACGTCGGCATCGTGCCGATGTATCTCGACGGCACATACCAGGCAATGCCCAAGGGAACGACGTACATCAAGAATCGCAACATCGGCGCGCGCATCGGTCGTTTCCTCCCGTTTGAAGAGCTGGAAGAGATGACCAAAGGAATGGCACGTGCCGAGGCTTACCGGTTAATCGCCGCGCGCGTGAGACACGAAGTGGTCAACCTGCGCGACGGCACGCGCGATCCTTTCGATCCAAAGTTGCTCCGCAAACAGTGGCGCGCTGAGCGTAAGACCGAACTTGTATCCGCTTAATTCGTGTTCTGATGCCCTCTACTAAGACTCCCGGCAAACGCACCGCGCGCATGGTAACTACCAGCACCAAGCGCCGCGCTGCGATCGAAAAACGACAACGCGCCGTGACGCTGATCACCGGCGGCACCGGTTTTCTTGGCTCGCACCTCGTCCGGCAACTCAGCGAAGACGGCGCGAAAGACGTTCGCGTAATGGCGACTTCGATTCCGGATTGGCTCGTCGATCTCGGCGTGGAAACCTTCGCCGGTTCGATCACCAACCCCGAAGACACGAAGCGCGCCGTCGACGGCATCGGCGAGATCTATCACCTCGCCGGCAAAGTCTCGCGCGAACGCGAAGACGCGCGCGAGATGTACGACATTCACGTCGAAGGCACGCGCCTGCTCTGCGACGCAGCCAAGGCCGCCGGAGTGAAAACAATCGTGCTCGCTTCGACGAGCGGCACGATCGCGGTCACCAAAGACGGCGAGACTGTGCCCGACGAAACTTACACACCGCCGCTGGAAATCATCTCCCGCTGGCCCTACTACGCCAGCAAAGCCTACCAGGAGATGGCGGCGCTCGAACGTTTCAGCGGCAAAGGACTGCGGCTCGTGATCGTGAACCCGAGCCTGTTGCTCGGTCCCGGCGACGATCGTCTCAGTTCGACTAAAGTGATCCTCGACTTCATGGCTCGCAAGATCGGCGCGTTGCCGACCGGCGGCGTCAGTTTCGTCGATGCACGCGACGCGGCCCAAACTTTTCGCACGGCGATGAAGAAAGGACGCCACGGCGAGCGATACCTGCTGGGCGCTGCAAACTGGACCTTTGCGAAGTTCTTTGGCCGTTTGGAACGGCTCACAAAGATCTCCGCTCCGAAGCTGGCCCTGCCGTCGAGGTTCGCAATCGCAGGGGCCCAACTCGTCGACTCCTTTTTCAAACAGTGGGACTTCGCCTCGCCCGTCGAACCCGGCGCCATCGAAATGGCCCAGTATTTCTGGTATCTGAACTGTTCGAAAGCCGCGCGTGAACTCGGTTTCAAACCACGCGATCCCGGCGAAACACTGCACGACACCGTCGTCTACCTGCGGCAGAATTTCCTCGGCGGCAACGCCTTCGGTAAATAAAGTTTCCCTTTGGGGAACTCTTTACCTCTCTCGGGCGTCTTAAAGACCGATTAACTCACGCCATTCATCATGAGCTGGATTAGGGCCCTAATTCTTGTCGGCTTGTTCGCTGCACTGGCAACCGCTCAAATGCGGGGCCGGTCGCCCAAGTCCAACGCCAACGCCACACCACTTCAACCCGGCACGCCCATCGAGCGTTCAATCGGACCCGGCAGAGTTGACAATTTCAGCGTTACAGTCGACGAAAACAGTCTGGTGCAGATCGCGGTCGAGCAGCGCGGGATCGACGTGGTCGTCTCTATCTACGCTCCCAACGGCAAGAAAGTGACCGAGCAGGACTCACCAAACGGAACCGATGGTCCCGAGAATGTTTCGTTCGTCACCGTTGAAAAAGGACCATATCAGGTGAGCGTGGCGCCGTTGAGCCGGCAGGAAGACGTTGCCGAAGGACGTTACGAAATCAAGATCATCGAAGTGCGGCAAGCCACCGAAGAGGAGATCAAAACCAGTAAGAACCAGGACGATCTAAAGGCCCGCGCGCTCGCGCTGCTCGACGAGGTTGAAGGAATAATTCCCGAGTTGAAGGTGCCGCAAAGCCGCATCCGCGCCCAGCTTCAAGCCGCGCAGATGCTATGGGAGCCAGACGAAAAACGCGCGCTGAAATACGCGAATGATGCGATCCTTGGCGTGAAGGAGTTGTTTGCCGGTCTCGATCCGGACAGCAAAGACTACACCAGGACCTATCACTCAATCACAAACCTGCGGTACGAGATGATCCAGTCGTTGATCGAACGGCAACCGGAATTGGCACTCTCCCTGCTCCGTTCAGTGCCACCACTCCCGGATCCGTACGCACACAACCGGCGACAGATGGGGTCACACGAAGCCGCACTCGAAGCCCAGATAGCCAATCAACTGGTAAGTAAAGATCCGAAACGCACACTCGAGATTGCTCGCGAGAGTCTTAAGTCGCGCTACTCGTCGAGTCTCATCAGCACAGTCAACAATCTCAGGCAGCAAAATCCGCAGATGGCCGCCGAGTTGGCAAGCGATATTGCCAACAAGGTCCTTTCCGAAAAGGACAAGACTTCCTCCGAACTTGCGGCCTTGCTCCTGGGCCTCCTGCAATTATCCAGATCGCCAAGACAGAACCAGTCCGCGGGCACGAATGGCAGCGCGCAGCAGACTGCGCTGATCTCAGAACAACAGTATCGCGATCTATTGCAGAAAGCGGTCAGCGATGCGTTGGCGTTCAAGCAGCCACCGGCCAACGTCTATTCTCCTGAACGTGATTACGCCTGGGGTTTACTGGGCGGCTTGCAAGTGATGGGATCGGAAGTGGACGTCGTGATGAACGGCGGCGCTGCGGCCATCGCCAAAAAACTCAACGAAATTCAAGCAAGCCAGAATCCTCAACTGGCAGAGATGAACAAGTACCAGACCGCGATCAACGACCCCAATACGCCGTTCGACGACACTCTCGAATCTTTGGCCCGGGCGCCTAAGGAACTGCAAAGTCAGCTTTACATGCAGGCGGCCGGACGGGCGGCAACAAACGGCGACATAGCTAAAGCCAAACAGATCATCAAAGATCACGTCACCAATCCTTACGAGCGACAACAAGCGTTTGCGAGTCTCGAACAACAAGCGCTGTACTGGGCCATGTCGAAAGGAAAGATCGAAGATGCGCTCCGCAGTATCGCGAACATTCAGAGTGTTCAGGAACGCGCTCAATTGATCGCGCAGGTAGCCGGCCAATTTGGCCCGGGACTCAAACGTGCGGCTGCTTTGAATCTGCTCGAACAGGCGCGCGCGCTGTTACCGGCTTCGGTCCAGGCACAGGACCAACAGCAGATGAACGCGCTTTGTGAAATCGCGCGCGCCTTTGCTCGTTACGATGCGAAGCGCGCTTTCGAGATCGTCGAGCCTCTCGTGGACCAGTTCAACGAACTCAGCGCCGCGGCGAGAGTCATGCAGGGGTTTGGAGGCGAGTACTTCGAACAGGACGAGCTGGACCTGCAAAACGGCAACGGCGTTGGCAGTTTTGCGAACCAGTTGACGTCGACTATCGCTATTCTTGGGTTACACAATTTCGAGCGCTCTAAGTTGACTTCCGATCGTTTCCGCCTGCCGGAAGTTCGCCTGCGCGCCTATCTCGATCTCGCAGCCCGCGCCCTCAACCCTATGCGCTGACCCAACTCTGCGTAATCTCTCTGCAATCCTCTGCGGTGAACTTATCGTGAAGCCAGATACATCGCAGAGACGCAGAGGATCGCAGAGATGAACCTTCAAGCTATTCCCCAAGCGCTGAATACTTGAACACTCGAAAACGATACCGCTGTTGCGCGCGAATGTTTGCGGCAACTACTCCGTGCAGGTTGTCGTCCCACTTCGTGTACTGATCGATAAACTTGTCTGACTCCGCTTTGTCGCCCGCATACTGGACTGCAAGTGTCTTCTCCAGCATCTTGCCGACGACTTCGTGATACTTGTCGTAGTTGATGCGCAGCGTCTTAGTCGCCTGATCGAAACTCAGCAGGCCGTTCTCGAGATAGAAGTTCCACTGCATGAGCTGCATCGTGTTGTAGGGCTGGTCGCGACGCGGACGATTGTTCTGCAACACGCGCAGGATGCCGCCGGAGTAAACGCTTTTGAGTTGCGCGTCGGTGTAGTAGCCCTGCTTGTGCAGAGCCTGGGCGACGAAGAGCGAAACGAGATCGGCTTTCATCTCTTCCAGCGTGTTCGCGTTGTCCTGCAATGCTTCGTCGAGTTCGCGGCCGTTGGCCGTGCGATCGACGCCAAGATAGTGGCCCACTTCATGCCAAAGCGTGCGATAGAAATTGCCGTCCGGTGTTAGAGCTTTTGCTTGTTCCTCGCCGACTGCTGCGGCAAACGTGCTCGACGTTCCTTCGAAGATACTCGTGTCGCGCATGATGTTCGCGCGCAGCAGGATTGTGCGGCCGTAACGGCGCGCGAGATAACTCTCGTTCGGCAGGATCGTGGCGGTGTTGCCGCCGCGCGATTGCCCGAAGTCGGCGACCACGTCGTAAACGCCAACTGGAATGTCTTCACGTATCTTCTTGTGATTCTTGTAAGGCAGCGAGTCTTCGAGCGCCTGGATGCCTTTCATCGCCTGGCGCAGGGCCGCCGTTTCGTCCTGGCGGCTAAGCAGCAGGCAGAACGAAAAGAACGTCTTCACGCCAAACAACTCGTCGTCGTAGGTTTCGTAAGAACCGATTTGCGCGTTGAGGTTCTTGAACCGGCCTGTCACCCAACTCGCGTCGCCCGATTCGTAATCGTTGGAAAGCAGATCGCGCGCGCGATTGCGCAGGAAACGAGCAAACTCCTCGTCGTCTTTCTCGACGTCGTCCGCTGCTCCTCGCAAAAGGCCGTAAGCCTTCATCAGGTCGTCGCCGTAAGCGACTGAATAAGGAACGGCGTAGACAACGTTTGCCCCGGGCGTGAGACGTTGAAGCTCGCCGAGCAGTTTCGGATGAAGCGTCTGAAGCGCCGGATACTTGTTCAGTGTCGCGATGTCTGCCTTCAGGCTCGTGCCGGATCGAACCACGGTCCGCAGATCGAGCAGATCGGATCGCTTCTGATCTATCGCTTCTTTAGTTATTCCCCACGGATAAACATTCTTGCCGGGTTTCGTCGCCTCGACGGGAAGAAACGACTCGCGTTTGTTGTCGAGCGTGGTGGCGATTGGTCCCTGGAAGAGCCGGTAGAGCGTCAGCAGGTTTTGCGTTGCCGGCGTCGATCCGGTGCGCTTGTCGAGTTGAACCAGGGCGCGATACGACGAGGTCGCCTCGGGGTGCCGCTGCTCTTCGTAAAGCTTCTGGAAAATTTGGCCCACTTCGATCAGCTTCGTCACGGCCTTGCGTTCGCCCTCGGTTAATTTCGAGAGATCGGGCGACAACGTTATGGTCTGCGTCTTATCGATGAGCGGCTGGCTCTTTTCGACGGGCCAGTAGCCGGTGGGAAGAACTTGAGTTAGCAAGAAGGCAGTCATCAGAAATTTAGTCATGCACGCATTCTAATCTGAGCAAATCTGTGGCAGCAATTGTCGGCAATTAACTGCGACATATATTTGCTGCACTTGATGTTTACCACAGATTTTCCGCGATCTTAAGCGAGGCACCGCGCTTGCACTCCGCGAGCCTCGTGACGAGCATAAGCACAGCGATCAAGCGGCGGCTCCAGCGCATGAAAAGACGGCGCAAGGTGGGCCGGGCTTACGATATGGCGCTGGAAGTCGCGCGCGTGTTGCCGCCCCGGGCCGACGTGCTGGACGTCGGCTGCGGCAACGGTTTCATCGCGCATCATCTCAGCGGTCTGCTTGGGACCAACGTCGTCGGTCTCGACGTCGGCGCGAATACCACGGCGCGCATCAATTACCTGCCCTACGACGGCCGTCACTTTCCGGTGAAGGACCATAGTTTCGACGCGGTGCTGCTCTGTTACGTGCTGCATCACGCGCAGGACGCACGACTGGTATTGAACGAAGTCTCACGCGTCTTGCGTGAAGGTGGCCTGGCGATCATTTACGAAGACATTCCTTCGCTGTGGTGGGACCGGGCAGTCTGTTGGACTCACGATCGACAGTGGCGCAGCCGCACTGGACCATGCACGTTTCGAGCGGAGCAGGATTGGCGCAAGACGTTCGGTTTGGCGGGGTTTGAAGTTATTAGCGAGCGTTCGTTGTCGCGTTGGCGCAATCTCGCTCATCCGGTGGCACGCAGGTTTTTCGTGCTGCGGTCCACCGATAATACGAATTTCAGAGAACGCGAAATGGAGATCGTTCCTACGTTAGCCCGATTATCCCGCGCTTCAACAAATCTCTAATCATGCGCAGGCAGTCGGCTTCGCGAAACGGACAGATCGAGAGAATCGATTGAATGTCCCAAGAGCCATTGATGCGCGAGAGCACAAAACCTTCCTGTGGATCGATCTGCTGGCCCGTGAGGTCTGAAGGAGCGACGAGCAGTTGCGGCACGGCATGCGGCAACAACTCGTTTGCGTAAACGTGCTTCACGTACTTCTCTTCGGCTGCAACCAGCAGCGCCTGGGCCTCGGGGTTGTTTGGTTGTTGCTGTAACGCCTTCTGGACCGTCGACAACGCCGTCTCGGGATCTTCGTCGAGCTTTCGTTGCGCGGACCAGATCATCTCCGTCACGCCTTCGGGCAGATCCTCGACCTGCGCGACCTTCGGCAAACTCTCTTCCGCCAGTTCACCCGCCACGCGCGCCACGCCCTCGGAGATGAGCGTATAAAGCTGTCCGTAAACATGAAACGCCGACGCGTGCATGTGGTAGCAAATCTCGGCGACCGACATCCGCTTCTCGACGAAATAAAGTATCCGCCGGTACTCCTTGCCCAGCTTCAGCGAAGAGGTCCATCCCGGGCCAAGCTCGATGAGGCTGCGATCGGACGGAACGAGCGTGCGATAGCGGGCCAACTCGTCGAGCCGGTAAATGCCTTCCATGATCACCGTCGTCGGCTCGACTTCGATGACGATCAGATCGGAAGGCAACGGCTCGTCATCGTAAAACTCAAACTCGCCTTCATCCCAGACAAACAGATCGTAGATGGCGTCGAGCGTGCGCGTCTTGAGAATTCCAAGCACTTCCTCTTCGCTCAGAAATCCCTGCTGGACAAGAACTTCGCCGAGCTTTGCGCCAGACGTTCGCTGCATTTCGCGCGCTGCCTGCAACTGGCTTTCGTCAACTTTACCGTAGTGCAGCAGCACCTGGCCCAGGTACTCGCGCGGGTCGTTGGACTTCGATCCGACGATTAGACCGTTCTCGAAATAGACCTGCTTGCTAACATTATCGCGATCGAATCTCAGTGTGCCTGACTTTCTACCCGCTGCCAGAAACTGGAGCAGGTCAGTCAGACTCATCGTTTTCAACGTGCCATGAATCGCCATTTATCTGTTGTTTGTAACCCGCTTTCCGCACTGCGTGTCTACATTGGTGAGGTTCTTGGGGGCAGGAACTCACTTCATGGACCATCGAGAGTCTTAGCTTTGTCACCGGCGCTCTGGCCCGCTTAATCTTCTACCAGGTCCGCGGAGATCGCCGCTTCTGGTCCAGCTTCTCTCGCAAGCTTCAATAAGAAGTTCAACTTGTCTGTCTGTTCCTCATTCAGCTCAACAAATTTAACTCCAAAGCCAAGTCCATGATGATGGTGTCGAACCTCGCCTTCCAGATAAAGCCAATCCCCGTCAGGAAGCAACACACGAAACGCGACGATCTCTCCGGACATCACCTCGCCCACGGTGTCGAGATAGCAGCCGCCGTCGGAAAGATCCGTTATCCGCGCCGAGTGCCGTTCCTCAGCGCCATGCCAAACCGCATCGAGACGCACGCTCAAACGTGGTTTCGCCCGTCGCTCATCCATGACTGGAAACCATCATAGAATTTTTTGACGAGGCAGAGAAAGAAAAAATTTCAGCGTCCTCTGCGTATCTCTGAAACCTCTGCGTAAACTTCACTCTCAGTATATTCAACGCAGAGCAGACAGAGATACGCAGAAAACGCCGAGGCAAAGAACACACTACTCTGATCGTGTGTTTTATTAGACTGCTGAGCGCACGCGCAGTGCTTCGGGAATGATCTGGAACGTGGCCGGAAGCTTTCCAGGAAGTTCTCCGTCGATTTCCAGATTTACTTCCGACGTCCTATCCGGCGGGCGGACGATAACCTTTCGCGCGTGCGCATGGCTGACTTCCGGCATCGAGAGATGCGCGCCCATGTACACCCGCGGCGCGCTGGTAAAGATCTTCAGCGCGCTCAAATCGCCGATTCCGACGACGTCAAACTTTCCGTCCGTCAGTTTCGCATCCGGCGCGATCTTCATCCCGCCGCCGAAGAAACGCGCGTTGGCGACGCAAAGATTCGCTACTACTAAAGTCCGTTCGTGCGAGTCGTCGAGTTGGACGACGAGCCGGGTTCCTTCGTTGCGCAATGCCGTCTGAAGCATGGAAACGCCGAACGAAATGCGCCCGCCGAGCCATTTCGGCGTGTTTACCGGAAGCCAGTCAGGCGCGCCTGCTTTCACTCGCTCGATGACCTTCGTGCTCATCCCGCACGACGCGACGCCCAGAAAATAACGCATCGCTTCCGCGCCGTTGTGATCGACAAACGAAACGCGTCCGACGTCGATGCGCCGCGTCTGCCCGGTGCGCAACACACGCGCCGCCGTGCGGCTCTGCGCGGGAATTTCGAGCGTCCGGCGGAAGTCGCCGCCCGTTCCGCTCGGCAGGATTCCGAGTTCCACGTCTTTGCCCGACGACAAGATTCCATTCGCGACTTCCGACACCGTACCGTCACCACCGCACGCGATGATGAACTTCACGCCCTTCCGCGCTGCTTCACTGGCTAACTCGATCGCATGGCCGTGGCCTTCGGTAAACACGTTTTGAAAAGCGCCAAACTGCGATCGCAAGTCGCTGGCAAGCTGCGACCAGGCGTCCGCCGTCGCGCCACTTGCCGATGCCGGATTGATGATGACCAGCGGTAACGTCATTTTTGATTGCCGATTGCCAATTGCCGATTGGCAATGAGTTGTCGATCGCGTTCGCCGAGATCTGCGATCTTCTGCATCACGTCGTCGGCGATCTCCTTGTGCGTTCGCAGGCGATCGGGTTTGTTCAGGTGCTCTGAAAGATCGATTAGCGGTCCGAAGTGAATGCGAATCACATCTTCACGGTTCCAGTTTCGCATTACTTGCCGCGGAAGACTATTGCACAGTCCCGCAATGAACACCGGGATCACCTGCGGACGCGCTTCCATGATCAACTTGCCGACACCCGGTTGCGCGCGCAGGAACGAATAAGGATCGTCGCCCTTGTTGCGCGTCCCTTCCGGATGAAACCCGATGATGTTACCCGCGCCGGTCGTAGCCAATTGACTCAACAAACGGAACGAGTATTTATCAAACGCTCGTTTCTCCGGCAGTGGATGATCGCCGGTCGCAAAGAAAGGCGGATACATCGACCACCAACCCATGATCAGATTGACGAGAAGTCCCACTGGCGATTGGTAGAAAAACCTGCCGCGCACGGGAAAGAACAGTTGCTTGCGCCAGCTTGTGTTGCGAAACAGCACCGTTGAGACGGCGTACATGTCGAAGAACGAACGATGATTTGCAACCAACAGCAATGGGCGATCGTGAGACGCCGCCTCGACGTGTTCGAGGCCGTAGACGTTCATGATGTTGTAAGTGGAAAGGTGGATCCAACCCGCGCCCATCGTGCTCTGACACCAGGTCCAAAACCGTTTCCATCTGCCACGGTTCATGCGGGTGACGATGCGAAACGCGAGACGCTCGAACGAGGATAGAGCTTCGAGTTCCTCGTGGGCGGGTGCTGGGTCTTTGGTCTTTGGTCTTGGGTCTTGGGTCTTTACTGCCGGGTTCTCGGGAACGTTCATCTGATCGTCACTGGCACGAATACTTTCTTGTTCTAGCTGTGACTCTCTGCTCAATATATCGCCCCAGGTGTCAAAGGCCGAAGACCCAAAGATCTAAGATCCAAGATCTAAGATCTAAGATCTAAGACCAACCGCTACTCGATCGAAAAGTACTTCGCCTCCGGATGGTGAACAATAATAGCCGATGTCGATTGTTCCGGCTCAAGTTGAAACTCTTCGGTGAGCGAGACATCGATCCGCCCCGGATCGAGCAGCGCAAATAGTTTTTCCTGGTCTTCGAGATCCGGACACGCAGGATAGCCAAAACTAAAACGCGAGCCCTGGTACTGCTGACGGAAAAGCTTCGTCAACTCGCCCGCGTCAGAATCCGAGATGCTCAACTCCTGCCGAATCACCTGATGCCACATCTCTGCCAGCGCTTCGGCGCTTTCCACGCTTAGACCATGAAAATAGAGATAGTCGGTGTAGTTGTCGGCCTTGAACAACTCGTGCGCATATTCGCTGGCCCGGCGTCCGACCGTGACGAGATGAAAAGCGACGACGTCCATTCGGCCTGATTTGCGTGATGCGAAGTAATCCGCGAGGCAGAGATGCTTGCCCGCAGGCTGGCGCGGAAACGTGAAGCGCACGCGCTCGCGTTGGTCCTCGCCGTAAACGATCAGATCGTTTCCTTCTGACTGGCAGTTGAAGTAACCGTAGACGATGCGCGGCACGAGCAGTTGCTCGCGTATCGAACGTTCCTTCAGCTCCTCATAGATCGGTTTTACCTTCTCGCGCACGAGGACTTTGTACTCTTCCGCCGGCAGCTTGCCTTGCTTGAACTGCCACTGGCCTTTGAACAGCGCCGTTTCGTTAACGTAGGCAAACATGTCTTCGGGATCGATGTCCTCGATCACGCGCGTGCCGTAAAAAGGCGGCTTGGGAATGGGTACGGCCGGATCGATGAGGGACCGAGTGGTGTGCGTTGTATCTCCGGCCTTGCGCGCCCTGCTCGTCTTTCGCACTCCGTGTTTCGCTTCTTCGCCGACGAGATCCTCCGGATCGTCCCCAACCTCGTTCACCGCGTCCAGGTGTCTCTCCTTCTCCGCGTCTTTCTGTGCGTCCCCGCCCGCGAGCAAATCCATCGTGTGCAGACCGGCAAACGCATCGCGCGCGTAGTACAGCCGGCCGAGATAGAGCGACTTCAGATCCTCTTCGACATAACGACGCGTCAAAGCAGCGCCGCCGAGCACCACCGGGACCTTGATGCCACGCTCGTTCATCAGCTCGAGGTTTTCTTTCATGATCAACGTCGACTTGACGAGCAAACCGCTCATTCCGATCGCGTCGGCGCCATGTTCCTCGTAGGCGCTCAGGATACTTTCAATGGGTTGCTTGATGCCCAAATTGTGGACCTTGTAACCGTTGTTCGTCAGGATGATGTCGACGAGGTTTTTGCCAATGTCATGCACATCGCCTTTTACGGTGGCCAGGACCATCGTGCCTTTCGCCGTCGTGCCGCCTTTCTTTTCCATGAACGGCTCGAGGTAACGCACCGCGGTCTTCATCGCCTCGGCTGACTGCAAGACAAACGGCAGTTGCATCTGGCCGCTGCCGAATAGTTCGCCCACGACTTTCATCCCGTCGAGCAGGATGTTGTTGATGATGTCGAGCGGTGGATATTTTTGGAGTGCCAGTTTTAGTTCGTCTTCGAGGCCGATCTTCTCACCGTCGATGATATGGTTCTTCAAACGCTCTTCGACGGATTCGCCCTTCGACGACTTGCTCGCGCTCTTCGCCTTCACGCCTTCGAACAGCCTCGTGAACTCGGTGAGCGGATCGTAGACGCACACGTCGCCTTCAAAGCGGCGCTGGTCGTAGATCAACTCGCGCGCGACTTTCAGTTCGTTTTCGCCGATACGGTTCAACGGTTCGATCTTGCTCGCGTTGACGATCGCCGCGTCGAGTCCTGCTTCGACTGCGTCGTGAAGAAAGACAGAGTTGAGCACAATTCGCGAGGCCGGACTCAAACCAAACGAGATATTCGAGACGCCGAGGATCGTAAACGTTTCGGGCAGCTCCTGTTTGATCCGGCGAATGGCGTCGATCGTTTCGAGTGCATTACGGCGATCTTCTTCGATGCCGGTCGAGATCGGTAAAGCGAGTGGATCGAAAAAGATGTCAGAAGGCGCGAGGCCAGCTTCTTCGGTGGCCTGCTTGTGCGCGCGCGTCGCGATCTTTACTTTGCCGTCAGCCGTGCGGGCCATTCCCTCTTCGTCGATCGTGCCGATGACGACGCTCGCGCCGTATCGCTTTGCGAGGTCGATGACTTTCAGAAAGCGGGGCACGCCGTCTTCGTAGTTGGTCGAGTTCAGGATGCACTTGCCGCCTGCGTGTTGCAGACCGGCTTCCATCTTCTGCCACTCGGTGGAGTCGAACATCAACGGGAGCTTGACGTTCGTCACGAGACGCGAGGCGAGCTCGTGCATATCTTTCTCGCCGTCGCGGCCGACAAAGTCGACGTTCACGTCGAGAATGTGAGCGCCTTCACGTTCCTGCTCTTTACCGAGTTTGACCAATCCATCCCAGTCTTCGGCGTTGAGCAGGTCGCGCATCTTTTTTGAACCGCTGGCGTTCACGCGTTCGCCGACGATCAGAAACGATGCGTCCTGCTTGTAGGGTTGTTGGAAATAGATCGACGAGGCGGCGGCAACAGGCTTTGCGTCGCGCCGCTTTGGCGTGACTCCCTGCATCGCTTCGACGAGGAGCTTCAAATGCGCGGGGGTAGTGCCGCAACAACCGCCGACGATGTTGACGCCGAAGTCGTTGACGAAGTGGACCAGTTGGGCCGTGAAACTCTCGGGCGTTTCGTCGTAGTGCATCTTGCCTTCGACCACCGAAGGCAAGCCGGCGTTGGGGAGGGCTGAAACCGGCAGGGATGCATTTTCACAAAGGTGACGAACGCTCTCAGTCATGTGGCGTGGTCCAGTGCCGCAGTTCGTGCCGATGACGTCGATCGGATACTGCGCGAGAGCAGTAAGCGCGGCGGCGATCTCGGTGCCGTTCAGCATCGTGCCGAACGTTTCGATCGTGACTTGCGCGATTACGGGAACGCGCCGATGTGTCTCTTCGAAGTGACCGAAGATCGCACCCAGGGCGGCTTTCGTTTGCAACAAGTCCTGGCAGGTTTCGACGACCAACAGATCGACGCCGCCATCGAGCAGTCCGCGCACTTGCACGGCGTAAGCATCTCGCAGTTCGGTGAACGAGATGTGGCCGAGTGTTGGCAGTTTGCGGCCTGGTCCCATCGAGCCTGCGACCCAACGCGGTTTTTCTTTCGTCGAGTAGTCGGAAGCGATACGTTTGGCGAGACGCGCGGCGCGCACGTTCATGTCGTAGGCTTGATCGCCTATGTCGTATTCGGCGAAGTCGACGGGAGTGCCATTGAAAGAATTGGTCTCGATCACGTCGCAGCCGACGTCGAGAAAACCGGCGTGCACTTTTTCGACTGCGTCAGGGCGGGTTACGAGCAGATTTTCGTTGCAGCCTTCAAAGCGTAAACCGCCAAAGTCTTCGAGCGACAGGTTTTGGACTTGAAGGTTCGTGCCCATCGCACCGTCGAAGACGATGATGCGTTCTTTTAAGGTGTCGATGATGCTCATTTGTTTTCTATCGGCAATAATTAAGGGCCCCGCGCTTAACAACGCGGAGCCCTTTAGAACTTCTTTGAATTAGACTCACCGAGCTGTTTAGCGGATTATTTTACGTGGCCGCAAGTCGCCTTAACTCACCACGCTAAATTGTCAAAGCGTATTGAACCACCGCCCCGACACGCTGTCAAGCTTGGCACTCGTCACCAGATTTCGTGCATTTGCAGCTCGAAACCAGGGAGTAATGGATCACCGGAGACGACCGTGGGATCTTCGAGTATCACCATCTCCTCATCGGCTCGATAGACATAGACTCGATGGCGATCAGGATCGATGAGCCAACCGAGCGAGGCGCCGTTTTCCATGTACTCTTCCATTTTGTTGAGCAGCGTTGGCAAGCTGTCGCTGTGCGATCGAAGTTCAACTACGAAGTCAGGACATACATGACCGAAACCTCGTCTATCCCGCGGGGTAAGTCCGTTGTATTTTTCGCGAGTCATCCAAGACCCATCAGGCGATCGTATGGCTCCATTGGGCAAGGTAAAACCGACGCTAGGCCCAAATGGGACACCCGTGCCATCCTTTCTCGCCCAAACAGCAATCTGATAAGTGAGGTTAGAACAGCGTACACCAGTTTCCATACCAGTTGGCGGCATGACTATGAGATCTCCGGATGAGGTGAGCTCTAGCCGTAGATCGGGGTATTCACGACAGAGTCGTTCAAATTTCTTATGCGTGACGTGAGTCAAACCAATCAGGTGGGACGGGATGAGTTGGTCAGCTTGTGAGTGAATGCGTGACATCTTAACTCCTTTCCTGGCTCGCCATCTTACTTATCCGATTTTCGGTAGTGTCTTAATTTGAAATCCTTGCGAATCCCCAAAAATAACTCGCGGATTGAGTGGTAGGATGCGCCACCTAAACGGCGCGGGCTGACAAGTGCGTTAACACTTGCCAGCCCTACACAGCCGAATCCTAACCTGTTAAGCGAAAGGAATCGACCATGCAAGACAATCCTAACACCAGAGACAATCAACACGAGAGTGCTCCTACAGATACAGAAGTTTGGGAGATCCTGTTTGAGCCTTACGCTTGTTACCCGAACGCTGCGTACCAGCTAGCTCGCCACCTAACGATGGTCAAGCAACACTTGAAAGCTATACCGCCGGAAGTATCCGCAGCAGTACGGGATCTAACCGAGGCGTGTGACGCCCTTTTCCCGTTAACTGAGTTTTCTGAGGCCGGATACGACCTGTACCGCGTTGCTATTGCCGGACACGCTACAAGAGCAGAAGAGAACCTAATGGAGAGTTTAGGGATAAAGTACTGACCGTCATCTGAGTACCCTCCCTTTGGCGACAACCTCACCTTGTCGCCGTCTCCCACAGACTATGACGTATCCAGCTAGACAGCGTTTTATGCTCGCTGGCGTTAGCGGCCTTAGTGAATAACTTCAATTCCTCATTATTCAAACGGACCGGCACAATCTTTCCCTTCGCGTGGCCCTTTGGTAGCTTTGGCCTTCCCATCTTTTTAGTGCTTTTCTTGACGCTCACGATAGTCCCTCACAATCGACGCTCTAACAGCTAATTCCGGCGACGTAACAGGTGGCAACTCCAACACGGTGACATACTGCCGCGCGTCTTCGTCATCCGAGTATCCCCAAGCGTATGCGCGTTTCGCTTTTGGGTGATCATGTAACTCAAACACTTCAACGTCACCTTCCCAAACTGTCTGTCCCTGGAATTGCTCATTAACAGGAACCGTCTCAACGTATTCCGCAACTACTCCGTGCAAGTTAAGAATCACAGACTGTAACTCTGCTATGTAATCATCGTGCTTCACAATGCCGCCTCGATTAAATCCCCGACTGTCCAGAAACTCTTTTCAACTCCCGCCCGCATTGCGGGCGTCATTTTCAAGGTACCATGTGTACGAACGAAATTGTAATACGCGAAGTGTAACGCAACAGCCGCCTCGAAGTTCTCAAGCTTCTTACTGAACGCATACGTGAGGCGAGTTAAGCGGCGCATGTGCAGACGGGTTGTGCCGTTCAGGCGCTCGATATGGCTGGTAGAAATGAGATCGGGATCAGGACGGCCAACTACTTCGACCTTATGCATACCGGTTACGCTAGGCGCACTGTAACGTCTTTCCTGATGGTGCTCGCCTCTATCTGAACCGTAGGTCTTAATCACCATTCCAAAATCTACGTCTCTTCCGAAAGCACCTTCGACCGCCTCAACATAAGCGCGTAGGCCGTCGCTGGAAATCTGCGGGCGATTCTTTAACCGTGAGGCAACGTCACCGACAAGGGCGTTTGCCGTGGCGTGATTGCGCTTGCCGACTTTGTACGCGGGCATGAGCTTTGTTTCCGCATCGATCGCGCAGAACGTCCAAACATCACCAAGCGTAGGATCGTCTTGAAATGTGCGGTGCTTCTCTTTCTTACCGATGAATCCCCAGATCTCATCAAATTGCAAATGATGGCAGGTTAGATCGCGCATCTTGGCGTCCAGAACCTTCGCGCAGCCTTGCCCGACACGGACGCCTAGATTCATAATTGTGTTACGGTTAATGCCAGTAATTCTTTCGATGGACCGAATACTCGAACCTTCGGCCAGCATGTTCACAGCCGCGATTTGCTTTTCTCTCGGAAGCACGTTTGCCATGCACTAAATGTAATACACTTAATCCTTGATGTCAACACTTTTTGTGTTACGATTAGCAGTATGAGAAAGACATTCCTTACACTTCTCGTTTTGGCTTGCTGTTGTCAATATATAAGCGGCCAACCAAGTAGCAGCAATAGCAAGCAGCAACAACGCGATGCTGCTAGCGAGCCTTCTCCTGTTCCCACCGCTAGCGCCCAAGACAAAATCGACAACGAAGCCGAAGCTGCACGCGAAGCTTACCGCAAGGAGCGCGACGCCATAGACGACAAGTTTAGAGCGGATCAGGCGAGACAGAACGAGATCATTGCCACCGCCAGCGCAAGAATGGTCTGGATTACCGCCGTGAACGTCTTCATCGCTGCCGTCTATGGCGTTTTTGCTTATCTCACCTTGCGAGCCGTGAAAAAGCAGGCTGATCACACCAGCGACCAAGTCGGCGTAACCAAAAATCAGTTGGCGGCTATGAATCAAGAGCGCAGGGTATTGCATACCCATGCGGGCGCAATGTTTCAAACGGCGCGCTACACTAAGCAGATGTTGAATGCCATGCAAGAGCAACTTGCCGCAATGGAGCGCGAGGCCGGAGCAGCGGAAGAGGCTTTGGTTGTCAGTAATAGGGCATCCGTGGGAGTTCATAGTATTGACTGGAACAAAGAAGCGGGAACAATTTTCATTAGAATAGAGAATATCGGGCTTGTGCCAGCGGAGCAGATCAACCTGATAATTGAAGTACTTGCGATCTTTAATCTTCAAGACATAACCCCACAGTCGGGAGATAAACCCAGAGGATTCCTTAGATTTCCTGTGAGCAATCAGAGCTACGGCAACACTAAGTTGTTTAGAGGGAACTTTCAGATCATTAAACCCTTCGGTATTAAAGATGCGCTGCGCCCTAGTGAGATCAAACTTATCGAAGCAGATCGCGGCGTCTTGGTTGTGAGAGGACATGTTACGTATCAAGACGGATTTGACCGGCAGTCGCCACAGAAAACCGAGTTTCTTTTCGGGTATTACCCTAACGGTAATGTTTGGGGACCAGCTTCCCCGGAATTGATGGGCAGTCGCTTTGATAAGATGGGACCAGCCGATAACGAACGCGGGAACAACGAAACAGAACAACAGAATCCAAATTAAGACACTACCCGATTTTCGGTTCGCAACTGAGAACAAAAGTTGGCAGTGTCTTAATTTCAACTCGGCGTTCTCTGCGTTCCTCGGTGAACTCTGCGTTATATATTTGGGAGTCAGTGTTTACGCAGAGATCTCAGAGCTACGCAGAGAACGCAGAAGCAAAAAACGACACTACTCAAAAGTTTTCCTATTTACCATTTCCCCCTTTAGCATTTACCATTCCCTAACATGCGACGCGCTATCTACCCCGGCTCTTTTGATCCAGTCACTAACGGCCACCTCGACATCATCGAACGCGGCTGCAAGCTCTTCGACGAGATCATCATCAGCATTCTCATCAACCCGGAAAAACAACCGTTCTTCACCATCGAAGAACGACTCGAAATGCTCGCCGAAGTCGTCAAAGACATCAACCAGGGCGGGTGCAACGTGCGCGTCGACTCCTTTCGCGGACTGCTCGTTAACTGCGCCGTAGTTCAACAGGCAAACGCCATCGTGCGCGGCATCCGCGCGATCTCCGATTATGAGTACGAACTGCAAATGGCGCTCATGAACCGCCGTCTCGAACCCGGCATCGAAACCGTCTTCATGATGCCCGCTGAAACGTACTCTTACGTCAGCTCGCGCCTCGTTAAGGAAGTCTTTCACCTTGGTGGTACGATCAGCGGACTCGTGCCGCTATTAGTCGAACAACGGATGAAAGAGAAATCGGAAAGCCCCTGATGAAAACTTATCCCGCTATGTCACCCTTCCCTGTTTCAAAAAACGTCGCCCGCATGCAGTCATCGGCCACCATGGCCGCGATGCAGGCCGCCGAAGCATTGCGTGCTTCGGGCGTAAAAGTCTGCGACTTCGGCGCCGGCGAACCCGATTTCGACACGCCGGAAAACATCAAACAGGCAGCACTCGAAGCCATGCGCGCGGGACGCACCAAGTACACCGCCGCCGGTGGCGTTCGCGAAATTCATCGCGCCATCATCGACTTCTATCAACGTGATTTCGGCGCCGAGTATCAACCAGGCGAGGTGATGGTTACAGCGGGCGGCAAGCAGGCGATCTTCAATGCCGTCGTCACATTGATTAATCCCGGCGACGAAGTGCTGATCCCGAAACCATATTGGGTGACATTTCCCGAGGTCGTCGTCTTCGCCGGCGGCACGCCGGTCTTTATCGAAACAGAAAGCACGGATTTTTTGCTCACGGCCGATCAGGTTGCGGAGGCGATCACTGATAAGACAAAACTTCTAATTCTCAACTCGCCTTCAAATCCTTCGGGCCGCGTGCTGGCGCCCGCAGAATTCCGCCGCGTCATGGAGTTGACAGCGGAGCGCGGTATTTATGTTGTATCCGACGAGTGTTACCTACGTTTTGTCTATCCGCCAGGCGAAGTATTCAGCGCGGCTAGTTTGCCGTCCGAACTTCGCGCTCGCTTGTGTATTGCCGGATCATTTTCGAAGACTTACGCGATGACGGGATGGCGTGTCGGCTATGCACTCGCGCCGGTTGAATGGACCAAAGCGATGCTGAAAGTGCAAGGCCATTCGACTTCAAACGCGAACTCGATCGCCCAGTGGGCCGCAGTCGCCGCGCTGACTGGTCCACAAGATTCCGTTGCAGCGATGCTCGCGGAGTACACGGCTCGCCGCGCCTGGCTGCTCGAGGCGTTGAAAGAGATTCCGGGAATCAAGTGTGCGGAACCTGAAGGCGCTTTCTATGCGTTCCCGGATGTGCGTGGCTGTCTCAAAGGGATGACAACGTCGGGCGGGTTCGCGCAGCGGCTACTCGAAGAAGAGCATGTGGTGGTGACGGACGGCGCAGGCTTCGGAACCGAAGGCTTCGTCCGCATCTCTTACGCTACTTCAATGGAACAGATTCAGGAAGGCGTGCGCCGAATCAAACGCTTCGTAACCACGGATTAGACAAATTCGTCTAATCCGTGGTTCTTAAGAAGATTAGTAAAGGTTGAAGTTGTATTCGAGCTGCATCCACATCGAGACTTGATGCCCGTCCTTCGTGGCCGGCGTGAACTTAATCTGACGCGCCGCTGCAATCGCTCTTTCAGTTAACCCATACGGAAGACCCGAAACAGTTCGGATATTCTGTATCGTTCCGTTCGACGCAAACACCACTTTCAACACCACCGTGCCGGTGATCTGGTTCTTGCGTGCGTCTTCGGTGTACTGCGGCTCGGGCTTGGAAATCAGACGCGCTTTCGTCGTCACGTCCTTACCGGTGAAGATGCGCGAGTAATCGCCGCCACCACCGCCACCAGCTCCACCACCGCCGGCTCGCATGTCGCCACCGCCCATGTTGCCGCCGCGGCCGGGTCCAAGACCGCCGCCTTCACCCTCGCCAATACCGCCGCCAGTTCCGGTTCCAATACCATTGCCGGATCCTGGACCAGACGAAGGAGTGGTGCTCTTCGACTTGTAGTCGCCGTACGGAAGCACGCGCGCGTCAGGTGGAACGAGCATCGGATCGGCAACCACCGTAGCCGCAACCGGCAACGACGGATTCTTGATCTGTGGCGGCTTCGGATCGGGCGCCACTACCTGCGGAACTTCCAACGATGCCTGTGGAGTTTTACCAAACGATGCCGGCGTCGATTCTTGACGTCCACCGCCGCCGCCGCCCTGCGGCCGTTCAAACTTCGGCTTGCTGCCGCCACCGCTTCCCTTGTTCAGGCCGGCAGTACCCGGATCCGGAGTCGGCTGTTCGTCAGGAATGTCGAGCATCTGTTCGACCTGAAGCTCTTCTTCGGGGTTATTGTTCTGCGCCAGCAGTCCCTGGCCGCGACGATCTATCGCGAGCACCAGGCCGAGAATCACAAACAGGAAAACAAACGCGGAGATCATTGCAGCCACGACGCTGCGTGAGTCAGACGGCTCGGCGCCCATCACTGCGGCGCCTCGCTCGCGTCCAATCCAGGTCGAGAAAAGAGCGACCAGCAGGCCCCCGGCAACGATCGAGAAAGCTATTAAACCGCCCTTTGAAACACCGGACGACTGCGAACGGTCAATCAGCGCCACCGCGACCACCAGGCCAACCATGCCCAGCACGGCCGCGCCCATGGCAACTAACACGTTCGGCTTGCCAAGGAATTTCCGCAACATCCCGCCATAACCGACGAACGTGCGCTTAGTAAAGCCAAATGGATCCCGTTTGAACTCGGGCCACGTCAGTTGATACTGATGGGCCGTGTCCGTGACCTCATGAGCGAGACGGGAAGTCAGACCAGCATCGTCCAGGAAGGTAAAGTGAAACTCATCGCGTAGCGCGAGAGTCCCGGAAGTGCTCGGCGCTCCATTGGAAGCCGCAACGTTGGCAGCCGCATAGACCGGTTCGGTAATCTCCGGTTGCTCCGTTTGAGCAGCGGCCCAATTAGTAGCCGCCGGCTGATCGTTCCTGCTAACTGTCACGCTGGGATCATCTGCAACTGGTGGCGCAACTTGTGCAGCGGCCACTTGCGGAGCGACCACAGTCAACGGGGTTCCGTCGACCGGACAAAAGCTGAACTTGTCAGCAAACTCTTCTTGGCACTTGGAACAAAACTTCATCGACACTACCTCTTCTCGCCTTAGGGGGAGCAATCCTGGCTGTGATAGCCGCTCTGCTCCAGAAAATTCTCTTGCAAAACTTGTTTCGATTCGCTTGTCGAGAACTCTCGAAGGCCCTGGCGTGGTCCAGCGTTCGAGCAAAGCTTTGAGCTCGTCCTCGGAATCAAACTTATCTTCCGGCTCAACGCCCATTTCAGGCCTCCTTCAAAGTAACAATTTCCCGACCGCTATTCAATTCCAGATTGCTGTTCAAATAGGGTCGCAACATCCTTTTCATACTTTCGCGAGCCCGATATAAACGAGCCTTTATCGCACCCACGTCAGCATCCACGATGCCCGCAATCTCGTTCAAGCTCAATCCCTCATACTCGTAAAGAACGAGGGCTTCACGTTGCAACGCCGGCAGACTAAACACCGCATCTCTCACCTGCGCGGCTAACTCTTCGTCCAGCAACTTTCGCAACGGCGCCTGCCGCGCCGAAACCTGCGGCTCTTCATTCATCTCGTCGAGCCCGGCCTCGCGCCCCGTGTTCCTGAAATGCTTGAGCGACAGGTTTCTGGCGATCGCAAACAGGTACGTTCGCAGCGCAGCACGATCCGCGCGAAAGCCTTCCGGCCTGCGAATGAGACTCAGAAAGCAGTCGTGCGTGACGTCTTCCGCAATGTCAATTGAACCGAGAAGCCGATAAGCAAAACGAAAAATCGGTTCCCGGTGCCGGTCGTACAACTCCAAGAAAGCTGCCTGGTCGCCTTTTGCTGCCCTTTGCAGCAAGAGTTCGTCTGTGGTTCTCTCTGGCAATCAAGCACTCGATCCTGCAGGAATCGCTTCCTACTGTAGTTTCCCTAAACCCAGAAAAAGTTACGGCCTGGCTGGAAAAAACTTGCGTTCGACCGGAATATTAATCCCGCAACGGCGGCAAGTACATAATTCTTTTTGGATTTTGCCGGGCTCAACCGCCAACACAGCCCGCCCACACCGCTTACTAACCAGCGCTTAGGATGCGGCTAAATGCCAAACGGTTGACGGGTAAACTCACGGCATCTAAGATGTTTTGCTCCCTGTTGGCCTGCGACTCCACAACTTTCCCGCAAAGGCGCAAAGACGCAAGGTGGGATGTTAACTGGTTCAAGAACAATGAATCTTCGTGTCTACTACGATTACCGCCTTTCTTTGCGCCTTTGCGCCTTGGCGGGAGCTAAATTGCGAACCGCAACCCTATCGCTCCTCTGCCTGCTGCTGCTCGTCCAACCAGTGTTGCCACAGACTTCGACTGAGCCGGAGCGGGAACAGTTGCTCAACGGTTTGCGCCTGTTGCTGTGGCCAAAGCCCGGAAGCACCGAAGTTTTGCTCAAACTACGGATTAATAGCGGCTCGGCATTCGATCTGTCCGGCAAGTCAGGTCAGATGGCGCTGCTCGGCGACCTGCTATTCCCCGATCCTGACACCGTCGACTTTTTCACCGGCGAGATGGGCGGGAAACTGGACGTCACCGTCAATTACGACTCGACCACGATCACGCTCGTCGGAAAGGCATCGGAGTTCGAGCCGATCGTCGAAGTCCTGCGCAATGCTCTGCTGGCGACACAATTGACTCCGGAAGTTATCACCCGCATACGCGAAGCGAGAATCAAGACTCTTCGCGATACGGCGATTGCTCCGGCTCTCGTTGCGGATCGCGCCATCGCCGCGCGACTGTTTGGCGATTTTCCTTATGGGCGTCTCGTAAACGGCACGCCGGAAGATCTGGGCCGAGTCGATCGCGCCGATCTCATGCTCGCGCGTGAACGTTTCTTGAATTCAAACAACGCGACCCTCGCGATCGCCGGCGGCGTCACGCGTCAACGCGCGCTGCGAGTGTTGCGGCAATTGCTTGGTCCATGGCGGAAGAGCGAGAGCATCGTTCCGACCACGTTCCGTCAACCGGTAGCGCCTGACGCTCGCACGCTGCTCGTCAACGTGCCAGGCACAGCCGCAGAAGTCCGACTCGCAGTGCGCGGCGTGTCGCGAACGGATCCGGATGTCTTTCCGGCACGAGTGCTCGCGAAAGTCGCCGAACATCGCTGGCAGGGGCTGACGCCCGAGTTAGCAAAACAACCTGTATTTGTCAGAAGTCAAAGCCACGCTTTGCCCGGCGCATTCATCATGGGCACGGCTGTCAACGCGCAGACTGCTCCCGACGCGCTCGCCAATGCCAAGAAAGTGATGGAGTCGTTGATGACGACGGCGGCGACGACCGCAGAGTTGGAACGAGCGAAAACCGAGATCACTAACGAAGTCACAGCAGTGTTCGCGAAACCGGAGTTCGCGCCCGATCCATGGCTCGACCTCGACACGTATCACTTGAGTGCAGTTCAGGATCAGGCGGCGTTGCTGCGGTCCGTTACGGCCCAGGACCTGCAGCGCGTCGCGAACCGGCTTTTCAAAGACGCTGCGTCAGCTTCTGTAGTCGCGGGCGAGACATTACAACTAAAAGCTGCGTTACAAGGACGATTTCAATTTGAGGTTTTAGGTGAAATTGCTACTCCAACTACGACTCCGACCCCGACACCAAGGCCCGCGGCGACTCCAGTCAAAAACGACAGTCCCGAGTAATCACAAATTGTTTGCAAGCGTCTTGCAACCAAAGCTCCATCGATATTGGATTTACTGTGCCTGAGAACGGAACTGCCGCAAACGAACATGCAGGTCGCGTTCGCGAGATGTTCGCAACCATCGCGAACAGGTACGATCTTTTAAACCACTTGCTTTCCGCCAACGTCGATAAACGATGGCGGCGGATCGTAGCGACAAAGGTGCGCGAGAAGCTTTCGGCTCCAAGCAATTCGCGCGTGCTGGACGTCGCCTGCGGCACCGGAGATTTATCCCGGACGTTGTTTGAAATTACAGGAGCACGAGTTGTCGGCACTGACTTTTGCCGGCCGATGTTGACCATCGCCGCCGGCAAGATTTCAAGTCAGATACCGCTGATTGAGGGTGACGCATTACGCTTGCCCTTTCGAAGTGGCTCATTCGACGCGGTGACTATCGCATTCGGCTTACGCAATTTGTCGAGTGTGGAAGACGGTCTCGCGGAACTGTGCAGGGTTTTGAAACCGGGTGGCTGGGTGGCAGTGCTCGAGTGTTCGAGACCTTCGAATGCGATACTTCGCGGGTTGTACGGCGTGTACTTTCGAGGCGTCTTGCCTTTGGTCGGCGGTGCTATTAGCGGTTCGTTGAGCGCCTACGCATATTTACCCGCGTCGGTGCAGAATTTTCCGAACCAGCGACGGCTCGCGCTCCTAATGGAACAGGCAGGTTTTGATCAAGTTGTTTACAAGAACCTGACGGGCGGAGTGGCGGCTCTGCACATGGGCCGGAGACCAGTTTAGTCAGGTTCGGCATGGAAGGTTTAAGGATTGGTTGCACGTACTAATTTAATTTAGCTTGCAACCAGATACGTAGTCACGAGGTAGTGTTTGGTAAGCGCGCGGTTGTCGGGGCTGTGCGAGTATTCGGACCTACCTCGGGCTACGTTTTTATTTTGCTTCGCTTTGACTTCTCGTCTTGCTTTGCCTGCTTCACACCTCAGCGACAACCTTCGCAACGGCTTCGCCGGCTGATGTGCGGCGTGGCTATGCCTCGCCGTCCGACTTTCTGTTAGAATCCCGGCCCAGTGCGAACCAAGCTTCGGTATAAACTTCTGGGCGGCCTGCGCCGCATACTCATTCTTCTACTCGTTGCTTTTACCGTCGTATCCCTCGTGACGCTTCTGATCGAACTGGTCCCGGGCGATCCGGCAGTCGCTATCCTTGGCGATCAAGCGACTCCCGAACAGTTCCAACAATTCCGCGAAAAGCACGGACTCGATCGTCCACCGTTCTTCTTCTCTTTTCCCCGCGACGAGAACGGCGAACGCCATTTTGCGTGGCATGGCGCTGATAATCGCTATACCGACTACTGGAGTTCGTTGCTGCGTGGGGACATGGGGCTTTCATTCCGGAATGATCGTCCGGTCGTCAGCCTGATTCTCGAACGCTATCCGGCCACGATCGAGCTCGCCATCTTCGCGATGATCATCGCCGTGCTGATCGCGATTCCGCTCGGCGTAATCGCCGGCACAAATCGCGGCACTTTGATCGATAACGCAGCGTCAGTGATTGCGTTGCTCGGCATCAGCCTGCCGAGTTTCGTGATCGGACCGATGCTGGTTTACATCTTCGCCGTCAAACTTCGCTGGCTCGCGCCGTCAGGCCGTTTTGACTGGAGCGACATCATTCTGCCGGCTTTCACACTCGGCGCTGCGCTCTCGGCGATCCTGACGCGCATGGTCCGTTCGTCGGTGATCGAAGAACTCGGCGAAGACTACGTTCGCACCGCGCGCGCAAAGGGACTCAGCGAACGCACCGTTGTTTACAAGCACGTCCTGAAAAATGGCCTCATTCCTGTAGTGACGATTCTCGGTCTGCAACTCGGCGTCCTGCTCGCGGGCGCCATCATCACGGAAAAGATTTTTGGCTGGCCGGGTTTGGGTTTACTACTCGTCGAAGACGGCATCGGCAAGCGCGACTATCGCGTCGTGCAGGGTTGCGTGCTCGTGATCAGCATGACTTACATCATTGCCAACCTGCTGACGGACATGGTCTACCGTTGGCTCGATCCGCGTATCCGCGTCGGTTAAAAGTGAACCGTTTAACTATCATCGGAATAGTCATCGTCGTGGTGCTGGTCCTGGTCGCGCTGTTCGCGCCGTGGATCGCGACTTACGACATCGGCGCCACGAATCTGTCCATGCGCTACCTGCCGCCGTCAGCGGCGCACTGGTTCGGCACAGACTCGACCGGTCGCGACATCTTTTCGCGAGTCGTCTTCGGCGCGCGTATTTCGCTGCAAGTGGGGATCATCGTCGTCGCCGTGTCGGCGTTTATTGGAACGATACTTGGCGCGGTTGCGGGTTATTACGGTGGCTGGGTCGATCGTATTGTTTCCGGTTACGTCTTCAACGTCTTTCTCGCGTTTCCCGGTTTGTTGTTGGCGATCGCAATGGTGGCGTTTCTCGGCGCGGGTTTGAATAAACTGATCCTCGCGCTATGCATCATCGGCTGGGTCGGATACGCGCGCCTGATCCGCGGACAGGTGTTAAAGGTTCGCGAATACGACTTCGTCCAGGCCGCGCGAGCGCTCGGCGCCAGCGACGCGCGCATCCTGCTGATCCACATCCTCCCCAATGCAATTCAACCATTGATCGTCCAGGCAAGCCTCGGCATGGCCGGCGCAGTTCTTTCTGAAGCTGCATTATCCTTCCTCGGCCTTGGAGTCCCCCCTCCGGCGCCCTCCTGGGGCGTCATGATCGAAGAAGCCCGCGACCTCTCGACCCTTCAAGCAGCCCCCCACGCCCTCATCTTCCCCGGTATAGCCATCGCGCTCACGGTCCTCGCCTTCAACTTCATCGGCGACGGCCTCCGCGAATACCTCGACCCCCGCCAACGCACCCGATAGTTGGTGTTTCTAGCAGATGAAGACGCGCGTGTGGGATTTTTCAGGAGCGCGCTCTGTGGCGGAGATACGAACCTCGACGCTGTGTCCGAGACGGTTGAGGATGGCAAACAGACGATCGGCTGAGAAACCTGACAGTTGGCCACGGAGGAGGCGAGAGACTTTGGGTTGATCGAGACCTATTCGTTCGGCAGTTTGAGCTTGCGTCCAACCTTTCTTCTCGAGCAATTGAGAGATCCTGTTCACTAACTTCGCCTTCAACAGGAGTTCTTCCGAATCCTCCAGACCAAGGTCAGCAAAGACGTTGCCACTGCTAACCTCTATCTTTTCATCCTGTGTCTTCGATTTTCTACGCGTGGTTGGTCTGGATTTTTCTTTCATCTGTCCCGTCCTTTACCCAACTGACGGATCTTATAGTGTTCTTCAGCAATCTTTAACCTTTTCTTTACCAATTCAATCTCCGCTTTTGGTGTGGCATTACCTCTCTTGGATTTCTTCTGAAAGGCATGCAAGACATTTACTGAATCCAGAAACTTAATCGTATAAACGGCTCGATATGTATCAGTCTGGTAATCGTCAACGATCTCAAGAACGCCAGCACCACCGAATCCCGTGAGCACCTTGGTGGAAGGAGCCTTCAACGCCATTTGAGCCTGATACAACGCGTAACCCATCACGCGCTTGACCTCGTCAGGAAATTCCTGGAGGTCTTTTCGTGAGGATCCGATCCAGAATAGATCCTTGATGATGTGAGGTTCATCCATAGCAGCGGATTATGCCTTATCTGGCATACTCCGGCAACCATATGAATGGTCGGCCATACATTTGACACCTCCGCACCTCAACGCTACCATCCAGACCGTTTTGAGCGATCAGTTTCCGTTATCGATCCAGGTTAATCAGTAGATGGTTCTGGGTGTTGCTGAAAGCGTCATCGACCTTATAGGCCAGACTCCCCTCCTTCACATATCCCGTTTTGCGCCTCCTCCGCTGGCTGGCGTCTACGCAAAAATCGAATGGCTCAACCCGGGTGGATCTATCAAAGATCGCGCGGCGCTGGGGATGATTCTCGACGCAGAAGAAAAAGGATTGCTGCAACCCGGCGCGACGATCATCGAGCCGACCGCGGGGAACACCGGAATCGGTCTCGCCCTTGTAGGAGTTGCCCGGGGCTACCGTGTTATCCTCTGCGTCCCACGCGGCTTCGCCGAAGAGAAGATGAAGCTGATCGAGGCGTTGGGCGGCGAGATCGAGTACGTGCCTAATGAAGCCGGAATGCAGGGCGCGATCGATCGCTGTCACGAGTTGACGGCGACGATAAATGGCAGCTTCGTGCCGCAGCAATTTGAGAATACGGCGAACCCGTGTTTTCATGAACGCAGCACCGGACGCGAGATCATCGAACAGATGAACGGCCGAATCGACGCCGTCGTCATCGGCGCCGGCACTTCCGGCACCTTCGTCGGTGTTTCGCGCGCAGTGCGGCGCATAAACAAGGACGCGCTCTGTATCTTAGTCGAACCCGAGGGTTCGATTTACGGCGGCAAACCACCGGGTCCGAAAAAGGTGGAAGGCATCGGGCAACGTGACTTTATTCCCAAGATCTACGACGCTTCTTTAGCGGACGAGATCATGATGGTTACCGACGAGGAAGTTTGCGCCGCGCTGAGAAAAGTCGCCCGGGTGGAAGGACTGCTCGGCGGCTGGTCCAGCGGCGCCGCAGCAGCGGCTTCATACAAGATCGCGGAACGCCTCGGCGCTGGTAAGAACGTAGTAACAGTCTTCCCCGACGGCGCTGAACGCTATCGCAGCCAGGGAATTTTTGACGACCTTTGTGATGAGTAACACAGAACAAAACGCGGGCTTCGCAACCAAAGCCATTCATGTCGGCTCGGAACCCGACGAAGCCACCGGCTCCGTCACCGTTCCGATCTATCAAACGTCGACTTACGCCCAAGACGCTCTCGGCAAACATAAAGGTTACGAGTACGCACGCACGCAAAACCCGACCCGCTCGGCACTCGAACGCAACCTCGCAGCGCTCGAAGGCGGCCGCTTCGGTTTCGCCTTCGCGTCCGGCATGGCGGCCATCGACGCGACGCTCAGGCTCGTGAAGAAAGACGAGCACGTCGTCGTTTCCGACAACACCTACGGCGGCACGGCCCGTCTATTCAACAAGATCCTGACGCACTACGGCATCACCTTCGATTACGTCGACACTTCGGATCCGCTCAACGTCGAAGCAGCAATCAAACCAAACACGAAAATGGTGTTTGTCGAGACGCCAACCAACCCGGTGATGATCGTCACCGACTTGAAAGAGATCAGCGAAATCGCCCACCGCGCGGGAGCGCGCGTCGTTTGCGACAACACCTTCATGTCGCCGTACCTGCAAAGGCCGCTCGAGTTTGGCGTCGACATAGTGGTCCATTCGACGACGAAATACCTGAACGGACATTCTGATGGTGTCGGAGGCGCTGTCGTGCTAAACGACGAAGAGGACGCCCAGTGGCTCGCATTCGTGCAAAACAGCGCTGGAGCGATTCTCTCGCCTTTCGACTCCTGGCTGGTAATGCGCGGCACGAAGACACTCGCCCTGCGCATGGAGCAACACGACAAGTCGGGCCGCGCCGTCGCCGCGTTTCTCGAAGAGCATCCGAAGGTGCGTAAGGTTTATTATCCGGGCTCCGCGTCGCATCCGCAGCATGCGTTGGCCCGGCGGCAGCAACGCGGTTTCGGCGGGATGGTCGCGTTTGACGTAGGCTCGCTCGCGGCAGCGCGCACGGTGCTCGAGTCTGTTAAGCTCTGCACGCTGGCGGAAAGCCTCGGCGGCGTCGAGAGTTTGATTTCACATCCCGCGACGATGACCCATGCGTCAGTCGACGAGGAAAAGCGGCAACGTCTCGGAATTACTGACGGACTGGTGCGGATTTCCGTTGGCATCGAAGACACGGACGATATAATCGCCGACCTCGACCAGGCGCTGGAGAAGATTTAGAACTTTGTACTTTGTGCTTTGTACTTGGTTTTTTGAACAAAGTCCAAAGTACCAAGCACAAAGTACGACTATTTAACCAAGTGACAGCTAACAACATAGGGGTTACAATTACGCCGTTCTCAACCTTTAGCAGACTCCCTAATACGCTCTCCTTATGATCGTAGAGTTATTCGCCAAAACAGACGTCGGCCGGGTGCGACGCGGCAATGAAGACAATTTCCTCGTCCTGGATCTGTCAACCGCGCAAACATGGACCGGCACGGACGGCATTACTCCCCCAGACAACCTGACACATTTTGATTTAGGCGATCGCGGCCTCATACTCGTCGTCTCCGACGGCATGGGCGGCGCGCTCGCGGGCGACGTCGCCAGCCGCATGGCAGTCGACTCCGTGAAAGAGATGATGATCGGCGGCGAAGGCAACGCTTCCTGCGATCCGAACCTTGACCTCGTCGAGTGTTTGAAGAACGCGACGATTTACGCGAACCTCGCCATTCATCATCGCAGCCAGGAAGACTCGCGCTGCGCCGGCATGGGCGCGACTTTCACCGGCGCTGCGGTCAGGGGTGATAGCTTAGACCTCGTTCAGGTGGGCGACAGCCGCGGATACATCATTCGCAAGGACCACATCCGTCTCGCCACGAAGGACCAGTCCCTCGTGCAGCAACTCGTAGACGTGGGCCAGATCAGCGAGTCGGAAGCCGAGACGCACATGTTTCGGAACGTGATCCTCCAGGCGCTCGGCGCGCAGAGCGAAGTCACTCCGGTAACGGGCAGGATTCGTTTGCGCCAGGGCGACGTCGTGCTGCTTTGCAGCGACGGTCTGTCAGGCAAACTCCGGTCAGACGATATTCAGAAGATCGTGGTGAACAGCAACGGGGATCTTTCGAAGGCGTGTGATGCGTTGATCGATGAAGCGAACAATCGCGGCGGTGAGGACAACATCACGGTCGTGCTCGCGCGCTTTGACGGCGACGATCTCGAAGCGCCGGCGACAGAGCGAATCACGATCGAGCTGCCACCGCTGGAAGAAGACAAGACACTCGACGATAACTACGAAGCCGACACCGAACCGCGGTGAGCATTTTCCATTTGTCATTTTGCATTTGCCATTTGCCATTTCAGAGACTGGTTGCAAATGACAAATGATAAACAGTAAATGACAAACGGAAAATGCTCTCTTCTCACTCTGAAAGCGCCTTCGGCCGCCACTCAGGCTCACCGCCAACTCGCTTCACGTAGATCGACGCGCCTTCAACACTGTCCACACAAACGCGTTCGCCTGCTTCCAACGGCGGTTCTCCCGCAGCGGGATACGCGGTCCACGTCGAGCCAAACACTTTCACCGCGCCTTCCTGAAGCGCGCCTTTACTCGACGAAACGACCGTCCCGATCTTTCCCGGTAACGCGTCCACGCCGCTGCGCAGCGACTGTCCGCTCTTCTCACGAGAAAAATAGTTGATAAATATCGTTCGTGACGCAGCCGTCAATCCGATTGAAACGACGACAAAGATCATGAACTGGGCCACCAGGCTGTCGACACCGAGCAGACCTGCAAACGCCGCCGCCAGGGCGCCGATGCCAAACCACAGCAGCACAAAACCGGACGTGAAGATCTCAGCCACGATCAAAATCGCAGCCAATACACTCCACAAAACCCAAAACCAGTCATTCATCGGCAGCACTCAGCGAAGGGTCAACCCTTCAGCATATTCTTCATCACAAACCAAATATTGGCCGGACGCTCGGCCAATCGTCGCATGAAGTAAGGATACCAGTGTTTTCCGTACGGAACATAGACCCGCATGTTGTATCCGTCGCGGGCCAATTGCCGCTGGAGATCGCGACGCACGCCATACAGCATTTGAAACTCGAACTTCTCTTTCCCAATTCCCTCGCGGTTCGCGAAATCGATCGTCGCCTCGATCATCTTTGGATCGTGCGTCGCGATACCGTGATAGACGCCGCTGGACAACAAAAGCTGCATCACCTTGACGTAGTTGTCGTCGACGTCCTTCTTGTCAGGAAACGCGACTTCGGGCGGTTCGTTGTACGCGCCTTTGCAGATGCGAATACGCGCCGGCAGTTTCACCAACTCCTGCGCGTCGGCATATGTGCGGTGCAGGTACGACTGCAACACGATCCCGACGTCGTTCAGACCAAACTCAGCTCGCAGCCGTTTGAAGATATCGATCGTCACTTGCGTGACATTCGATCCTTCCATATCGACGCGCACAAAATTTCCCCGGCGCTGCGCGTCTTCAACGACGCGACGCGCGTTTCGATAAGCGAGTTCCGGATCGAGTCCAAGTCCAAACTGCGTCAACTTGATCGAAACATTTGAACGAAGCTTCGTGCGATCGATCCCGTCGAGGATCTTCAAATACTCCTCGACTTCACGATTGGCCTCGGTCTCGTTATCCACCGATTCGTTCAAGTGATCGAACGAAGCGGTGCAATTCTCCCCATTGAGTTCGCGGATATAAGGAATTACTTCGTCGAGAGTCTCACCGGCGACGAAGCGAGAGGTTAGTTTCTTAAAGAACCTGAATCGAGCGGCAAAGTCCTTGACGCCTTCATGGCCGGACAACCAAAGCAACGCGCTTCTAGTTAGCATCAGTCGAATTTAATAAGAATTGCCCAAATTTTCATAACTCGTGCACGAGCTTACCAAATTTACTTGTTAACGCGGCTATGGTCCTTCGTTGTGCTATTCTTGGCGGGTTTTTCTCCAGCCAAGGAGGAATAGTTGCGCGCCACAATTAAAACAAGGAATGGCCGGGAATGCGATTGAAGCTGGTGATTGCTGCTTCAGTGCTGGCGGCCGTTGTTGGCGCCGGTTCCTGCATCGCGCTGGTGTTAGGCGTCTTCGCCGTCAGGACGTTGTCGAGTCCCGGATTGCTGGCCGCCTCGACGCTTGTACTTCCCATCCTCGCGATCGTGTTCGCTTCGATCTTCGTTTACCGGCACACCGCGAAACGACGAAAACTGCAAGCGTTCCTAACTGCCCTCATTGCCATTATCCTGACGCTGTCGATCTTCGTAGTCGCTTCAGTTCTGACTTCGCGTAACGAACCTGCCGATCCAATCGACGCTGGACCACGCATCGCTTAACTCTCGATCTTATTCAAACCGATCTCGGGTTGGACCGGACGCAGTGCGTCGATCACGAAGCGAATGTGTTCGTCAAGATTCACGCCCAACTCTTCAACGCCCTGTTTGATGTCGTCGCGATTTACCGAGCGCGCGAATGCTTTGTCTTTCAACTTCTTTTTGACTGACGAGACTTCGAGATCGTCGAGACTGCGCGACGGCCTGACCAGGGCGCACGCCACAAGAAAACCGCACAGTTCATCGGTCGCGAAAAGCGAGCGCGCCATGTCCGTATCGCGCGGCACGCCGGTGTACGTCGCATGGCCCATGATCGCGCGGATGATGCGTTCGGAATAGCCGCGGCCGCAGAGAATGTTCGCCCCTGTGAAGGGATGCTGGTCCGCCGAGGGAAACATCTCGTAGTCGAAGTCGTGCAGGAGACCGACCAAGCCCCACTCGTCTTCATCAGCGGGACCTTCATTGTAGCGCCCGGCGCACGCACGCATGGCTGTTTCGACGGCGATGGCGTGTTTACGCAGGCTATCGCCTTTCGTGTACTCACACAGTAATTCCCAGGCAGCGGCTCTGTTCATTTGTCAGTTGTCATTGGTCATTTTCCATTTGTCATTTTGTCAGAGAACAAATGAGAAATGACAAATGAAAAACGATAAACGGAAAATGCTTACTTCGCGCCGGTGGCAAGATACCCCGGGCGGGCGCGAATCACAACACCCTTGCGCGTGGTCGCCACTTTGATCCGGCGATAACGCTGGTCATGCTCTTTATTGAGTGGATAGTAACCAAGCATGTATTGCGTGCGAAGCTCGTTGGCAATCTGCGCGAATGCGTCGGGCAGCGAGTCGAGCGTGTCGGCGCGCAAGAGACGGCCACCGGATTTTTCGGCGAGTGCGTCGAGGTACTGATCAGCCGTGCCGTAAGCCAGATCGAGCATTCGGGTGATCGAATCGTCCTCACGCGACCTGCGCCGGCCTGTGGTCGTGGTCGAACCCGGATCGGGTTGGCCGGGAATACGGCGAGCAGAGGGCACTCTGCTATCCGGAGGCATCCTATCGTCCGTGTCGGGTGGAAGTGAGCCGGGAAGCTGGTTCGGATCATTTGGATCGGGATAGCGACGGCGCTCATTTTCCCGGCGGGTGCGCATGATCTCTCCTGCCGTTGGCAATCCCAGTGGCCCGGTTCGGCGTTGACTTCCACTGGTCGGAATCGGTTCGTCGCTCGGGAACGTTGGCGCGGTCGTGCCGCTCGGTGGCGCGCGACGAACGACGCCGATAGTCGGCAACGCCGGCGATATTTGTTCTGCTTGTTCCCGGGCGATGGCTTCGGTCGTGGCTCGCGTGTCGTAGCGAATCGGATAGACGATCACGCCTTCTTCGTCGAGATAACGAAGCGTGCTGTTTAACGAGGCGCGATCGCTGTGCCAGTCCACGCCGTCCGTAAAGACCACGATGGCTTTGCGTCCCTGAATGCGGCGCACGGTATTCAAGGCCAGCTCGATAGCATCGTATACCTTCGTTCCCTGCCCCGAGCGCGTGCTGTTGATGGCGACGCGGAGTGTTTCCCGGTTGCTTGTAAACTCGTTCAGGTCGCGGACTTGATCGTCAAACGAGATGATCTTCACGCGATCGGCGGGCTGTAACTGTTGCACAAAAGCATAAGCGGCTGACTGGATCTGGCGTAGCTTTTCCTGGGTGCTGGCGCTGGTGTCGAGCATCAGGATGACGTGAAAAGGTGCTGCGACCTTGCCGAAAAAGGCGATCTCGTGCGGGACGCCGTCTTCGGAGATCGTGAAATCGGACTTCGTGAGATCGGTGACGTAGATGCCGTTGGTACTGGTGGCGATGACCGGAACCATGACGAGGTTCGTGTCGGTCTTGATGGTTTCGACGACTTCCTGGGCGACGGATACAGCGACGCCGATTCCAATCAAAACGATGGAGAAAAAGATACGTGAAGCAGAAGACCGCATATAAATCCTCCTCACGAACCGCTTGAATCCTAAATCTAGTCGAAGAACCAAGGAAAGCTTGTGTCGGCGCTAGGATGTTCGCCGTCAGCATAACGTTTCCCCCCGTGGAATTGCCAATTGGCAATCGGCAATTGGCAATCGGCAATGTTAGAATGCGATTCCGGTTTATCCCCAAATGAGATCGTTACTGCTCGCAGTTTTGGCGGCATATCTCATCGCCGCGATCCATTCCATTCTGGCGTTCGTCAATAAACGGCGGTCGCTGCAACGGGTCGCACAGTGGTCGATGGCGCTCGGATTTGTCCTGCACACAGCCGCCCTGGTCACCGACTGGGCGCTCGACGGACACTACCCGCTTTTCGGTCTCCGAGAGACACTGTCGTTCCTGGCATGGGCGCTCGTGGCAGGTTACGCACTCATACTTTACAAATACCGGGCCCAGGCAGTCGGCGCGTTTACGATGCCGCTGATCTGTATCCTTACTTTCGTCGCCCTGCTCATTAACCGCGATCCGTCGGCCGCACGCGCCGAGTTTTCGGCGACGTGGTTGTTTCCGATCCACACGACGATGCTCGTCTTTGCTTACGCAGCATTCTTTATCGTCTTCATGGCGAGCGTGATGTATTTACTCCAGGAACGGGAACTCAAACTCAAAACGTTCAGCGCCGTCTTTCATCGGCTGCCGTCGCTGTCGACAATCAACGAAATCGCCACGCACGCCGCGGCGATTGGCCTGACGTTGCTGACGCTTGGTCTCGTCGCAGGAATGTTCTGGAATTGGTCGTTGCATGGGCGAATGTGGCGTAACGATCCGAAAGAGATCTTCGCGGTGCTCACCTGGCTGCTCTACTTCGTCCTCGCGCTCTATCGTTCGTCGGCGAACTGGCGCGGACGCCGGGCAGCGTGGCTGGGCGTACTCGGATTTGTGCTCGTGCTATGCACGTTTTTAGCTGCTCCGCTGTTCGGGAGTTATCACGTGTTTGGGATTATCTGGATGATTTGAATGAAGTATCCCGCAAAGGCGCAAAGGCGCAAAGGCGCCAAGTTCTCTTCCTGGCTTTTTTCTTTGCGTCTTTGCGCCTTTGCGGGAACTTTCTGACTTATGTCGATAATACTGATCGGAGTCAATCACAAGACTGCTCCGGTTGAGATCCGCGAGCGGCTCGCCTTTGACGACGCGGCGTGCGCTGCCGGATTGCGCACTCTCGTCGACGGCGAAGTCGTGCGTGAAGGACTGATCGTTTCGACGTGCAATCGCGTCGAAGTGCTCAGTGCGATGCCCAGCGAGCAACTCGAATTCGGCGCGGGCCGTGTGACTCAGTTTCTCGACACTTCCGGCCAGTTACCACCGGGCTTTCTAAAGGATCATCTCTACCGCCACACCGACGAAGAAGCGGTTCGTCACCTCTTTCGCGTCGCCTCGTCGCTGGATTCGATGGTCGTGGGCGAGCCCCAGGTGTTGGGCCAGGTGCGTCACGCTTACACGTTGGCCGTCGAAGCAGGAACAGCCGGGCGCGTGCTCAACCGGCTGGTCCATCACACGTTTCGCGTCGCCAAACGCGTCCGCACCGAAACCGGCATCGCCGCCAGCGCGGTTTCGATCAGTTACATGGCCGTCGAACTCGGCAAGAAGATCTTCGACACACTCAAAGGCTGCACCGTCCTGTTGATCGGCGCGGGCGAGATGGCCGAACTCTCTGCCAAACATCTCGTCAGCGCCGGCGCGTCGCGTGTTTTGATCACGAACCGGACCGAAGCCGCCGCCCGCCAACTCGCCAACCAGATCGACGCCGCCACCACCGTTCCTTTCGATCAACTCGACACCGCGCTTCCTGATGCCGATCTTGTGATCTGCTCGACCGGCGCGCCGAATTACGTGCTGACCGAAGCGCACATGCGCAAGGCCATGTCGCGCCGCCGTAAACGGCCCACTTGTCTGATCGACATCAGCGTGCCGAGAAACATCGATCCGAATGTGGCGCACGTGCGCAACGTGTTTCTGTTTGATATCGACGACCTCGAGAACGTGATCTCGTCGAACATTCGCGAGCGCGAGCGCGAAGCTGAACGAGCGGAACTGATCGTCCAATCGGAAGTGATGCAGTTTCAACAATCGTTGCGGCTGATGGACGTTGGACCAAGCATCGGAGCGTTGCGCGAGAAGTTTCAGGACGTCGCGCGCGCCGAGTTCGAGCGGCAGCGAAAGCGGCTCGGTCCGCTCACGAAAGAGCAGGAGGCGGCGGTAGAGTCCCTGCTGATGTCGACCGTCAACAAGATTTCCCATCCGCTGCTCAACCAGATGCGGCGCTTCTACGGCGCTGGGGACGCGGACGCAACGCCGTCTCCGTCGGACATGCTGGATCTCGAGGACTGAACGAGTATGTCGCGCCGGCTCGTAATCGGTTCACGTGGATCGAAGCTCGCCATGTGGCAGGCAGAACAAGCCAGGGCTCGCCTTTTAGCGCTCTATCCCGAAGTAGACGTCCAAATCGAAATCATCAAGACGACGGGTGATGTGAAGACAGATCCGTTGTCGGTGATCGGCGGTAAAGGTGTGTTCACGAAAGAACTCGAAGATGCGTTGCTCGATCGACGCATCGATCTTGCCGTTCACTCTCTGAAGGATCTGCCGACTGTGTTGCCCGATGGTTTAACGATCAGCGCCATCTGCCAGCGGGACGATCCGCGCGATGCGCTGGTCGTGCGAGATGATCTGAAAGCGCGCGGTGGTTCGATCCTGAACTTGCCGGAGAAGGCGGTTGTCGGCACGTCGAGTCAGCGGCGAGTGGCCCAACTGAAGGCGTTGCGCGGCGATGTAGTGATTAGAGATGTGCGTGGCAATGTCGATACGCGGCTGAGAAAGCTGGACGAGGGACAGTACGACGCGTTGATACTCGCGTCGGCTGGTTTGCGGCGGCTGGAGTTGGAGTCGAGGATCGACGCGGCGATTTCAACTGCCGAGATGGTGCCGGCGGTGGGCCAGGGGGCGATCGCGATTGAGACGCGCGCCGATGACGAGTTTGCTATCGAGACGACCGGCTCGTTGGACCATGAAGAAACGCGACTGTGTTGTTTAGCGGAGCGGGCATTTCTGCGGAGTCTCGGCGGCGGCTGCCAGTTTCCAATAGCTGGGCACGCGATTATCGACGAAGAACAATTGAGGCTCGACGGATTAGTCGCAACGCCGGATGGCGCGAAGATCCTGCGGGATCAACTATCGGGTTCCCAAGCCAACCCGGACGAGATCGGATCCTCACTCGCGGCTTTGTTGATCGAACGCGGCGCCCATTCTCTTCTGAATCCGCGTTAACCATGAACCAACCGCTTGCAGGACGAACGGTCGTAATAACCCGAGCCGCATCGCAAGCCAAAACCTTCATATCCGTACTCGAAAGCTACGGCGCAAGCGTCATTTCCTGCCCCACGATCGAGATCGCCGAGCCGGAAAGTTACGAACGTCTCGACGAAGCGATCGATCACTTGTACGGCTACGACTGGCTGATCTTCACGAGTGCCAACGGCGTCGAATATTTCCTGCACCGTCTGACGACACGTGGCCTGCAAGTCGAAGAGCTTGACGAATTGAAAGTCTGCGCGATCGGCGAAGCGACCGCCGAAAAACTGCGCGACGCGCACATCCACGTCGACCTGATCCCATCACGATCAAAAGCCGAAGGCGTCTTCGCAGCATTGAGCGAGTTTGTAGGCGGCAGCGAACGGCTGCACGGGCTCAACTTCCTGATCCCGCGCGCCGCGGTCGGTCGCGATTATCTGCCGAAGGCGCTGGAAGAGGCTGGGGCGCGCGTCGACGTCGTCACAGCTTATCGCACGATGCTGCCGGAAAATCTCGATCGCGGCCGTCTCAGCGCGATGCTCACCGGCAGCGCTGACTGCATCGCGTTCATGAGTCCTTCAAGCGTGAGAAACCTCGCCTTGCTCTTTGACACGCTCGATCTCGGCGAGAAACTCAAAGGTCTCGCAATCGCCTGCATCGGCGACGTTACCGCCGCGACGGCCGTCGAGTATGGCCTGCAAGTTCAAATCCAACCCGGCCAGACAACAGCCGCCGGCCTCGCAAACGCTATCGCAAAATACTTTCAAGACACGAATGACGCAGTTGGGCTAAACTGATGAAGGTTTCACGTTCCTTTTTCTCACGTGAGTAGCGCAAAGTGGATCACCAGTTGGAAAGAAGATCTGAAATGCTCGATCGCTCGCTTGAACTGGAGTTGGCGAAGGAGGAAAACGAACGTCTCCGCCGCGAACTCCAGGATCGCGGCGCGTTTGGCGAACTCGTCGGCAACTCCGAATCGATTCGCAAGATCTACACGCTGATCGAACAAGTCGCTCCCTCGAGCGCATCAGTTTTGATCACCGGCGAATCAGGCACCGGCAAGGAACTCGTCGCCCGCACGATTCACAAGATGAGCCCGCGCCGCGACGGCCCGTTTGTCGCGATCAACTGCTCGGCAATTCCGGAATCGCTGATGGAATCGGAACTCTTCGGACACGAAAAAGGATCGTTCACAGGCGCTGCTTCACGTCGCCAGGGCTGTTTCGAACTCGCCGACACCGGCACGTTACTGCTCGACGAGATCGGCGAAATGCCGGCGCTGCTGCAAGCCAAGCTGTTGCGCGTGATCGAAGAGCGCTCTGTTCGCCGCGTCGGCAGCCACAATGAGATCGCAGTCGACGTTCGGCTGCTTGCCGCCACCAATCGCCATCCCCACCAGGCGGTCGCCGAAGGCAAACTGCGCAGCGACTTGCTCTATCGTCTCAACGTCTTCGGAATTCATCTGCCGTCGCTGGGTGAAAGAAAAGAAGACCTGCCGTTGTTGGCCCAACATCTCGTCACGCAGCTCGCCGCAAAACACGGACGGCCCGCGCGGTTTCTCAGCCCGGCTGCAATCGAGGCTTTGCAGTATCACACCTGGCCCGGCAACGTGCGCGAACTGCGTAACGTCGTCGAACGCGCGGTGATCATTTGCTCCGGCGAGCAGGTCGAACGCCACCACTTTGCACCGTATCCTATCGAACAACGCGTGCGTTTACGCGAGGAAGACACGCTGACGTTGCCGGTCGGAACGCCGCTCGAAGAAGTCGAACGACAGATGATCATGCGCACGCTGCAAAAGACGAAGAACAACAAAACGCGCGCCGCCGAACTCCTCGGCATCAGTCTCAAGACACTACACAACAAACTCAATCTCTACCGCGAGCGTGGCCTGCTAAATGACGAGTGACGTTTCCGTCCTGCTGTTCTTTATCGACGGGCTGGGGATTGGCACGCGAGGTCCACACAATCCACTCGACAACCTGGACGGCGCGACGCCGCTGGCAGTCTTTCAGGATGAAGAACCGGAGTTGTTTCTGGAAAGCATTGTCGTGCCGACCGATCCATGTCTCGGCATTCCCGGCCGTCCGCAGAGCGCGTCGGGCCAGACGACGATCCTCACCGGCGTAAACGCGCCCGCGCAACTCGGCTATCACAAACAAGGATTTCCCAACCAGGCGCTGCGCGAAATCATTCAGGAACACTCGATCTTTCGCCAGCTTCGCGACGCCGGTGTTGCCCCCATCACGTTCGCGAATGCCTACACCAGTCGCTTCTTCGTCGAACGACCGCGTTGGGTCTCAGCCACCACCGCCGCAGTCGAAGCGGCAGGGCTGAATTTCAGGACCATCGACGACGTCAGGGCCGGCAACGCTGTTTTCATGGACTACACCAATCGCTTCTTGATCGAGAAAGGCGAAAACGTTACAGAACGAACCGAAGAAGAGGCCGCAGCAGTGCTGGCTTCAATCGCGACGCAAAATCGTTTCACCCTGTACGAATACTTCATCACCGACAAAGTCGGCCACGCGCAGGACATGGCGCTCGCGAAGATCATTCTGACCAGCCTGGCGAAGCTTATTCGCGAACTCTTAATAAGACTTGATCTGGAACGCGCGACCGTTATACTCACCAGCGACCACGGCAATATCGAAGATCTAACAATACGCAATCACACGCTGCATCAGGTGCCGACAATCATCTGGGGCGCTCACCGCGAGCGCATCGCAGCCCGGATCAAAACACTTGCCGACATCACACCCGCCATTGTCAGCGAACTCGCACACAGATAAGAACAATCCACGCGAGCTCTTCGGCTGGAAAATGTACGATTGGGCCAACTCGGCCTTCTACACGACCGTCGTCGGCGCGCTCTTCAGTCCGTACATAACGCGATTGGCCCAGGCGGCTGTCGGCGAGAACGGCATCGTGCTCGATCTTGGACCACTGGGCGCGGTCACGGCCAAGTCGCTCCCAACGCTCTGCGTCTCGATCTCCGTCGGCGCGCAAGTCTTTCTGCTGCCCATCCTCGGAGCACTCGGCGACTACTCAAACCTCAAAAAGCGCTTCATGGCGTTTTTCTGTTACATCGCCGTCATCGCCAACTGCCTGCTGTTTTTTGTCCAGGGCAATCTCTATCTCTTCGGCGGATTGTTATTCATCATCGCGAACGTCTGCTTCGGCGCGGCGCTCGTTTTCTACAACGCCTTCCTGCCGGAGATCACGACCGAAGATCAGGCTGACAAAGTCTCGAGTCGTGGCTTTGCCTACGGCTATCTCGGCGGCGCGATCCTGCTTGTGTTGAACCTGCTGCTCGTACTCCGTGCCGAACAGCTAGGGATCTCGGCCGGCCTTGCAGTGCGTCTCTCGCTTTTATCGGCCGGTGTTTGGTGGGGACTGTTTGCCATCTTCACTTTCGTCCTGCTCAAATCGCGGCCGTCGAAAAAGAACTTGCCGCCCGGCAAGGGCTATATCGCCACAGGCTTCTCCGAGATCCTTGCGACATTCAAAGAACTGCGGCGACTGCCGCTGACCGCGCGTTACCTGATCGCTTACCTCATCTACAACGACGGCATTCAGACAGTCGTTTTCGCCGCCAGTGCATTTCTCGAACAGGAGCTGTTTCCCGGCGGCAATCCGGAGTTCCTGTTGCAGATCTTCGTGATGGTTCAATTCGTGGCGGTCGCCGGCGCGTTGGGGTTCGAAAGGCTGGCTTATCTCATACGAACAAAAAACGCGATTATCGTGTCGCTCGTTATCTGGTCGGCGATCGTGATCTACGCGTACCGTTTTCTCAACACTGTCGCCGAAGCGTGGTTCCTCGCGGCGATGATCGCGATCGTGCTCGGCGGTTCGCAGGCGCTGTCGCGCTCGCTATTCTCGCGCATGATTCCGGCGGGCAAAGAGGCGGCATTTTTCGGACTCTACGAAGTTTCCGAACGCGGAACGTCGTGGATGGGACCGCTGCTGTTTAGCATTGTCATCGCCCGCACCGGTTCGTATCGACAGGCGTTGTTGTCGTTGATCTTCTTTTTTGTAGTGGGGTTAGCCGTGCTGCTGTTTACAGACACGGATAAAGGTGTACACGAAGCCGGTCACCGGGTGCCGGAAGAAGTATCGAATCCAGCCGCGTAATTCAACCAGCCAGCTTTTGCTCTTTCGAATCTGCTTTCTTAGCGAGACACTCGCGCGAACAGAAATTCGCGAGGCCCGCATTGAGGCGAAACACCCGGTCGGCAGGCACCCACGTGCCACAACTATCACACCGCACCAGTTTGTTCTTCGAAGGCGAACGTGGACGTTCCGCAGTCGATACCTCGGTCGAGACATTGAGTGCGCTGACCACTTTTCGCATAAGCTGGAGATAAGGACGCAGACGCGCGTAGATAAGAATCGAGAGGATACTAACGACTGCAGCTATGATTAGATACTTCAATTGTTGCTCGATTCACCTGAGAGCTCAGTCGTTGCCTCGACTGCTGCCCGCGACTCCGTACGGTTCATCACCGGTACGTCTACGAGGCATCGGATCCGTAGCGCGGCGACGCGGTTGGGAATCCTTGTTGCGCCGATCGAGACTTCCGGCCGGAAGTCCGCGACCGTGAACCGCCTCTTCGAGAATCCGAGTAATCTCCTGAGAGAGCGTTCGATGCTCGGCAGCCGCGCGGCGACGAAGTGATTCCTTCAGGTGATTTGGAACATATGCGCCAATAAAGACGCCCTTACGATTAGCCATCTATTCGTCGCCCTCTCTGATTTAGTCGGGGGTAAATCAACCCTGCAAAAACGGAACAGGTCTGTAAGCCGAATTCTGTACTTCACCGGGAGATCTCAAATCTGAGATCTTAAATCTCAGCGAAGTGGCGATCATTCATCTAGTCCAGCCGTTACCGGATGGTTCAAGCGACCTACCCGGAGGTCGTAACTTTGAGATCTGAGATCTTTGAGATCTGAGATCTCAGATCTGCGATCTCAAAGTTTTGGGCGGGCAGCCCTGTTGACGCCTCCCTATTTGGTCTTGCACCGCGAGGAGTTTGCCTGGCCGCGCGTGTCACCACGCACGCCGGTGCGCTCTTACCGCACCATTTCACCCATTACCCTTTGAGATCTAAGATCTCAAATCTGAGATCTCAGAGGGCTGGTTTGTTTTCTGTTGCACTTGTCGTCGCCCAACAGTAACAAATTTCACAATTTGTTACCGCCTGACGCCCCGCCGTTAGCGGGCTCGCTGCCCTATGGTGTTCGGACTTTCCTCTCCCGGCTTTCACCGGCAGCAACCGCCCGACCTGTTCTCATGCAAGGCGTGCCGATTATAGCAAACGAGTGTTCAAACGGTATAGTCAGCCGGCGAGTGCCTTTAAGCCTAACTATCCAAAGTATTTAAATCCGACTCGTAAACTATTTATCCACTGCGGTGGAAAGAAGAGTGCGACCGAGATCGAAACAATTGCGTGCGATAGGGCGAGCGCGAAGAGGTTTGGCACGCGCTGATAAACGATGGCCCAAATTGTCCCACCTATGAAAGTGAGAAGAAACAATACAGGATTCGGAAGATGCACGACGCCAAATAGTAGACCGACGATCACGCTGCTCTTCCAACCTGGACTGAAGACTATCTGAACTCGCCGGTTGATGTATCCCTGTAACGCGTACTGTTGAAACAACCCCCACAAGGGGACCAGCAAGAATCGCCAACGCCCCGGCTCACGCGCTTGCAAATTTTTTGTAGCCAGCCACGAGATGAGAACCACGATCGCGACCGCCACGAGGGTCGGCACGATCAGCGCCTTGACCGCGGCGGCGAAGTTGTCCCAACGAAATCCGATCTCGCGCATCGTCTCGCCGTACGCGCGATGAGACGCGATCATCAACGCAAACGCGAGCGCGATCGGAATGGCGAGAACGAACTTGCTGCGGCCCACAAACGCCAGCACGACCCACTCGGCAAGCAAACACGAAAGCACCACCGAGACGATCTCCCAGCGAGCGAGTGCTGGACCACTAATTTGTTCGGCGCCAACTGCCATCTGCATTCACCACAAACCTGATCGGATCTCCCAGCAACTGCAAGGTGTAACGCTCACCGCTCTCGTGTAACGCATAAACTCGCGCTTCGCGCGTTCCCACCGGTAACGACGGCAACGCGAAACTGTAACCGCACAATTCGTTTGTGGACCATCCAGCCGCGACAACATCCGGCCGCCGCAGTTGCGCCGTCTGCGCGCCAGCAAATTTTCCATCGACAAAGAGTTGGACCTCGACCGGTTTCCCGGGATCAGCATCATTCACGGCCCAGCCCGCGATCTCTCGCGACTCGATCACTGCTTCACCCCAGCCATGAAACGTCGGCGGAAACGCGTTCACAAACACGCCGACGGCGATCGCGCCTACCAACACTGTCTCTGCGATGGATTTGCCGATAAGCAGGTTGACGAGTCGGGACTTGTTCATGAGTTCAGGCAGACGGCTCGGGTGCTTTGGGCAGTTTGCTGTGCGGGAACAGATCCGGCCAACGGGCGCGAAACTCGTCTCTAACAATTTCCTCGACCTCGTCAGCCGTGGCCGAATCTAAACACTGCAACGCGACTTCGCGCGCCTGCTGCGTATCGATGTGCGCGAGTGTCGAGCGGACGCGCGGGATCATCGCCGGCGTCATACTCAGGTCGATCGCGCCCATGCCGGTTAGTAAAACTGCATACGCCGGCGTCGAGGCCATTTCTCCGCAGACGATCACGCTGATACCTGCCTGGCTGGCGGCTTGTAACGTGCGATTGATGCCGTAAAGCACAGCCGGATGCAGCGTGCGAAACCAGTCGGAAACCTTGTCGTTGCCGCGATCGACGGCGAGCGTGTATTGGACGAGATCGTTCGTTCCGAGTTCGAAGAAGTCGACTTCACGCGCGATCTTTTCGGCAGTCAAGACTGCTGCAGGCACTTCGATCATTGCGCCAATTGGAATCTTCGAACACGGAATTCCTTCCCGGGTAAGCGTCTCCAGTTCTTCGGCGATCACTTCGCGCGCGGCTCGGACATCGGCAACGTCGGCGATCATCGGAATCACGAGACTCAATCTACCCGTCGTCCCCGCGCGCAATATCGCGCGCACTTGAGTTCGCATCACCTGTTGATTGCGCAAGTTGAAACGAACCGCACGCAGGCCAAGCGCCGGGTTGCGTTCGCGTTCCTTCACTTCACTTCCGACTTCACCGCCGACGTCGAACAATCGAACGACCGCGCCGTCGTCGCCGGCTGTTTCCGCGAGTGCTTTGTAAGCTTCGTACTGGTCCTCTTCCGAGAACATCAATCCCGGACGTGACAACAAAAACTCAGATCGAAACAGTCCCACACCACACGCGCCAAATTCGCGCACCGCCTGAAACTCCGTCGGCAGCTCGACGTTTGCACGCAACGCGATGCTCACGCCGTCACATGTCGTCACTGGTCCAGACTCGACGACACCCGCGACATTTGCACGCACTGGCGACGGCGCTGTGCTGCCAGTGAATTCGTATTCCTCGATCGTCGCCGTAGTCGGGTGCAGAATCACTTCGCCGCGCCGCGCATCGACGATGATGCGATCGCCTGTTCGCGTGCGTCCGTAAAAATCGCGCAAACCGACGACAGCCGTGAGGCCCAAACCGCGCGCGATGATCGCCATGTGCGACGTCCAACCGCCAGTGTCGGTTGCAATCGCGCGCACGTGACTCAAATCAAGCTCGGCGATCGTCGACGGCAACAGGTCACGCGAGACGACGACAGCGTCCTCTGAAAGATTCGGATAATGACGGCCTTCGCCGGTGAGGTTCGCCAGCAGACGCTGAATCACGTCCTCGATGTCCGAACCTCTTTCGCGCAGGTACTCGTCGTTGATCTGCGTGTAGATCGACAACAACCGGTCGCCGACAACTTTCGCGGCCCACTCCGCGTTGGACCGTTCTTTGACGATGTAATCTTCGACGTCACGCGTCAGTTTTGCGTCTTCGAGAAAAAGCAGGTGGGCGTCGAAGATGTAAGCATGACCGCGGCCCAGCTCTTTCTCCGCGCGATCCTTGATCGCTTCGAGTTGACGCCGTGACAACCTCACCGCGGCACGAAAGCGGCGCCGCTCTCGTTCGACGTCCGCTTCGCCAATCTGCGCCCGGTAAACTTCGCGCGCGCCTTCCTGAAAGCGCAACACACGGCCAAGCACAACGCCGTCCGAAACACCCAAACCTTTGCAACGCACCTGCTGCGTCGCGGCCGCTTGCTCGACATGTTCCCGTTCTATTTCGTCAAAGTCGCGCGAGAAGAGACCGACAACAGCCTCGAGCGCCTCCTGCTCGTCGGCGCCCTGCGCGACGATGCGCAGCTTGGTGCCACGACTCGCGGCGAGCGTCAAAATGCTGAGAATTGATTTCGCGTCGGCTTCGACGTTGCCGTCCAGACGATACAGCTTGAGGGTGCTTTGAAAACGGCCCGCGACGCGCACGAGATTCGCGGCCGCGCGCGCGTGTAGACCAAGACGGCCGGTTACCTGGAGCGTGCGTTCAGCCACTCTCAATCAGCTCCGGTTTTGGGCGGAGTCGCCAGCAAAGCACTCGCGAGATAAATTCCCTGCCGCCCCTGGTCGCAGATCTTGCGCGCGATTTCGGCGAGCGAGTCTTCCGTCGCGGGCGAAGCCAGCTTGATCACCATCGGCAGGTTTACGCCGGTCACGACTTCAACCGATCCCTCTTCGAGAAACATTGAAGCGATGTTAGTCGGCGTGCCGCCAAACATGTCGGTGAGCAAGAGCACTCCCGCGCCTTGCGACACGCGCGTGATCGCGCGCTGCACTTCTTCCCGCGCGGCGTCGACGTCGTCGTGCCAACCGATCGACACGGCGGCGATGTGCGAAATCGGACCGATGATCATCTCGGCCGCGGCCAACAACTCTCCCGCAAGATGACCGTGAGTGACGATCACGCCCGCGATTTTTCTGCCTTCTGTTTGCGGGTGGGTACTCATATTGGCTCCTAAAGAGGAAACCTCTTTTTACGCTGTGGACATTTTAGTCTTAGAACGCGTTCGCTTCACCTTCCGCACGTCGCGATGCGTGGCGCGCGCGTCGAAACCTGCGCGACGCAGCGCCCGCGCGAGTGCGTTGGCAATCATCACGGACCGATGCCGTCCTCCAGTGCAGCCGATTCCAACCGTCACGTACGACTTGCCCTCGCGTTTATACAACGGCAAAAGGTACGAAAGCAGATCCGTAAACCGCTGGAGCGTTTCCTCCACTTCTTCCTGCGACCGCAGATAACGAACGACGCGCGGATCGTGGCCCGACAACGGCTTCAACTCAGGCACGAAATGCGGATTCGGCAAGTGCCTGACGTCAAACAATAACTCCAGATCTCCCGGGTTGCCATACTTGTGACCGAAGCTCATCACCTCGACGCGCATCGGCGCGCCCTTGCGATCGGGACTGAACCGCGCCAGCAGAAAACTGCGCAACGTGTGTACGGTGTGTTCGGAAGTGTCGATGATCTGATCGGCGTGAGCGCGGATACGGGCCATCGCGCGCCGTTCAGCGCGGATCGCGCTCAGCAGTCCTTGCCCATGATCGGCGGGATGCGGACGGCGTGTTTCGCTGAAGCGATACTGCAACACGTCGTCGGAAGCCTCGAAGAAGAGCACGTTGACCTTCAACCCGGAAGCGCGCAACGCGTCGAGTTGTTTATCAAAATCCGCGAGAAAGCCGCGCTCGCGAATGTCGATGACGAGTGCGGCGCGGCTGATTCCCTTCTCGTCGTCGTTGGCCGTCACGAGCCGGCCGAAAGTCGGCAGCATCGTAACGGGCAGGTTGTCGACGCAGAAATAACCGAGATCCTGAAACGCATTCGTGGCGGAGGACATACCCGAACCGCTCAGGCCGGTGATGATCACTATGTCGGGAAATGAATCATTGGTCATTTGTCATTTTAGATTTTTCATTTGTCATTTCGTGGTCAGCGGTAATAAAACGACAAATGATAAAAGTCAAATGACCAATGACAGATGACTAGGGTTCGATAAGGCCGTAGTTTCCATCCTTCCGCTTGTAGATAACTCCGAGACGTTCGGTGTCGGCGTCACGAAATACGAGGAACTGATCGGGTTCGCCTGAGAGACGCAGGGCGGCTTCTTCCGCCGTCATTGGTTTTACAGCATAACGCCGCGCGGGAATGATTCGCGCCGGACGCTCTTCGGCTTCGAGCACTCCGTCCGGTTCAGGGGCGACGCTCGCGGTCGGCTTCGCGCCCTGTTTGCGATCGATGATCTTCTTCTTGAGTTTTAATGCTTGTTTCTCAATCTTCGCCATTGCACGGGTCAACGCCATGTACATGTCATTATTGGTGTCTTTGGCCGTCAGCGTGTGATCGCGCCAGTAAACAATGATCTCGCCGATCTGGCGGTTCTTCTCGACGTCGATGACTACGTGGGTGCTCAAGGTGGAATCACCGTTGAAAATGTGATCGAGCTTCTTGAAGTGGTCCTCAACGTGACTCCGGATCGCCGGAGATACTTCGACGTGCCTGCCCGTGTATTCAAATTTCATCAGTCTACCCTCCGTTTTAAAGAGACAAATGCGCAAACTCAGCCCACCGGTGACAGTCAGCCAAGCGCAACAAAATCAATTATTACTAAACTCTTGTATTCGCGTCGTGTATAGAGGGATGTTAAACGACGGCGCGACGCTCGCGTGACCCGGGAATCTGCATTTGATCGCGATATTTCGCGACAGTTCTGCGCGATAACTTTATCCCGTCCTTCGCCAGTATCTTAACTACCTGATCGTCAGTAATGGGGTTATGCGAATCTTCTTCCTCAATAAGTTTCTTGATCTTCAACTTGATAATGCGCGTCGAAATCTCTTCGCCGTCTTCATTCAACATGCCTTCGGTGAAGAAGCGTCGCAACTCGATCACGCCCTGCGGCGTGTGCGCGTATTTTCGATTGACGACACGCGAAACGGTCGACAAGTGCATGCCGATATCTTCGGCGATATCTTTCAACATCATCGGCTTGATTTGTTGCACGCCGTGATCGAGAAAGTCTCTTTGTCGCTGCACGATCGATTCGACGACTTTGTAGATCGTCTGCCGGCGGTGTTCGATGTTCCGCAGCAGGTCGACCGCTGAGCGCATCTTCTCGCGAATAAAACTCTTCGTCTCGTTGCTCACGCCCTGGCTCAGCATCTGCTGGTACTGCGCGCTCACGCGCAAGCGCGGGCTGCCGTCGTCGGCGAAGTAGATGACGTAATCGTCGTCGTTCTCTTCGAGTTTCTCGATATAGATCTCGGGACTGATCAGGATCGGTTCGTCAGATGAGTAACGACGGCCCGGATAGGGATCAAGCGTGCGGATAAACTGCACCTCTTCCAACAGAACCTCGACCTCGATGCCGATCTGTTTCGACAGGTGCGGCAACTTGTGCTGCTGGAGATCGGAAAAGTGTTCGCCGATCAATCTGGCTGCGAGTCGATCGCTTTCTTTGAGCACTTCGAGCTGGACCAACAAACATTCCTTCACGTCGCGCGCGCCGCAACCGACAGGATCGAGACGCATGACGGTCTGACGCGCCTTTTCGATCACTTCATCCGAGATTTTTTCCGTCTCGGCTATTTCTTCGTTGGTCGCGTTGATCCGGCCGTCGGCGTTCAGGTTGCCGATCACGCAGATGGCGGCATCATGAATCTCAGGCTCAACCGAACTCATGTTCAGTTGCCATTCGAGATGTTCCGCGAGCGATGGCGGACGCGTTAAAAACTGTTCGAAAGTCGGCGCGTCTTCTTTGTATTCGATCTCCTGGGTCTTGTATCCGGGATCGAGATAATCCTGAAACTCGCGTCCGAAATCGATCTCTTCGAATGCGTCGCGCGCTGCTTCCTCGCCGCCTCCGTCGCTTTCTTCACCACCTTCTCCCGCGCTCGCCGTTTCGCCGAAGTCACCTTCGGCAGACGGCGCAAGTGAAGGAACGACGTCCACATCACCGGAGCCGTTGGTCGCAGCCGCAGCCTGCTCGGGCGCCTCTCCTGCTTCGCCAAACGACGCTTCATCAGGCGAGCTGGCAAGATGATCGAGCACCTTCTCTGCCAACTCGCGAACCTCTTCCTGGCTCGGCACTTCCTCGAGCACAGGGTTCTCCAACAACTGTTGCTGAATGAGGTCCGTCAGTTCCAGTGACGTCATTTGCAGCATCTCGATTCGCTGGCGCAACTGCGGCGTCAGCACGAGGCGTTGGGAGAGGCTGGTGGTTAGCTTTAAAGACATTCCTTCAGATCAGATGCCCAAAACTTCATTCGGATTTTCGTAATTATTTAGCGGCTTCAACCGCGCGAGGGGATTATAACCGATCAGTGGCCTTCAATGTGCATTACGTTTGTTCCGTTGCACTTTCTTCACATGCGGAATTTTTCGCCAAGATATAACCGCCGAACTTCCGGGTCGTCTGTCAAGTCACGCGGCTGGCCCGAACGAAAGATCCGGCCCTCGGCCATTATATAGGCGCGGTCCGTCACGCCGAGCGTTTCGCGCACGTTGTGATCCGTGACGAGAATACCGATGCCACGATTTCGCAAGTAGAGTATTACATTTTGAATGTCGTCGACTGCTTTAGGATCGATCCCGGCGAAAGGTTCGTCGAGCAAAATGTAATGCGGTTCGGTGGCGAGTGCGCGCGCGATCTCGGTGCGCCGGCGTTCACCGCCGGAGAGTGCGTCGCCGCGCGTGTTGCGGACGTGTGCGATGCCAAACTCTTCCAACAACTCTTCGAGACGTTTCAGTTGTTCGCGCCGTCGCAGGCCCACGGTTTCGAGCACGGCGAGAATATTCTGCGCTGCCGTCATCTTGCGAAACACCGACGGCTCCTGCGGCAGATAGCCGATACCAAGCCGCGCGCGCAGATACATCGGCAGTTTGGTGAGATCCTGATCGCCCAGCGTAACGCTGCCGGCGTCGGGCCGTTCAAGACCGACGATCATATAGAACGTCGTAGTCTTGCCCGCGCCGTTTGCGCCTAAGAGTCCGACGACCTCGCCTGGTCCAACCTGAAGACTGACGTTATCTACCACACGCCGGCGCCCGTAATGCTTGACGAGATCCTTGCAGTGGAGAGCATTTGTTAAATCGGTGTTTCTGAGCTCCGGTTTCAGTTGGGTTTGTGGCGGGGACGAAATCACGGATTATGGCTTTCGAATCTTGTGGGTGGAGCGCACGCGACCGGGCGAGAGTGGTCCACGAGCATCGTCGGCGGTGACTTTACTGTCTCGCAACGAAAGCGTCAAACGAGCGCCTTCGGTGTTGCCTTGCTCGACGTCGTCGACACGCGCCGGGTTTCCTTTCAACACTGCGACCTCATCGGCGGCGACGTATTCCACCCAATCGCCGGAACCTTTCCGGTTTGGTTGCGTCAACACCACGCTTCGCTGGGCCACCGTCTTCTGCATCTCGTTGGAATCTTTCGCGAGATAAACATCGGCGACGCCGCTGGTGAGCCGATCGGTTCCCTGTTTGATGTCGACGTTGCCTTCGTAATGAATCGTGCGATCCGGATCGGAGTAGAACATCGAATCGGCGGAGGCAAACACGGGCACGACTGTCGCGGTGTTTTCCACGCGCCGTTTGGAGTTGTAGATCGTGGTCTGCACGCGGCCTGATGCTTCCATTCGTTTGTCGTTCACGTAGAGAACGAGTTTATCGCCGCGGACGTAATTGTCGTCCTGCCATGCGCGAGCGTTGCCGGAGTAGATCGCCTGGCCGCTTTCATGGCGAAACTCGCCGCGTTCGCTGGCGATGTAGACCGGGCTCTTCGTCTTTGAAAAAGGCGCGGCGCCGTTAGTCTGTTCCTGGCTGTAGTACGTTGTGGTGGTCCGGCCACGCGCGTAAGAGACGTTGTTCTTGAGATCTGAATCGAGTTCGACAGCTTTCGTGCGGCCGCGTGAGTCCCAGACAGTCGGATCGCCACCGCGCAGTCTCACGGTCTGATCGGCGGCGAGGTAAGAAACGTTTGCGGCGACGCCATTGCGATCGTTTTCGTTGAACTTGCCGTCACCCTGTGCGTCGACGCGTTCGATGTCCTGCGTGTCTTTGATAAAGACGGCGGTCATGTTTTGCGACGTCAACGTGCGCGTGCCGCGTTTTGGCTGTGGTTGGACCGGATCGATCGTCGCTTTCGAGCCGCCACTTGCTTTGCATTCTCGGGCCAGGTTGCCGGCGTCGAAAAAGTCGCAATCAAAACGCGGCGCGTTCAATGTTTTGCGTTCCGCGCCGGCGTTGTTGACTACGGGTTCAATAAACAACTCGGCGTTGCCGGCAGCTTCGGCTTTTTCGAGATCGCGTCCGGTGACACGCCACATAAGACGAACGGAATCGGCGGTGAGTCGTTTGTTTGCAGCGCGTGGATCGTTTGTTTTCGACTTTGGAGCGCTCAGAGTGATCGTCGAACGGCCGCCTGTGTTCATCTGTTTCAGCACGCTGCTGTCGGCAGTTGCTTGAAACAGGACTTCGATAGAAGGCGCGCCGTTGACCAGCATCTCGGAGTCGGCGTCGATGGAACGAGCGACGACGTTGTTGGTGGCAAGCGCGCGTTCGAGGCGTTGGTCCTTGTCGAGAAAGAAGTCCATGTCGGTAGACTGCACTTCAGCCGCGCGGCCGGGCTGCATCGAGCGCAACTTTGCGTTACCGCGAATTTCTGCTTTCTCGAGTCGCTTCTCCTGGTTTAGGAAGGCGTAAAGGTTTTCGCCGCTTAGAACGTCATGGTCCTGTTCGAACGTGACGCCGCCCGCGAATGTCAGCTTCAACGTCTCCTGCTCGAACCTGCTTCGGGCCGCCTTGATCAATACGGGACGAGCACGCGCCGGCGTTTTCGCTGCCGTCTCGGCGGGCACACGCGGAGCAACCGTGATCTCGACGTGGTTTTTCAGATCAAGTTGTTTCGCCTTCTGCTCGACGACGGCGCCAACCGCCTTGCCGGTGATGTTTTCACGTTCGAAAGTGACGGCGGCGTCTGTTTGGGCCACGCCGCTGTTCTGATCGAACGACAACATTTCGGTTGTGAGTTTCAGCTTTTCCTTCGTCTCAATTTGAACATTACCTGAAAATGAGAGCACGTTCGTGTCGGGCATGTAGAGTGCGCGCAAGGCTGAGATCTGATCGGGAACATCTCCGGCAGGTGGATAGACCTGCATGCTCACGTTTTCGAGTTCGTGATGCCCGTCGGAGAATGTGGTGTCCTTCGAAGCCTTGACGAGGAGATAAAGGCGATCGTTTTTCGTGACGCGCTGTTCGTAACCTTCGACGACGCCGGTAACCTGTTTCGACAGCTCAGGCTTCTCAGAACGCGCTTTGAATCTCTCGACGTTGCGGAGCTTGTAATACGAGATACCGACGAGGGCGATGCCCGAAATGAGCAAGGCAAACGCAACCAGCCGCGTGATCATCGGCACCCTGGCGCGGAGGCCAAGGGCGAGGGCACGTTTTCGCATTAGGTCTTGCATTTTTTTTAGTGCTTTGTGCTTTGTGCTTTGTACTTTGTTCGCTAACTTAACTTCAAAGTAGCCCTCTCAGCGAACAACAAAGAACAAAGCACTAAGTTCAAAGCTCACTCTTTAAATCGGCAACATTCAACTGCAACCGGTATTCGTCATTCCAGGCGCTTAATTCAAGCGTGTAGGCGACTTCGATGCTGCCGTTCAGGACCGGAGTTTCCTTCCCCGGCTCGATACAGTTAAACCAAATTGCCTCCAAAGGCCGGTTTTGCGGCCCTGCCAATCTCAATCTCAGGTGCTGTCCCTTCAACACGACCGGCTCAGATAAACAACGCAGGTTTCTCGTCCGGAACACCGGACATGGATTGCCTGCGCCGAAAGGCTCCAATGCTTGTAACTCCCGCGCCAGTTGGAACGTGACATTCTCGGGGGACAATTCCAGATCAATAGCCACCGAGTGCTCCAGATCCTCCGGCGTCAAACACGACGCGGCATGCTCGTTTAGCCGGCAGCGAAACTCGGCGATTCGATCGGGACGAATCGTGATGCCCGCCGCGTGCGAGTGTCCGCCAAACTTCTCAAACAGATCGGAACACGCCGTCAGACCATTCAATAAATGATACGCCGCGATGCTGCGGCCCGAGCCATGCGCAACGTCGCCTTCGACCGAAAACACGACGCACGGGCGATTCAACCGCTCGGCAATCTTCGACGCGGCGATTCCGATCACGCCGCGATGCCAACCGTCACCCGCGATCACAGTCACAAATGAGTCGCGATCTTCGATCTCGGCAGTTGCCAGATTGACGATCTGTTGCTGCACGGTCTTTCGCTCCTCGTTTCGCGCGTCGAGATGTTCGGCCAAACGGCGCGCTTCCATGAAATCGCGTGTATCAAAGAGCTCGACAACAGCACTAGCCGCGTCCATGCGGCCGGCGGCGTTGATTCGGGGTCCGAGCCGGAAACCGAGATCGTATGCTGTCATGCCCTTGCCGTCTCCGCAACCGGCTACGTCGATCAGCGCCCGCAATCCGGGGTTCGCGGACTTCGCGAGATCTTTGAGACCGAGGGAGACGATGGTGCGGTTTTCGCCGGACAGTTTCGCTACGTCTGCGACTGTCCCGATCGCCACAACTTTAAGAAACGCAGGCACTTGCGCTTCGCGGCCGCGTTCGCGAAAGAGGGCGTGGACGAGTTTGAAAGCGACGCCGACGCCGGCGAGGTTCTTGTCCGGATATTCGCAACCCTTTTGATTTGGATTCAAGACGGCGAACGCTGGCGGAGCGCCTTCGTTTTCGTCCGGCAGGTGGTGGTCTGTGATGATCACGTCGAGACCGTTGTCGCGCGCCCAATGAAGCGGCGCGTGAGCGCGGATGCCGCAGTCGACGCTGACGACGAGTCTGTAACCTTCGGCGAATGCCTTTTCGAGAGCGGCTTGCTGAATGCCGTAGCCTTCGGTGAAACGATGCGGCACGTGAAAGCCGGCGCGCGCGCGGAGTAGCTTGAGTGCTCGTAAGAGGATCGCGGTGCCGGTGGTGCCGTCGACGTCGTAGTCGCCGTAGATCAGTATCCGCTCGTCGTTGTCGATCGCGTGCTGGAGACGCGCGACGGCCTCTTTCATGCCGAGCATGAGATCGGGCTCGTGCAGTTGATCGTAACTTGGCGTGAGAAAGGTGCGTGCGGAACGTTCGTCGGCGTAACCGCGATTGATGAGCAATGCAGCCAGGATGGGTGAGACACCAAGTACGCGTGCGAGCGAGGCGGCCTCGTGGGCGTTATGCTCTCGCACGATCCAGCGTTTGGCCTTCATAGCCACGAAGAGGCACAAAAAGGAGTCACAAAAGGCACAAAGAGAAGAGTCTCATTCTCCAAACCAACCATTAACATCGAGTAGCTTAACACCGATCCGGCGATTACCGTCGATGTCGTCGGTCCAGGCGCCGTTCACTTCGGCTTCCAGTTTACTGCCGAACGGCGGGACCAGTTTCACCACCGAGCCGAGAGGGACGTCGACGTCGATGGCAATAGTCGCGCCACCGCGGCTGATTTTTGTCGCCGTCGCCTTGGCCTGAAAAGAATTTCCTTTTGCGTCGGTCCCTTCGACATCGAGCGCAAACTCAACGGGAACTCGTGGGCTTCGCGGTCGCTGTGAAGACGCAACCTCACCCTGCGGGTCTTTCTCATTCATAACATCACCGCCCTTTTTAGTGTGCTTATGAGGAGGGCCGACGTAGTGTAGCACACAGTGCGGCGGACGTTCTCCGCGAAAGACCCGCGTAGGTGGTTTATTCGTCAACCGCGTGGGAACGGCATCCAGTTCTTATCGATCCAGTTTGGGTATCCCGGATCGATGCCGTTCGCCACGTTGGTGTAGCGCACGTAACGACGGCCTGAGAACATGTAGATCTGACCGGTGTCGAGCCGCATCATCGCCGCATCGATCTTCTGTTGGAAGCTGGCGGGCAAGCCTTCCCAATTAGTACCGATGGGCTTCGGATAGCCGGGGTCGACAGTGGTCTCCGTCAGGCGCACGTATCGATCGCCCTTGAAGAAGTAGATCTTGTTGTTCGACTGACGCCACAAAGCGGCATCAATTCCGGCTTGGAAGTCTGCCGGCAAACCATTCCAGTTTCCGGCGATGGGTTTGGGATAACCAGCGTCGACCGTCGATCCAGTCAGGCGACAATACTGATTGCCTTTGAAGAAGTACGTCTTCTGGTTTGACTGACGCCAGAGCGCAGCGTCAACGCCGTTCTCGAACTCCGGCGGCAAACCATTCCAATTGCCGGCGATGAGTTTCGGGTATCCCTCGTCTACCGAATTGCCGACCTTCGAAAAGCGCACGTACCACTTACCGGAGAACAGGTACGCCATATTGTTGTCTCCGCGATACAGCGCCGCGTCGACGTGAGTCATGAACGCTCCCCAGCCAAGATGCGCGGGTGTGAACGCGCAAACGACCGCGCTGTTCCCCGACATGATGCAAGGTTCGCCATTGACCATGCGCACGTACTGGCTGCCATCGAACAAGTAAAGCGCCTCACGCTCGTCATGCATGAGCGCGGCTTGAAAGCCGTTAGTAAAGCTCTGCGGCAAACCGGCAAAATTGCCGGAGATGGATTGCGGATAACCAGCGTCGACCGTTGTTTCGGTCAGCCGGCAATATTGGTTTCCCTTGAACATGTAGATCTTATCGTTCGAAGTGCGGTTGAAGGCGCCGTCTATGCCCTGCTGAAACGCGGCCGGCAGACCATTCCAGTTACCGGCGATCGGCTTGGGATAGCCGCTGTCCATCGTGGTGCCGGTGAGCCGCGCGTATTGATTGCCCTTGAAGAAATAGAGCTTGCCGTTTGACTTGCGAAACAGCGCGGCATCGATGCCCTGCTGAAACGATGCAGGCAGTCCGCCCCAGTTACCGGCGATCGGCTTCGGATAACCAGCGTCCATTGTGGTGCCGGTCATGCGGATGTACTGATTGCCTTTGAACATGTACACGCGCTTCTTTTCATCGCGGAACACTGCGGCGTCGATGCCTGTCTCGAAGCTTGCGGGCACGCCGTGCCAACTGCCGGCAATAGGCCGGGGATAGTCTTCGGCCATCGACAACTTGCTGGCACACTTGGCGCAGTTGCCATTCTTGACTTTGAAGAAGCGGCCGCTGATGTCAGTGCAGTCGCAAGGGCTTGCTGCGTACTCGTCAGGTCCACCGAACATGTGGCCAGTCTCGTGGGAAAACACCCGATCGAAGTTGTCGCCGCCGACCTTCCAGCGCATCACGATCTTCGGCGTGTTGGCATAACCGCCCCAGTAGACCGGATACTTGGTAACGAACACGACGATGCCCCAGTCGGCGCTTTCGTCCTGAATCACTTGTTTGACGAAATCAATGTAGCCGGCATCTCCTGGACCAAAGCCCAACTGGGCCTGCACCGGATCGCGCCACAGCGCTTCGGTCTGACCGGCGTCGAGACCGCCCATGTACTTTGGATAACCGGCGTCGACGGGATTTGTGACGTCGGCGAAACGGACGTAGGTATTGAGATTGTTGCGCTCCTGGCGGCCAAACAGATAAACGTGCTCGTTGGAGCCACGCCACATTGCCGCCATGATGCCTTCTTCGTAATAGTCGGGCACGCCTTTGAAGTTGCCCTTGATCGGTTTGGGATAATCGGCGTCTACCGTCAAGCCGGTGAGCCGCACGTATTCACTTCCCTTGAACATGTAGATCTTGTCGTTGCCTCCATGCATGAAGGCCGCGTCGATGCCTGACTCGAAATCGGCAGGCAAACCGTTCCAGTTGCCGGCGATGGGCTTGGGGTATTCGGGATCGACAGTGGTGTCGGTCAATCGCACGTACTGATTGCCCTTGAACATGTAGATCTTGCCGTTGGACTTGCGCCAGAACGCGGCGTCAATGCCCTCTTCGAATTCGGGAGGCAGACCATGCCAGTTACCGGCGATGGGCTTGGGATAACCGGCGTCCATCTCCGAGCCGGTCATGCGGATGTATTGGTCCTTCTGGAAGAAATAGATCTTGCTGTTGGAGTCGCGCCAAAGCGCGGCATCGATATTATCGATATAAAAAGTCGGGGGCATTCCCTTCCACGGCGCAGTCGGAAATATCGGCTGGGCCAGGTTGATAATTCTAATATCATTAAGGAATGAAATCTCGGCGTTGGGATCGAGACTTTGGAGCAGTGCTTGTCCGTCCAGGATTTCTGCAGTGCCTTCGAGGAGTTCGGACGCGCTCATGGTCAGATCCTCCCCCGGACCTTGCACGAACACTACCGCGCAGGCCACTTCGTTAATCAATCGTTCGTTCATTTGTCACCTCATGCGATTTTGTCGGCGTTGCCGGCGATGATCTGGTCCATGCTCACGTCGGCGTGCGGGCGTCGCGTCTTACGCGTGCGCCACGCCTGGCTCGAACGGAGCGCATAGGCAGCCTCGCCGATGTTCTCGCGGGTTAATTGGGTTGGGACTGGCGTTCTGCCAGCGTCGATTTCTGTTAAGCCGTCGATGTTGCGACGGAGCGGCTCGCGTAGCACGACGCCGCCGGGAAATTGGAAAACGATGCGCACGCCTTCGTCTCGTAATTTCTTCAGCGCAGTGCGATCGGTAACTCGATACAGTCGTTCGGGCATTTAATCCTCCTCTTTTACTTACCTGACTTGAGGTCGTGGCGGGCAGCCGCGTCTAAGACGAAGCACGCGGCATGAGGCAATCGCCGTTATGAGGAATGGCAAGACTCGTACCAATGAGGACGATCGAATCGTTTGTTAGTGTTTCGCGTGGACCAGCAGGAATGTGTCTACAATGAAGGACAAACGCGTTGGACCACTGAATACTTTTGTTGGCGTTTGCGACTTAGATACTCGCCGAGATGTATCCCGCAGCGAGGGCGATGATGATTGCGGCGCCGACGATCACGCGATAGACGATGAAGACGCCTGTTGAGTGGGTACGGAGGAAGCGCAGGAGAAACCAGATGGAAGCGTAGCCGACGGCGCCCGAAACAATCGTGGCGACGACGAGGGCGCCGTAACTTCCGGAGGGAAGTTTTTCGATTGCTTCGCGCAGTTCGAGAAGACCACTGGCGGCGATGGCGGGGATGGAGAGTAAAAAAGAAAAGCGTGCGGCGGTTTCGCGTGTTTGTCCGGCGAAGAGTCCGCCCATGATCGTCGATCCCGATCGGCTGGAACCCGGAATCAGCGCCAGCACCTGCGCGCAACCGACCGCCAGCGCGTCGCGAATGCCAAGTTGGTCCATGCCGTGATTTCGTTTGCCGACAAACTCGGCAATCGTCAATAACCCGCCGACGACGATCATCATCGTCGCGATCACCCACAGGTTTTTCGTAAACGGTCCTTCGATCTGTTTCTTGAACAATAACCCGACAATGCCCACCGGCACTGATCCGATGATGACGAGCCATCCGAGCCAGGCGTCGCGCGACAACTTTGGCCGGCCAGGTTCAGATCGTCCTCTCAACAACGCGAGGTGATCGCCCGTGAACGCGCGCAGAATGTTCACAATGTCGCGCGCGAAATAGACCAGCACCGCCAGCAACGTCCCGAGTTGAATCACGGCGATCGTCGCGGTGGTCTGCTCCGCCTGCAACGTCTTGTCGACGCCGCCATAAAGATTCACGATGCGGGCTGCAAAAACGAGATGTGCTGTTGAACTAACCGGAATGAACTCTGTCAGGCCCTGGACCAGGCCGAGGAGAATCGCTTGAAGAATGGTCATTCAGTTATCACGGGCGCCTCAAATTTATTCGCGGAACGAATTGCGGGCGGCAATCCAGTCGTACATAAACGTCGGCATCAACAGCCCGGCGCGCACGACAGTCGCCAGTTGCCACGGAAAAGCAATGCTCTTCTTGCCCTTCTCGATCGCCGACACGATCTTGGGAATCGCCTCGTCGAGTTCCATCAGGTAAGGCATCTTCGCATCACGTCCGGCCGTCAGCGCCGTCTTGATAAAACCGGGATGAATGATCGTAACGCCGACACCCGTGCCGCGCAGATCGATCCGCACGCTTTCGAAGTAGGCCGATAACGCAGCCTTGCTCGCGCAGTACGCCGCAGACTTCGGCAAACCGCGATACGCTGCCAGACTCGAGATCGCCACCAATTGTCCCTGTCCGCGTTCAACCATCTGCGGCACAACCGCGGCGACACTATTCGCCGCTCCCAGAACGTTGATGCCGATGACGTTCGCCATGTGATCCGGATCGAGCTGCGCGACGTGAGCCGACGTGCCAATGCCGGCGTTGGCGATCAGCATGTCGATTGGCCCAAGCTGCTCGCGCACACGATCCGCCGCCGCCTTCATCGCCTGCGCATCACGGACGTCCGCCGTAACAGCGACCGCACGGCCCTTAACATCGGCAACGATCTCGTCGAGCAGGCCCTGTCGCCGCGCCAACAACCCAAGCCGCGCGCCACGCGCAGCAATATCCAGCGCCAACCCTTTTCCGATCCCGGAAGAGGCGCCGGTTATCATGACCGTTTTATCTGTCCAGAAACCCGAGTTGTTGGTCATTTGTCGTTTCTCATTCTTCATTTGTCATTGAGAAATGAAAAATGACAAACGAAAAATGGAAAATGCTCAAACCATCACGATGACGGGCATGATCACCGGTCTCGATCCGGTCTGTTTTTGAATGAAGCGTTTCAACTCTACGCGCACGTGCTCTTTCAACAACGTCTCATCAGCCAGCGTCTGCCGTGACGCGCCGGCGACCGACGCTACGACAACTCGCTTCGCCTCGCTCATCAGATCATTATTGCCCGCGCCACTTCCAAAACCATTCGCACTCAAGCCGCGCACGCCACGCGCGACGATCCGCGGCTCGCCCTCCAACACACCCGTTTCTTCGTCAATCGTCAACACGACCGTGATCGTTCCTTCGTACGCCAACTGTTTGCGTTCGCGCACCGTCCCGCTATCGATCTCTTCGAACCCACTCTCGTCGATAAACGTGCGTCCAATCTCTTTTTTATTAACCACTGCAGCACGCTCGCCGTCGAGCTCGAGCACGTCGCCGTTCTCGATCAGAATAATGTTCTCTTCCGCGTAGCCAAGATGATTCTTGACAAACTCCTTGTGCCGGAAAAGCATGCGGTACTCGCCGTGAATCGGCACGACAAACTTCGGCCGCACAGCTTCCGTCATAATGCGAATGTCTTCCTGGGACGCGTGACCGCTGACATGGACCAACCGCCGCTTCTCTTCGATGATGTTCGCGCCGCGTTTGTAGATAAACCCGATCATGCGCGAGATCAGCCGTTCGTTCCCGGGAATGATGCGCGCGGAAAGGACCACCGTGTCGCCCTCTTCGACCATCAACCCCTTGTAACTCTGCATCGCCATCTGCGACAGCGCGGCACGCGACTCACCCTGCGAGCCGGTAACGAGAAAGACGATCTCGTTATCGCTCATCATCTTCGTTTCGTTCAGCGAGACCAACAGACCATCGGGAATGTCGAGATAACCGAGCCGTTCCGCCACGTCGACGTTCTTCTGCATCGACCGTCCGAGCACGCAAACATGGCGGTTAAATTGTTGGGCCACGTCGAGCACGATCTGCAAACGATGGATCGACGAAGCAAACGCCGCGACGATGATGCGTCCCCTTGCTTCGGAGAAAATCTCTTCGAATGCCGGGATCACGGCGCGCTCGGATGGCGTGCGGCCGGGCACCGTCGCGTTCGTAGAATCGGAAAGCAGCGCGAGCACGCCGTCCTGTCCGTAACGACGGAACGAACGCAGATCGATCGGCTCGCCGATTACGGGTGTCTCGTCGACCTTGTAGTCGCCGGTGTGAATGATCGTGCCGACCGGCGTCTTGATGCCGAGTGAAAAACAATCAACCAGCGAATGTGAAACGCGAATGAACTCGACGGCGAACGATCCGATGTCGACCACGTCGCGCGGCTCGACGCGATGGACCAGCACGTCGCCAAGCAGGTCGTGCTCTTCAAGTTTGCTTTCCGCCAGGCCCGCGGTGAAATGTGAACAGTAGACCGGAACGTTGAACTTCTTGAGCAAATACGGCAACGCGCCGAGATGATCTTCGTGACCGTGCGTGAGAATGATGGCCGTGATGTCTTCTTTGTATTCGTCGAGAAAATTGAAGTTGGGAATCGAAACGTCGACGCCGTAGGCGGTTTCCTCAGGAAAGCCCATGCCGGCGTCGAGAATCAACATCTCGTCGCCGTACCGCACCGCCATACAATTCATTCCAAACTCGCCGATACCGCCGAGCGGAATGATCTCGAGGACACTAGCCATAAGTGAGACAGTTTAACGCGGATGACACACATCTGTCTTCATTTGTATTATCCGCCGTATGACCAGACTATTAACCGCCTTTGCCGCCGTTTTATTGTGCCTCGCCAGCGTCCGCGCTGCCACCCAAACGATGAGGCTCGATTATTACCACACCGGCGACGCTACGTCGGAAGTATTTAGCGTCGACCGCATCGTGATTGAGCCGTTGCCGTGGCCGGGCGATCTGAAACAGGCGATCGACACGTCGAACCTCGGCAAGTACCTCTTCGAAGTCCGCGATCAAAAAACCAAACAGGTGCTTTATTCACGCGGTTTTGCGTCGATCTACGGCGAATGGGAGACCACCGACGAAGCCAAATCGATTAAGCGCACGTTTCAGGAGTCGCTGCGATTTCCCGCGCCTTCTGTGCCTGTCAGCATCGTCTTGAAGAAGCGGAATGCGAAAAACAACTTTGTGGATATTTGGACGACGTCGATCGATCCCGCCGATCAGTTTATCGATCGCTCGAAGCGCGTCGCGCCCGCGCCGTTGATAACGATTCAGAAAGCGGGCGATCCCGAGACGAAGGTCGATTTTCTGATTTTGGGGGACGGCTACACGCGTGCGGAGGCGAAAAAGTTTGAAGCAGACGCGCGGCGAATGACCAAAGTTTTGTTCTCGACGTCGCCTTTCAAAGAGCAGCAGCGGCATTTCAACGTCTGGGCGATGGCGCCGCCGGCGGCTGAATCAGGCGTCTCGCGGCCATCGACCGGGACTTATCGCAACTCGCCGCTCGGCGCGACGTACGACGCGTTCGGTTCGGAAAGATATGTTTTGACTTTTGATAACCGCTCGCTGCGTGAGACAGCGCAGTTTGCGCCGTACGAGTTTATCGAAGTGCTGGTGAACAACCGTACTTACGGCGGCGGCGGGATCTTCAATCTCTACAGCACGGTCGCGTCAGACAATGCTTTCGCGGATTACGTGTTTGTGCACGAGTTTGGGCATCACTTCGCCGGATTGGCTGACGAGTATTACACGTCGTCGGTCGCCTACGCGCCTGCGGCCGATCGTGTTGAGCCGTGGGAACCAAACGTCACCGCGCTGCTCGACGTGGGAAATTTGAAGTGGCGTCAGCTTGTTTCGCCGTTTGCGAACGTCACGCCGATTCCGACGCCATGGAACAAGGAAGCATTTGAAACTTACTCGCTCGAGATACAGAAACGCCGCGCGCAATTACGCAAAGACAAGCGGCCCGAGGAAGAGATGGAAGCGCTCTTCCGGGAAGAGTTAGAGCACGAGAAGAAGATGTTTGCGGCCGAGAAGCATGTCGGACAGGTGGGAGCGTTCGAAGGCGCGATGTACGAGGCTCGTGGCTACTATCGCCCCGAGGTCGACTGCATCATGTTCACACGCACCAATAGCTTCTGCCACGTCTGCCGCTTAGCAATCGAGCGCGTCATCAAGATGTACTCACGGTGAGCCACGAAAAGGCACAAACGAAGCCCACAAAAAGAACAAAAGATTTTTCTTGTGCCTTTTGTGTCTGCTTATGTGCCTTTTTGTGGCTAATTACTTGGGCTTCAGCGGCGTGATGAGATCCTGGTCTTTGGTGCCCTGGTGGCAGACGATGCAGGATTGTTGACCGCGCTCTTCGAGATCGGAGACGAGCGCGTAAGTGAGTCCGCGATCGGACCAGGTGATCACTTTCAGTCCGTGAATCGCGTTGTAGTGGAACGTGAGGCCGCGGGCGACGATCTCTTCGCCGCCTGACGGCTGCGCGACCGCGTCAGACGTGATCACCAAACTGATCGGCTGCGCCTTCATTCGATAAGCCACATACGCAGCGTAATCGTCCTTGTAACCAACCAGCCGCGCGCCTTCGAGCGTGTAAAGCTTCTCCTGTCCTGACGACTCCTGATAGTTTGGCAACTTGACACTGAAGTTGACCTTGTTCGCGAACCATTCCGAGATACTTTGCGGCGCAGCGGTCTCGACTTCCAACGGCAACTGCCCGCGCGTCCGGCGCAAGTGCGTATCGGCAGCCATCAACGCAAAACTCGAAGGCTCTGCCCTGTCCGTGTGATTCATCCCGCGCCAGATCACGACAGGAAGCAACAACACAAGAAGCGCAGCAGCAATCGCCAGCCACTGCAGACGCGACTTTGAAACTGCCGGTTGCGTTACTGCTAAAGTCTCCTGAACCCGCGCCCTTAAGTCCGGCGAAGCGGAATGCAACGGTCCACTTTCGCGGATCGCATTAATAAAATTAAGCTCACGCTCGAAGATCGCAGCGCACGACGCACACTCCAACAAATGCGCCTCAATCGCCGCCCGATCATCGCCCTGCAACTCATCGTCGAGATACAGGTTCAAGCGTCTTCGAATGTCTTCACAATCTTTCATTCTTTACCGTAGATCAAACTGCCTTCGCTCGCGTCTGCGGCTGCCAACCCGCGAGCGCAGCCCGCAGTTTCGCACGAGCACGGCCCAAACGCGACATCACCGTGCCTGCCGGACAATCCAGCACAAGCGCGATCTCCTGGTACGTAAATCCTTCAATATCACGCAACACGACAATCTCTCTGTACGCATCCGGAAGTTTCTCGATCGCCGCGCGAACTTGTTCACGTTCCAGCTTCCGCAGATAAACTACATGCGGGTTGCCGCCCGCATCTTCCGGCTGATCGTTTGTTTCCAACTCGACGAATCGCGGCCCACTCTGGTTATGACGCAACTGGTTGAGCCAAGCATTCCGCATGATCACAAACAGCCATGCCTTCAAATTACCGTTGGCCTGCGGCTGGTTGGCCGCGGTAGTGGCTCGTAAATAAGTCTCCTGGACCAGGTCTTCGGCCTCCGTCGCATCGCGCGTCAGCGTCATGGCATAGCCGTAGAGCGCATCGATGTGCCCTAAAGCCGCTTGACTAAAGAGTGCTTTGCTCATCACTTGCCGCCGGTTCGAGAAACCATTCTAGAGTAACACTTCACGACGCAAAAAATTCCCGGGAATAATTCGGCGGCTCGCGTGTTTATCCAATCATGAACAACTCAAAACGCATAAGAGTGCTCCTGGCCGCGATCCTTGTCCTTTCAACCGCAGCCATTCTGATCGTGACCGACGCAGCCCGCGCGCAACAGCAGCGCCCGTCGTCGTTCACGCCGGTGATCGAAGAACCATTTGAAGTGGTGCGAGCACGCGACAAGGCGAATAAAGCCAGGATCGCAGCCGCTCATCAGCAGCTTCTTGAACAGCGTTACGATCTTGGTAGGCGCGTCGACGATAGCGTGCGTATGACGCGTGGGAAGCCGATTCCTGTCGGGCCGACTGCGAAATTAAAGGCCGGCCTGACATGGGATCGGCTTGGACAAATGACGCCCGACGCGATCCGCGATCAGGACGCCTTCCCTTACCTGCCCTTGCCGCACGTCGATCACGCGTCTGGCGGCATGGTGTTTTCACAGGCTGAGATCAAGCTGTTGCCGCGGGTCGAACGTTTCGACATGGATTTCGATCTGCCGGATCACTTCCTGCCCGAGTTTCCGCCCGCGATGTTTTTGTCGACGCGCAAAGATCTCGGCGACGTTTCCAAAGGTCAACTGATCACGGCAAATAATTTCTACGACTTATTTAACGGTATTCTCAATCCGAAACAGCTCGAAGGTCTCCGTCTGCTGGTGACGCAGTTTCCGCAACAGCAGTTCAACGCCACCGCCGATCGCAAAACTGAGCGAGCTGATGGCATGCTCGGCGTTGCTTGTTTCGACTGTCACGTCAACGGTCACACTTCGGCAGCGTTCCACCTCGTCGGCGACATTCGTCCGCAGGAGAATCGACGCCGGATCGAAACGCCGTCGCTGCGTGGCGTGAACATTCAACGGCTGTTTGGCTCGCAGCGCGCGTTGAAAAACGTCGAAGATTTCACGGAGTTTGAACAACGCGCTGCATACTTTGACGGCGACCCGCTTACGGCGACGAAGAAAGGCGTAAACATTCTGGAGCGTGGTTCCCAAGTTCACTTTATGGGCGAGTTTCAAGCCCTCCTCGACTTCCCGCCAGCGCCAAAGCTCAACGTCCTCGGCCGATTGGATCGTGCGAAAGCGACGCAGAATGAGATTCGTGGCGAGGATCTATTCTTCGGCAAAGCGCAATGCAGTGCGTGTCACGCTCCGCCGTTCTACACGGACAATCAGATGCACGATCTCGCTGTCGAACGATTTTTCAAACCGCGCATGGAAGGCGGCATGATGATGACGGCGCAAGGCGCGATCAAGACGTTCCCGTTACGCGGGATCAAAGAGTCGCCGCCTTATTTGCACGATGGACGATTGTTGACACTTGAAGACACGGTCGAGTTTTTCAATCTCGTGCTGGAGTTGAAACTGACGGCGCAGGAGAAGAAAGATCTGGTCGCGTTCATGCGCGTGTTGTGATCTGTGTTATTTTCTTCCGGTGATCCGTGTTGCACTGCTGGTCGCCGTCATCCTGCTTCATGCCGTAACAACTACGGCTTTTCCGAAACTTGTTTCGCATCAAATCACCCTGGCCAACGGGAAGTCGTTCGCACTGAACCTTCCCGAAGGCTTTGGTATCAGCGTCGCCGCGCAAGGCGTGAAGCGCATCCGCTTCATGGCCCGCAGTCCTGACAATCGAATCTTCGTCACAGACATGTATAACCTCGCCGACAACAAGCGCGGCGTGGTCTACATTCTCGAGGACTTCGATCCGGTCACGCATCAGTTCAAAAAGCTGACGAAATATCTCACCGGGTTACGCAATCCGAACAGTGTCGCCTTCTATACAGACCAGTCGGGCACAAACTGGTTCTATCTTGCGTTGACCGATCGTCTCGTTCGTTATCGCTACGAAGCAGGCAGCGTCGCGCCTAAAGGCGAGCCGGAAGTGCTGGCAACGTTTCCGGATTATGGGTTGGGATACAAGTACGGTGGCTGGCACCTGACGCGCACGATTGCCGTCGGCGACAACGAGAAGATCTACGTTTCAGTCGGCAGCAGTTGCAACGCGTGTGAAGAGAAGGAAGAGGTTCGAGCCACGATCGTCGAGCTGGACCCGGATGGCAGGAACCAGCGCTACTACGCGCGGGGTTTGCGCAACGCCGTTGGACTTCGCTGGATCGACGGAAAACTGTGGGCCACTAACATGGGCTCCGATCATCTCGGCGACAATCGTCCGGCGGACACTTTCTATTCGATCGAAGGCGGCAAGAATTACGGTTGGCCCTACTGTTTCCAGGCCGGCGCGCGAGTCTTAGCCGATCCGAAGTTTAATCTCGGCAACAAGAAGCTGGATTGCCGGCAAGTGCCGGCCGCGCACACGCCGTTTCCCGCGCACAGTTCGCCACTCGGCCTCGAATACTTCGGCTCTTCTCACGATCCTGCACTCGCGAATTCGTTCCTCGTCGCGCTGCATGGGTCGACGAAGAGAAATCTGCGGCGTGGTTACAGCGTCGTGCGAATCGAAGAATCGAAAAGCGGCGCGGTTGACGACTTCATCACGGGATTCTTCGACGGCGCCCGAATCAATGGCCGCCCCGCGGACATTTTCAGTTTCGGCAAAGACGCGTTTCTATTGACTGACGACTACGCGGGCGTGATCTATTACGTTTATCGCAAGTGATTTGTAACGCGCCATGAGGCGCGGCGTCGCGTATACTCCGTTCATCGCCAGTGCTTCTCCCCGAGTGCTGATGAGTTACAACGAACTCAACAAACTGTCTCACGAAGACCTCAACATATTCGAAGAACGCCTCACAGCGTTTTTCAAAACGAGTGTGTCTGAGAGCTACAACCAACTCCGCAGACATCTGGAAACTCGTATCCCGCGGTCGCGCTTCTCGGACAGCAATGATCTGATCGACGCCTCCATTACCAGGCTGATCGCGAAAGTGGCGGAGTTCGAACGGAGGGGCGAACACATCGCCGACCTCAACAAGTTTGCCGCCAGAATCGCTTCGTTCATCATTCGCGAGGACAGCAGGCGAAAGGATAGACAGGTTGATATCGAGCCCGATCCGTCAGGAGACGGCGAGTCGGCGTTTCGGCGCCGGGAATTGAAATACTCACCCGATCCCGAACTGAGCGCGATCGAACGTGAAGTCAAACTCGATTGCATGGCAGCGTGCCTGGAAAAGTTGTCACGAGAGAAGCAGACGCTGCTCCTCAGCTACTATCCGACCGAGCCTGTGACGGCGAAAGAAAAGAAGGAAATCCGCCAGAAACTCGCGTTGAGTGAAGCTCGCAAGACACTGGGAACGAGTGCCGATGCGTCGCCCCACACAGTGCGGAACTTACAAACTCAAGTCAGCAAAACTCGATCGAAACTGAGTGAATGTCTTAGTGATTGCTTCGAAGCGAATACGTCTCGCGACCCTAAAATGGTGTTTTTACAGGCGCAACAGGTCAGGACTTAGCACACGAAAATTTTTTCGGTAAGGTTTGGGAGTCCCGAGTCACTATATGATTATGCTTCGTGCGACAGATTGATGGAATTATCCAGTAACGACAACAAGCTCGAATCCTATTTGCGAAACGAGTTGCCAGACAGCGAGGTCGCGGCGCTGGAAGATGAGCTACTGCGCGACGACGAGTTATATCAACGCCTCGAAACCCTGCAGATGAATTTGATCGACAGTTATCTCGAAAACGAGATGTCTGACGACGAGAAACGACGCTTCGAAGTTACCTTTCTCAGCATTCCTGCCAACCAATTGAAACTGGAAGAGGCGCAAGTTTTTCGCGAGAGCTTGCGGTTGCTGCGTGAAAAACAGCCGGCCCCGCAGAAAGTCGTCAGGTTCCCTATTCGTTTCATTGAACTCGCGGCCGCGGCGGTCTTGTTGATAGGAATTGTGCTCATCATAGTGCTGTTTGCAATTTCCTGGCGGAGTCAAAACAATCTGAGCGCCGAGAACGATCACCGGTCGATACCTGTAATCAACAGAATCCCACCCCCACTGTCATCTCCAACGCCGACGCCAGTCACAACGCCGCCAAAACAAAAACCTGGGTCGTTTACCCGCGAGAAGTGGCTATTCTTAAGAGAGTCACGCACGGGCGTCGCAGGACCGGACGACGATGTGCCTATCGAGATTTCACCTAATACCAGAATCCTGATACTCCGACACGAATTACTCGACGATGCCCACGCGCTCAGCGTCCTTCACCTCTCCATCAAGGACCAGATGGGTTATCCGGTGCTGGGCCCTCTCGAACTGCCACCTGTCCGGCTCCGCTATAACGGTCATTTGCGACGCGCCATCTCCGTCGACGTTCCAGTTAGCACGCTAAAGCCCGGCGAACGATATCGTTTCGATATAGCTGAACTCCCGCCACCAAAAACTTTCGTTATCACTCGGTAAGTTTTCTCGCTCCTCGATCACCTGGTGCTGATTTCTCAGCGCGCGTTGCCGTAAAGAACAAAAGCCGCCCAGTAATATGGATGCGCGAAAGGAGACTTGCGGCCGGCGACGAAACGCATGCGACGTTGGCGGTTTGAGGGACAACTGCCGCGGGCGATGCCACGCTCCGGCACGATCGCGATCTCGCCTCGCAAGAGACTGAGTTGCGCCTGGCGCAACAACTCCGACTTGGACCAATCCGGATGCGCTGCGGCGAGTTCGTAAAAACGGGACATCAGTTTGGGTGTGACGTGATAGGACACTTTCCACAGACTCGCGATCACAGACCTCGCCCCGGCGCGCTGTGCGAGGTTTGCAAGTGCTTCTGTCTCCTTTCCGTAAGCGTCGGCGTCTTCGACCGCGCTCTCGCAGATCGGAACCGATAACAGTTCAACGCCCGCGAAAAGGTCCGGTGCTTCCTGCATCTTCGCGAGCGTGTAGCGGTCGCCGTCGCCAAGTCTCAGAAACGACAGCTCCGGCTCGCCGGCGGTCAACACGAAATGGCTCTCGACATGGACCAACGGCCACTGCCCGTCCAGATCTTCCAGCGTCTTCGCAGTGAAGTCTTCGTTGACGACCGTCTTTCCTGGCAAGACTCCAGGTTGCTTAGTCGTTTCATCGCCGAAGATCGCTGCGAGTGAAGCTTCCACGCCGGGAATCGGATCTTGTCCCGTGAATTGCCGTGACGTTCCCATTCCGATTCCGTTCAACCACGGCTTCGGTTCGCGCCGCAGAGACGCGGCATCGTTTCGTGTGAACACCGCAACCTGATATTTCTCGATCAAAAACTGTCTCGTGGCCGAATCGTAAAGCGCTGCCATCGGTATCGCGCTCAATGGACGATCTAAAGACCAGAGCAAGGTCGCCGCGTTCTCATTCTTGAGAGCTCTTTCGAGGGTGATTCGCCTGTCCGAGTTCAACGTTGAATTAAAAATAAGGCTGTAGAACTCTGACGCAGCTTGACGTGGATCGAGATCGGCGCAGCGCAGCACTCCGAGAAACTTTTTCACCTTTTGATCCACCAGGGTTGAAGAAACTGGTTGCGAGAAGACTTTTATGCCACCGCGCGTAACTGCGAGGATATAGAGTTTACTATCGCCGACGAGAGTGTAGAGTGACACTGCCCGGAGAGACGGAAGCGTCGCCAAAGTTTGCTGAGCGCTAATCACCCCGTCGATGTCGATCGCTTCCTTCGCAGGCGTGGACGACAGCGAGCCCTGGTAAAGGCTCAAGATTCGAATAGCCTGCTGAGGCTGACCATCCTCGATCAGCAGTTCGGCGAGATTCTGGTAGGCGAGGCGTACCATGCGGAGGTAGGTGCGCTCGATCTCACCACTGGCGTTGCGCACTTCGAGACGCAACTCCTGAAACCGATCGACAGCCAACTTTCCGTTCGCAATCGCCTTGCTTCGATTGCCTAACATTCGCCACGAAAGCATAGCGTTACTCAGCGCCGTTGCTTCACCGTTGCGATCGCCCGCTGCTGCAAACAACGTGATCGCGCGATCGAGGTTTTCAAGCGCTTCTTGCGGCCGCCGCAGTCTGTTGTAAACCTCGCCCAAACTGTTCAGTGTTACCGCTTCGGCGTTCTCGTTTCCCACGTCACGTCGCAAACGCAAGGCTTCCCGAAGACTCGCGAGCCTGCTTTCATCGGGCGATTGCGCCACCGCAATGTTTGTCAACGCTTCGGCAGCAACGCTGGCATGGAGTTCCATCGCCCGCCGAAATCGCGCCACGGCTGAATCAAATCTCCCCAGCTTGTAATCGATTGTGCCAAGGTTATTGACGAGCGCTGCCTTGTATTCCTTCGAGGTGATGAGCGGCTCGGCACGCTCGTAAAAGCAGAGCGCCGACTTGAAATCTGTGAGGTCATAATAGGCTTTCCCAATGTTTAATAACGTGACGGCGAGATTATCCGGACACTCGGCTTTATCCGTGTGCTTTTCGCCAATCGCGCAGGTGGGTGTCGCGTTGTAAAGCGGCAGCGCCTGTCGCTGCAGCGAGTCGAGCGCCCTGGTCCACTCCCCCTTAAGAATTTGTACAGCGCCGAGGTTGGTGAGGGTGGCTGCAATATCGCACTTAACTCCCAGTCGCTTTCGTCGTTCCAGTGCCAGTTCGAGATAATGAAGCGCCTGATCGTACTTGCCTAGTTGGTAGTAAACGCCGCCCAAATCGTTTTCGACTGCTGCTTGCTCCGACACTTCACCCCGCTCTGCATGAACCTGTGCGGCCTGCAGGTAGTAAGTGATCGCCGTCTGCCTGTCGCCAATCCGAGCTGACAGGTTGGCGATGGAGGACAAGACGACTGGCAGTTCCCGGGTTTGTCCGTGTTCTTCGTAGAGCGGCAAACTCTTCACACACAGATCGCGCGCAACTTTCAGCTCCCTTAGATCTATCGCAACCATGCAACCGCCGAGATACGAGAAATACTCCTTGAACGGCACCTTTGCTTGCTGAAACAAGCGCCCCGCCTCCAGGAATTTTTCCAGTGCTTCCCGCCTCTTCGCTTCCTCGGGCAACCAGGCCAACCTGCGCGCCTCTTTAAGTGCTGCGTTGGCCTGCGCCTCCGTCGTCTGTCCGGCAGTAATTGAACTTAGTAATAGAACGATAGCGATTGAGGTTAGGCGGTGAAGAAGGTGCATGAGTTTCACTCTGTGAGGTTACTCGTGGGCTACGACATTTGAGATCACGGATACGGACGATTAGATTAAGACACAATCGTCCATAAGCAAAGGTTAACTTTTTCGTCGACCTGCGGTTAGAATACGCGCGCCAGTTGCCAACCCGTTTTACCGAAAGGAACCCACGTATGCGTTTTCGTATCTCGCTGCTCCTGCTTATCGTCGTCTTCGTAAGCGCCCCCGCGTTTGCCCAGAAACGCAACATCACCGAGAAAGATCTCTTCAACTTTGTCTGGATCGGCGATCCGCAGGTTTCGCCCGACGGTTCGCGCGTCGCTTTCGTGCGCGTCACCGTAAACGACAAAAAAGACGGCTACAACACGTCCATCTGGACCGTCACGACAGCGAACGGCGAAACGCGCCAGTTGACGAATGGACCACGCGATGCAACGCCGCGCTGGTCGCCCGACGGAAAGCATCTGCTCTTCGTGCGCGCGCCGGAGGTTGGCGGTCGAACCGAACCGCAACAGTTGTTCATGCTGGCAATGGGTGGCGGCGAGCCGTTTCAGTTTACCTCTCTGCCCCGTGGCGCTGGTGGTCCACAATGGTCGCCTGACGGAAAGATGATCCTGTTCTACAACTCGGCAACTCCGGAAGAACTCGCAAAGGCAGCCGCCGCGAAAAACCCGACGCCAGCGGCGAGTCCGGCAGCGAGTCCGTCTGTGAGCCCGACGCCAGCGGAACGCGAAAGCGACGTGCGTGTGATCAATCGCGCCGTCTATCGCGCGAATGGCGCTGGTTATCTCGACTTCAAGCATCCGCAACACATCTGGGTCGTCACCGCGCCGCGCACCGGCGACGAGAAAGTCACGCCAAAACAGTTGACCAGCGGACGCTACGACGAAGCTGGCGCATTCTGGGCCAAAGACAGCTCGCACATCTATTTCGAATCCGATCAAATCGACGAACCATACTACGAACTTCCAAAGACCGACATTTACCACGTCGCCGTCACGGGCGGCACGCCTGCGAAGTTCACTTCGTTCGACATGGGCGCCGGCGCGTTCACGCTCAGTCCCGACGGCAAGCAACTCGCGTTTATCGCATCGGTGGCTCAACCGGTTCGTTCGTATTCCCAACCCGATCTCTGGGTGATGGAAATGACCGCCAATGCGAAGCCGCGCAACCTCACGACCACGTTTGATTCCGACATCGGCAGCGGCTTGACTGGCGACAACGTCGCGCCACGTGGCGGCGGCGGCAATCCGCCGGTCTGGTCTGCGGATGGACGCAGTATCACGGTTGGCTATGCAAAAGAAGGAAAGGCGAACCTCGGTTCGTTTGATGTTGCTACCGGCAAACTGTCAGACGTGACCACCGGCAATCACGCGGTCGTGAATTATCGCGCCGTGCCGGATGCGTCGAAGTTTGTCTTGTTGATTTCCACTCCGACTCGCGTCGGCGATCTTTACTGGCTCGACAAACCGGGCGCGCAACCAAAACAACTCACCCGTCTCAACGACGAACTGTTTGCCAAACTGAACCTCACCGAACCGGAAGAGATCTGGCACAAGAGTTTTGACGGCCGCAATGTTCAGGTGTGGGTGCAAAAACCACCCGACTTCGATCCGAACAAGAAATACCCGTTGATTCTCAACATCCACGGTGGTCCACACGCCGCTTACGGGTTCATCTTCGATCACGAATTTCAATGGATGGCGGCGAAGGGCTATGTCGTGCTTTATCCTAACCCGCGCGGCAGCACGACCTACGGTCAGGAGTTTGGCAACATCATCCAGCACAACTATCCCGGCGACGATTACAAAGATCTGATGGCTGGCGTCGACGAGTTGCTGCGGCGCGGTTACGTCGACGAGAAGAAACTCGGCGTCACTGGCGGCAGCGGCGGTGGCTTGCTGACCAATTGGACCATCGGACAGACGACGCGATTCGCCGCCGCAGTTTCGCAACGCGACATCGCGAGTTGGGCCGACTGGTGGTACACCGCCGACTTCACGCTCTTTCAACCGTCATGGTTCAAAGCGCCGCCGTTTGAAGATCCGGAAGACTATCGCCGCCGTTCGCCGATCACTTACGTCAACAAGATCCAAACGCCGTTGATGTTGATCCTGGGCGAGACTGACTGGCGCACGCCCACAGGTCCCGGTGGTGAAGCGATGTTTCGCGCGTTGAAGTATCGCAAGATTCCGACTGTGATGGTCCGCTTCCCGAACGAGTCGCACGAACTCTCGCGCTCGGGGCAACCGTGGCATCGCATCGAACGACTGCAACACATCGTCGGTTGGTTTGATAAATGGCTGATGGGTGTTGCGAAACCTGAGTACGAGATCGGTGAAGCGATCCGCAGCACGACGACGCAACAATGAAAACACTCGGCTTAATCGGCGGCACTGGCCCGGAATCGACGATCGAATACTACCGTCTGCTTGTCGCAAAGTATCGCGAACAGGCAGACGGTCATTCGCCGCCGTTGATCATCAACAGCATCGATCTCAAACAGATGATCGAATGGATGACGGCGGGTGAGTTGGCGAAAGTCGCGGACGGTCTTGCGGTAGAAATTGAAAAGCTTCGCCGGGCCGGCGCCGATCTCGCGGCGCTCACGGCAAACACGCCGCACATCGTTTTCGACGAACTACAGCAACGATCCTCGTTGCCGTTGATCAGCATCGTCGAAGCAACGCGCGATGAGGTTCAGAAGCGCGGCTTGCAAACAGTCGGTCTCTTCGGCACGCGCTTTACAATGCAAGCGCCGTTCTATCCGGCCGTCTTCTCACGCGCCGGTCTCAATCTTATTCTGCCGGACGATCAGGAGCAGGACTACATCCACGACATCTATCTCGGTCAACTTCTCAAGGACATCTTTCTCCCCGAAACCCGCACCCGCCTCCTCGAAATCGCCGACGAAATGAAACGCCGCGAAAACATCCAGGCCCTCATCCTCGGCGGCACCGAACTCCCCTTATTACTCCGCGACGAAGAACACAACGGCCTTCCACTTCTCGACACAACTCGCATTCATGTCGATAGATTAGTCACAGAAATGTTGAGCTAATAAAACGCTTGCGGCAGGCGAAAGAAGTAGTATTATCCTCGGAACCTCCGCCCCTACTCGACACCAAATCCCCCGAGATTTTTCCCCCGTTTAATAATCGAACGAAAGGAAATCATCATGGGACTTTTTGACAAAATGTTTGGACGGGGTGCGGCGCAGGCCGAGCAACAGCAGGGCGCGCAGCAACGCTTCAACGAGCTCAAGCAGAGGTATCAGACCGTGCTCTCGGTTTCTGATAACGAGAAGATCCAGTTCCTCAATCTGCACGTTGAAAACAACAAGCTCTTCATTCGAGGCATCGCTCCATCC
>DATELZ010000023.1:0-26354 GCA_035276045.1 Pyrinomonadaceae bacterium | reverse complement strand
CGATGATGTCGCGCTTCGATCGCGCGGCTCAGTTGCTGAACCTCGATCCCGATCTTTACGCGGTGTTGAGAGTTCCTAACCGGGAGTTGAAGGTCTATATCCCGACGCGCATGGACTCGGGCCGCATCCAGGTCTTCGAAGGTTATCGCGTGCAGCACAACATTGCGCGCGGCCCGGCGAAAGGCGGCATCCGCTATCACCCCGACGTGACGCTCGACGAAGTGCGCGCGCTCGCGGCGTGGATGACGTGGAAATGCGCGGTGGTGAACGTGCCGTTCGGCGGCGCGAAGGGCGGCATCATCTGCGATCCGCAACAGATGTCGACCGGCGAACTCGAACGCATGACGCGGCGCTACGCGGCGGAGTTGCTCGATTTCATCGGACCGGAAAAAGACGTACCCGCGCCGGACATGAATACGAACGAGCAGACGATGGCGTGGATTATGGACACCTACTCGATGCACGCCCGCCACACCGTCACGGCCGTGGTCACCGGCAAGCCGATCGCTCTTGGCGGGTCGAGCGGCCGCCGGGAAGCGACCGGCCGCGGCATACTGTTTGTCGTAAACGAGGCCATCAAGCGCTTCAAGATGACGCCGGCGGAGACGCGCGTCGTCGTGCAGGGCTCGGGAAACGTTGGCGGCATCGGCGCGCAGCTCATGCACGAGCAGGGCTACAAGGTTGTAGCGATATCGGACATCCATGGCGGAATTTACAACCCGAAGGGCATCCACATCCCGGAGGCGCTGGAGTACTTACGGACCACGCGGTCCTTCGAGGGGTATGAGGGCGTCGAGTTTGTAAACAACCAGGAACTGCTCGAACTGGAATGCGACGTGCTGGTCCCAGCCGCAACTGAGAACCAGATCTCGTCCCACAATGCCGACCGGTTGAAGTGCAAGGTGCTGGCTGAAGGCGCGAATGGGCCGACAACGGCGGCAGCCGACCAGATACTTCACCAGAAGGGAATCTTCGTCGTGCCGGACATCCTGGCGAACGCTGGTGGGGTGACAGTCTCTTATTTTGAGTGGGTTCAAGACCGGCAAGGCTATTTCTGGCGGGAGGATGTGGTCAACGAAAGACTAAGGGACAAGATGGTCGCCAGCTTCAACGATCTATGTCGTTATGCCGACGCGCATGCGGTCGATACGAGGACCGCAGCATACATGTTGGCGATAGACCGCGTGGCCTACGACACACGCATGAGAGGCATTTATGCGTGACCGAAAAAACATAAACATATAGGCGCTAAGTCATGAAAAAGGCTTGATTTCCCTTTTCAGGTAGAGTATGGTCTGGCTGATTTAGGACTCGGACCAGCGTCACGATTTCTCTAGATTTAAGCCACGGTTTGAGCGACGAAATCATTGACAAGGGGTAGTTCATTTCCTATAAGAAATGAACAAAGCAGGAACAACTCGGGCAAAGCGAATTAGCTGAAGGTGGAGTACGACGAGAAAGGTCGAAGTACTCTGTTTGCGTCGCATCCGAGCGTTGCCGCAGGATGATGTTGGTCCAAGCGGCTTTATCGAATTGACAGAGTGTAGTTGGGGCCACCGCGGGGAACAATGGTGCGTTTTGGGCTTTGTTCGGATACGGCGGCGCTATTACATCGAATTTTTTATCACTCATTTCGCAGGAGGAATGCGATGAGACTCGCAAGCAGGGCGCTTATAGCTGCGCTCGTTTCGTTGGTGCTGTGTGCCGCAGTATCAGCACAGACTATCAGGTCGGAGAGAGATCCGCGCAATCAGTCTCCAGCTGTTGGCACCGGTGGGCCAGAGGGTGGTCCAACCGGGCTTTTTACTATTTACGACGGTTCAACTCTGCGTCGTGGTGAGTTCACGTTCAGCATCGCCTACAGCAATTATGATCGTGATCCAGGAAACGCAGATTTCGTAGATGTCCCGCTAAGCTTCAACGTGGGTATCAACGATCACCTGGAACTTTTCTTCAAGACGAACGGCTACCGCGGAGTCAAAGTAAACAATCCGCAAAACCTATCAGGCTTCTATCTGCCTAACTCGCAGCTCTTCTGCGGCACCGTGTTGTGCAGCGGAACGGCAGTGGTGCTGGCGCCATCTGGACCACTGGTGGGAACGCTGGCGAACACCGCTGTGTTTCGTCCGGTGAATAATCAGCCATTCGTGCAGTTTCCGTTTACTGGCGGTTCGGCCGGAACCTTTGGTTTGACTCCGGGCCAGATTGGTCAGCAGTTCGGCTTCCCGGGCTTCAACGCGCAGCTTGGACCACCGCAGGTCCAGCCGAACAGTGGCACGTTCGGCACCGCGGACAACTTCCCGGGCGTCGGTTCGCCGGTGGGCAGCATTCTGCCGGGCGTAGTGCTCGCGACGACGGTCCTTCCGGCGACTGCTTTGACGCTGCCGATTCGGATACCGCTTACGTTCACCGTAGCGCCGACTTACTTGCCGGATGCGCCGTTCATCAACAGGCTTTATGGCGAGAGCAGCTTCAATAACTTCGTAGCGGGCGCCAAGATTCGTTTTACCGGACCGAACAATCCGCTCGGTGTGGCTATCATCCCGTTCTATCGTTGGTATCCAGACAAGGCTGACGATTTCTCAGGCTTCAACCAAATGCAGCGCGGCGCCGGGCCGGGTGGCGACATCGGCGACTTTGGTCTCGTCGGCGTGGTCGACGGACGCCTTGGCCGCCACGTCAACGTTTCGGCTAACGTTGGTTACATCCTGAACAGCAATCCCAAGGGCGCGGGCGGCGATTTCGTGTTGTTGGATCGGCCGGATGAGTTGATCGCGGGCGTCGGTTTCGACTTCCCGGTTAACGAACACTTCCAGCCAATCTTCGAAGTTCGCTCGACCCAGTACGTCGCGGGCCGCACGCCCAACGCGTTCAATAACAATCCCGTCGAAGCACTCGCCGGCGTGAAGATTTATCCGCGCCGCTGGTTTGGATTCGGCTTTGCCTATCGCCGTCACCTGAATCCGCAGGATCAGGATCACTTCGAACCGGCAGACTTCAATGTTCCCATTCAGCAGATCACTAACGTGAACGTGGTGGGAAGAGGTCTCGTGGTTGTGCCCGGCACCTCGCGTGCCGTCACTTCGCAGGGATTCCCGATCGGGTTCAACTTCTCAGAAGACGAGCACGGTTTCATCACTCAATTCTGGATTGGACGACGTAACGCTCGCACGGTGCCGATCTTGAACACCGGACCAAGCGTCACCGTCTCCGCTTCGATGAGCTCGATCCTGCGGCCCTGCCCGCCGGGAACCAGCTCGACGTCTTGCACGGCGACCGGAAGTGAAGTTCAGCTAACCGCGAATGCGACCGATCCGGACAACGACCAGTTGCTCTACACCTGGTCCGTCACCGGTGGCCGTCTCACCGGCGAAGGCCGAGCGGTAACCTGGGATCTCACCGGCGTTGCCAATGGCTCTTACACGGCGACCGTTGAGATCAACGACGGCAATCAACACACGGCCAATGCTTCGGCGACCGTGACCGTTGCCGATTGTACGGACTGCGTGGCGCCGAAACCGCCATGCCCGACCGTTTCAGTGAGCTGCCCGGATTCAGTTGATATCGGTCAGCCGATCACGTTCACCGCGTCAGTGAGTGGTGGACCGGAAGGCTTCGCGCCGACTTACAACTGGTCGGTATCGGCCGGAACAATCACCAGCGGTCAGGGCACGTCAACTATTCAGGTTGACACTGCCGGACTCGGTGGCCAGACAGTGACCGCCACTGTCAGCCTCGGCGGCGCAGATCCTTCGTGCTCGACCACCAACTCCTGCAGCACTTCAGTGCGGCCGGAGAAACCGATTGCCCGTAGATTTGACGAGTATGGCAACATCCGCTTCAACGATGAGAAGGCCAGACTCGACAACTACGCCATCCAGTTGCAGAACGAGCCCGGTTCGACCGCAACGATCATTGCCTACGGAACCTGCTCCGGTGAAGGACAGACCCGTGGCGATCGTGCCAAGGACTACCTCGTCAATACACGTGGTATCGAAGCTGGACGTATCACCGTCGTCGACGGTGGATGCCGTGCAGACCTGACGGTTCAGTTGTGGGTCGTGCCGCAAGGCGCTGACGCACCGGCCGTCGATACCTCGGGCGCCATCTCGCCGTGTCCGGAGTGCAGAACCCGAAGGGCTCCGCGCCGACGTGGCCGTGGTGACGAATAACAACTAGCGTTGGCGTGGCCAACTTGGCCAGACTTCGCCAAACGCTTACTAATAAACGGGCGACGCGCTATTCGGCGTCGCCCGTTTCATTTTTCATTTGTCATTTATCGTTGGTCAGTTGTCATTTTCAGAAGGTGCAATCACAAATGACAAATGGCAAATGGCAAATGGAAAACGGCAAATGCTCAGGCCGGCAACGACTCCAGATTTCCCTGGCATCCTAGCTTCTCTCCCGAGTCGCCCCCGAGCTTTTAGATACAAAGCGAGAAAACTGTACTAAACTAGTCGCCCAAGGTGAGCGACTGCGCTCCGGATGGTTTAACCCTGGATGAAATAACGATGAGAATCTTTTCCAAGCGGCTCCCCCTCGTTCTCGTTGCACTTCTTTGTCTTAGCCTGGCGTCGAACACGACTGTTATGTTCGCGGCCGGTGAAGGCACCGATCCTGCGCTCTATTCAAACGACTGGCGTACCACAGGACCTCCGGGAGGAGATGTTCGTGCACTCGTAGTAGATCCTTCCAATCCGGATCGCTTTTACTTTGGCACTCTCGACGGACAGATCTACACGTCGTCTGATGGCGGTAAACAGTGGCAACTGCTGCACAACCTCGGCAAGCCTCGTCTCTTCGTCGATCACATCATCGTCGACCCGCGCAATCCGAAGGTCTTGTATGTAGGAGCACACCGGCACGACCTTCCAGGCGGCTTTTTCAAATCGACTGACGGCGGCCAGACATGGCGCGAGAGTTCACAGCTCAAGAACGAAGCCATTCATTCGCTCGCCCAGTCGGAATCGGATCCTGATACGTTGATTGCCGGCACTTTCAACACGATCTTTCGTTCCGATGATGCCGGCAACACCTGGAAACAGTTGCCGACCGCGAAGGTCCCGAATTTACATCACGTCGAATCGCTCGCGATCGATCCGCGCACCAGCGACACGATTTACGCCGGCACGTTCTGGTTGCCGTACAAGTCTGTCGACGGCGGGGAAACCTGGAAGGTCATCCGCGAAGGAATGATCGACGACTCAGACGTCTTTGCGATCGACATCAATCCGCGCGATCCAAATCACGTCTTTGCCTCGGCTTGCAGCGGCATTTACGAAAGCAAGAATGGCGGCGAGTTATGGAAGAAGGTGCAGGGTATACCGTCGCAGTCGCGCCGCACACGCGCGATTCTTCAACATCCGTCAACGGCCGGACTTATTCTTGCCGGCACCACCGAAGGTTTCTGGCGATCGGACAAGGGCGGCGATCCTGACTCGTGGATGGTGACGACTTCGCGTCAACTCGAGATCAACTCGATCGCCGTGCATCCGTCGCGGCCCGACGTCATCTTCATCGGCACCAACAACTATGGCGTAATGGTTTCGAGCGACGCCGGCAAATCGTTTGTGCCGACCAACGGCGGTTTCAGCGGGCGCTTCGCTAATGCGATTCTCGCCGACAGGGAAACTCCGAACCGCGTCTACGCGTCGACGATCAATACTGCGACTGGCGGTGGATTTTTCTTCGTCAGTAACGACAACGGCGAGAGTTGGCGTCCGTCGATGCGCAGCATGCCGTCTCGTTTGATCACTTACGCGATCATTCAGGACACGAAAGACGCAAACCTGATCTACCTGGGAACAAATCTCGGCATCTATCGCTCAATCGATCGCGGCACTTCGTGGGCGCCGGTTTGGGCGCCAAGCAGTCCTGAAAAGAAGAAGCCGGCTGCAAAGCGAGGTGCGAAGGCTGCACCTGCCGCAGCGAAACGAAGAGTTCCCGCAGCCAAGGCGAATGACACTATCCTGCGCGCGCAGGAAGCACTGACCGCCACGGGCTACAACCTCGGCGAACCAGACGGCAAAGCCGGCGCAGCGACGACGGCTGCAGTGAAACGCTTCCAAACAGACCGTCACCTGCCCGTAACCGGCAAGCTCGACGCTATCACGTTGAGCGCGCTCGGCGTCAGCTCCGGCGCCAGTGGTCCAACTGCCGATGACCCGTCAGACCTGATTATCGCCGATGCAGTGCACACGCTCGTTCATACGGCCGACGCGGCCACCGGCCAGCCCGGATTCCTGGCGGCGACCAACGCCGGTCTCTACCGCAGTTTCGATCCGGCAAAAGGCTGGCAGAAGCTCACCTACGGTATCGGCGACCCACGCACGACTTGCATCGCCACGAATACTCGCAATCCGGAAACAATCTGGGTGGGAACACCGCAGTCGGGGTTGCTCGTCTCTCGCGACACCGGCAAGACGTGGCGCCGGGTCGAAGGCGTCCCGAGTGATGTTCCGATCAACGTGATTGCGGAAGATCCATCGAAACGCGATCGCGTTTACGTGGGCACCAAGCAGGCGTTCTTCATGTCGCACGATGGCGGCGAAACCTGGAGCCGTCGTGGTGGCAATCTTCCGTTCGGCGACTTCACGGCGATTCTGATCAACCCGCGCAACGGCGATGAAATCTTTGCCGGAAACGCGTACCAGACGAGCGACGTCGGCGGCGGTGTCTTTCGCAGCACCGACGGCGGCATGACGTGGGCGCGCATCGATCCGAAGGGCCGGCGGCTGCCGAGCCAGCGGATCTGGGCGTTGGCCTTTGACGCTCACGATCAAAACGTCTTGTTCGTCGGCTCGCATTCGGCGGGTGTGTATGTTGTTCCTCGCATGACCGACACGCTTTCGCAGACTCAATAAAACGCATCTGCAACATTCTCGTTTCTGCGACTCTGTGCCGGCACTCAGAGTCGCAGAAACTTCCCTGTTGCCTTGACATACGCTCACACTGGCGTGTACAGTGCCGCCCTACCCGGTAAGATAAGGCGGCGGGTGTTTGTCGGACCAAGCGGGGTAACTACGGCAGGGCGGTAATCGAAACAGATTAAACTGACATTTCCAAATCCAAACGGCTCGCTTCCTCGCCAGCTTCAATTCCCGACAACGCCAAGGTCAACCAAGCAAAGCGCCGCTGCACACTGTCTCGCTTTCAGCGAAGACCTGCGCTGATTGTTCGGGTTCAGTGAAGCGCGATATGATCTTGCACGCGCTGATAGTTACCGGGGAACTACAGGAGTATGCATGTCTAGTGAACAACCCAAGCTGAATAACAGCGAGGATAACAATTCAACCTCCGGCGAGTCGCAGACTGCGCCGCAAAATACCGTCATGGCTTCCCAACCCGCACCAGTAACCCAAACAACCGACATTGATGAATCAGATGAATCGCGCTCCGGCAGCGATATGGACTTCGGTCAACTTCTCGACCAATTCGAACAAGAGCAAGCGACTCTTGAAGAAGGCGAAGTTGTCCGCGGCACCGTCGTTGGTCTAAGTGAACGTGGCGTAGTCATCGACTTCGGCTACAAGTCCGAAGGCATTGTTAACCCGGCCGAGTTTACCGAGAACGGTCAACTGACAGTCAAAGCAGGCGACGAAGTGGAAGTGCTCGTCAAGAGCATGGAAACTGCCGATGGCCTGCCGGTACTTTCACGCGCTGATGCAGTGCGCATGAAGGCCTGGGATGACCTCGAGAAGGCTTATCGCGACGGCTCAAGCGTTAAAGGACGCGTCATCGATCGCATCAAGGGCGGCTTGCGTGTGGACATCGACGGCATTGCTGCTTTTCTGCCGGGTTCGCAAGTAGACGTTCGCCCCGTTCGCAATCTCGACAGTCTGCGCAACCAGATCATCGAAGCGAAGGTGATCAAACTCAACCGCAAGCGCTCGAACGTGGTCCTGTCGCGCAAGTCGGTCATCGAGCAGGAGAACACCGGACGCAAAGATCAAACGCTCCAGCAGATCGAGGAAGACATCGTCGTCGAAGGACAGATCAAGAACCTGACCGACTACGGCGCTTTTGTCGATCTTGGCGGCGTCGACGGTTTGCTGCACGTGACGGACATGTCGTGGGGACGGCTGCAGAACCCGAACGAGTTGTTCAAAGTGGGCGACACGATTCAGGTCAAGGTGCTCAAGTTCGATCGCGAACGCGAGCGCGTCTCGCTTGGTTACAAGCAACTGCTGCCGGATCCGTGGTCCAGTGTCGAAGAGCGGTTCCCGGTGGGCAGCCGTGTTAATGGAAAAGTTGCCAGTGTTGCCGATTACGGCGCCTTCGTCGAACTCGAGAACGGTGTCGAAGGATTGGTGCACGTTTCCGAGATGAGCTGGTCCAAGCGGGTGAAGCATCCGAGCAAGGTTGTAAACCCGGGCGACAGCGTAGAGGTCGAGGTGCTCAGCGTCGATCCGCGCGCGCGTCGTATCAGTCTCGGCATGAAACAGGTGCAGGAGAACCCGTGGCAGACGCTGCACGAACGTTACCAGGTCGGCACGCGCGTTCATGGCCGCGTGCGTAACCTGACTGACTTTGGCGCTTTCATCGAAATTGAAGACGGAGTCGACGGCCTGGTCCACGTTTCGGATATTTCCTGGTCTCGCCGCATCAAGCATCCGAGTGAAGTTCTGAAGAAGGGACAGGAGATCGACGCCGTCATCACGAGTATCGACAGCGAGAACCGGCGCTTGTCCCTGTCGATCAAGGACCTCGAACCGAATGCCTGGGAGAAGTTCACCAACGAGCACAAACCCGGCGACGTGGTGCGTGGCAAGGTGGCGCGTTTTGCTAACTTCGGCGCATTCATCGAGCTCGACGACAATCTCGAAGGTCTTTGTCATATCTCCGAGCTTTCAGAAGAGCGGATCGCCAAGCCGGAAGACGTGGTTCAACTGGGACAGGAGATGGAGTTCAAGATCCTGCGCATCGATCCCGATACCAAGAAAATCGGATTGTCCGCACGCGCCGTGGGCAAGGACGAACCGATTATCGACACGAAGATCTATTCTTCTGAGGCGGGTGGTGGAATGGCCTCACTCGGCGAACTCGCCGACTTTGGTTTGAATAAATCCGACACCGGGGACCAATAGTCCCCGGTCCATTTCATAATCTATCCGCGTGCTATGGCGGCTGAGTCTTGCCCGACCCGTTCCTTTTCTGGTAGTGTACGGGTTAACTTAACCTCGCTATTATCAAGACGTTATAAGATTTTCGATTTCAACATCGAGGTGATGCATGACTAAAGCAGAACTCGTCGAAGACGTCGCGCGGGCGGCCGAACTCACTAAAAAAGACGCCGAGCGTTTAGTCGAAATTGTCTTTGAAAGCATCATTGAAACACTGAACCAGGGTGAGAAGATCGAATTGCGCGGGTTTGGCAGCTTTCGCGTGCGCGAGCGTGGCGCGCGCCGTGGCCGAAACCCGAAGACCGGCGATCCGGTCAGTATCCCCGCGAAGCGCGTCCCTTATTTCAAGCCCGGCAAGGAACTGAAAGAGCTGATCAACGACGATAACTCCGGATCGCCTTCGTCGTCGACGCCCAGCTCGTCGCTTTCGTTGGCCGATGAGAATCGTCAGCCGCCTATCCTTTAAAGCTAAAACCAGACAGATCGAGGTGTTTTAGATTGGACAGATTGTGGAGCCCCTGGCGAGGTCGTTACATCGCGTCAGGGGTCGATTCACAGGCCGGAGAGTGCGTCTTCTGCCGCATCGCCGAGGATACGGAGCACGACGAAGCGAACCTCGTGGTTTTCCGTGGCGAGCAGGCGTTCGTCGTGCTCAATCTTTACCCTTATATCACCGGGCACATGATGGTCGTGCCTTACCTGCATACCGGCGAGTTTGATTCGACTCCCAAGTCGATCACGGATGAGATGATGGATCTGGCTAAACGCGCGCAGGCGACGTTGCGTGAGGTCTATTCACCGGCTGGATTCAATGTCGGCATGAACATCGGATCTGCGGCTGGCGCCGGGATCGCCGATCACCTTCACATACACGTGTTGCCACGCTGGGCAGGCGACACGAATTTCATGACCAGCATTGGCGAGACGCGCGTCCTCCCGGAAGATCTTGCGACGACGTACTCCAAGATTCGTTCTAAATTTTAGCCACGAAAAGGCACAAACGAAGCCCACAAAAGGCACAAAGAACAGACTCTTTCTTGTGCCTCTTGTGTTCCTCTTTTGTGCTTCTTGTGGTTAGCGTTTACCGACTTTTCGGGGCAGGGCTTCGTCTTCGACTTCGCCGCCACGGCTGATGGGGACCTCTGAGGGTTTGCTGTAGGTGACGCCGCGTTCTTCGCTGTCGAGATCGCTGGCGGGCAAGGTTGGCAGCGGACCGGTGAGCGGTGGATTGTAGCCCGGGTAGTCGATGCGCGCGTGATAGATGGCCGTTAAGGCGCTGATCATTGCCTCACGAATCGTGGTCAACTCCTGCAACGTGATGTCGCATTCGTCGAGCTGGCCGTCGCTGATGATTGCGTCGACGATCTTTACGACGATGGCGCGGATGTTCTCCGGGTCGGGACGCGCGAGCGAACGGGCGGCTGCTTCACACGAGTCCGCGAGCATCATGATCGCCGCTTCCTTGAACTGCGGCTTCGGTCCGGGATAACGAAAGTCTTCTTCGTCTATTGTCTCGTTCTGCTTGGCCTGCGCCTGCGCTTTGCGCAGGAAGTAGTGCAACGTGCGCGTGCCGTGATGTTGCGGAATGAAGTCGGCGATTTTTTTCGGCAGCCCGATCTCTTTCGCGAGACGCGAACCGTAGGTGACGTGACTGGTGATGATCTTCGCGCTCTGGTACGGGCGCAGGCGATCGTGCGGGTTATCACCCTGCTGGTTCTCGACGAAGTATTCAGGCGCGGCGAGTTTGCCGATATCGTGATACAGCGCGCCGATGCGCGCGAGCAGGGGATTGGCGCCCACGGCGCGGCACGCATCCTCGGCGAGTTGTCCGACGGCGTGTGAATGTTGGTTCGTGCCGGGCGCGCGCAACGCGAGTTGGCCCAACACCGGCAGGTCGGCATTGGAAAGCTCGAGGAGCTTGACGTCCGTGAGTATGCCGAAGAGCGACTCGTTGATCGGCAAACCACCCGCGGCGAACACGGCGGTCAGTAAGCCACCGGCCATGCCGCAGCCGATGGCCATCAACGTAGTTCTCCACGTCAGCGGTTGTTGCGAGTAAGCCATGAGCGCGATTGCCATCACGACGTTCACGCCGCCGACGAGCAGTCCCGCGAGTGTGACTGATTGTCGTTCGCGATAACGGCCTGTACCGTAAATCGCCGCCGAACAGGAGACCACCGCAAACAGTGCCTTTGGCATTCCAGCGGGCGCCAACAGTCCGGCGAACAACGCCGTAATCATTCCCGTCAGAAACGCCAGATGCGTATCGACCAGCATGGCGACGAGTAACGACGCCGCCGCGAACGGAATAGCAAAGTTCCAAATCACCGGATCGTTGAACGGTGCGGCCATTCTCGCGGCCACGCTTTCGCCGAAGATAAAGCCGATCTTCATCAACGCCGTCTGCACGAGGATGGCGGAAGCCACGAGGGCAAACGCCTTGTGCTTGCTGAGATTCAACGTGCTGCTGCCGGTGCGATGCTCCGCAAACTTCCACGCTGCCCAGTAGACGCCGATTACGACGAACAACAACCCGAAGAAGTTATGCCACGGGCGTCCCGCGTGACCCGAACTCTTGATCGCCGCGATCTGCGTGAGAATCATCGGCGTGACGGTGTCGCCTTCGCGGGCGAGAAACTGCCCGCGTTTCAGCGAGATCACTACCGAACTGATTCTGTTCGCTTCCAACTCGCGCGCCGTCGTGGTCGCGGTTTCGTCAAAGACGACGTTAGGCCGGAGCATCGGCGCGACCGACGCCGCGAGCACGGACTTCTGCTGCGCAGACCAGCCGTGAAGCGTAAGTATTCGTGTTTCCAGGTTACGACGCGCCGTGGAGAGCGGAACCATTCGCGTGAGTGGCGCCGGCATGATCATCGGCGTCGCGGGACTGCGCACGTCGATCAAAACGATCTCGTGCTGAAGCCGGTCCGAATCGGCGTCGTCGTAGATATAGCTGTTGCCGATCTCGCGAACAATCGACGCCACGCGATCGAGATCGGCGTCGTTGAGGTTCTGGTTGGACGCGACTTTTTGTTTTAGATCGTCCCAACTGGCGAGGAAATTCTGGACCGAGATTTCCGCGCGGGTCGAATCAAAGTTGAAGACCGAACGCGTCAACTCGCGCGCGGCCTCTTTGCGTTTTTCGGTCTCAGCCAGATCGACCGTCGTGATGTCGGCCGGAACGACGATCGCGCGGGTGAGCACGTCGCCTTCTTTATAGTTTTCGTTGAGATTCGAAGAATGCGTGTTCAGGAGGAGGAGGGTCGTCAGTAAAACGAGCACGCTGCAGGCGATTAGAAAGCGCGTGCGCGGCCGGAAGAACATCAGCGGGCGCATCGCATAGGCGATCAGCTTATCGCGAGCCTGGCTGAAAGGAGTTTTGAAACGTGGACGGAGTCCCATTATGCAATGCGCGACAAAGCCGTGGACGTCTCTCCGGTTACGGGTTGGTCGTTCAAATTACGCGCCAACACCGCGCCGGCTTTTTCGAGCAGACTTCCGAGCGTCTCCGGCTTGATTGCCGAGATCACCACGGGGTCGCCGCTGTCCAACTGCCGAGCCTGGCGAACCGCCGCCTCTAATACTTCAGGCTCGACGAGGTCCGCTTTGTTAAGGGCCAGAATCGACGGAATCTCTGCCAGTTTTAGCTCCGACAGGATCCGCTTTACTGACTGAATCTGTTGCAACCAGCGCGGGTTCGATAGATCGACTGCGTGAATGAGCAGGTTGCTGTCGCCGATCTCTTCGAGTGTCGCGCGAAATGCGGAAAGCAGATCGGGCGGCAACGCGCGAATAAAACCGACAGTGTCGTTGATAATGACTTCCTGTTCCCGGGGCAGACGAAGCCGCCGTGAAGTCGGATCGAGCGTGGCGAACATGCGCTGTTCGGCGTGGACGGCGCTCTGCGTCAGGGCGTTGAGCAACGTCGACTTGCCGGCGTTTGTGTAACCGACGATCGAGATGATCGGCAGTCCTTGTCGGGTTCGACCTTTGCGCCGTTCCTGGCGGCGTTGTCGCTGGGTTTCGATCTCGCGTTCGAGACGATTGATGCGATCGCGAACGCGGCGGCGATCGGTTTCGAGTTTTGTTTCGCCCGGGCCGCGGCCGCCGATGCCACCTGCGAGACGTGAAAAGGCGGAATCCTGGCCCGCGATCAGTCGTGGCAAAAGATACTTCAACTGCGCCAACTCGACCTGGATCTTGCCCTCTTTCGACTGCGCGCGTTGGGCGAAGATGTCGAGAATCAATTGCGACCGATCGATGACTTTCAGATCCGTTGCTTCAGACAGCGAACGCACTTGCGCCGGCGACAACTCGCTGTCGAAGACAAGCATGTCAGCGCCGCGCTGAAGGGCGCGAATGATCAGTTCGTCCAACTTGCCGCGGCCTAACACCGTGCGTGGATCGATTGCCGAGCGCCGTTGGATGATGATGTCCTGGACCACAACGCCAGCGGAGGCTGCGAGTTCGGCCAGTTCGGCCATCGACTCTTCCGCGTCCGCGACGGAGCCGGTGGCGACGCCGACGAGAATCGTGCTATCGCGTACTTCGGCACGGCGCGCAGTGCGCCGGTTCCGCGCCATTTCTTCTTCGAGAGATTCGATCAGCTCGAGGAAATCGGAATCGAGCTGCGACGCCATTTTGGGTTCGAGAAAGGCGTACAACTCGGGCTCGGTGGCGTTGTCGAGTTCGCCGGAGTGCAACGGCAACAGGTGCGCGGCGCGAACGATGCCGGGCAAACCTGAACCGGAATCGACGTCGATAGCGGCCATCAGATCCAGCCGCAGCAGCGCGAGGTCGGTTAAGTCGTCCTGTGTCAGCGGTTCGCCGCGCAGATGCGTATGGACGCAGCGCAGTCCGCGAAAACGGCCAGTGGCGACACGCACGCGTTTGAAGTCCGGAAGCTCGATACCTTTGTTATCGCCGACCATCACGTATTGGACGTGACCCTTGCGATCGATGAGTGCTCCGATTTGCCGGCGGGTCTCGTGAGACAGTTCGCTCAACTGGCGAGCGAATTCGGGAGTCACGATTTGATTTGGAGGTATGCGCCGAGTGTACAGCTTTTCGATGCGCCGCAACTGATTTGGTTTTAACCCAAGAGTGTTGCCTAGAACGCTGGTAATGGCCTTTTCCTTCCTACGGGGGCGAATTATAACATAGGCGCTGTTTGGGAGTTTCCGCAAAGGCGCAAAGAAAGGCAAGTGGGAACGCTTGGCAAAAGCTGAGGATCCTTTGCCGTCTTTACGCCTTTGCGGGGAAACTGAATTAGACATCGATCTGGCCCGCAAAGTATGATGAACGCTTTTTATGGATAGGGCGGGACGAATCTTAAGCATAGATCCTCCGTTCGGCGTCCCCGGCGGCGAGATTGTGATCGACTGCGCCGGCTTCGACACGAGCGATCCGGCCGCTTGCGCCGTCCTGATCGGCGACGCGGTCGCGCCAATTGTGGCGCTGGGTTCTAAACGTGTGCTCGCGATCGTTCCGGAAACAAGAGGCGGCGAGGTCGACGTGCGTTTGCAATGTGACGATCATTTTAGTCCGCCGGCGCGATTGACCGTCGCGCGAAAACTCGCCGGAGATCTTCATCCCGTTTCCAATCCTGCGTTCGATCCGGATGACGGCGCGCTTTTCGTGACTCGTTCAGGATCGCGCGGCGAGGAATTGCCGGTCACGCTGTTTCGCATCGATCTCAGCGGCGACGTGATGGAGTATTCGGGTGATATTCCGAATCCGACGGGAATCGCGTTTGGCCCGGATGGGACGATGTTCGTCACGAGCAGGCTCGAAGGGATCGTTTACAAAGTGACGCCGTTCAAAGAGGCCGTCACATTTGCGAGGAACCTCGGCGTCGCCACTGGCGTAGCATTCGATCAAGACGGTTTGATGCACGTCGGAGATCGAACCGGAACGATCTTCAAGGTCAACGGCATCGGCGAAGAAAGAGCCTGGACGCAGATCGAGCCTTCGGTGTCGGCGTTTCATTTGGCGTTTGGACCGGATGATTCGCTCTACGTCAGCGGACCGACTGTTACCAGTTTTGACTGCATCTGGCGCATAAACCGCGACGGCGAAGTCGACATTTATTACAGGGGACTGGGCCGGCCGCAGGGACTCGCGTTTGATAACGAGGGAAATCTTTACGTCGCGGCATCGTTCCGCGGACGCCGTGGAATTGTTCGCATCGCGCCGGATGGCAACGACGCGAAACTGGTAGTCGCCGGCGTCAATCTGATCGGTCTGGCGTTTGGCGCCTCGGGTGAGATGGCGGTCGTATCGATCGATTCGGTTTACAGTTTGGCGACGCAGATAAAAGGTACGCTTTTGCGAGTTTAAGCGAGGTGTTGCAGACTTTTGACACCCATTGAGCGGAATGCTAAGTTGACGTTCCTGGCCCTGCAACGTTGGTAAAACGGGTAATTCATTGAATCCTGAAGAACTCATTCCCCGGTTAGTCATTTACATGGTGGTGCTGCTGTTGGCGATTTCCGCCCACGAAGCCGCCCACGCGTGGATGTCGTGGAAGTTTGGCGACGACACGGCGCGATTACTCGGACGCGTCACGTTGAATCCGGTTGCGCATACGGATCCGATCGGCACGTTGCTGATTCCGATCGTCATGTTCATCTTCAGCAGTGTCGGCGCGTTTATTCCCCTGATCGGGTGGGGAAAACCGACACCGGTGAATCCGCTGCGCTGGCGCAACAAAGATCTCGCGAACGTGATGGTTTCGCTCGCCGGGATTATGGCAAACATCCTGATCGCCTCGATCGGGTTTGTGATCCTGAAAGTCATAATCATGCAGGGTGGCCCCGATGCGCTTCCGGCATCTATCGCGGAGCCGGTGTGGCTGTTCCTGACGAACCTGCTGATGATGAATGTCTCGCTGGCGGTCTTTAACCTGCTGCCGTTTCCTCCGCTCGACGGCAGTAAGGTGCTCGAAACCTTCCTGCCCCCGAGCATGCAACCGCTGCTGGAAATGCTCGAGCAGTATGGTTACATCATCCTGATGATTTTGATCTGGATGGGCTTCTTCGGCATGATCATCAATCCGATAATGCGGATCGTCATTTATCTACTCTACCTGGGGGTTTAGTAACACCGGCCGCTTTCCCCGGCGGCCATTGCCGGCAAAATGACCAAGCGAATCTTTAGTGGTGCTCAGCCAACGGGCAATGTGCATCTCGGAAACTACCTCGGCGCGTTGAAAAACTGGGTCGCGCTGCAACACGAGTACGAGAGTTTCTTCTGCATCGTCAATCTGCACGCTCTCACTATCCCGCAGGATCCGAAGTTGCTGTTGGAGAAGACGCGCGACCTTACGCGCATCTATCTCGCGGTGGGAATCGATCCCCAAGTCTCGACGATCTTTATTCAGTCAGACGTGCCGGAACATGCGGAACTCACGTGGGTGTTGAACTGTGTCGCGCGCATGGGTGAACTCGAACGGATGACGCAGTTCAAAGACAAGTCGCGCAAGCAGGAGGAGAACGTGAGCGTCGGGTTGTTTGATTATCCGGTGCTGATGGCGGCCGATATTCTGCTCTACCACACGGATCTCGTTCCGGTGGGTGACGATCAGAAACAGCATCTCGAATTGACGCGCGATATTGCTATTCGCTTCAACCGCGACTACGGCGAGACGTTCAAAGTTCCCGACCCTTATATTCCGAAGGTCGGAGCGCGCATCATGTCGCTGTCCGATCCGACGAGGAAGATGTCGAAGTCGGACGACGATCCGAATGGTTGCGTGTTGTTGATGGACGACGCCGACACGGTCCGGCGCAAGTTCAAACGCGCGGTGACTGATTCCGGAACCGAGATTCGTTTCGATCCAGCGCGTCCGGCGATCAACAACCTGCTGGAGATTTATCACCTGATGACCGGGAAGTCGCAGCCGGAAGTCGAGGACCACTTTGCGGGCAAAGGATACGCGCAGTTAAAAGGCGACCTGGCGGACGCGACTATCGAGTTTCTTGGTCCAATTCAGCAACGCGTGCGGGAGTTTACGGATGAACAACTCGACGCGCTGCTCGAACAAGGACGCGCGAAGGCTAGTGCGATCGCCAAGCCCACGCTCGATCGAGTTTACGAGCTGATCGGTATTCGCAGCGCGAAGTAGATGAACGAAGAAACACCGGAGACAGTGGCAGAAGTAGTTGACGAGCGGCCGGCGACGCTGAACGTCGCGGGCGCTGCGCCGCAGATCGTGTCTGACGACGTCACCGACGATCTCAAGATCCTGCTCGGCGAGTTTGAAGGTCCACTCGATCTGTTGTTGCACCTGATCCGGCAGGAGCAGGTCAGCATCTACGACATTCCGGTCGCGCGCATCACCGACGCATATCTGCATTACCTCCGCGTCATGCAGGAGATGGACATTGCGGTCGCCGGCGATTTTCTCGTCATGGCCGCGACGTTGATCGAGCTGAAGACGAAGATGTTGTTGCCGCGCGATCCATTGGCGCCGGCGGAGGAAGAAGAAGATCCGCGCGCGGATCTCGTCAACCAGTTAATCGAATATCAGAAGTACAAAGCCGCGGCGCAGATGCTGTGGTCGCGCGCGACTGTCGAGCAGGCGGTTTTCAAACGCGCCGAACTGGAGACCGACAAGAACAATCCGGAAGTCGCGGTCGGCGTGTTCGATCTGCTGAAGGTCTTTCAGGAGATCCTGACGCGGCACAAAGAAGAAGTGCTGATGGAGATCCAGCGCGAAGAGATCTCCATGCATGAAATGCTGGAACGTTTGCGCAACATGGTGATGTCGGCAGGCGAGCTTAACCTGCGTGTGTTTTTTGAACGCGCGCGATCCCGGCGCGAACTGGTGCTGGCGTTTCTGTCGGTGCTGGAACTGGTGCGAACGAGTGAAGTGAAGCTATTTCAACGCGAAACTTTTGGCGATATCATCGCCCGCGTGCAAAGCTAAACAAATGGCGACTGAAGAAGAGAACGCAGATCCCGTCGACGATTCTGTCGACAATCCCGTTGACGCCCCCGTCGACAATCCCATTGTCGAGGACGAGGCGGCGCTGAACGAAGAAGCGAGTCGCGAACTCGCGGCCATGGTTGCGGAAGAAGAATCCGCTGCCGCGATGGATGCCGAGACTCCCGACGATGGACCACTGGCGTCGCCGCAGAGCCAGGCTGAACGAGCGGCGGTGATCGAAGCGCTGATCTTTGTTTCCGAAGAACCGCTTAGCCTGAAGACGATCGCCGACGTGTTGAAGGAAGAGAAAGACGTCATCAGACAGACCTTGACGGAGCTTTCCGAAGAGTTCAACGCGCGCAATGGCGGGTTGCAGTTGCGCGAAGTGGCCGGCGGCTGGCAGATTGCGACTCGTCCTGAATATCACGAGCACGTGCGCGCGTTTCTCAAGACGCGGCCCAGCGCGAAACTCTCGATCGCATCGCTGGAGACACTCGCCGTGATTGCGTATCGTCAACCGGTGACCGTTCCCGAGATTCTCGAAATTCGCGGCGTGCAATCGCCGTCGGCGATCAAGACGTTGCTCGATAAAAAGTTGATCGTGGCGAAAGGACGCAAGGAGACGGTGGGCCGTCCGATGATGTACGGAACGTCGAAAGAATTTCTGATGCAGTTCGGGTTGAAAGATCTATCCGAGTTGCCGAGTGTTGAAGACTTTCAGGATCTTAGTGGGGCCACGGAGTAACGCGGATTTTTACGGATCAGAATAAAGCATTATCCGTGCAATCAGTGTTCGCCTGTGGCCCGATCTATCTATGGTACAGCGACTCCAAAAACTGATAGCGGCTGCCGGAGTGGCCTCGCGGCGTCATGCGGAAGAGTTGATCGCCGCGGGACGCGTGACGGTCAACGGCGAAGTCGTCAAAGAGCTTGGCACCAAGGCCGATCCTGAAAAGGATCACATCAAAGTAAACGGCAAACTCATCAACGCTCAGCTTCAAGCTCGCGAAAAAGTTTACATACTATTCAACAAACCGAAAGGTTATCTTTCGAGTGTTTCCGATCCGGAAGGCCGTCCGCTCGTGACGGATCTGCTCCCGCGTTCACTCGGTCGCATCTATCCCGTCGGACGACTCGACTTCAACACCGAAGGCTTGTTGCTGCTGACGAACGACGGCGACTTCACAAATTTCATCACTTCCGCGCGCAATCGCGTCGAGAAAGTTTACGAAGTCAAAGTGAAAGGCGTGCCGGCTGATGCAGCGATCCAAAGACTGCGACGTGGAATCACACTGGAAGACGGCACGCGCACCGCGCCCGCGAAGATAGACAAGCTGAACGAAACGCAGACCAACGCCTGGTACGAAGTGCTGCTGCACCAGGGCCGCAATCAACAAGTGCGCCGCATGTTTGAATTGATCGGTCATTCTGTGTTGAAGTTGAGGCGGGTGCGAATCGGTTTTTTGATCGACGAAGGTTTGAAGCCGGGATATTGGCGTCTGCTGTCTCCTGCGGAAGTCGCGAGATTGACGAGATCACAGAACAAGCGGAAACGGACGTAACGGACATGCAATTTGAGCTAAGTGAAGAGCAACAACAGGTGAAGATGAGCGTGCGTGAGTTTGCCCACTCGGAGATCGCGCCGCACGTGATGGAATGGGACGAGTCGCAGCACTTTCCGGTTGAGTTACTGCCAAAGCTTGCCGAATTGGGCTTGATGGGTGTGATCTTTCCGGAAGAGTACGGCGGCGCGGGCATGGGTTACGTCGAATACGCGACGATCATCGAAGAACTCTCGCGCGTCGACGGGTCGGTTGGCATCTCGGTCGCCGCGCACAATTCGCTTTGCTCGAATCACATCTACAAATTTGGCACTAAAGAGCAACTCGAAAAATATCTCGTGCCGCTCGCGAGTGGTAAACATCTTGGCGCGTGGGGACTGACCGAACCGAGCGCCGGATCCGATGCATCGGGAACCAAGTCGACTGCGGTGCGGGCCGACGGCGGTTGGCTCGTCAACGGATCGAAAAACTTCATCACGCACGCGATTCATGGCGACACGTGCGTTGCCATGGCTGTCACCGACAGGAGCAAACGAAGCAAGGGCATCTCGGCGTTCATCTTCGAAAAAGGCATGAAAGGTTTTTCGCCGTCGAAGAAGGAGAACAAACTCGGGCTGCGCGCGTCAGAAACCGCGAGCGTCGTCTTCGAAGATTGTCTCGTTCCCGATGGTCAGTTGCTCGGCGAAGAAGGACAGGGATTTCCCAACGCAATGGAGATACTCGACGGCGGACGCATCTCCATCGCCGCGCTTGCCGTCGGCATCGCGCAGGGCGCTTTCGAGTCGGCCGTGCGCTACTCGCAGGAACGGCAGCAATTCGGCAAACCGATCTCGGAGTTCCAGGGGATCCAGTTTAAGCTCGCGAACATGGCGATGCAGATCGACGCGGCGAGACTGTTGATGTATCGCGCAGCGTGGATGAAAGACAACGGGAAGAAGACGACGAAAGAGTCGTCGATGGCGAAGTTGTTTGCTTCCGAGATCAGCGTCAACGTTTGTGAGGAAGCGATCCAGGTGCACGGCGGCTACGGTTACACGAAAGACTACCCGCCTGAGAAATACTGGCGCGACTCGAAGCTCTGCACAATCGGCGAAGGCACGTCGGAAATTCAACGCCTCATCATCGCCCGCGAGGTTTTAAAGCAGCTCTGATAAATGCCTGAGAGTAATAACCTGAGCGATCGCGTGACGAACGGCGAGCCCGCCGCCGTCGCGCGCGCGATCTCCAAAATCGAAGACGGTTCGCCAGGCGCGCAGGCGTTGATGAAACAGATCTATCAACGCTCGCGCGGCGCTCTCGTGATCGGCATCACCGGTGCTCCTGGCGCGGGTAAGTCGTCGCTGGTGGATAAGCTGGCGCTGTTGTTTCGCCAACGTGGCGAACGAGTCGGCATCGTCGCCGTCGATCCGTCGAGCCCGTTTTCCGGCGGGGCGATTCTCGGCGATCGCATTCGCATGCAGACGCTCGGTCTCGACGAAGGCGTTTTTATTCGTTCGATGGCCACGCGCGGAAATCTCGGCGGACTCGCTCGCTCGACAGTCGACGCAGTCGCGATTCTCGACGCCGCCGGTTACTCGAAAATCATTGTTGAAACTGTCGGCGTCGGTCAGGATGAAGTGGAGATCGTAAAAGCTGCGGATGTTTCGATCGTCGTTCTGGTGCCGGGCATGGGCGACGATATTCAGGCGATCAAAGCCGGAATCATGGAAATCGGCGACATCTTCGTCATCAACAAAGCTGATCGTGACGGCGTCTATTCAACTGAAAAAGAGCTGGAATCGCTGTTGTCGCTGGCTGCGCGCGGCGACGGCTGGGATCCGCCGATCGTGAAAACAGTGGCGACAGAGAGCCAGGGAATTGAAGACCTCGCCGCCGCCATCGAGCGTTTTCGCGCGGAACAAAAAGGCGCGGCGTTGAGCAGCGAACGGCGGCGCGCGATTGCCCGCTGGCGCATCGTAGAGTTATTGCGCGAGCACCTGCTCGCCCGGGTTTTGGAGTCTGATGCGTCGGTTGCTATGCTTAACCGCCTCGCGGACGAAGTTGCAACTCGGCGAAGAGACCCTTATTCTGCGGTAGACGAACTGTTGCAAAACAGTGGCTAGCTGGTCTTTAGGTTTTTGGTCTTGGGTTTTTGGTCTTAGGTCTTCGAAATCCAGAACAAAGACCCAAGGCCGAAGACCAAAGACCCAAGACAAGCACAAAGACGCATGAAAATTGACCACATCGGAATCGCGACTAAGAGCATCGAAGAGGGTTTGGCGGTCTGGCAGGATGCCCTGGGGTTGACACCGCATGCAACGGAAGAAGTCGCGGAACAAGGCGTAAAAGTCTGCATGTTGCCCGTTGGCGACACGCATGTCGAACTGCTCGAGCCACTTAGTCCGGAGTCAGCGGTGGGCAAATTCCTCGCCAAACGCGGCCCCGGAATTCACCATATTGCCGTCGCAGTGACGGACATTCGCACGTCACTGGCGGAGTTGAAACAGCGCGGTGCGCGATTGATCGACGAATCTCCCCGTGTAGGCGCGGGCGGTTGTCTGGTAGCTTTTATTCATCCGTCGTCTACAAATGGAGTGCTGCTCGAACTGGTGCAGCATCAATAGTCAGGAAAGGACAGTATTTTGAACTCAACAAAGAAAGCACTAGTTGCAGCGGCTGTCGCAGTCGTTTTTGCTTTCGGCTTGATCTTCTGGCAAGTCAAAGCGCGGAAGACGAGCGGTCCGATGGAATTGACGGCTGAAGACATGGCCCTTATCGCGGAAGAGCAGCCGCCTCAATTTCGGCAGCGCCTCGCCACAGATGAGAAGTTCCGCAAGGATTTCGCGCAGGATGTGCGCCGGCTGCTTGCCGTTGCGGAAGAAGCATCGGCGCATGGCGTCGACAAAGATCCGGAAATGAAACGGCAACTGGAGTTTCAACGCGCCCAGGTGATCGCGCAGTCGTATTTCGAAGACCAGGCCAACGCCAATCCCGACATCACCGACAAGGAAGTCGAAGAGCATTTCAAGGTGGCGGCGAATCAGCAGCGGTTCGATCAGATCATCAACGACGCCAAGGCTAAAGACCCTACTTTCGCCGCGCAGATGCAGCCGGAACAGGTCGAAATGTTGAAACAGCGATTTGGCCGCATCTACGTCGCCGAGAAAAGAGCTGTCGAGAAAGGCATCGACAAGAAGCCGGCCGTCAAATTGCAACTGATGCTTCAGCACGCGCGCACTGTGGCGCAGAAATACGCCATGGAGAACCTCAAGTCGAAGATGGAAGCGACTGACGCCGAGATCGACGCTTATCTTGCGAGTCATCCTGAAGCCGACGCCGACAAACAGAACAAAGCCAAAGCCGACGAAGTGTTGAAACGCCTGCGTGGCGGCGAAGACTTCGCGAAGCTCGCAGCGGAGTTTGGCAGTGATGGAACCAAAGACAAAGGTGGCGACCTGGGTTGGTTCGGCCCGAGCGACATGGATCCGGACTTCTCGAAAGCGGCTTATGCGTTGAAGCCCGGCGAGATCAGCGAGGTGGTCCAAACGAGATTTGGTTTCCACATCATCAAGCTCGAAGAGCGGAAAACCGAAACGAACAAAGAAGGCAAGAGCGAAGAAAAACTTCACGCGCGGCACATTCTGATCAGCGATCCGAACAACAATCCGTTTGGACCACCGCAAACGTCACGCGAGAAGGCGAGAGTCGCCGTCGAGCAGGAAAAAGCGAAGAAGGTGCTCGACGAGATCGTGGCCCGTTCGCACGTCAAGGTTGCCGACAACTACCAGGTGAAGCCGCCCGAGCAGCAGCCAAATCAGGGCCTGCCGCCGGGATTGACGCAGCCACCGGTGCAGGAAGCGCCGGCGCCGCAACCCCAGTCGTCGCCTGCGAATCCGCACTAAAGGGCGTTGTTTCGGGGTTACTGAGTTCGGCTCATGCAAATAGGTGATTACTCCGTCGAGGTGATTCAGGATGCTGAATTTCGCCTCGACGGAGGAGCAATGTTCGGCGTTGTTCCTCGTCAACTGTGGTCGCGAGTGTGCCCGCCTGACGACGAGAACCGGATTCGCATGAACATGAACTGCGTCTTAGTCGACACAGGCGCCGAGAAGATCCTGATCGAAACCGGAATCGGCGATAAGTGGCCGGCGAAGCACGCGTCGCGCTATGCGATCGATCGCGTGCGGCCGCTGGCAGAAACGATCAAAGCACAGACAGGCGTGTCTGCCGCTGAGATCACGATCGTCGTGAACACGCATCTGCATTTCGATCATGCGGGCGGAAATACGAAGCTCGACGATGCCGGGAAGGCCGTGGCGTCGTTTCCGAACGCGCGTTATTTTGTGGCTCAGGCCGAGTTGGACCATGCCGAACAGCCGACCGAACGCGATCGCGCCAGTTACCTCGTCGAAAACTGGCGACCGCTAATCGATTCGGGACAACTCGAAGGAAGACCAGCGGACTATGAAGTCGCGCCTGGCCTGAGAATGCAGACCATTGCCGGGCACAATCGCTCGATGCAGTGCTGGCAATTGGACCGCGGCGGAAAAACGATCTTTGGTTTTGCGGACCTCGTGCCGATGCGGGCGCACGTCAGCTTCCCGTGGATCATGGGTTACGATCTTTATCCGGTCGAGACTCTCGAAGCCAAGAAGCGGCTCATTCCGCAGGCTGCCAAAGAAGGATGGCTTTGCTTGTTCTATCACGACGCCGATGAGCCGGTTTGTCGATTAGTTGAAGGAGAGAAAGGTTTCACTCCTGTGGCTTATCACGAGGAGGAAACGAAAGCGTAATGAGCAGTCTTCCGCGAGTGCAAGTGGGGATCATTGGCGGCAGCGGGCTGTATCAAATGCCCGAGCTGACCGGCGTCGAGGAAGTTAAAGTCGACACGCCTTTTGGAGATCCGTCTGACGCTTTCATCATCGGCACGCTTGAAGATCAGCGAGTCGCGTTTTTGCCTCGTCATGGGCGCGGCCATCGTTTCACGCCGAGCGAAGTGCCGTTTCGCGCAAACATCTATGCGATGAAGTTGCTAGGCGTCGAACGAATTCTTTCGGCCTCGGCAGTGGGATCGTTGCAGGAGCAGTACGCGCCGCTCGACATGGTGATTCCCGATCAGTTTTTCGATCGAACGCGCGGGCGAGTCAGAGAGTCGACCTTCTTCGGCGAGGGCATTGTGGCCCACATCTCTTTTGCGCATCCGGTATGTAAATCACTCGGCGACGTCATCGAAGAAGGGTGCGGCGAGGTTGACGTGAACGTGCATCGTGGCGGCACGTATCTCTGCATGGAAGGCCCGGCGTTCTCGACTGTCGCCGAATCGAATGTCTATCGCTCGTGGGGCATGGACATCATCGGCATGACGAACCTGCAGGAAGCAAAGCTCGCGCGCGAAGCTGAGATCTGTTACGCGACGCTCGCGCTCGTGACCGATTACGATTGCTGGCATCCGGATCACGAGGCGGTGAGCATCGAAACCGTGGTCGAGTATTTGAACAAAAATGTTCGCAACGCGCAGATCATCCTGCGCGAGACATTGAAACGGCTGAAGACGAGCGAACGAAACTGTAAGTGCGGGTCGGCGTTGAAACACGCGATCTTTACGGCCCCAAATCTTTGGCCCGAGGCGACAACAAAGAAACTGGAAGCGATCATCAAAAAGTATCAGCAATAATCCATGTTTCGCTGAGGTGAGTTATGAAATTGAGACTTCTTTTGCTGTTGGCGTTGATTTTTGTCGCCGTGCCTTCGATCCACGCGCAGGGCGTTCGCAATGGCCCGGACCAGGGGGCGATGCGCGATCCCGATCTCGAACGCGACTCGCAGCACAACCTCGAAGTCGCTAAAAACTATTTCAAGTTGAAGAAGGCTTACGTCGCGGCCTTGAAACGTTGCGAGGAGATCATCGCCGGCAATCCAAACTTCACCAAGATTGAAGAGGTGCTGTTGATGGCCGGGCAGAGCAGCATTTGGCTGTCGCAGAGCAAAGGCAAACAGGCGCCGCATCTGTATGTCACTTTCGACGGCGGCGAGAAACGCACGCTGACGCCCGAGCAATTTCGCGACATGGGCCGTCAGTATCTGAACAAGCTGATCGCGGATTATCCGAACGGCTCGTATACAAAGCAGGCGCAGGAGGAGTTGGCAGCGCTTGATAAGTAACGTTGAGCTTTGTGCTTTGTACTTTGAACTTTGTTCGCTAGGTCAACGCACGAGTTAAATTAAACTGCAGAGCTGCGAACAAGAACTAAGAACAAAGATCAAAGCACAAAGTTCAAAACCAAAAACCCAAGACCCAAGTCCACTTAACCAACCATGTCCCTTTTAGTTGTCGGCTCTGTCGCCTATGACGTTGTAGAAACCCCCTTCGGAAAAAACGAGAAGATGCTGGGCGGTTCGGCGTCGCACTTCTCAATCTCGGCCAGTTTCTTTACCAGGGTCGGCATCGTCGGCGTGGTCGGCGGTGATTTCGAGGATCAAGAGGTCTTTGACAGTCGCGGCATCGACACGCGCGATCTCGAGCGAATCGAAGATGGCAAGACGTTTCGCTGGGGCGGCCGTTACGATTTCGATCTCAACGTCGCGCACACGCTCTTCACCGACTTGAACGTCTTCGCCGATTTTCAGCCGAAAGTGTCGGAAGAGTCGAAACGTTCCCGGCTGTTGTTTCTGGGCAACATTCAACCGGATCTTCAACGCGGCGTGCGCGAGCAGATGCCGAATGCCGAACTCGTTGCGCTCGATACGATGAACCTCTGGATC
>DATELZ010000022.1:0-11320 GCA_035276045.1 Pyrinomonadaceae bacterium | reverse complement strand
GACGACCCTCGCGCTCGTCGCGGGCATGTTGCCGTTGGCGTTGGGCACTGGTCCAGGCGCTGAAGAGCGACGCTCGATCGCCATCGTCGTTATTGGCGGTCAAACGTTGTCGCTGTTGCTCACCTTGATCGCGACGCCGGTGGTCTATTCACTGCTCGACGATCTGAAAGCCACGTCGCGCTGGCGGCGCTTGGCGGAGAGCGTGGGAACGATTTCAACCGGGATTGTGGAGAAGTTCAAAGCCGCCCGCCGTCGCAAGCCGGCGCCCGAAGAAGTTCCGGCAGAGCGTACGACTACTTCCGGCGATTAGAGCCACAAAGAGGCACAAAATGAAGAACACAAAAGGCACATATTTTGTGCCTCTTGTGGTTAAGGCCGGACCAACACTTTCTGCCAGCCTGAATCATCGATCTTCATCCGCGTTACCAGATCGTCTCTAAGCTCCTGTAGCTTCTTGCTTAAATGCATCGGATAGTTGTCGACGTCCGGGAAACGCTTCCGCTGTTCTTCGACAAACACTTTCTGTTTCTCAATTGACGGAATCGCCGAGTGCTGGCCGTTCTCCCAGAACGGGACCAGCAGTCGTTCAACCGTGACCGTGCCCGGTATCGAGATCTCTTCACCGTCCAACCCGATCACGTCGGCAACATAGTTCCCGCGCGCGTCGCTGCCACGGAACAACTGCAACTTGCCCGGCAACGTGATCTTGTCCTGCGAGTTTGACGCCTTCAACGTCGGAAGATCTTTCATCAGGCACTGCTTGAAGATCACGCCTGCGACCGCCGGCACTTCACTCGACAACTTCGTTCCGATTCCAAACCCGGCGACTTCCGGAAACTCGGCGACGATTCGTCTCACCTTTTCCACGTCGAGATCTCCGGTCAGGTTCGGACGCAGACCCGGCAGTCCATTCGCTTCGAAGAACCGCAAACACCACTCGCCAAGCTCTGCCAGATCACCCGAATCGACGCGAAAGCCTTTGAATGCTCGACGACGCGAGTCGCTTGAAGTCGCGGCCATGGCCGCGTGTACCGCGCCCATGTAAACGTCGATCGTGTCGAGCAGCAGCGTCGTTCCGTTTGGGTTCGCGTCGAGCCAGCGTTCGAAGGCGACCTGTTCGAAGTGTTTCGGCTTGCCCGTCCGCGGCTCGATCTCTGGTTCGTACATAAACTCGACGTACGCCTGTTGCCAGTAATGCGCTTCGGTGCCGACGGCGGGAAGATCGAGTCGATGCGCGGCTTCCATGTTTGAAGTGTCGTTGAAGCCGCCGATGAACGCGTAGACCGCTATGTCGACCGCGCGTTCGATGTCGCCGTTGCGCCGCAGCGAAAAATCGGAGAGCCAGCGATCGTCGCCGGCGGCCATGCGAAACTGCATCGCCGTGCTGGCGGTGGTCATCGGCAGATCGAACGCATGCTCAAACTTGATCTCCTGCGCCTGCGTCAGGCCGAAAGCGCCGCGGATGTCGGCAAACGGTTCCTGCGCGAAGACGATCGTTCCGGGCCGCACCGCCCTGATCGCGCCGACAAACTGGATGTCTTCGATTGCCTGGGCGAAGTTGTGCAGGCCGCCGCGATCCTGTTCGAGGAAGCGCAGCCGCGGACGATCGATCTGGCTGTCGACGAGCGACCGGATCAGCCGTTCGTGGCCCAGGCACGGAGCGAAGGGAAGTTTTCTTTGAGTGACATAGAAGGTGGCTTCGGCGTCGCTGAGGCGTCCGTCGTGCAGGCGGGCAACGTCCTTGAACGACGCGTCGCCCATGGCGGCGTGGTATCGATCGATGTTGAGAGTCGCCATCAGTTATCGCCGTTGACGATTTCGGCGCCTGCTGACTTCATTTCTTCAATAGCGCGGTCGCCGTCGCCAGGCTTTAGATCCACTGCGCGAATCGCATTCTTCAGCGCTTTCACTCTAAATCCGTGTTTGAGTCCCGCGAGCACGGTTTCTTTCACGCAGTAGTCGGTGGTGAGACCGCCGACGACAATCTCTTCGACGCCGTCGCCGCGAAGCTGCGCGTCGAGATCGGTTTCGTCGAACGCTGAATAACAATCGGTGTCGCCGAGTCCTTTGGAGATGATGTGGATGCGCGGATCGTCTTTCAACTGCGGGTGAAACTCCGCGCCATGCGTGTTCTGTACGCAGTGAATGGGCCAGGCGCCGCCGTAGATTTGAAAGTGTTTAGTCGTCGGCGGATGCCAGTCGCGGCTCTTGTAAACCGGGTCGCCGCGCTCGAGAAACTCGTCGATCAGCTCGTTCAACGGCTGGACGACGTCGTCCCCATGGGCCACCGCGAGACTGCCGCCCGGACAGAAATCGTTTTGCACGTCGACGACGATTAAAGCCTGTTTCGTTTGGGTTGACATCGTTCTCGGCAGCTCTCTGCGATCCTCTGCGTTCTCTGCGGTTACTGTCCACGCGGCATAGTTAACGGAGAGAACGCAGAGGATCGCAGAGAATGTTACACTGCTTACTCTTACACTAAAAGCTAAGGTTGGCCGTTATGGAGCATAGGGAATATCACCTCGGTCCACTGTCGGATCGATTGCACGCCGCCATTCGCGAGGAGCAGGAAGCTGGAGTCGCCAAACGCATTCGTGACAAGGATGCGTCACTCTGGAAGTCTGACGAAGCAGCGCAGAAATTGATTAGCAACTCGCTCGGCTGGTTGACGGTTGCGGACGAGATGATCGGCGTCGTCGACGAGTTAAAAGAGTTTGCCGGCTCGATTCGCTCGCGCGGGTTTCAACATGTGATGGTGTGCGGCATGGGCGGCTCGTCGTTGTGTCCCGAAGTGCTGGCGCGAACGTTTGGTCGTCAACCCGGTTATCCGGAGTTGCTCGTGCTCGATTCCACCGACCCGGACACAATCGCTGGTTTTCGAGATCGCGTTGACGTCGAACGTTGTCTTTTTGTGATTGCTTCGAAGTCGGGCAGCACGACCGAGCCGAACGTCTTTCAAAAATTCTGGTACGACGAGGTTGCAGAACGACGTGAGAATCCCGGCGAGAACCCCGGCGAGAACTTTGTCGCCATCACCGATCCCGGTTCGCCGCTCGTCACGACCGCCGCGGAGCTTGGATTTCAAAAGACGTTTCTGAATCAAGCCGACATCGGCGGACGTTATTCGGCGCTTTCGTATTTCGGAATGCTGCCCGCGGCGTTGATGGGAATTGATATTCGCGAATTGCTCGAACGTGTGGCGCGTGTAAATTCAGACGAGGAGTTGAAACTCGGAACGATCCTCGGCGAATGCGCGAATGCCGGACGCGACAAACTCACGCTTGTGCTCGATCCAAAGATCGCGACGCTCGGCTTGTGGATCGAGCAACTGATCGCCGAAAGCACCGGCAAGGAAGACAAGGGAATACTTCCCGTCAACGACGAACCGCTCGGCGATGCGTCCGTCTATGGCGACGATCGTGTGTTCGTTTCGATCTCGATCGGCGAAACCAGCGATGAACATAAGACTCACCTGGAACTCTTAGCGAATGCGGGCCATCCCGTCATCTATCGCAAGCTCGAAAATGTTTACGATCTCGGCGCCGAATTCTTCGCGTGGGAATTTGCAACCGCGTGTGCCGGTTGGCGGCTTGGCATCAATCCATTCGATCAACCAAACGTGCAGGAAGCGAAAGATGCGACGCGCGAACTGTTGAGTGAGTTTGCGAAGAGCGGCGAGTTACCGAAGGAACAAAAACCCGTCGCCGATGACGATGCGGTGCGCGCGCACCTGAAGACGATCAAACCCGGCGACTACGTTGCGTTTCTAAACTACGTCGAAGAGTCGCGGGAGATCGATCGCAAATTTCAAGATCTAAGAACGATCGTGCGCGATCGCACGAAGTGCGCGACGACTGCTGGTTACGGTCCGCGCTTTCTTCACTCCACCGGACAGCTTCACAAAGGTGGTCCAAATACGGGAGTTTTCTTCCAGATCTCAGACGAAGACAAGAGCGATTTTCCAGTTCCCGGCGAGCCGTACACTTTCAGCATTCTGAAACAGGCTCAGGCGCTCGGCGACTTCCGCGCGCTCTCCTCTCGTGGCCGTCGTGTCATACGAATAGACCTCGGAAAGGACGTTCTCGGCGGCTTGGATCATCTTCACCATGTCATCTTGAATGCGTTGAAGTAGTACGATTCACTCTTCTTCCGCAATGTAGTCGTACGGCCCTGGAAACCTCCCTGTAATCATCCTTTGCTAGATTCAAAGGACATCCCCCAGTTCATCCACTGTTTCGTCAGAGGCATACGACTTGCCGCATGGAAGCCATTTACTCGCTTCCTTGGGACCCTGCCATTTTGGAGGAGGAGCCGGTGGCCATGAAGTTCATCGAGAAGTTCTTCAGGAACGAACTCGCAATAGATCTGGGTACAGTCAACACACTCATTTACCATCCCGGCCGAGGCATTCTGGTGAATCAGCCATCGGTTGTGGCGATCGATCGCTATAGTGGCGAGGTCGTTTCAGTGGGGCACAAAGCGGCCCGGCTCCTGGGCCGCGAACCGCGTGGCATCGAAGTCCATCGCCCTATTCGCTGGGGCACTATCTATAACTTCGAAGTCACGCAGAAGATGTTGCGCTCGTTTATCGGCAGTATCAGCGATGGCTACCGGCGTGGACACTTCGTCGTCGGAATACCTGGATCGGCAACTGCGGTCGAACAACGTTCGGTTCGCGATGCTTCCCGCGATGCTGGCGGCAGCCGTGTCGATCTCGTCGACGAGGGACTCGTAGCCGGACTCGGCGCGGGTATCGATCTCAACGACGAGCGCGCGCACCTGGTTGTCGACATTGGCGGCGGTACGACGAACATCGCCATCGTCGCATCAGGCGGCGTGGTTTCGTCGGTGAGTCTGACGGCGGCGGGAAACGCGATGGATAACAACATCCGCGATTACGTGCGCTCGAATTATTGTTTGCAGATCGGCGAGTACACCGCGGAAGCGCTCAAGAAAGAACTGGGCGCGGTAAGCGACGACCAGCTCGGAACAAGTGAACGCACACTCCAGGTTGTCGGCAAACAGTTGAGCGATGGCTCGGCGTGCGCTGTCGACGTCACCGCCGAAGAAGTGCGTGAAGCGTTGGAGCCGATCCTTGCGGACATCGTCACCGGTATTCGACGTGTGATCGAAGAAGCGCAACCGGAAGCGGTCGCCGATATTTACTACTCCGGATTGATTCTCACCGGCGGTGGATCGCTGTTGAAGGGAATCAAGGAACGTCTACAAACCGAACTGAAGCTGCGCGCCACCATGCCTGACAATCCAATTACGACGGTGGTGATGGGCGCCGGCATGTTGTTGTCGGAGCCGCATCACCTTCATCGTTGTGCGATTCGTCAGAACCTTCCTGTATGGCAGGAAGCTGAAGAACTCGTCGTTAGCTGGTGAAGAAAGATCGAAACTTCACTATCAACAATTCACGTAGCCGAGTGCCCAGAAGACGATGATAAAGATCAGAATGGTCGAGATACATCCGCCGCCAAACTTCCACGCCGCGGCGCCGGCGAGAATTCCTCTTAATGGACCTTCCATTTAAACCCTCCATTTGCTCGATATCCGAACAGAAATCTATTCGTCACTTAACAGGCGCAAAATTGATGCCAAATCCGCGGCTATCCGCGACTATCAGCGGTTCAGAAACCGAATCAACGCGCGCTCGGCTTTGTGCAGTCCACTGCCGCGATACGCGATCAGGTGGTCGATACTGGCGCAACTATTGATCACGCGGCCTTTTTCAAACGCGTTAAGAATCTCAGGGCAGACGTAAGATCCGCGACATACGGCGGGCGTGTTGCCGAGTATTTCAGAAGTCTCTTTGATCGCGGCGACGATCTTTTTCTTGATCCCCGTCGCGCTCTCCGGGAGTTCACCGCCATCACGCGCGAGCGCACACGCGCAAACCAACGTTCCCGCCCACGTGCGAAAATCTTTCGCACTGAAACTCCCGCCCATAATTTCCTTGATGTACTCGTTGATGTGCCGCCGCGTCACCGGCACCGGTTTGCCATCGCCATTCTCAAACTTGAACACGTTGTATCCCGGCACCTTCAACGTCTTGCGAATCAGGTGAGCCACTTGCCGGTCGTGCAGTTGTCGTCGCTGGCGCACGCCTGACTTACCCGGAAAATCAAACTCGATCACATCGCCTTTAACCGTGACGTGTTTTCGGCGCAGAGTCGCAATGCCATAACTGCCGTTCTCGCTTGCGTACACCTCACTGCCGGGACGCATGTAGCACGTCGAAAGAATGCGCAACACCGCCGCCAATACTCTTTCGCGTCCGAGCCCCGGTTGTCGTAAATGACGGCGAATAGTCACGCGCATCTTCGGCAACGCCTGCGCGAACTTGATCAAGCGTTTGAACTTCCGCAACTCCTGCGCGCGCGTGTGACTCCCGTGATAGAGATACTGCCATCGTCCCGCCGCATCGCGACCGACTGCCTGTACTTTTCCCAACGCCTTCGGATTGATAGCCACGTCGACCCAGGCGGGCGGAATCTTCAGTTTCTCGATTCGTTCGAGATCCGTTTTTGTCAGACGGCCATTCTGTGATTGGTAGCGAAAGCCGCGTTTCGGCGTGCCGAGCCGGCGTATACCGATATTTTGCAGACGTTCGAGCTTTGTCATGCGCGTCAGGTTCTCCTCTTAAAAACTCGGAACGGGATTTGTTTACGCATGAGACAGTCGGAGGTCAGTCGAGAAATGATCAGGAAAGTCCTGTCGAGCAAAAAGCGCCCGGTGCGCGAGGCGCGCGCCGATTATGAAGTTGTGTGTTCGTGGTGTGGCGCGTTGATTAGATCCAACGCCGCAGCTAGCGAAGAGCAGATGTGTTTGATATGTCATGCGCGAATGCTCAACGACTACTTTCAACGGTTGAGGAAAGTCAGCGACGAAAGGCGAACCTCCCGCCGCTTCTAACAATCCTTGCGAATGATTCCGCTTAACGTTTCTTTTGATCACCGCGGTCACCCTGGCCCGGCGGCACCTTGGTTTTCGCTTCCTGCTGACGATCGCGCGCGAGCGAACGACCTACGTCGGCAACCTCGTCGAATCGTCCCTGCTCGTCGCGTCTGACGTAGCGTTTGTCGCTGCCGGTATCAATCAATTCACGATGACTCTTTGTCGCGTTTTTAGCCATTGTCGAATCTCCTTATGTGTAGGTTTCCTGTACAGCAAGCCTCTGCGGTTGTTTAGTTCCGAAGCACCCGCAGCGCTTTAATTCACCTCGTTCATGTGAAGCGCAAGTGAGATGCCAACCTTAATTGCTCGCTAATTGCTAGTTAGGATTGCGTTTGGATCCGTGTGGAGTCGTTTCACGGAAATGTGGGACGCAATTTGCTAAACGATGTCGTGGGTCCAATTTCAAGGAGGGAAGAACAATGCCAAGGGGAGACAAGTCCGCATACACGGACAAGCAGAAACGCAAAGCTGAACACATCGAAGAAGGATACGAAGATCGCGGGGTGTCCAAGAAGGAAGCCAAAAGCCGCGCCTGGGCCACGGTGAATAAGGAATCGGGTGGCGGAAAGAAGAGCGGCAGCGGTCGCGGCAAGAAAGAGAACCACAGCGCATCACGGAAGGGTGGCAAGAAGGGCGGCAGCAAGAAACGATGAGGCGATGGCAAAAGTAAACGGAAAACTCAAACAGCCGAAGTCGCCGATGCCGGCGCAACACCAGCCCAAGCCCGGCATCGAAGCGAAACTCAAGCCCCGGCCGCGCTACGAAGCTCCGCATTACAAAGGATCCGGCAAGCTCGAACAGAAAGTGGCTTTGATCACCGGTGGTGATTCCGGTATCGGCCGCGCTGTCGCCGTTCTGTTCGCGCGCGAGGGCGCCGACGTCGCTTTCACTTTTCTGAAAGAAGAGAAGCGCGACGCCGATGAGACGAAGCGCGCCGTGGAAGCCGAAGGACAACGTGCGGTTGCGATGAGTGGTGACGTAACCGATCCGAAAGTTTGCAAGAAGCTGGTCAAGAAGACGGTCGACGAGTTTGGCAAGCTCGACATCCTCGTCAACAACGCCGCGTTTCAACAACATCAGGAAAGTCTTGAAGAGGTCAGCGAAGAACAGTGGGACCGAACGTTCAAGACCAACATTTACGATTACTTCTACATGACGAAAGCCGCGTTGCCGCATTTGAGTGAAGGCAGCGCGATCGTCAACACAGGATCGATCACTGGTCTCGAAGGCAGCAAAGAGCTGCTCGACTACTCGTCGACCAAAGGCGCGATTCACGCGTTTACGAAATCGCTGGCGCAGAACCTCGTCGAGCGTGGTATTCGCGTGAACTGCGTCGCGCCTGGTCCGGTCTGGACGCCGTTGAATCCGGCGGACAAGGAAGCGAAAGACGTGGCTGAGTTTGGCGCTGATACGCCGATGAAACGGCCCGCGCAACCGGAAGAGATTGCACCGGCGTTTGTCTATTTCGCTTCGGAGATCGACTCGAGTTACGTGACCGGAGAAGTTTTGACTTTGCTTGGAGGCGAAACTACCGCCGCGTAACGCGGCAGTTCCGCCTTATCAAATCAATTGGAGGAAAAGACATGGCAGACAATGGAAGTGGAAGCACCGGAGTGGTGGCGGTCCTGGTGATCTTCGTGATCATCGTGGTCGCTGCACTGTTTGTGTTTGGCGGCCGATGGTTTGGTGGCAAGAAAGAGATCGACGTCAACATACAAGCTCCGGCTGCCCCATCAAAGTAGCCAGCAATGAGAGACGATTCGCAAGCCACAAATTCTATCTGGATGGCGACGGCCGACACGCCGTCGCAGACCCAGCTCAAAGACAACATCCGCACCGATGTGTGCATCATCGGCGCGGGCATCGCCGGGATAACAACCGCGTATCTGCTCGCGCGTGAAGGCCGATCCGTAGTTGTGCTGGACGACGGACAGATCGGCGGCGGCATGACCGGACGCACAACTGCGCACCTGACTAACGCTTTTGACGATCGCTATTTGGATGTTGAGAAACTGCACGGCCTGGAAGGCTCGCGTCTGACCGCAGCCAGTCATACAGCAGCGATCGACAAAGTCGAGGAGATCGTCAGGAACGAAAACATCGAATGCGACTTCGAACGCGTCGACGGATTTCTCTTCGCCGCGCCTCCGGACACGGAAGAGGTACTGGACGAAGAACTGACTGCGTGTCATCGAGCAGGACTTACCGGCGTCGAGAAAGTCGCGCGCGCGCCGATCGATTCATTTGACACCGGACCGGCGTTGCGTTTTCCACGGCAGGCGCAGTTTCATCCGCTTAATTATCTCAACGGATTAATACGTGCGATCAAGCGAGACGGCGGCAAGTTGTGCGGCCAAACTCACGCCGCCACGATAGAAGGTGGAACCAACGCGCGCGTCGAAACAAGTCATGGCCCGGTTGTAACCTGCGACGTCATCGTCGTCGCGACGAACACTCCGGTGAACGATCGCGTCGCGATTCATACGAAGCAGGCGCCGTATGTGACCTACGTTATCGGCGCTGCGATTCCGAAAGGATCGGTCACACGCGCGCTGTACTGGGACACGATCGATCCTTATCACTACATCCGCTTACAAAGCGAAGGCGATCGCGACATCCTGATCGTCGGCGGCGAAGATCACAAGACCGGACAACAGCCTGATTGCTTCGATCAATATGCTCGTCTCCAGCAGTGGACGCGAGAACGATTCCCGCAAATCGGCGAGATCGAATTTCGCTGGTCCGGGCAGGTGCTGGAGCCGGCTGATTATCTCGCGTTCATCGGACGCAATCCGCTCGACTCCGACAACGTCTTCATCGCGACAGGCGATTCAGGCCAGGGCATAACGCATGGAACCATCGCCGGTATTCTGCTGACGGATCTGATCCAGGGACGCAAGAATCGCTGGGAAGATCTGTACAGCCCGTCACGCGTGACGCTGCGCGCGGCGGCAGAGTATGCAGGCGAGAACATTAACGTCGCCGGACAGTTTGCCGACTACGTCACTGCGGGCGATATCAAATCAGAAGACGAATTGAAGCCGGGTGATGGCGCGATCATGCGTGAAGGACTATCGAAGATCGCAGTCTATCGTGACGATGCCGGATCGATTCACAAGCGTTCGGCCGTCTGTCCGCACATGGGCTGCGTCGTCGCCTGGAATGCGTGTGAAAAGACCTGGGATTGTCCGTGTCACGGATCGAGATTTGCTGCCGAAGGCCGCGTTTACCAGGGCCCGGCCAACACAGATCTTGAATGAAGAGAGGTGCTTAACTCTGTCGCCTCTGTGAACTTTGCTTCCAGTCCAATCAACGTCACCGCCAGATGCAAAGCCCACAGAGGTTCAGACAGAGAACCGAAATGCGGGTGTTTCTAAACAGCTCTGCGCCCGGTAACCAGATTGATTACCAGCACAATCACGGCAACTACGAGCAACAAGTGGATCAGGCCGCCGCCGACATGCGATAGCAAGCCAATGAGCCACAAGACCAGTAGAATTACTAAAATCGTCCAAAGCATGATCGAATCTCCTTCTTGGTTCTTGTACAAAAAGGGAGCAACGTCCATGCCGCATGATGTCGTGCCTAAAACCGTTATCGGCGAAAGATGCGTGCATTACAACAAGTCGAATTTGATAGTTTGCAGTAGCGAGTGTTTGAATTCCGTCCAAGATCCGCTCGAAAGACATGAACAGCTTGTATAGAGCTGCACAAACTGATTATCATCACAAGCGAAATTCAATCCCGTCTTTCCGGCGACCCCAGCCGACCAGAAAACAAAATGAGTCGTGAAGTGGAACAACCTGCTATGGAACCAGTGCCGGAAGGCAAGTACGTCTATTGCATTATCGAAACTTCCGAACCACGCTCGTTCGGCCCGATGGGTATCGGCGGGCGCGGCGACGAGGTTTACACAGTCAGACACAAAGGCATGGCCGCGGTCGTCTCGAACACGCCGCTCGTCGTCTACGACCCGACTCGCGAGAACGTCTTCGCGCACGAGCAGGTCAACGAGACGGTCATGCGCGAGTTCACGGTCTTGCCGATGGCGTTCGGGGCGCTGTTTCGCACCGAAGACGACATCGTCGAATTGATTCGCGGCACTTACGACGCGCTTCGCGACGTGCTCGCGAAGATGGAAGGCAAGGTGGAGTTTGGTCTCAAAGTGAACTGGGACCGCGACAAGGTCACCTCCGAGCTGGAAGAGACAGACGACGAGATCCGCCACCTGAAAGAACAGATTACTTCGCGGACCAGCGGTTCGACTTACTTTGCCCGCATGCAACTCGGTCGTTTGATCGAGACCGCACTCACCGATCAGGCTGACGCTTACATTCGCGAAGTCTACTCGGCGTTG